>CAJXYE010000017.1 GCA_913063325.1 uncultured Colwellia sp. | reverse complement strand
ACGCCTGAGCGATTCATGATCAAGGCGCGTATTTTATTAATGGTTGTTCCCTTAATTACATACGCAACGACGAGCATTATTTGCTCAGGCGCCCCCCCTGGGCGAGTTTAAAAGGCTTATATGCCGCGTAATTGATTTCGACAAGGGAACAACCATTCTCTTCAATCAACGCCTTGCCTCTAAGCCTTTTAATTCTCGCTGAAACGCATATTTCGAGGTAACATGAGTATATATTAATTCAATCAATTTCTCCTCAACAGGCTTGCAAATTGGCTCAGTTTAGAGTGAAATTTATCTACTAAAATCATTAAGAGAGTTTTTATGTCTGATTGTTGTTCAGCTCCAGGGCTTTTACCTTTTGAACAAGCCTTAAGCAATATGTTATCGCAAGTATCACCTGTTACAGAGACATTAACCTTGCCAATTGAACAAGCGTTACATTATGTTTTAGCCCAAGATATTGCTAGTCCGTTAAATGTGCCACCTCATGATAACTCTGCTATGGATGGCTATGCATTCAAAGTTAACTGCTTAGCAGCCAATAAAACCTTAACGCTCGTTGGGCGTTCTATGGCAGGAGCACCTTTTCAAGGAGCATGTCAGCCCGGTGAGTGTATTCGAATTATGACAGGCGCTAAAATGCCAGATTGTTGTGATTCTGTCGAGATGCAAGAAAATATCAGTGTTGATGGCGAGAAAGTTACTTTTTTACAAGAGAAAAGTTTTGGCTCTCATGTTCGAAATGCTGGCGAAGATATTAAGCTAGATCAGCAAGTGCTAATAAGTGGTCATAAAATAACAGCGGTCGATATCGGTGTTTTAGCATCTTTGGGTGTGGCTGAAGTTAAGGTTTACCGTAAATTAAAAGTAGCTTTGATAGCAACGGGCGACGAATTGAAATTACCAGGTCAAGCGTTGCGTGATGGTGATATATATGAGTCTAACAGTTTTGTTTTGGCAGCTATGCTTAAAACGCTTCATGTTGAGTTAATTGACTTTGGCATTATTAGCGATGACTTCGAAGCGATTAAGGCAGCCTTTATCAGTGCCGATGAACAGGCCGATGCGGTGATTTCTTCTGGTGGCGTATCAGTAGGTGATGCCGACTACACAAAAACGGTTTTAGACGAATTAGGAGAAATTGGTTTTTGGAAAATAGCGATGAAACCAGGTAAACCTTTTGCTTTTGGTAAGTTAGCCAACAGTGTGTTTTTTGGACTTCCAGGTAATCCTGTTTCAGCGTTAGTCACTTTTCATCAATTAGCGCTAGTGGCTCTTACTAAGATGCAAAACTCAATGCCATTACAGCGTACACATTTAAAGGTAAAATGTAGCAGCGATTTACGTAAATCACCAGGTCGTATGGATTTTCAACGCGGTGTACTTTCAGTGAATCAGGCTGGTGAAAATGTTGTTTCTTCAACCGGTGCGCAAGGGTCGGGGATCCTATCTAGTTTAGCTAGCGCTAACTGTTTTATTATACTGCCAAGTGAACAAGGTAAGGTGCAAGCTGGTGAAATGGTGAATGTACAATTATTTGATCATTACCTATAAACCTATAGAAACATTAGATAAGATTTTTTCATATTTGTTATGTTAAAAAGATAGGTGTACTATTGTTGTTCTTATGTACAAAATATAAGCGATAGTATGTTATGAATAAGCACCAACTCAGCTTTGCTAAAATTAATATTTTAAATGAGCAGATAGCAGAGGTTATTGTTAACCAAGACGTTATCATTTCTTTAGAAATGTCTGAAGAGTATGACCGTGCTTTGGCTGACATATTTTCGAATAACTTTGCTTTATTGGTAAATAAAATCAATCAATATGATTTTTCATTTGAGGCTAAGTTAAGTATGGCTTCACACGACAACCTTAAAGCAATTGCTGTGGTCACTTATGATACTGAAAGCAAAAAATCAGTGGAGAATGTCGCCGCGATACGTCAAATTGATGGTTGGAATTTGAAAGTCTTTGATGGCCTAAATTTAGGTTGGCAAGATGGTTTAGATTGGCTACATGTTGAATTGAAAAGCGCAGCATTAAGTTAAATAAAATTAAGAATAGTTAATCAAAATTAATAAGAATTAGCCAAAATAAAAAACGCTGCACGTAGTAATACGTGCAGCGTTTTTAGTTTATATAACTAAGCGTTAGTTTCTTATAGCTGAGCGAAACACTTATCCACAGCCACTAATGTTTTTTCAATAATATCATCAGTGTGTGCAGTTGATAAGAAACCGGTTTCATATGCTGATGGCGCTAGGTATACCCCTTCAGCCAACATCAAATGGAAGAAGCGTTTAAACATTTCACCGTCACATTGAGTTGCTTGTTCATAAGTTGTTATCGTATTCTTATCTTCAGTAAAGAAGAAACCAAACATTGCACCGACATAGTTAACACTTAAACTAATACCGTTGCGCTCAGCCGCAGCTTTAAAACCCATAGCAAGTTTTTCAGTAGCGGCGCTAAGCTGTTGATGCTTTTCACCTTGAGCTAATTCAGTTAATGAGGCCAAACCAGCAGCCATAGCAATAGGGTTACCCGATAAGGTACCAGCTTGATAAACGGGACCTACAGGAGCGATGTAGTCCATAATCTCCTGCTTACCACCAAATGCACCAACAGGCATACCGCCGCCAATAACTTTACCTAAAGTCGTTAGATCAGGCTTAATGTTATAATGCGCTTGAGCACCACCTAGTGCAACACGAAAGCCGGTCATTACTTCATCAAAAATCAATACGCTGGCGTATTGATCACAAACCTCACGTAAGCCTTCAAGAAAACCTGCAACAGGAGGAATACAGTTCATATTACCTGCTACAGGTTCAACGATAATACAAGCTATCTCATCAGCATATTTTGCGAAAATTTCTTTCACTTCTTCGATGTTGTTATAGCTAACCGTAAGCGTATGTTTAGCAAAATCTTCTGGAATACCAGGAGAATTTGGTACGCCCATAGTTAATGCGCCAGAGCCTGCTTTTACTAATAATGAGTCAGCGTGACCGTGGTAACAACCTTCAAATTTTAAAATTTTGTCACGACCGGTGAAACCACGAGCTAAGCGGATGGCACTCATCGTTGCTTCTGTACCAGAGCTAACCATACGCAAACATTCCATTGATGGAACTAATTCACGTACTTTTTCAGCCATGGTAATTTCAAGTTCAGTGGGTGCGCCAAAACTTAAGCCATTTTTTGCTGTATTTATAACGGCATCAAGGATTGCTGGATGGTTATGACCTAAAATCATCGGTCCCCAAGAGCCAACATAATCGATGTATTCTTTATCATCGGCATCATATATGTATGCGCCTTGCGCACGTTTAATAAAACAGGGTGTTCCACCAACGCCATTGAAAGCACGTACTGGAGAATTAACGCCACCTGGGATGATAGTTTGAGCTTGTTCAAATAACTGTTCTGATTTATTCATAATTGTTTCTTCTAAAAGTCGTTACTAAAATATTGCCATTAGGCGTTTTTATTTGTGAACCAGTTTACTGGTTTTTCGTAATGAGTTAATTGATCTTCAACACCTAAGGATAATACGAAGAAATAGCCCATATGCAGGCTAACTCCATAATGTTAATTAAGTATTTTTATTTGTGAACCAGTTTACCGGTTTTTCGTAATGAGTTAATTGATCTTCAACACCTAACGTTAAGGCGAATAAAGCCATACGTACTAAAACGCCATTTTGTGCTTGTCTAAAAATAGCGAGGTTATCCAAGTCATTTAGATCGGTATCGAGCTCGTTAGCTTCAGGGCGAGAATCACGCGGTAATGGGTGCATAATCACAGTGTTTTCTTGGCAGTATTTTTGGTAAACATCTTTATTTAAGCTGAAGTGTCCGCGATATAATTCTGCTTCATCTTTACTGGCAAAGCGCTCTTGTTGAATTCTTGTTTGATAGATAACATCAGCGGATAAATTACCTGCCATTGTTTCAGTTAAGACAACTTCATGGCCAGCGTCAGTTAATGTTGAGATAACACTGTCAGGCATTTGCAAGGCTTTTGGTGCCACCATAGTCACTTTTACATTGTCATATAGGCTAAGTAATTTTGATAATGAATGCACGGTACGGCCATGTTTCAAGTCACCCATCAAGACAATATTTAAGTCATCTAAGCCTTTATGAAAATGCATCATCTCTGACTGAATGGTGAAAAGGTCTAATAAGGCTTGCGTTGGATGCTCATTCGCTCCATCACCACCATTAATAACGGGTACACTACTTCCTTGAGCAAACTGCTCTACCGAGTGCATTTGTGGATGGCGCATAGCAATAACATCAGAATAGCCACTGATCACTTGGGCTGTATCAAATAAAGATTCACCTTTACTTAATGAGGAATTTTCCTGGCCAACGGTTTCACGGACAAAACCACCGAGTAGATTAAAAGCCGTACCAAAACTAACACGGGTACGGGTACTCGGTTCAAAAAATAGGTTGCTTAATATTGCACCATCAAGCACATGACAACGTTTTTGTCTTGACGCATAAGGCGCCATTTGCGCAGAAATTTGTAAAATTTTAGCTATAGCTTCACGGTCAAATTGTGATACCGATAGAATATGGTTGCCTTGGAATTTCATCATCTTGATTTGTTACATTGAAAGGGAGAAAATTTGCCAAGAATATAGCATAAAATAGCGACTTTGCGAATGAAAAACCGCTGAGGTACATGGTGGTGAACACAGAAAGAGTAACAATAAAGACCTGTCAGACAGTCTTTATTATTACTCAGTGGGGTTATCTAAGCTGTCTGCGGCGAAGGCAGGCAAGGGCAAGTATGAATAGTGAAATATAGACACTACCACCACTTGATTTACTCGCGCTTTCCTCTGTAAGTAGAGTAGGCTGAACAACAGGCTTCTCTACCGGGGTAAAAATAACATTTTTTAAGTAACCTTGATCTTTTCCTTCACTGGCAGCTTCATCTTTTTTGTAAAGCCAAGTCACTTGATGCGCACCTTCGGTTAAATCTGTAATGGTGACCTCGGTAAAAGCGATTTCTCCAGAGATAAAGTCGACTTTCTCACCATCAATAATTAAATACAAAGCATCAAACGGTGCATTAGCATCCTCAGTATTTTCTTCAGAAGATACTGCCCAATCAAATGATAAACTACCAGCGCCAGTAAACGTTAGCATTACTGAGCTTTGCTGATTGTCATTAATATCACCACTGACAATTGCAGCTTCAGTGTTATCAAGTAACCATTTTTGATCTCCGCCGCTCAACCAAAGTAACTCTGTGGAGCCACCGGATAACTGAGTATTGATTTCGTTATTAGCAGCAATAGCCTCAGCAGTTATAAAATATGAGCTGGCTGGAATATTTATATCAGTACTATCGATGATTATTTTCATCCTATGTTGACCGACAGTTTTAGCATCAAAGTTAACTTGAATTTGGCAACTTTGTTTTGCTGCTAATATGCTGCAATTTTCGCTATTTAAGCTAAAACCGGTACTACCCATTTTGTCAGCTTCAAGTGTAAAAGTTAAACTTGCGGTTATATTACTATTATTAGTTATGGTTAGTTGTTGGGTCTGGGCGGTGTTTTGTGGGGTAATAGCAAAGTCAGGGCTAGGTTCAACGGCTATACCTTGAGTGATGCTATTAATCCAGTCAGTAAACTGACCAACTCGGGCATAAACATCGGGAAAGTCTGCATCGGCACAACCAACACCATAACTTACTATCCCTATTTGCTGCCAGCCTTGATTTGTATTTACTACTAACGGTCCACCGCTATCACCTTGGCATGAGCCTTTTTCATCGTTACCAACATAATTAGCACAAATCATGCTGTCGGTAATACCAACCTGATTTGACGAATAGATCTTGTTTTCTATGCCTACGTCTAATTCAGTATAAGCGTCAGCTAATATATCCTTGCAGTCTTCATTACTTAATAGAGATAGCTCAACTTGACGTAATTCATCCGGTTGGCTATTTGGAGGCGATTCATCATTTGGACCATAAGGTTTTACATTACCCCAGCCGATTACGGTAACTGCGCTGTTAGCAAGGGCTAACTGTTTACTCGTATCGTAGTCGAGTAAGCTAATTGGAGAATGATCAACTGTTTCTACCAACTCAATTAAAGCGATATCATTATTTAAATTACTGCCTTCATTATAATCTGGGTGTATATAAATATGTTTAATCGCTTTGGCATTATGAGCACCATCACTTAAGTCAAACTCACCAATATTAACTTTTAATATGTTTATATTGGCACCTTCAACACAATGAGCGGCAGTCAGAACCCATTTATCACCAATTAAGCTAGCACCACAATTAGCGCTTTGAGTAATCGCGAATTGTTCGGATATGTTAATTGTAGCAAGGCTATCTAGCTCATTAAGTAAAATCAAACCATCTGCTTGACTAATAGCTACTACAGGAATGTTACCCGAAAAATTATCGCCTAAGGTGCCACTTATAGAGCCGGTTGTATTGTTAAATATAATGGCACCAATACCACCACCGGCTTGGCAGTTATCAACTTTTACTGAAAAATCAATTTCACCGCGAGCAATTAAACAAATTTTATTTTCAGCTAAATTACATGAGGTATCACCAATACCGCAATCAACCATAGCGGCAGTCGCTTGACCTGAGGGGGCATTTGAAAAAGGGTCACTATTGTATTGAGTACCAGCAACAGTTAAAGAGGTCGATATTTCATTTTGAGTAGAAACTAAGGCTGTCATCCATGGCCAATCTCCCTCGCGAGCTATTTCACCACCAACAATTTTAGGTTTTACTAGATCTAACTCAGAAGAATTCGTTGCGTGTGCTAATGATAAAAATGTCGATATGACTAAAATAAGGTATAGAAAGTACTTCATTAAAATGTTCCCTAGTGTGGCAAATTTGATGAATTAACATTTGCTCAATATTGAGATAAGTTATCTTATATCAATCGTAAGCACAATATTGTAAAATTGGAGAGCCTCGCATTGTTGTAATGAATAGCCTACACACTAGTCGCCGCGATTAAAACGTTTTACTCTCTTAAAAAGAGGTGAACAAAATTTAACTGCGAAAGATCAACAATCCCTAAGTGTTTCTTTTATTTTTAATGGTAAAAAGGCACAGAGAAAAAACAATAAAAAAACGATAGCCGTACCGATATTATGTTGTTGCTGAGTTAATAAGTTGAAATAAGTTAAGCCATTTTCTATTAAAGCAATACTAATCCCAGCAAGAAGCAAAGTGACTCTATTGGTATGCCCGTGGGCGTCGGTGGCTTTAGCAAAAGCGTAACCTAATATAGGAATAAACGACCAAATGGCAAAGACAATTAAAGAGAAAAAGATAGCACTTGGGGCAACGGTGTTCTTAGTAAAAACACCGATAATTGCATAAAGTTGAGTAGCTATACCCAAGCAACATGAAGATGCCGGATTCAGCTGGAATTAAAAACGTATTTAGGCAAGGCTTTGATTGAAGAGAATGGTCGTTCCATTGTGGAGATCAATAACGCTGTATAAATCGTTTTTAAACCAGCCCTGCGGGGATGTCTGAGCCCACCATGCACTTCGTTGTCTTCTTTTTTAAGGGAATAACCATTAATAAAAGTAGACGTCTTGAGCATGATTAGCTCAGGCATCCTGAAGCGAGCACCTTCAAGTTACTTGGGTATACATAACCTAAATATAAATAGAGCATGAATAACCTGATTTTGTCATGATGAAAGGATAGTTACATTGGCTTTACGTAGGCCAAAATAATAATAGCAAATAAGATTAGAACTGGGACCTCATTGAAAATACGATAGAAACGCCCAGAACGAGTGTTTTTATCTAGGGCGAAAGTTTTAACTAACTTAAAACAATAACCATGATAAACATAGAGCACTATCACTAAGCTTAATTTAATGTGTAACCACTTAGCGGCAATAAACCAGTCAGAGCCATAAGCATGAATTATTGCTAAACCCAGTAGTAGGGTGAAAAGAGCAAAAGGAGTGACAAAATAGAGTAAACGTCTTTCCATTCCCTTTAGTTGCTGTGCCACTTCAATTGAATCAGTTTCTGCATGATTAACAAATAAGCGCGGTAAATAAAAGATACCAGCAAACCAAGCCACCATAAAAATGACATGAAATGCTTTAAGCCAGAGGATATTGTTGATTAAAAACGTGCTCATTAATTGAGTTTTCCTTCTACCAAATAAATTCTAAGTTGTTCAAAAGTGACCAAGCCAATGCAGTCATTAATATTTTTCTGGTAAATATATACCGCGCCTGAACGTTGTTCTACTAATGCCAAGTAAGCTTCTGCCAAGGTAGCTTGATGATTAAGAGGAATGAGTTTGTGCATTAATAACTTTTTAGCCAGATTATGCTCAATTTCTTCACCTTCATCATCACTGACCTCTGCATCAAATTCTGCCCAATAATAATTGCTTACTTTATTATTGTGGCTATCAATTTCTTTGTTGATAATTAATTGTGACTCATGACTATTAAGTAACTCGCCAATAATAGTACGATTACTTGCTTGTTCTAAAATCAATAAGTTATCTTTCATTACCGCCAAGGCGCCAATATTTTGCAATGATTCTTCAATGGGAGGCTTGCGATAAAGCAAGTTTTGGGCATCTAATTGCATCGTAAAGATAGATTTATTTTTACAAAGTTGTCTGGAGACTATGCTCGCGATCGTGATGACAATCATGGCGGGCACCACTAGCTCAAGTTGACCTGATAACTCTACAACAGCTAATAATGCGGCCAGTGGTGCATTTAAACTAGCAGCCATAAAGCCAGCCATGCCCATTAAAATAAAGTCACTGCCAAGGTGTTGTCCAGGTAATATTTGTATCACTATAGCTCCGGCACAAGCGCCGGCAATAGCACCAATGCCAAGAGTGGGCCCAATAATACCACCCGGTATACCTAGCCCTAGGGCAAACATAGTCATTAATAATTTAGCCGCAAGTAAACTCACTAAAAAACCGAGTGGTAAATTACTGGTTAACGAAAGATCGATTGCCGTTGTGCCAGTACCCATAGCACCGGGTACCAAATAACCTAAACTACCAGTGATGAATGCAGCAAGCATTAAGCGTGGCACAATATGGTATTTAACGCTTTGTTTGATGATTAGAACAAGATATTTATTAAACCCAGCGGCTAATATCCCTAATAATATGGCTAAAATAGCTAAAGAAAAGTAATGGTGTTGCTCAAGCGCTATGGTATGAAAGTATTGAAAATTATGGCTGGTACCAAAAACACTGCGAGTAATTAATGAGCCGACGATCGCAGCGAGCATCACGGGTACAAAGATATGAACTTTGTATTCGCGCATGATCACTTCCATGACAAATATTACTGCGGCAATTGGAGTATTGAAGGTTGCGGCAATGCCTGCAGCGATGCCACAAGCACATAAAGTGCGAATACTATTATAAGGTAGTTTTAGTACACTGCCTAAATAGCTACTGCATGCGGCACCAAGATGTACCGCGGGCCCTTCACGACCAACAGAAAAACCAGAAGCTAATGCAACTGCGCTGCCCCAGAATTGATTCAAAGTATTTTTAAAAGGTATTACGCCATGGGCAACTTTCAATCGGTGTAAAACAAAAGGAATGCCAGTACGTAAATATTTATAACCTGTGAGCCAAGCAATTAAGAGGATAATGAGGGAGCCTATGATAGGTAAATCAAAACGACTTACCTCATCTAAACTGTTATAGTCATCACGCTTGATTAAGTAGAGTTGCTGAATTTGTTCAATTGTCAGGGTAAATAGCACAACTAACAAAGCTGAAGCGCAGCCACCAATAATGGCAAGTAAGCAGATTTGCCAAGATGTTGTTGGTAAAGCTAGATGTTTTCTTATTGCTGCGATTGATATTATCATTACAGGATTATAATACTTTACAAATGAAATGGTTAGCAAAAATAAATTTTGGTGTTGTTATTGAGCGTTTAGGGACTTTTAAATCGGCTCTGTTATTATTATCAGTCATTGGTCTGTGTTTGTTTACCGGCTACCGCTTGGGAAATTACTATCATCACTTTCAAGTGACAAATCTCGAAAAACAAAAGCTTAGGTTGGAACAGCTTTATCAACAGCAAGAAGAAAATATAGCGCACATTCATACATTGGAAGTTGAATTAACAGTAGAACAACTGGCCAATAAGAGAGCTCAAGCCTTACTTAAAGAAGCCTCCGAGCAGCAGTTTGAGGTGAAAAAACAGTTAGCTTTTTACGAAAAGGTTATGGCGCCAGAAAAACAAACTACCGGTTTATTTGTCGAAAACGTAAAAATTCAAGCCAGTAACGTCTCTAACACCTATCATTTTCAAGTAACTTTAGTGCAACAGCAATTAAAGCGTCGTTATAGTAAAGGTTATATTGAATTGGTTTTTGAAGGGAGAGAAGGAGACAAAGTGGTAAAACTTAAGCTGAAAGACGTTGCAAAGATAAACAAGAAAGATTTGAAGTTTAGCTTTCAATATTTTCAGATCATTAATGGTGAATTTACTTTGCCAGCTAACTTCACACCAGAAAAGGTATTAGTTTCCGCCATTTTAACTAAATCTCGTTGGCAAAAATATGACAAAAAAGAGAAAGTCATGTCATGGAAAGTCAGTCAATAGCACTTATATCAATCACACTAATAAATTGGTCTAAGTATGGCAACGAATAATACTTGATTAAATTAGTCAGGTTTAAGATAATTAGCTTTATTGTTATCCATTCCACGTTATAGCGTATTTTTTCGTACTTTGTTGTACTAAGTAGAGCACCATGTCAAACCCTGAATTACCCATTAAATTTACCGATTCTGCCGCGAGTAAAGTTTTATCGCTAATTACAGAAGAAGAAAACCCAGCACTTAAGTTACGTGTCTATGTTACGGGTGGTGGTTGTTCAGGCTTCCAATATGGTTTTACTTTTGATGAAAAAGTGAATGACGGAGACATGACCATTGAAAAACAGGGTGTTATGATGGTTATAGATCCTATGAGCTTACAATATCTTGTTGATGGTGAAGTGGATTATCTTGAAAGCTTAGAAGGCAGCCGTTTTGTGGTAAACAACCCGAATGCCAGCACCACTTGTGGTTGCGGTTCATCTTTTTCTATTTAGTTTCTAACTAGATAGAGTCATAACTGCAATCTAGCGTAGAAAGCTTTGTTGTGATGACAGCTCAAAAGCCATAATAAAAATGCCGACCGTTTGTCGGCATTTTTGTCTCCTCTTTTTATACCTTTTATTCGCAGTGTGGTAAAACCTTATTAATCCATTCAATAATCCACTCAGTAATCCAATAAAGTAAAATGCGTTGTCATTAGCTTGGTCAATGCTTCTTACACTTTCATACCTTTATTTTACAAAAACTAACAAAAAACTTAACAATTTGTTGCAAGTTAGTTGCTCCCCTCTTTATAAAACACGCTATGATATTCGCCATAAATATGGAGATATTATGATGAAATTTACCCCTAATTCTAGTTGGTTAGCACAACGTCCTTACCTTATTGCCGCATTAATTACTTTCGTTTTAGTCTTATGGATGGCTTCTGGTCCTAGTGTGGCCGAACAAAAATCTGATATAAAAGCAAAAATCCCGAGTCACGATGAAAAGCAGGTGACAGCAAAAGTAAAAGTTGAAACTCGACTTGGACAGCATATTCATAAAACAATTGAGTTGTATGGCCGTACTGAACCTGATCGTATCACCACTCTAAAAGCAGAAGTTCGCGGTAAAATTATCGAAGTGTTAGCAAAAAGAGGTTCAAAAGTGTCCAAAGGGCAAGTTATTGCCAAAATTGCTTTAAACGATTTACCAGCGCAATTAACACGCAGTAAAGCATTGTTAAATCAACGTGAAGTTGAATACCAAGGTGCATTAAAATTAAACCAACAAGGTTATCAAGGTAAAGTCCATTTAGCGCAATCTTACGCAGCACTCGAATCGGTTCATGCTGAAATAAAAAGATTAGAGTTAGATATTGCTAATACCATTATTAAGGCTCCTTTTGCTGGTGTGCTTAATACACGTTATGTCGAAGTAGGGGATTATGTTGCCTCGGGTGATGATATCGCTATGATCGCTGATTTAGATCCGTTAATTGTTAGAGCACATGTAACTGAGCTACAAATAAGCCAGTTGTCTGTTGGGCAAGTGGCGCAAGTCAGTTTATTAAATGGCGAGCAAGCACAAGGCACGCTGCGCTATATAGCCAGTGTCGGTAATGATGCAACTAACACTTTTAAAATTGAAGTGGCAATTGATAATAAAGAGGCAAAACTATTAGCGGGCCTAAGCAGTGAATTAGCTATCGATTTAGACAAAATGTCAGCGATAAAAATATCTCCAGCATTACTCGCTTTAGACGAACAAGGTAATATTGGTGTTAAATCGGTCAAAGAGTCTATTGTGCAATTCACCCCTATTGAAATAATTAAAAGTGAAAGTGACGGCATATGGTTAACCGGTCTTGGCGAACAAGCCGATATTATTGTGCTAGGGCAAGGCTTTGTACGAGCGGGAGATAAAGTTGACGCTATTTTCGACAAAGTCGATGACCAAGTAAACGACAAACCAGCGGTTTCTACTCACGCTGTGCAAGACTAGGAGCTATTATGTTAACGCTCATTGAAGCCGCATTAACGCGTACTCGCTCTGTACTAATGTTATTTGTACTATTGCTTATTTCAGGCGCAGTAACTTATAAAAATATTGCCAAAGAAGCTAATCCTGACATTACTATTCCCATTATATATGTCTCAATGGTGCATGATGGTATTTCTCCTGAAGATGCCGAACGCATGTTAGTAAGGCCTATGGAAAATGAGCTGAAATCTATCGCGGGCATAAAAGAAATGCGTTCTAATGCCGGAGAAGGGCACGCCTCTGTGACTTTAGAGTTTATTGCCGGTCTTGATCCTAAAGAAGCATTAGCTGATGTACGTGATAAAGTCACTTTAGCTAAAGCTAAGCTACCCAATGATACCGAAGAGCCTGTTGTACATGAAGTTACTATGGCTAACCAAGAAGCAGCACTGACTGTCGTTTTATCTGGAGCGGTTACAGAGCGTGGTTTAATCACCATAGCGCGTAATGTAAAAGATAAAATTGAAGGTATGCAAGAGGTGCTCGAAGTTGATATTGGTGGTGACCGTGAAGACATGGTTGAAATCATAGTCGACCCGTTATTAATGGAAAGTTACGGCCTTGACCAAGCAGATATTTATAACTTAGTTGAACGAAACAACCGGTTAGTGCCCGCAGGAACAATGGATACTGGCAAAGGACGTTTTGCCATCAAAGTACCTTCTGTTTTTGAAAATATACAAGACTTACTTGAGTTGCCTATTAAGGTCGATGGCGACCGGGTGATTACTTTTCAAGATGTATCAACGGTGCGTAGAGCTTATAAAGATCCAACTAGTTTTGCCAGGTTAAATGGCCATCGCTCTGTTTCAATAGAAGTTAAAAAACGTTCAGGCGAAAACTTGATTGAAACGGTTGATAAGGTTAAAGCTATTGTTGAAGAAAGTCGTGTTAAATGGCCACAGCAAGTGCAAGTAGATTATGTTGGTGACCAATCTATTGAAATAAAAAATACGCTGACAGATTTACAAAACAATGTTTTTTCAGCGGTATTATTGGTTGTTATCGTTATTATTGTCGCTTTAGGTGGTCGCACAGCCTTATTGGTTGGCTTAGCTATTCCAGGCGCCTTCTTAACCGGAATTTTAGTCATCGCCTTAGCTGGAATGACAGTTAATATCGTGGTGTTGTTTGGTCTTATCATGGCAGTGGGAATGCTAGTGGATGGTGCCATTGTGGTCACCGAGTTTGCAGACAGACAAATGAATGAAGGGCACAGTAAAAGTGCAGCTTATGGCACCGCAGCTCGTCGTATGGCATGGCCGATTATTGCCTCGACAGCGACAACATTAGCAGCCTTTGCCCCCTTGATGTTTTGGCCAGGTATCATGGGTGAATTCATGAAATATCTACCTTTCACTCTTATTGCCGTCTTAACCGCTTCTTTAGCAATGGCACTCATTTTTGTACCTACCTTAGGTACTGTTTTAGGTAAAGCGCGTGTTGTCAGTAAAAATGAACAACAGCAAATAGAGCATGCAGAAGCGGGCGATTTCAGTAAGCTGTCGGGCTTTACCGGCAATTATATTCGCGTATTAACTACAGCTATTAAACATCCTTGGAAAATAGTTGCAGCTACCTTAGCTATATCTTTTGTGGTTATGTGGCTTTATGGCGCTTCTGGTCTTGGTGTAAGCTTTTTCCCTGAAGTAGAACCGCAAAGTGCCACTATGGTAGTACGTTCGCATGGCGATTTATCGGTAAAAGAAAAAGATGTAATCATGCGCTCTATAGAAGAGCGTATTTTACCACTAGAAGAGATAGAGACCTTATATACTCGAACGGGTGGTAATAACCAAATAGGTACCTTTAAATTAAACTTTGTTGATTGGCAAATAAGACGTTCAGCGGATGACATTGTCGCTAATATCCATGAGTTAACAGATGATTTAGCCGGATTGGAAATTGAAGTCAGGAAAAATGAAAACGGTCCACAAAGTGGTAAAGACCTCAAGCTTGAACTGAGTTCACGTTTTCCAGAAGAACTGGATAGATCGGTAAAAATAATTCGTGATGCATTACAAGCCTCTGGAAAATTCACTGATATTGAAGATACGGGGGCTAAACCTGGCATAGAATGGCAGCTTATTATCGATCGAAATAAAGCCGCTACTTACGGCGCCGATGCAGCATTAGTGGGCTCTAGTGTGCAAATGGTTACTAACGGTTTAAAATTGGGTGAATATCGTCCAGACGATGTTGATGACGAACTCGATATTCGGGTTCGCTTTCCTGAAGATAAACGTAATATAAGCCGGTTGGATTCATTACGATTAAAAACATCATCAGGTCTAGTGCCGGTTGGTAGTTTTGTTGAGCGTAAAGCAGCACCTAAGGTTGATACCATTCGTCGAGTTGACGCTAAGCGAGTGGTTACCGTACAAGCGAATTTAATTGCCGGTGCTCAGTTGTTGAATGAGTTACCTTTGTTGAAAGAGAAGTTACCTACACTGGGTTTACATCCTTCTGTTGATATTGATGTCAAAGGTCAAAATGAAGATCAGCAAGAGTCACAAGCCTTCTTAGTTAATGCTTTTGCTATCGCGCTCTTTGTTATGGCAATGATTTTAGTGACCCAATTTAATAGCTTTTATCAGGCCTTATTGATTTTAAGTGCGGTAATATTCTCAACCGTAGGCGTATTTTTAGCATTGTTACTGGTGCAAAAACCGTTTGGCATTGTTATGGGGGGTATTGGTGTTATCTCGTTAGCGGGAATTGTGGTGAATAACAATATTGTATTGATTGATACCTACAATGTCTTGCGTAAAGAAGGCTATCCTGTGATTGATGCCATTTTACGTACCGGTGCACAGCGTCTAAGGCCAGTAATGTTAACCACCATAACTACCATTTTGGGTTTATTACCTATGGTCTTGCAAATGAACTTAGACTTCTTTGAGCGTACTATTGTTTTCGGAGCGCCATCAACACAATGGTGGACACAGCTTGCCACAGCTATCGCAGGCGGTTTAGCTTTTGCTACGGTATTAACTTTAGTCTTAACGCCTTGTCTATTAGTGTTAAGAGATAAGCGTAAGGAAGACAAACAGGCAACTGCAACAATTATCCTACAAAAAGAAGCTGTTCAAGCTAAGCAAATTAAAGAGGTGAGTAACGCTGCTTAATACCAAGTTGATTAAGTTCTTTCCCACTCAGCGAGAATTAAAAGGCTTAGAGGCAAGGCATTGATAGAAGATAATGGTTATTCAGGAGAATAAGCTCCTGCATTCTCTAAGAAGCTACATCCTTGTAGCGTCCTTATCAAAATCAATAACGCCGCATGTAAGCCTTTGCCTTTTATTAGGTACTCGCCCTTTGGGAGCTTGCTCGATATCCACTAACGTCGTTAAATTTATTTGATTTAGAATGACTAGACCGAAACAAATTTTCCTTGTTATTGAACATCGAGCATAACTCTGAGTTGGGAAGAAATTTAATCAAATTGGTATAAGTCTTTACTTGGTGTAATTTCAAAGCTTAGATGGAATGGTCTAACACATAGCTTAATGGGGTTTTATTCTCATTGAGTTATGTATTTCTAGCTAAATTTATTAACCCTCCATCAACAACATTTCAACAATGGTATTCATATCAAGATCAAACTCTTCTGCTCTGACCCCTTTTAAAATGGAGTCTTCACAGCATGATAAGTCAATTTCTTGTTTATTGTGGAACTGGCTTAGTTGTACGTTATAAAAAGAGTGAACTTGTGGGTTTGTTGGATCTTCATCATTACGAACTTTAACTAATGCTAATTTGTTTGACTTTAACTGTACTAATGAGCCAACGGGAAATACACCTACACATTTAATAAATTGGTCAACCAACCGGGAGTCTAGTTGTTCTTGTTTTGCCAATTCCCGTAAAATAGCAAAAGCTTTACCATGAGCAAAACCTTCTTTATAAACACGGGTGGCTGTTAACGCGTCAAAAATATCACAAATAGCAATCATTCGACCATATTGATTGATATCTTCTGCTTTTAATTGAAAAGGATAACCACAGCCATTGAGCTTCTCATGGTGCAGGGCAGCCACTTCAAGACTAAGTGAACTAATTCCAGGGG
Source organism: uncultured Colwellia sp. (assembly GCA_913063325.1). Lineage (GTDB taxonomy): Bacteria > Pseudomonadota > Gammaproteobacteria > Enterobacterales > Alteromonadaceae > Colwellia. The sequence goes on along the minus strand of CAJXYE010000017.1, from coordinate 60,454 downwards.
TTTGTGTAATGATGTTTATAGAATGATTTGCATGTGTTTTCATGATGGTAAATTCATCATCAGTTAATTTACCCGGTTTATTAAGGATTTTATCAGGTATTTTTATCTTACCTATATCATGCAGAAATGCTCCAATCGAGAGTTGTTCAATAATATCCCTTGTTAAACCCAAATAACGCGCAAAAATAGTGATATAGACAGAAACGGCAACAGAGTGCTCTAATAAATACTCATCTTTTTCACGAATGTTTAGCATACAGGCAAGTGAGTCTGGGCTGTTAAATATTGCATCAATAGATTTATTGGTTACTTCAACAACGGGTGATAAGTCTAAACTACTACCACTGAGTGCATCACTGAATAGCTTTTTTTGAATAGATTTAGACTGGTCAAAAATTGCCTTTGCTTGCTTAAGGTTCTCTCGGTTAACAGCTGAGTTGCTAGTTGAATCAGTGTTATCGGTTATCTTGCTCGTTATGAGTGTTTTACTATCATCAATTAAAACACGGTAAACATTTTTTCTCTTGAGAAGGTCAATAACTGATTTACTTTTTATATTTCCAGATTCAATCAAAGAGCAATTACCTTCTTGCTGAATGATCTTTACTACATAGTGTCCAATAGTTAACTCTGAAAGATCTTTTTCAATTAGCATGAAAAAACGCCATTATTAAGGGGTTAATACTCTAATCATTCATTAAAATATGTAATTTTTTTACTCTTGCGAGTCTGCGATAAATAAGAGTAGCTATAATGAATGTATAATTCAATTTCATTATAGCTTTAAAATTTTATGTTGGCGTTAAAATTGCTTTAAAATATACATCATTTTTAAATAACTCTCATCAATGCAGTTTGATTGCCGATACAGGAGAGTCAACTGATTCAGCCAAGTTAGGATTGTTATGCGTATATTGCCTTTGTTTTTTGTTTTTTTATTTACTTGTTCTTCAGCATTCGCCCTAAAGCAAAACATGCAAGCCGTGCAGATTTACACTGATAACCAATTGCTTGATCTGATTAAAGACAACAAGCATTTAAGCCAAGTAGTACTTGATGAATGCCAGTTAGTGCAGGATATAGAAGCACGTGCGAATAAAGCTAATATGCCTTCGTATCAATATTTATGGGGTGATATGTTAGCTTATGGTGTTTGTGTTAAAAAAGACGTTCCGCTAGGTTTACATTACATGCACTTAGCTGCCGACCAGGGCTTAGCTGAGGGATTAGAGCAGCTAGGGCGTTATTATCATATTGGTAAATTTATGCAAATAGATATTGACCGCGCCATTGTTTATTTAAAAACGGCGGCGAGTTTAAATAATTTACCCGCGCAAATGCGACTAGCTGATATCTATGAAGAAGGTTATGGCAGCCCGTTAGACTACCCTGCATTGTATTCTCAATTACATCACTCTTTAACCGAAGATAAAGTAATACACAAAAAAATCAGTGGCTTACTTTTAGATCTTGCCAGTAAAATGCCAAGTAAAGTCATAGAGCAAGCGAAAAGAAATAGTTACACAAATTAAGCGATAGCCTTAGCGCAGTAAATAACAAGTTTATGGTATACTTGCAGGTAGTTTTCCTTAAATACTGACCCATTATAGTGACCTATAACGATCCACACGCTAAACGCGAAGCCAAAAAATATGAGAAGCCAGTCGCCTCACGCGAATTATTGCTATCAATCATCGAAAAATGCTCGCCACCACCAAGCTTCAATACAATGGTCAAAACTCTTAAGTATGATGAAGAATATCAGCTTATTGGTTTGAAACGTCGTTTGCGCGCCATGGAAAACAGTGGTCAGTTGATCTTTAATAAATTCAAACAATACGCCTTACCGGAAAAAAATAGCCTGCTTACCGGCAAAGTTATTGGCCATCGTGACGGTTTTGGTTTCTTTTCTCCTGATGACTCATCGATTACTGATAAAAGAGGCAAAGATTTTTATATCTCCTCGCATGAGATGCAGCGTGTTTTTCATGGAGATATAGTGCAAGCTATTTTGGTTGACCGTACTGATCGTAAAGGCCGTAAAGAAGTCAAAATAATTGAAGTGATTGAACCAAGAAAAGCCCCAATAGTTGGTCGATTATATGTCGATCATCATGTTTGTTCAGTGGTTTCAGAAGACAGTAAAATAAAACAAGAAGTACTGATTGATCCACAAACAAAAATGGGTGCTCGTCACGGTCAAATGGTGGTGGTGGAATTAGTACAAAGACCGACCAAACGCTCTCATGCTATTGGTAAGGTTATCGAAGTTTTAGGAGATCACCTAGCGCCTGGAATGGAAATTGAAATAGCCTTACGCGCTCATGACTTACCACATCAATTTTCTCACGCAGTACAAGCTGAAGTGGCTGGCATTGCTGATGAAGTTGAAGAGTCAGCTAAATTACCACGTAAAGATTTACGTGACCTACCATTGGTTACTATTGATGGCGATGATGCGCGAGACTTTGATGATGCTGTTTATTGTGAAGCCAAAAAATCAGGCGGTTGGCGTTTATGGGTTGCCATTGCTGATGTGAGCTATTATGTTCAACACGGCACAGCTTTAGATGATGAAGCTATATCTCGTGGTAACTCGGTGTATTTTCCCAGCCAAGTTATTCCTATGTTGCCAGAGAAACTTTCTAATGGCCTTTGTTCATTAAATCCTGATGTAGATCGTCTCTGTATGGTCTGTGAAATGACGGTTAGTGCGAAAGGTAAACTAACGGGCAGTAAATTTTATCCGGCAGTAATGCGTTCTCATGCTCGTTTTACTTACACTAAAGTGGCTGCCATTCTTGATGGTGATGAAGCGCTATGTCAAGAATACCAACCTTTGGTGCCTGATTTAAAAAACCTTGAACAAATGTATCATGCACTAACCGATGCTCGCCTTAAACGTGGCGCTATCGCATTTGAAACACAAGAATCTATTTTTCTTTTTAATGAAAATAAGAAGATCTCCGGTGTTGTGCCACTCATTCGTAATGATGCCCATAAAATCATTGAAGAATGTATGATTTTGGCCAATGTCGCGACAGCTAAATTTATTGAAAAACATGAAAAACCAGGATTGTTCCGTGTTCATGAAAAACCAAATGAAGATAAGTACCGTAATTTTGTCACCTATTTAAATGAACTTGGTTTGTCACTACCATCGAAAGAAGCACCAGAGCCAAGAGATTATGGTGATATTCTAGCCAGAGTTGCGGGTCGTCCTGATCAAGAGCTGATTCAAACCATGTTGTTACGCTCAATGCGTCAAGCGGTCTATCAAAGTGATAATGAAGGTCATTTCGGTTTAGCGCTTCCTTCATACAGCCATTTTACTTCACCTATTCGCCGCTATCCTGATTTAGTGGTGCATCGCGTAATTAAAGCAATTCTTGAAAAAGAAGCTAAAAATGATGCTAACGAAGGTAGTTATGATTATGCCTTACAAGAAGTTGTTGAGTTAGGTGAGCATTGCTCAATGACAGAGCGACGTGCAGATGAAGCAACTCGTGATGTTGCTGATTGGCTCAAGTGTGAGTTTATGCAGGACCATGTTGGTGATAATTTCACTGGCGTTATTTCAACAGTCACTAATTTTGGCATGTTTGTTCGCTTACAAGATTTGCATATTGAAGGTTTAGTTCACATTACTTCTCTTGGTCGTGATTTTTATCATTTTGATGATGTACGTATGTGTCTTACCGGTGAAAATAGTGGTAAGAAATATCGCGTTGGTGATGAAATTCGGGTTCAAGTTGCTGCAGTAAATCTTGATGAAAAGAAAATAGATTTACGACTTGAAGGCATTGAAGTAGAAGAAAAACAAGGGAAATCTAAAGGCAAACCTAAAGGGAAGTCAAAAGGCACAAGCGCAAGACGCTCAACGTCAAAATCAGCTGATGCTAAGTCAGAAGCTAAAACTGGAACTCAAGCAGCGACAGCTAAAAAAGACAAACCTAAAAGTAAACCCAAAGGTGGTTCTAAAGATAAGCCAAAAGAAAAGAGTAAAGCGAAAAAGCGCAGTGCACGTAAAAAACGCCCGGGTAAAAATGCGCGCAAAAGTTCGAAAGACAGTACTTAAATAATAGTTATAACTAAGAGACCTGAAGATTTAAATTCAAGTAGCTTGGCTAAATACAAGGCTTGTCAGCCTGTTGTTCATATAAAATAGAGAAAGATCATGGCGAAAAATGAAGAGTTAGTTTTTGGTATTCATGCAGTTAATGCCTTAATGGACGCAGCACCTGAGCGTTTTATTGAAATATGGTTATTAAAAGGTCGTGAAGATGACCGCATAATGCCAATCATTAATTTATCAAGAAAATACGGTATCGGGACACAATTGGCGAGTCGTAAAGCGCTTGATGAAAAAAGTGAAGGTGAGCAACACCAAGGCGTAATTGCCCGTGTAAGACCAGGGAAAAGTTATACAGAAAATGATATTGATGACATCATTCTTGCAGCAGAAAAAAAAGGTAACCCTGCATTTTTTCTAATTTTAGACGGTGTTACTGATCCTCATAATCTAGGTGCTTGTTTACGTAACGCTGATGCGGCTGGGGTACAAGCCATCATAGTGCCAAAAGATAATGCTGCACAAATTACCCCTACTGTGCGTAAAGTTGCGGTAGGAGCTGTTGAAAGCGTACCTTTAGTGCAAGTAACTAACTTATCACGAACAATGAAACAGCTTCAAAAACAAGGTGTATGGATTGTTGGAACAGCCGGTGAGACAGATACTTGTTTGTATGATGTTAAATTGGCTGGACCGATGGCACTCGTTATGGGCGCTGAAGGAAGAGGCATGCGTCGATTAACCCGTGAAAACTGTGATCAATTAGTTAAGCTTCCTATGGCAGGAACTGTTTCAAGCTTAAATGTATCAGTGGCAACAGGTATTTGTTTATTTGAAATGGTGCGCCAACGCTCAATCTAATCTTGAGTATATGATTTATAAAAAAGGGAATTTTTAAAATGAAAAATCTGTCTATTGCCGTAGGTTTAATCCTAGCAAGTTTACTTATTGCGCCAAAATTTATTGGCGCTATGGTTGAAAGTGAACGCGAGAAGGTATTGGTAAACCTTAATGAAACTGACGGTATTACCTTAACCACCAGTCAATATCACACGGGTTGGTTTGGCGCTGATGTGACCTCAGAATTAACCATTGCACTTGAAGAGGATGGTTTAACTGATATAACGCTATCGTTAGAAGAAGAGCTTACTTTCGGACCTGTCATTATTACCTCACAAGGTTGGCATTTAGGTTTAGGTTATTCAGCAGTAAAATTTAAATTTTCTGCCGTTGAAGTTGATGAAGAAATTATTAAGCTGATTAATGAAAAAATTCACCTTGGCGCCTTGCTAAGTTTCAATAAAGATGTCACCAGTTTTATTAAAACGGATGAAATGAGCTATCAAGATGGGGAGTCTACACTTGTTTCTGCACCAGCCTCAGCTCAATTTACCTTAACCGATAATGCGAGTATTGCTGGAGATTTCTCATGGGGTGGTCTTAAATTTGAAGAGTTAGGTGAGCGTTTTGTTCTTGGTAAGGTTGCAATGTCAACGGAACAAAAGGTGGTTAGTGGTGACTACTTACAAGGTACAGCAATTTTAACGGGTGATGCGAGTTTTATTGTAGAAAAAATAGATATGTATAGCCAGGCTAGTCACGTTTTTTCGTTGCATGGTGCCGGACTCACAACAACCGTTTCATTAGACAATAATTTATTAGCGCTAACGTTAAGTTATTATGCTAAAAGTATTAGCGCTTCTGGCCAGAATTTTGAAAAACCAAATTTAGATATTGTGTTAGCTAATATTGACATTCATGCCCTGCAAGAGTTGAACACTACTATGGCTAACATGCCAGTTAACGCTTTAGATTCAGCTAGCTCAGAAGAAATTTTACAAGCCTTATCTGCGGTAGCTGAAAAGGTATTAGCTAATAACCCAAGCTTAAAAGTCACTGATTTAAGTATTGTCACAGATGAAGGAAAGATTGCCAGCGAGCTTAACTTTACTATCAATAAAGATTTATTCGATATGAGTAACGTCAATTCAATGGCTTTTATTATGGCATTGGAAGCTGATGCTAAGGGGAAAGCGCCAATAGCATTCCTGACTAAGTTAGGCATGGCGCCTATGGTTAATAGCTTTGTTGAACAAGGTTACTTAAGTAAGCAAGATAATAACATTAGCTTTGAAGCTAAATATCTAGAAAACCAGTTAACTGTTAATGGTAAAGCATTTCAGTTATAAGGTTAAAGAACTTTGTCTGTTTAACTTAATTTGATTGAGCTAAACGTACACCTATAAAAAAGGCTTATTGTTTAAAACAATAAGCCTTTTTAGTTTTTATGGGGTTAATTTTGTTGGTAAGCTTATTTATAGTAGCTTAAGCATTTCTCAACTTCGTTTTTAGAGCCCATAATCACTTCAACACGTTGATGGATACTTTCTGGCTCTATATCCATAATGCGGCCTTGGCTAGTCATTGCTAAACCGCCAGCTTGTTCAAGTAAAAATGCCATTGGGTTAGCTTCATACATTAAACGTAGTTTGTATGGTTGCTCAGGCTTTCTGCTATCTGCAGGATAAGTAAAGATACCACCACGACATAATACACGATGAATATCACCGACCATGGCAGCTATCCAACGCATATTGAAGTTTTTACCACGTGGGCCAGTATCACCTGCAAGTAGATCGTCTATGTAATTTTGCATAGGTGCCTGCCAAAAACGCTGGTTAGACATATTAACGGCAAACTCTTGCGTATCAACAGGGACTTGTACATTACGCTCTACCAATAAGAAACCGCCATGGGTTCTGTCTAATACATAAAAGTGCGTGCCAATACCTGTTGTCATGACTAACATAGTTGATGGGCCATAAAGCACATAACCTGCACATACTTGGCTGTTACCTGTTTGTTTGAACATATCATCATCACCAGCCGCGATATCTTCAGGAGCTTCATGAATTGAGAAGATAGTACCAATCAATGAATTGATGTCTATGTTTGAACTACCATCAAGAGGATCAAAAGAAACGATATATTTGCCGTTTTCATTACCAGCAACTGAGTGGTCTTCTTCTTCTGATGAAATAGCCTTTACAAAACCAGACTCAAGTAAAATATCTTTGAATAGCTCATTGGCAACGACATCTAATTGTTTCTGAACTTCGCCTTGAATGTTTTCATCAAGGGTTGAGCCCATTACGTCACCTAAGTGGCCTTGGCTAACACGAAATGAAATTTCTTTCGTGGCAGCTAAAATAGTTTTTATTAATGAAATTAAATCAAGAGGTACGTTGTCTTGACGTAAAGCTGGGGCTAGTCGTTGCATTAGGTTACCTAAAATACTTTAAAGTTAATTATATGCTTTATAAAATGTGCCAAGAATAATGGCACACCGTAGCTTGTCATTACGGGTGAAAGTTTTCATGAAATCATCAAGAATGACATTCATGATAATTATAGCAAGCTTATAGCTGATCTTAGTAGCGTTTCCTTGTTATTTCGTTTGTGTTTATATACCCAAGCAACATAAAGATACCGGATTCAGCTGGAATTAAAAACGTATTTAGACAAGGCTTTGATTGAAGAGAATGGTTGTTCCATTGTCGAAATCAATAACGCTGTATAAATCGTTTTTAAAACAGCCCTGCGGGGATGTCTGAGCTAACCATGTACTTCGTTGTCCCCTTTTTAAGGGCGCTACATGGATGTAGCTTATTAGAGAATGCAGGAGATGTAATTCTCCAGAATAACCATTAATAAAAATAGACGTCTTGGTCATGATTAGCTCTGGCATCCTGAAACGAGCATCTTCAAGTTACTTGGGTATAGATTTATAGTAGCGAAGCTATCATTTGTTAGATGTTCAGTACTGACTGCCTATTTAAGGAAGTAATATGAGTTTTTTCTGTAACAGTAAAATGCAGGTTAGTGTGTAGTGGAAAGTCTTTATTCTTAATACGAGTACTCCATTCACTGTATAAATAATCAAAGTATATACGAAAATCCCTATTCGTTTATTTATCTAAATAAACGACTTTCTTGCTTAAATAAATAATATGGCTTTTTTCAACTATTTCTGCATGCCCTAAAATTAACTCCAAAGTTTTCGCCTGTCCCTTAATTATATATGTTGTCTATACCTAGAGAATTTTTATAGAATAAAGTTGCCTCTGTATTTTTATGCGTTATTTGTGTGTTAATATTCATTTCAGTGCGCGCAGGTTATATTCTACAAGGCATAAGTACACTTTTAAATTATACGAACAATATTAATTATACTGTATACAGTGTTGCCATGGTGTTAATTATGGGTTAATTGTGATACTTGTTTATTTGATGCTTGATCTGTGTCAGGTTTTTTTTAAAAAAAACAGCTTTATTTTTTTATTATATTTAAAAATTCTTTTTACAAAGAATGTTGAATTTTTCTTGTATACAAATTTGCGTCAGAGGTAGATTTATTCTGGCTCTCTCGGCATTAGTATCGTTTTAAAGTGTATCAATATGTACGTGCTATTTAAGTTCTACTCAAAACACTGTAGACGATTTGACCTTTTTACTATTGAAATCGATGTAGCGCTGTTTTATAAATAATGTCTGAATTGTTTTGTGAACAGGGTAATAAACAATCGAAGAAAATAATAAAAACACTAAAAAAATGAATAATTATAAAAATAATCCAAAATAGGGAAGAAGTAATATGTCTAATAAATTCCGTACGGGAACTTTAGCGCTGGCAATTAGCATAGCGTTAGGTACTGTATCTGCAAATGCTGCAGAAGATAATACAAGTAAAATAGATAAGAAAGATATTGAACAGATCGTTGTGGTTGGCTCTCGTGGCGCACCACGTTCAGTAAATGATTCTCCAGTACCAATTGATTTAATTGGTAGCGAAGAATTAAAGCGCGGCGGTAATACCAATATGCTTGAGCTATTAAAAGGCACTGTACCGTCTTTCAACGTTCACGAAAACCCTATTTCAGATGCTGCTAGTTTAGTAAAACCAGCAAATTTACGTGGTTTATCATCAGACAGTACCTTGATATTGGTCAACGGTAAACGTCGCCATAAAGCATCAGTTATTGCCATGTTAGGTGGCGGCATTAACGATGGTGCACAAGGATCTGATATTTCAGTTATCCCTAGCTCCGCATTAAAGCAAGTAGAAGTTTTACGTGACGGCGCAGCTGCACAGTATGGTTCGGATGCTATCGCTGGTGTAATGAACTTTGTATTAAGAGATGATGCAGAAGGTGGCTCTTTAACAGCTCGTTATGGTTCTTATTACGAGGGCGACGGCGATACCATGGAAGTATCAGGCAATGTTGGCATGCCACTTACTAAAGACGGTTTTGTTAATCTTAGTTTCCAATATAAAAATTCTGATGCCACTAGCCGAAGTTTGCAACGTCCCGATGCTCAAGGGTTAATTGATGCAGGTAATACCGCAGTATCTTCTTTAGCACAAATTTGGGGCTCTCCAGAAGTAAATGACGATATAACCATTTTTGCTAACGTAGGTTTAGATCTAGGTAACGATAACGAAGCTTATATGTTTGGTAACTTCTCAGAGCGTGATGTTCGTGGCGGTTTCTATTACCGTAATCCTCATAAACGTGGTGGTGTTTATTCAAATGACGATGGCGCGAGCTTACTTATTGGTGATATTGCGCAAGCTGGCGGAGCGGAAAGAACTTGTCAAGATGTCGCTATTACTAGTGGCAACGTATTAACGCAACAAAATTATATAGATAATGTGGCAAACAACCCTAATTGTTTTGCTTTTAACGAATTATTGCCAGGCGGTTTTACTCCGAACTTTGGTGGTAATATTGTTGATACCTCAATCACTATGGGTACTCGTGGTGAGTTAGATAATGGCGTTATGTATGATGTCAGTGGCTCTGTTGGTATGAATGAATCAAGTTATGTGATTTATGATACCGTAAACTCTTCGTTAGGCCTTGAAACGCCGCGTGACTTTAATCCTGGTAAACATAGACAACTAGAGAAAACATTTAACCTAGATTTCAGTAAAGATATTGATGTTGACTCAATTGATGCCTTAATGATTGCTGGTGGTTATGAATGGCATGCTGAATCTTTTGAAGTAACGGCTGGTGATGTTCCATCATATACAGCAGGTCCGTACACAGATCAAGGTTTTGGTATTGGTTCAAATGGTTTCCCAGGTTTCAAACCTGAATCAGCGGGTGTTTTCTCTCGTCAAAACTATGCATTATATGTTGATATGGAAGCTCAAATAACCCAGGACTTTTTAATAGGTACCGCTGTTCGTTACGAGGACTATAGTAGTTTTGGTAGTACGACTAACTACAAAATAACAGGTCAATATAACATCACAGATAATTTTTCTTTACGTGGCTCTGTAAGTACAGGCTTCCGTGCACCAACCGTTGGCCAAGCTAACTACTCTAACGTACAAACTGAATTAAAAGAGGGTAAGTTAGTTGATACTGCTTTACTACCGGCAACTAACCCTATTGCGGTTCAATTGGGCGCTCAAGAACTAACACCAGAAGAATCATTCAGTCATACTTTAGGGGCTGTTTGGACTATTGGTGACGTGTTTATCACGCTAGATTATTACAATATTGAAGTTGAAGACCGTGTTTCTAAGTCTGATAGTTATACCTTAACAGATGCAGATAGAGATGCCTTAAAAGATGCTGGTGTGGTAAATGTAGATTCAATTAATGGCGTAAGCTTCTTTACTAATGACTTTGATACCACCACATCGGGTATTGATCTTATTAGTAACTACGCTACTGAAATATTTGATGGCGATGCGACCTTCAGCTTGGCATACAACTACAATAAAACCGAAGTTGATAGTTACTCTGAAGTAACCGGTGATTTTAAAGTATCTCGTTTAGAAAACGATTTACCAAACCATCGTGCTACCGCTACCTGGTCACAATCATGGGATAAAGTTAGTTTCTTACTCCGTGGTAACTATTACGGCGAATATCAAGGTGTTCACGTTGATTATGATGCAACGGCTATTACTGCCGATGCAGCAGTAACACTTGATGCTGAAGTAAGCTACTTTATCAATGATTCTTTTACCGTTTCGGTTGGTGCACAAAACTTACTTGATCAACAAGCAACTGAAATTGACATCCCTGGAGATGATATTCCAGATAATAACTGGGGTGGTAAGTACTACGAAACGTCTCCGTTTGGTTTTAACGGCGGTTTCTACTACGTAAAAGCAACTTACAACTTTTAAGCGTTAATAGGATTGAAGGCAGCCGCGCTCTAAATTGTTAAGTAGTTATTAGTTATTATCTACTTTTAGATTTAGAGAAATTATTACCATAGGCTGTCATTTTATTTAATGAGCATCATTTTGATGCTCATTTTTATTTGCCCCGTCGTTTAAATCTAATTTTTAAGTACTTCTGTTAAAGGAGCTGTTTGCTCAATCTCTTTACTTCTTTTCGGTTTAGCCAATACCACTAAATTACCCGCTAACATTAAGCTTAAGCCAATGTAAGTATAGTTATCCCAAGTAAATCCTTCGACAAAAGTTGAAATAACTACCGCTACTGCCGGAAACATAATGGTTGCATAGGAAGCTTTATGTGCGCCAATACGGGCTAATAAAGTCAAGTAACAGCCAAAGGCGATAACAGAGCCAAAAATTGATAAATACAATAACGAGCTTATATAAGGCAAGGTAAAAGAGAAGTTAAAGGTTTGTCCTTGAACCAGTGCTAGTACGAACATAAACAAAGCACCATATAACATACCCCAAGCGGTGGCAGGTAGTACTGGCATATTATTATGCTGATTTTTTATTGAAATCATATTACCCGTTGAGGCGAACAGCACACCAACCATACAAAAACCTAGGCCCAATAAGGTACTATCAGCAAATTCTACGTTGCTTATCTGTGGCCAAAATAAAGTGACAATACCGATTAAACCCAGCGTACCACCAATATAGACTTGGCTAGAGATACGGGTTTTAAACCAAAGACGAGCATTAAGTATATTGACGATCATCAAGGTGGAAAAAGCAATGCTGGTTAGGGCCGAGTTAATATGTGCTTGGGCGTTATAAAGTAAGTAATAGTTACAGCCAAATAAAGTTAAACCAAAGGCGAACAGTTGCACATGTTGCTTAGCGGAAAACTTCAGCGGTAATTTCTTATAACGACAGTAAAAAAACATAATTAATGCAGCTAAGCCAAAGCGATAAACGATCGATACTTCAGGGGCTACGTCACCCAATTGATAATTGATAGCAATCCAAGTGGACCCCCAAATAATTACCGTAACGATATATAAAAAATTATTGCTCATTAAATTTACCACCCTATCAAGAAATTTCTCAGGAAAGATGACATTGTAGTGATAGTTTGATTTAATAACATGTACAGAAATATGAAAATGTAACCTATACAGTTCAAGTTGTGATCAAAGCACTTGCTATGAGAAAAAAGATGAAATTATTAGACAAAAGTTCTTCGGCATATTTGTACCAGCAGGTCATTGATTTTATTGAGCATCAAGAGAAAATTGGTGCTTTACAGCCGGGCGATAAATTACCTAGTTTGCGAAAATTAAGTCGCCAGTTTGAGATCAGTGTACCAACGGTTAAGCAAGCTTATATTGAATTAGAGCGTCAAGGTAGGGTCAGTGCTAGACCACAGTCAGGTTATTACTTGCAAGCGGCCCAGGCCAGAACGTTAAAACCACGTCCGGCAAAGTGGGCACAATGTAACCCGGTAGAGGTACAAAGCCGTAGCATGATTGAGCAAGTGCATGCGGCAGTACATTTACCAGATACTGTTGCTTTGGGCATCTCTAATCCCATTCAGGCGCATCCAACAGATAAAACCCTTGCCAGGTTAATGCGCTCTGTATTGAGTAAAGTTTCGGAAAAAGCAGTTAGTTATGGTCCTGTGACTGGTGATGCCAAATTACGAATGCAGCTGGCCTTTAGATATCAAGATCAAGGTGTCGATGCCAACCCAGATGACATAGTTATCACCAATGGCGCACAAGAAGCACTTTCTATTGCCTTGCAGTGTGTGGCCAAGCGTGGCGATATCATTGCCATAGAGTCTCCCTGTTTTTTTGGCATTATTGAGTTGATCGAAACTTTAGGTATGAAAGCCTTAGAAGTTTATACCTGTACTGAAGACGGTGTTTGTTTAGATGAATTAACTGAGGCGATTGAACAACATGATATAACTGCCTGTTTGTTCTCTACCGCAATAAATAATCCACTAGGCTCAATGAAAACTGATGAGCAACGCCAAGCTATGGTCGCGCTATTAGAGTTGCATGATATTCCTTTAATTGAAGATGACGTGTACAGCGAAATACATTTCACTGAACAAAAACCTAAGCCAGCGCAGTTATATTCCGAAAAAGGTTTAGTGATGACATGTTCGTCCTTTTCAAAAACTGCGGCGCCAGGTTATCGCATTGGTTGGTTATTACCGGGTAAGTTTGAGGAGCAAGCCAAGCGTATTAAGCGTGCACAATCTTGTTCTACGTCTATGTTGCAGCAGTGGACCTTAAATGAGTACTTACTCAGTGGCGACTATGATCGCCATCTTTGTGTGTTGCGCAAAACTTTGTCTTATAACTGCGAGCGAATGCGAGCATTAATTGCGGAACACTTTCCTAAAGAAGTCTGTATTTCAAAACCTCAAGGTGGCAGTGTGCTCTGGTTGCGCTGTCAATCACATGTCAATACCGGTGAGTTTTTTCAACAGGCACTAGCCCAAGGGGTAAGTTTTGCCCCAGGAGCGATCTTTTCGCCATCAGGGAAATATCAAAACTATATGCGAGTCAGTTTTGGCGTGCAATGGGGCGAGGATGTTGAAAAGGCGATTAAAACATTAGGTGAGCTGGTGTTTGAATACACCTGTCAACAAAAAGCCGCTAAACTGATGGAAAAACCATGACAGTATCAAGTAATCCCCCACAGCTAAAAGTATCGTTGAAGTTACTATTACCTTTATTGGCCTCTATTTTAGCGGTATCTCCGTTAGCTGTAGATATGTATTTATCGGCTATGCCAACACTGGCCGAGCATTTAAATACTCCTATGTCTATGGTGCAAAATAGCTTAAGTGTTTATTTACTGGGCTATGCACTTGGCTTGATTTTATTCGGTCCGATGGCGGATAAATATTCTCGTCGCAATCTTGTTTTGATAGGCATAGGTGGTTTTTGTATCGCCAGTTTATTGTTACCTTTTGTGAGTAACATTGAGCAATTCCTGACGGTTAGGTTTTTTCAAGCGTTTGTCAGTAGTGCTGCTACCGTAGTGGTACCCGGCGCAGTCCGTGAATATTACGGTAAAGATACTGCAAAAGGACTTTCTTATGTCAGTATGATCATGATGCTGGCACCCATGATAGCACCAAGTATTGGTAGTGTTTTGCTACTTGCCCATAGCTGGCAGCTTATTTTTTACGTGCTTTCAGCTTATAGTTTTATCGTCTTGTTATTAGTGATGAAATACTTACCTGATGCAGCCAATATCGCTGATGCCAAAGGGGGAAATTTGTCAGTCAAGGTGAAGGCTCAATTGAGCTTTATTGAGCGCTATAAAATTGTATTAAGTAATGCTGAAGCAAGATTAGATATTCTGACTTCAATGATGGTGTCGTTGGCTTTCTTTGCCTACCTGACCGCAATTCCGTATGTATATTTAAAAGTGTTTTCAGTATCTGAGTACACTTTTAGTTTGTTATTCGCTCTAAATGTTTTTGCGTTAATGATCGCGCATTTTACCAACACAAGGCTTGTTGTACGTATGGGTTCAAGGACTATGTTACGTTTTGGCTTAACGCTAGCAGTGTTAGCTGCAACGGCATTGATGTTAGTAAATGTATTACAACTACCGTTAATCTTTACTGTTATCACAATATTTCCGTTAATGGGTAGCATTTCTCTGGTAGCTGTTAATAGCGATGCATTAACTTTAACTAAATTTCCAGAACATTCAGGTACGGTTACCGCGGTAATCGGCACCCTTCGTTGGGGTATTGGTGCATTAGCTGGGCCTATTTTGGCATTCTTTTATGATGGCAGCGCTAAGCCATTTGCTTTGCTTATGTTCTTCGCTGTGTTGGTCGTTTTATGTTGCCAACTGCTGGTATGGTTTCGTAATAAAAGCTAGTTGAATACAATCAATTTAAAGACATAATTTAACGTGTTAAGGTCAATTAACGGGTTATAGTGAATATATAAAAGGAATAAAAATGAAAAATATAGCAGTTATATTAAGTGGTTGTGGTGTTTATGACGGTAGTGAGATTCAAGAAGCCGTATTGACAATGTTGGCAATAGCCCAGCAGGGTGCAACTTATCGCTGTTTTGCGCCAAATATAGCTCAACATCATGTTATTAATCATCTTACAGGGGAAGTGAGTAAAGATGAGAGTCGTAATGTCTTGGTTGAGGCAGCACGTATTGGTCGTGGTGATGTAGAAGATTTAACTGAGCTAACTGAAAAAGAGTTTGATGCCATCATTTTTGTTGGTGGTTTTGGCGCGGCAAAAAACCTGAGTACTTTCGCTTTAGATAATGATAATTACACTGTGCATGAGCAAGTACTTAGCGCAGCTAAATCGTTTGCTAGTGTAGATAAACCGGCTGGATTTATGTGTATAGCACCTGCTTTATTACCTATAATTTATCCTAATGGTGTCAAAGGTACTATTGGTAAGGACAATGCAACGGCGAAATTAATGTCTGCCAAAGGATTAGTGCATATTGATTGTGATGTGACTGACGTAGTGGTGGATGAAGCTCATAAAATAGTGACTACACCTGCTTATATGTTAGCTGAATCAATTAGTGAAGCCGCAGTGGGTATTAATAAACTGGTAAAGTATGTTCTTGCATTTTGTAAGTAGGTTTTGTATTGATGGATAATTTAACCATTTCTATAACAAGCAACTTTCCTCGTTATTCTGAGAAGAAAAAGAGAATTCGCATAGTGCCAAGCGCGCTAATAATGATAGTTTCCATTGCGCTTAGCGCTTGTCAAAGTCAGGCAACAGAAAAAACCATGACCCATAAGCCCAATAATATTTCAACGTTCACTGCATTTGAGCAGAAAATAGCTGAAAAAATGTCGCTCGATATACGTTACTTTTGTGCGGATATAAATGGCAAACCCAGTGTGCCCACATCAAAACATTGCCGACAACCAGTAACTGAGCTACCTGAAAAGCTTGCACAGATGATTAGCTCAACCAATGTCGGTGGTATTGTTTTGTTCGCTGAAAATGTGCAAGAGATCGCACAAGTCGTTCAGTTAACTCATGATATACAGCAAGCGTCAATGAAGTCAGTACAAGCTAAACCTTTGATTATTTCAATGGATCAAGAGGGTGGGCGAGTAGCTCGCTTTGCTAAGATGACTGGCTTTTCCGGGAATATGGCAATAGGTGCTAGCTATCCTGAGCATGGTACTTACTTTGCTGCACAGGTTAATGCCGCAATTGCTAAAGAGCTCAAAGTATTGGGCATCAATAATAATTATGCCCCAGTGGTTGATGTAAATACCAATGTTGATAACCCTGTCATTAATACTCGCTCTTTTGGTGAGTCAGCAATGCAGGTAGCCGAATTAGGCGCTAGCGCTGTTAATGCTATACAGGCAGAGGGCGTAATGGCTACGTTGAAGCATTTCCCTGGCCATGGTGATACTCATGTTGATAGTCACTTAGGTTTACCTCGAGTTGATCATGATAGAGCTTTGATAGATGCCGTTGATCTAGCTCCTTTTGCCTGGGCTATTAAGCACAGCCAACCCGCCATGATAATGACCGCTCATATTCAATATCCAGCACTAGATAACAGCGTTTTTGTCAGCCAAAGTGGTGATAAAATTATTCGTCCAGCCACTATGTCCCGTAAAATTTTATCTGACTTGCTAAGACAGGATATGGGATTTGATGGTATTATCGCTACAGATGCACTCGATATGGCGGGCGTTACTCACTTTTTTACCGATGTTGAAGCTGTTGTTGAAACCTTTATTGCCGGTGCAGATTTGGCGGTCATGCCATTTAAGGTCAGAACGCCCGAAGATATTGCTGCTTTTAATGTCTTTATTAAAGATGTTGCTAAAGCTTTAATGATACGCGTTGAACAGGGGGAATATCAGCTCGCTGAATTCGAACAATCGATTGCTCGGCTAAACCGATATAAAAAACAATACGTTGAAGTTGAAAATATTTCCATAGCGCAACAGCTGCAAGCAGCAAATGCAATTATAGCCAATGAAAAACATTTGAATACCGAACAAGACCTTGCCAGCGCTGCGGTAACATTACTGAAAAACAAGCAGTTGTTACCGCTGAATGTTACTGATGTAAAAAAACTGCATTTTGTTGTCGCTAATCAGCAAGAATTAATCGCCTTAACTAATGCAGCAAAAAGTGTCTTAGCAAGAGTATTACCAGAAGGAGGAGTCGACAATATTGCTATTAGTTATTTAGTTGCGGATAGTGACGAGTCTACTAAAAAAGTGAATATGTTATTAAGTGAAGCTGATGTGGTTATTGCTACCCTTGATATTAAAACCGCGAGTTTAGTTGATTTGGGTGGTATGGATGATTTAATGCCAAGTTATGGCAGCGCCACTCAACAGCAACAAAAACTCACTTACGCTACCTTACTAAAGCAACAATTAACGCTAGCAGCTAAGTTCAAAACGCCTTCCATTCTCATTGCGAAAGGTTCGCCATTTTTAATCAATGAATACAGTGAGCTTGCCGATGTTGTGCTATTAAACTTCGACGATAGAATCTATGAGAGTGAAAATAAAGAAGCAGTTAGCCCTGGTTTTAATGCCAGTATGGCAGTTATTGTTAATGAAAGTAAAGCGTTAGGGCGGTTACCTGTTACTTTAAAAAATTAACTCGCATTAATTAGCATACAAACAAAAACGGCATAACCATTACTGGTTATGCCGTTTTTTATATTGTACAGATAAGGATGTTAGCTCTGTTGAGCCTCAGCCTCTTTGTCTTCAACTATAATACCAATTTGATTAAATTTCTTCCCTACTCAGAGCTACATTGATGAGCTTAGAACAAACAAAATTTATTAAACATAGTCATTCTATATTTAGTTAATTTTGTGACGTTATCAGTTTATCAATGAGCTCCCAAGGGCGAGTTTAAAAGGCTTATATGCAGCGTTATTGATTTCGAGAAGGGAATAACCATTCTCATCAATCAATGCCTTGCCTTTAAGCCTTTTAATTCTCGCTGAGTGGGAAAGAACTTAATCAACTTGGTATAACATCTGGTGTATGACTTAGCCAGTCCATCAGTAATTCGTAACCTAATGCTAAGACTACGGCGCCAACAAACAAGCCAATAATACCTGAAAGTAGCATGCCGCCAATAGCACCGAGTAAAATAACTATCATAGGGATGCTCATACCACGACCTAAAAACAGTGGCTTTAAGAAAGCGTCACTTGCACTTACAATAATACTAAAGATTAAAAAGGCAATGGCTGGTGTGGTGTCTGCTACAGAGAAGTAATACGCTGCGACAGGGCCTAAAATTAGTATTGGTGGTAATTGTGCTATTGCTAAAATAAGCACGGCGATAGCCCAAATACCAGCACCGGGAATATCAGCAATCATTAAACCAACACCAGACAAGAGTGATTGAATAACTGCAACGCCTAGTACGCCAGTGGCAACACTACGAATAGTAGCAATAGTGGTACTAATGGTTCTATCGCCCGAATCATTCATTAAGCGACGCATTAATTTACTAACACCTAGATGTAAAGATGCTGACTTGGCCATAAAAACTACGGCAATAATTAATGAAACGATAAATTGTAGAATACCACCACCAATACCAGCTACTGCAGATAATAAAGTGCTTGAAAGTGATTTTAATTGTTCAGGGTATTGTCCTGCAACTTTTTGGATGTCTTGTGAAGCATCTTGCCAAAGGTTAAACAGTTTTTCACCCACCAGAGGCCATTCTTTAACGCTTTCATCAGCGGCTGGGATTTTTAAGGTGCCATCTTCAATACCATTGTAAACATGCTGAGCAGAATCAATGGCAGATGAAGAAAGGTTAATGGATGGGATGGCGATAATTGATATGCCGACAAGGGCAACAATAGTTGAGGCGAGTTTTTTATTACCCTTAAGTAGCGCGGTCAGTTTTTCATGTAAAGGGTATAAAGCAACAGCTAAAATAGCAGCCCAAACAGTAATTAATATAAAGGGCCTAATAATGGAGAAACACCAGAGCATGATCATTGCCATGGCGGATAGTTTAATGGAAATATCAATGACCCGGCGGTTAAATGCCTGATCACTGGTCAATTCTTGTGAAGTTTTCATGGTGGCTTCCTTACGTTAATTACTTATTATTATGTTCTTCTGATTTGCTTTTAGCTGGCAAATCCTTAGGTGGAATATTTATCGATGGAGCATTATTTGCTCCGAAATTGCTCATGTGTGAACCGACTAAACTAGCCACTAAAATAGCTAAGTAAAATTGACCTACTATTGCTTCAAAATAAACTAAAAATCGCGAGATAGGCAGTAGTGGCGAAATATCGCCAAAACCTAAAGTAGTTATAGTAACAAAAGAGAAGTAGATGAAATCGGGAAACAAAGTAAACCATGCACTATCACTACTGATGTTAGTAAAAGAGCCAGGGAAGCTTAGTTGTACTAGGGTGTATAGTACCGCCCAAATCAAGCCCATTAATAAATACAAACAGATGGCACCTAAAATTTTATTACCATCAATATCACCAGTAAACATCACTTGTTTGGTTGTACGTAGCGCAGTAGAAATAAGAAAGCTTAATAAAAGCAGTAAATAAAGCTGGTCAAAACCGGCATTATCTAACCAAGCACCAAAAAAAGAAAAGACTAATATAGCCAAGGGGAAAATAAAGGTTTTGCGTAAAACAAAATCTTTAGAATCTACCCCCCAAACAGCAACTAATAAAGTGACTATGAGGGCTGATTGTACTAAGCGCGGCACTGAGTCATCAAAAAACTGTTGCGCTAATGACGTACCAAGTAATAATAAAATTAAAGCAAAAGTGAGATAAATAAAATTATCTTGGCGTGTCATTGTTTTCAAAAGTGCTTCTCTTTATTCGGGCGTGGAGGCAGATTAAATAACCAGCCATACCCCGCTGTTATTATCTTAATTTAGGTTATCTTCGTTTCGCTCTAGCGGGACGAGATTGTGGTTTGCTAGGTCGTGATCTGTTATTTCTATGGGGTTTAACAACGACAATACTATTATGGCTATGGTACCCATTGCCATAATACATTGGGTAACCCGCACCGTATCCCATACCGAAGCTCATCGAGCCACTTACATGAGTATTCTCACACGAAGTAAGAAAGAAGGTGCTAACAAGGACAGTAGCTGTAAGTAATAGGGTACTAAATTTATTCATTACTCACTCTCCTGCTCTGTTAAACCAATGAATGCGCCATGAGGATCACTAATAATAGCCAGCCCTTTATCTTTTGCATGATAAATAATGGTAGCGCCATGTGTAGTGGCTTTTGATAATACTGCTGTGATGTTATTAACTTCGATAAAGTTAACCCAACGGTCTCTTTGCTCGAATGATTCAGGTAGATTTACAATGCTGGCTTGGACACTTTCAGATTGAATTAAAAAAAAGCTATCTTTGTTAGTGTTGAGTGGCTCTATCGTATAATCAAAAGCATCTTGGTAAAACAAAGCGGCTTTTTGGGTATTGGTACTGAACAACTGTGCCCAGTCCCATTTAGTACTTATTTTCTGATGATTTTTGTTGGTAAGGTCTAATTCAAGCAGCGCAATAATAGCGCCTTGTGGATCTGCCAAAACAGCTCTTTTACCATAAAGTTTAAATTCATGAGGTGGTAATATTATTGTGGCATTGTTTTTAGCAGAGAGTTCACTCCTACTTTCGACATTATCAGTATCTATACTGCCAACCCACAAAGCGCTATCTGTTTTATTGCGCTTAGAATCACGTGCAAGAACGCCGGCAATTGCTTGGCCATTATCATAAAGTATGTGATATTTGGCGTTATCTTTAGCAAATGCTTTAACTGTCCAACCAAAGGTGTTTTGGTAAAACTTAAGTGAAGCATTAACATTACCCGTGTAAAGATCTGCCCATACTAATTTACCATGCTGATTCTGTATTTTTTCTTGTGTGCTTGGTTCTGGTTGCGCAGCTATTGAAGCATTACTATTTAAAAGTAATGGTAGCAATAGTGGTAGCAAGATCTTATTGAAGCCTTTCATTTTACATTCCTTTGTTATCTAATTCGTTGATATTACTACACTGAATTATTAATGACAGTTATTACAAAAATAAGTAATTAAACGGATATTGCAATACGTGGTATTGCATCTTCATCACTGTCTATTTGTGGTTTACAGAATAAAACACGTGATGAGTCGATTTTACCCGTCTCAATTAAATGGTCTTTAAAGGCATGTTCGCGTTTTTCACCTATATCAATGAGACGTTTTATATCTGCTTTGTCGGTTACAGAAGTTCCACCCTTAAGACCTATATCTGCGGGTGTGCTAATGGCACAAATAGTGACACGGGTATCTTCTTTTTCTTGCATCAAGGCGATAAAGTCGTTTAAGTAGCCGCTCTGGTGATCACCAGGCTCAATTTGTGCTACATGATATTCTAAATCATCAAAACGTAATTTTAAGGCAATTTCGCCGGCAGTTATGGCGATAGAAACTATGTTGGCATAGGGGACGAAGGTGGTTAGCAAGTAATCTTGTGTTGCTGAAATAATAGCTTTTTTAGTGATTAAGGTAACTATACTGCTTAAGCCAAATTTTGGATCTGAGGTAGAGCCACTTAACGGAACATCAAGTTCAACATTACCATCACTATCTTTTAACATGCCCATCGCCATATTTAGTGGTAATGCACCTTGATCAATTAAGCTGCCAGCTTCTTCACTATCTACTAATCCGGTTTCTAAAGCTTGTAATAAAACAATAACGTTACCATCAAGTATATCGCCGTTTAGAGTGACGTCTAAATCAGTATTCAGTTGTCCTGTCTTAATTTCAAGACCGGTAGAGGCTTTTAAATAAGAAGAAATTGCTGGTAGAGAAAACTCTTTGAAACTTCCTTTTAGATGATAACTAGCAAGCTTAGCAAAAGGCTGTAAGTAGCCTGTGAGGTTAAAATTGGCATATTTATTACTACGGCCAACTAGAGTGAACGGGGTTTTTTCTTGTTGTTTCTCTGAACTATTACTTAAAGGTCCGACATCAAGGGTGTCTAAAAACAAGGTGCGTTGATAAATAGGAGAAACACTGAAATCAGTAAAATCGAATGAATTTTCATTGATGAAACTCAATTTATTGAAGCTAAAGACGAAATTATCATTTTTAGTTTCTGACTCCTGTTCATTTTCAGGTGCTTGTTCTGTTGCTATGGGTTTCACTGTATCTTCTTGGCCAGCTTTATCTCCTAGCGCCACCAAATTGGCAAGCTCTTTGTTTTCTTTAACAATAATATCTCCTGTTAAAGTATCAAAAAGAATACTATTAATGGCGATACTGTTTGCATGGATATGTATTTTATTTACCGTGAGTTGCTTTAATTGCATAACGGGTGGTAGCTCGACTATCTCTTTGGCGGCGATATCAATACCATCTTCAGCTGAAAGTTTATTAATTCGGTCGATTGCTTTCTGAGCTACTGCTTCTGCTAAGGTCGCCTTTTTAGAAAACATAAAACCATCAAGTACAATATTAGCAATATCAATACTTGGCTCATCGTCTAGAACAAAACTCATTTCATCTAATTTCAGCTGCTTAAATGCGGCTATTTTGGCTTTACTCTTGTTATCATTAAACATCGCATCGGTTAAAATAATACTGCTTTCACCTGCTAAGTGAGTAATCAAGTTGTCTTGCAGATCAATAGCAAGATCGCGGAAATCATATTGCAGCTTAGTAAGGGTTAAATGCTGCTGCTTGAGACCGACTACGATATCTTGCAAGTTCAAGCTTGCTTTTTTAACTCTAAAGTTTGTACCTTGTTCTGCAAGCGTCATTGTTAATTGACTATCAAAAGACAGTGAACCGTTAAGTTCGGTAAGCTGTTCAACGTAATGGGTTAATTTTTCAACTGGGTAATTATCTAAACTTATATTACTGCTTATATCCCCTTTACCAGCGATTAAGTGTGCATTTGCAGAGAGTGCCAAGTGTGTTTTATCAATTAATGCCGCCAATACTAAGTTAGCTTGCTGTTCATTTTGAGTTGCTTTGACTTGGTTTAATACCAGTTGCTCAATTTTTATGAGATGGCTTTGATTTTTTTTCTGAGGGATATTCTTTTCTATTTCAATAGTAAAATGACTTAATAGAAAATCAGGAACTATTAGTTGATAAGGAAGGCTACTACCTGATTTTTCAACCGTTTCTTCTGTACTTGGAACGATAATTTCTTCAGTAACTTGCTCTGCTTCTTTAGCCGAGCTAGGTATTGTTATACCAGCAATGACTAAATGTTCATCATGTTGAGTAATTTTTAAAGTACCTTGAGTCAGTGAAAATTGACTTAAAACAACCTTATCAAACGCTAACTGCCATAAGGCGACTTGCAGTTTTAATTCTTCTAATGAAAAAACCGTTGTTTCTTGGTTGTCTTTTGTACTTGATAAATTAATGTCAGACAGGGTTATACGCATTAAAAAAGGGTTAAATCGAATGCTGGCGTTATCTGATAGCTGTAGTTGGTGCTCAGCTAAAATAGGATTGATATAGTATTTAGCTACGGGAGAAGATATCAGCCAAATCAAGAAAAAAAGTCCCAAATATAAAGCTAATAAGGCTTTGAAAATTTTGTGAGTAAAAAAAGATAGCAGGCTTGCCATAATTTAGGATCTTCCTTGTTGAGTATCAAAGTTTAGAGTATTGGTAAATGGGCATTAAAATGGAATAAAATTTACACCATCTTTGCAAAAGGCTTATAATTGTAAATGAAGGGTTAATTTTATGATTAACCATTATTTAACATAAGTTAGGATATCATTTCCATGGAAAGCAATATAGAAAAAATAGAACATTATATGCAAATGCTCGGTGAAATGGGGCTGCAATTCGGCGTGCAATTTTTATTAGCTGTAGTTGTTTATTTCGTTGGTAATTTTATTATCAAAAGAGTGCTTCATTTAGTTGAATTAGGTTTATCTAAGAAAAAAGTAGAAGTAACCTTACATCGTTTTTTATTGAGTATATTAAATACCTTACTAAAAGCGATTCAAATTATTGTATTTGCCTCTATGATTGGTATTCAAACAGCCTCACTTATTGCTGTATTAGGTGCTGCAGGTTTAGCCATTGGCCTAGCGCTGCAAGGCAGTTTAGCTAACTTCGCTGGTGGTGTTCTTATATTATTATTCCGTCCATTTAAAAACGGTGATGCTATCAAAGCTCAAGGTTATGTGGGTAGCGTAGAAGAAATTCAAATTTTCAATACCATATTAAAAACCTTTGACAACCAACGTATTATCATTCCAAACGGTTTGTTATCAAATGGCTGTGTAACCAATATTAATGTTAATGGTACGCGCCGTGTTGATATGGTTTTTGGTATTGGTTATGACGATGACATAGCTAAAGCTAAAGCCTTGTTACGCTCTATAATTGAAGCCGATGAACGTGTATTAAAAGACCAAGCGGTAGATATTTGGGTGGGTGAGCATGGTGAAAGTTCAGTGAACTTATTTGTACGTCCTTGGGCGAATGCAGAAGATTATTGGGGAATTTACTTTGATATGATGGAAAAAGTGAAAATAGAATTTGATAAAGCAAATATCAGTATTCCATTCCCACAGCGTGACGTGCATATTCATCAGTCACAAAAAGTTTAATTTTTTAAAACAATAATTAGCACTATGTGTACTGCTAATTCGTTAAAAAGCCAATTTCATTCATTTGATGTTGGCTTTTTTATTGCTTTTTACTGTGTTATGTAAATTCCCGAGAGAATCTTACTTGATAAATTCCTGAGAAAAACCGCTGTTGCTGATGTTTTAGTTAATATTGTTACTGAAAATATACATTGATTATCAGTACGTTGAGCCTTCTCTGCAGAGCAAGGTAGTGCAAATTCTTACTGTTGGTTGTGTTGTTGGTTTAGTCTTATTAAAAATACTTGATAGCCGCTTAATTTTAAAAGTGTTTTCTTTAGGGGCTATTGTTTCGCTCACCTCTGCATTATTTGGTAGCACTGATGTCGCATTAACGGCATTCCCATTAGTTGGCTTCTTCATCTCGATTATGTGGTCAGTAATATTCTCACTCGCATTAAACTCCTTACCAGAACATCACGGCTCATTTGCAGGTATTTTGTGCTCTGGTATCATTGGTGGTGGTCTTGCTTCGCCTTTAGTTGCTTTACTGGCTGATTTAACGGGTGATTTACGTATCGGAATGATAGTAGTATATATCGCATTGGCTTATATATTTGCCATTGGTTTTTTGGGCTAAGCTATTAGTAAATAATAAAACCATCAATTTATTTAAAGGCAATGAAGTAGCAGCTTCATCAACCTCAACTTAAACCTCAACTTAGTTGCCCAATCTTTATTAATGAGAAAATTGACTATGATTAACAACACTCCAAAATTTTCACTTATTGGTGCCAGTTTAATGCTGGCAGCCTGCAGTGGGGAAGCGGATAAACAAACAGAAAAAACTGCTGGTTCGTTATTACCATTAAGCGATCAGCAACAACTTGAGCAATTAGCAAATACACTCGATGTGAAGTATCAGTTCCTAAGTAATATCGAAACAGACTGCCCGCTACTTAAAGGTGAGGAAGTTAAACACTGTTATAGTGCTGTAATCCATTTTAACTTACCGGTAACAGAGCAAGATTATTTTGCTAAGGCCCAAGCTTGGCAACTAAATTTTTCTCAGGTGTATCCTGTGTACGCCAGCAGTAGTGAAGACTTTAACTTACAGCACATTAATGGTGATATTCATCAAATCACCCCCAAAGAAACCTTTGCTGGCTTTACAGCCAGACAAAGCCAAAAAGTAAAGTTATGGGTTAAAAGTACCTTAATTACTGAGTCAGAGTTAATGCCTAATTATTGGCTGACAATGGATGGTTTAACGCCAGCCATAATCGCTAGTACTAAAACAACCATTGAGCCTGAAACAGGGCTAGAGCTGCAGCCTTGGGTTGTTCCTTTTAGTGATACGGTTAAGCAAATCAAATCAGCGCCAGGTGATATTAATCAGTATGCATCCTCAGCATGGTTATATGATAATGAATCTAAATTATCTGCTAATACTATTTCGATTGATTTTGCTATTATACCAACGCCTAAATCAGTTGAAATTAAGGATAAATCAGCACGTTTAGAATTAATGTCTGGTTTGAATATTAAACTTGCAGGCGGTATTAAATACGCTGAGCTATCAGGTGCTTTAGAACGTTTAGCGTCACTGGGTATAAAAGAAAGTGAAACGGGTGTTGATGTTAGTATTGAGCTCAATGATGCGAAAAGTGCTGATTGGCTCGAAGGACATTATCAATTAACTATTAATGACAGCGCTATCATTGTCGAAGCTCAAGATAGCTCAGGTGCGTTTTATGCCTTGCAAAGTTTAGCTAGTCTCGTAACTCTAGGCTCAACAAAAATTCCGTTGTTAACGGTGAATGACCAACCGCATTACTATTATCGTGGACAACATGTCGATGTAGCTCGAAACTTTCATAGTAAAGAGTTCATGTTCAAGTTGATCAAACAAATGGCGGCTTACAAGCTTAATAAATTACACCTTCATTTAGCTGAAGACGAAGGTTGGCGTTTAGAGTTACCTAGTTTACCTGAGCTAACGCAAGTCGGTGCTAAGCGTTGTTTAGATTTATCAGACAAGCAGTGCATGCAACCACAATTAGGTGGTGTAGCAGAAAAAAATGGTTTTTACAGTATTAGTGATTACCAAGAAATTCTTCGGTTAGCGACTAAGCATCATATTCAAGTCATTCCCTCTTTAGATATGCCGGGTCATTCAAGAGCGGCCATTAAAGCGATGGAAGCGCGATATCATTATTACATGAGTAAGGAAAATGAGGTTGAGGCTAAACGTTATTTATTGACGGACTTTGATGATAAAACTCAGTACAGCTCAATTCAAAATTATAACGATAACACCTTAAATATTTGCATGGAGTCTACTTATGCCTTCGTTGACCGCGTATTAGAGGACTTGAAAGCGCTACATGAAGAAGCAGAACATCCGTTATCACTTTATCACATTGGTGCCGACGAAACGGCTGGTGCTTGGCTCGAATCTCCTGTTTGTAAGGCCTTAGTTGCTGATAAAAATAATGACTTTGGCGATGCGAAACATTTAGGCGCACATTTTATTGAACGTGTTTCACACATGGTGGCGAGTAAAGGCATAACTGTTGGCGGTTGGAATGATGGTTTAAAAGAAACCAATGTTAGTAAAATGCCTAACGATGTTTACTCATACATCTGGGATGCATTACCTTGGGGGGCTCATAAGCAAGTGAGTGAACAAGCCCACCGTAATTGGAACATTGTCTTAGCAACACCGGATGTACTTTATTTTGACTTCCCTTACCAAATAGATCCAAAAGAACGTGGTTACCATTGGGCATCTAGACGCGTAACGACGCGCTCATTGTTCAATTTCATGCCAGATAACTTACCTATTCATGCGGAGTTTCGTGTTGATACCCTAGGTAATAACTACGTTGCTAACGATGAAAAACAACTGAATGAAGCAGGTGAAGTAACACATAGACCGTTACCAAAGAACTTTACTATTAGTGGTATTCAGGGCCAACTTTGGAGTGAAACAGTGCGTAGTGATGATCAGGCTGAGTATATGATTTATCCAAGATTATTAGCATTAGCTGAGCGTGCATGGCATCAAGCAAGCTGGCAAGTACCTTATAAAACCCAAGGTGATACTTTTAGTAAAGAGAGTAATGCCTTTACTGATAAATTACGTCAAATACGTGATAAGCAATGGTTAGCTTTTTCTCATGCCATTGGTGAGAAAGAGTTGGCTAAGCTAGACCTTGCTGGCGTATTTTATCGCGTACCTACCGTAGGGGCAAAAGTAGCATCAGGTATATTATCAGCCAATAGTGCGATTAAAGGTCTACCTATCGAGTACAAAGTGCAAGATGGTCAGTGGAAAGCTTATCAAGCGCCGGTAAAGGTGAATGGTGGTGTTGAAGTACGCGCACGAACACTTGATCAAAAAAGAGCAGGACGAGCAATGCCTGTGACCAACTAGTCATTGGTCGTAACTAAAACTACAGTATAAGAATATGCAGTAACGTAAGCTAAAGAGTCATTCAGCTTGGGTTACTGTATTCAACCTGGTTTTTATTGGCAACCACCGAGATGACAAAAACTCAGCGTTAATGGTTACAACGGGTATAAATTTTTAGCGCTATTGAGGAACTTATTGGTCTAGCGCTTTTTCTATTTCTTGTTGGTATATTTGTTGTTTTTTACCATTAAAACCACTATGGGCACTAATCAATTTACCTTGGCGGTTAAACAAATAACTACTGGGCATGCCTTTTAATTTGAATTTCTTAGCCAATTTTCCTTTAGCATCATAAATAATGGCAAAGTTTGCAGGTGTTTGTTGTAAGAATTTCTCGGCTAGCTCAGCTTGAGCGTCAAGGTTAATGCTCAGCACGACCAAGCCGTCTTGTTGATGCTTAGCTTGCATAGCATTCATCCACGGGAATGACTTTCTGCATGGAACACACCATGAAGCCCAAAAATCAACATAAACAATCTTACCTTTATGTTGCTCCATGATTTGTTCAAACTCGTGCACTGCATCAATGGCATGTGCGCTTTTACCAATAAACATTACAGCCATGGGCATCAGTAATAAAAGGGCTAAGGTTTTCAGGGAAAAGGGCATACACTTTCCTATATTCTTTATATGTAAGTTAACTATACTTAATTTCAGCTGTGATGCACAATATCCTTCAGGAAATTACCTTCATTTTACCACCAGACTTTAGAGCCTAATTATATGAAAATCTTGTCAAAATTATTGTTGATTTCTTTAGCTTGTTTCACTCTACCAAGTCACGCTTGGTGGTTGACATCAACTAATACTACTGCTGATGTCAGTGAAAAAAAGGATGATGCGCATAACGAGTGGCTAAAAAAACGCTTTAGTGAACAACATCAACAACTGATCCCTGTTGTCGCCGTTGCTGACATGTTTTTTAGCTGTAATCAAACAAGGAAGACAGACAAGGAAAACTATCAATTAAGCTTCCTAATTAATAAGATGGATAAGAATAATCTAGCGGAAAAATTAGGTAAGTGCTTAGGTGAAGATACTATGCAATCGGATGTTGCTTTAAATTTTGGCTTGTTTGGTTGTTTTCACGAGCAACTTGCCCATTTACCTAAAGCAGAACGTGAGCAAAAAATGCAATTAGTAAAACAAGCTGTTTCCTCGCTTTCACATGAAGAGCGTAAAAAAAGTTTTACTCAGTGTGTAACTGAACAGAGCATACACTATCTTAAATAACCTGATCTCTAGATAAGCAATATTACTCAAATTTCATAATATGATAAAATTCATTTCCCAGAGTTCAGGTTAAATAACCCAATAAGCTGAGCAACTACATAAATTGTAACAAATACTTGGCTAGTTTTACCTTTGCCACTTTCTTATTGTAAGTAATATCCCTTATAGTACGGGTATATATTTATAATAATAAACAATTTGGATAAGGTGAAACAACCATGACTCAAGAAACACCTAAAATTTTAGTGGTAGATGACGATATGCGTTTACGCTCTTTATTAGAGCGTTATTTAGTTGAACAAGGCTTTACTGTAAGAAGTGCCGCTAATTCCGAACAGATGGATCGTTTACTAGAGCGTGAGAATTTTCACTTATTAGTACTCGATTTAATGTTACCAGGTGAAGATGGTTTATCTATTTGCCGTCGTTTACGTCAAAATTCAAATAATATCCCTATTGTTATGCTAACCGCTAAAGGCGATGAGGTTGATCGTATTATCGGCCTAGAGCTAGGCGCTGATGATTATATGCCTAAACCTTTTAATCCAAGAGAGTTACTTGCTCGTATTAAAGCCGTGTTACGTCGCCGAACTCAAGAAGCGCCTGGAGCACCTGCATTAGAAGAAAATATTATCAGCTTCGGTGGTTATGACTTAAATTTAGCAACCCGTGAAATGCAAAAAGATGATGTCAGCATGCCATTAACCAGTGGTGAATTTGCGGTACTGAAAGCATTAGTGACTCACCCTAGAGAGCCATTGTCACGTGATAAACTGATGAATCTAGCGCGTGGTAGAGATTACTCGGCATTAGAGCGTAGTATTGACGTACAAGTCTCACGACTACGTCGAATGCTTGAAGATGATCCGGCAAAACCTCGGTACTTACAAACTGTTTGGGGTTTAGGTTATGTGTTTGTACCGGACGGTACTTCAGCTTAGCTGTTTATTTGTTAATCTTTTACATCAAGTAGTTATATGAAATTATTACCTCGTAGCTCGTTTGGTCAGACGGTTTTATTGATAGGTTTTTTACTCTTCATCAATCAAATCGTCTATTACATATTTATTGCAATCTATGTTATTGAGCCAAGCTCGAAACAAATGGACCAGTTGCTGGCTAAACAAGTACGAGTGGTTTTTATCGATATTAATGATGCCAAATTAAGCCCCGAAATGGCTAAAGCCTTCCATAATGAAACCGGCATTGGTGTTTATCGTGAAGAAGATGCTTACAAATTTGGTTTAGCTAACGCAAGTTTTTACCCATATCGCTCTGAACAAATGTCAGAATTACTAGGGGGTAAAGCTGAAGTTCGTATTTCACAAGGTGATGAATACCTTTTTTGGATACGTGCGCCGCAAGCACCTAGGCTTTGGGTGAAAATCCCATTAAGTGGCATGGAAAAAGGTGACTTTAACCTAATAATCTTCTTTATGGTTGTTATTGGATTATTAAGTGTCATGGGCGGCTGGCTTTTTGTTCGGCAACTTAATAGACCGTTAAAATCTCTACAAATAGCTGCGGAAGACGTTGGTAGAGGAGACTTTCCTGAGCCACTTGTAGAACGTGGTACCTCTGAAATTATGGCGGTAACGCAAGCCTTTAATCATATGTCTAAAGGTATTAAACAGCTAGAAGATGACCGTAATTTATTAATGGCCGGTATTTCCCACGATTTACGTACGCCTTTGACTCGCATCAGATTAGCCAGTGAAATGATGCAAGATCAAGATGCTTTTCTAAAAGAAGGTATAGAAACGGATATTGATGATATGAATAATATTATCGACCAATTTATTGATTACCTTCGTCACGACTCAAAAGACAAAGCAGAGTTAGGTGACTTAAATGTTTTAGTTGAAGAGGTGTTGAACGTTGAAACGCCTAATGAGAGGTTAATTACTTTTCACCCTGGGCATTGTGATAAAATACCTTTACGGCATGTGGCTGTTAGACGAGCATTGGCAAATCTAGTACAGAATGCTATTCGCTATACCACTGAAGAAATTGAAGTCTTTACCGGCATGGAAAAAAACTATGCTTTTTTTATCGTCAGCGATAGAGGTGCGGGAATTCCTGAAGCGGATATTGAACGATTATTTCAGCCCTTTACTCAAGGTGATATGGCTCGAGGAACAGAAGGTAGTGGCTTAGGTTTAGCTATTATAAAACGTATAGTTGATACTCATGGTGGTAATGTCGTGTTATCAAATAAACCAGAAGGTGGCTTGCAAGCTAAGGTCTGTTTACCTCTTAAGTTTTAGGGTGAAAGAGCAGTCATTGATCGACCATAGCTGAATTTGTCTTGGAGGTTAATATTAGCGGCTGTTGGTCTTTCGAGATTATTTTTGCAGCTGTTTGTTGGGTATTTATACAAGGCAGAGCTTTTGTCATGTGGTTATTCCACATAAAAAGGCGATAACGCCGTAAAAATGTCCAACAAACGCTGTTCGAAGAATTCGGCTAAAAGCGTTTTATTCTTTGTTGAGTCGTATTTTCTTAGAATGACTAGGCTACACACGACACACTGCTCGCCGCGATTAAAATGCTTTTATCTCGAACAAAATTTAACCGCGAAAGATCAACAGCACCTAATACTCAGTTCAATTTTCAGTTATAAAAAAAGCCCTAAGTAAGTTATTACTTGGGGCTTTTTATTAGTCGAATTTACTGCTTAGCTAACTGCTTTTAATTCTTCAGTTTCAAGCTGAGGTCCCGCAGCAACTAATTTTTTACCGTTGTCAGTATCAGTGAACTTCTCAAAGTTATTAACAAAACGTTTAGCTAAATCTTCTGCTTTGTCATTCCAAACATTCACATCTTCGTAAGTATTGCGTGGGTCAAGAATATCACCTTCAACACCGGCTAATACTTTAGGAACTTCTAAATTAAATAACGGAACGATTTCTGTTTCTGCATCGTCAATTGAACCATCTAAGATAGCATCAATGATAGCGCGTGTAGCTTTAATCGAAATACGTTTGCCAGTACCATTCCAGCCCGTGTTCACTAGGTAAGCTTCAGCGCCTGCAGCTTCCATACGCTTATGTAATACTTCAGCGTATTGCGTAGGGTGTAAGCTTAAGAAAGCAGCCCCAAAACAACTTGAGAAAGTAGGTGTTGGCTCTGTAATACCACGCTCAGTACCTGCTAATTTAGCAGTAAAACCTGAAAGGAAGTAATATTCAGTTTGCTCTGGCGTTAATTTAGCAACAGGAGGTAATACACCAAAAGCATCAGCGGTTAAGAAAATTACTTTCTTAGCATGGCCGGCACGAGAAACAGGTTTAACAATGTTGTCAATGTGGTGAATTGGGTAAGAAACACGTGTGTTTTCAGTTTTTGAGTTATCGTCAAAATCAATTTTACCATCAGCATCAACAGTAACGTTTTCTAATAAAGCGTCACGACGAATTGCATTGTAGATATCTGGTTCATTTTCTTTGCTTAGGTTGATAGTTTTAGCGTAACAACCACCTTCAAAGTTAAATACACCATTATCATCCCAACCATGTTCATCATCACCGATAAGTTGACGCTTAGGATCTGTTGATAACGTTGTTTTACCCGTACCTGATAAACCGAAGAAAATTGCAGTGTCGCCATCTTCGCCAACGTTAGCACTACAATGCATTGAAGCAATACCTTGCAGCGGAAGGTAGTAGTTCATCATTGAGAACATACCTTTTTTCATTTCGCCGCCGTACCAAGTACCACCAATGAGCTGAATTTTTTCAGTGAGATTAAAAGCGACAAAATTCTCAGAGTTTAACCCTTGTTCTTGCCATTGATCATTAGTGGTTTTTGCACCGTTCATCACGATGAAATCAGGTTGGTAATCTTTCAGCTCTTCATCCGTAGGTCGGATGAACATATTCTTAACAAAATGTGCCTGCCAAGCAACTTGGGTAATAAAACGTACTTTAAGTCGGGTATCTTCGTTAGCACCG
This sequence comes from uncultured Colwellia sp., assembly GCA_913063325.1. Lineage (GTDB taxonomy): Bacteria > Pseudomonadota > Gammaproteobacteria > Enterobacterales > Alteromonadaceae > Colwellia. The sequence goes on along the minus strand of CAJXYE010000017.1, from coordinate 26,852 downwards.
CAAAAAGTATCAACGACAAATAAACGTTGTTCAGATAATTGTGAAGTTACTAATGACTTTAAATGAGACCAGGTTTCTTGACTCATCGGCTTGTTGTCATTTTTACCTTGATCAGACCACCATACGGTGTCACGGCTAACATCATCACGAACAATATATTTATCTTTTGGAGAGCGACCAGTAAATATACCGGTATCTACATTAACCGCGCCAAGCTCAGTGACTACACCTTTATCAAAACCTTCAAGATCTGCTTTAGTTTCCTCGGCAAATAACAAATCATAAGACGGGTTATAAACAACTTCTGTTGCGTTATTAATGCCATATTGTGATAAATCGATGTTGTGTTGCAAAACGGTCATAGCTAGTCAGCTCCTAAAGGATGACGATATTAATATAGATGAGTGTAATTATGGCGCATTTTAGGCGATCATTTAGTAAAACGAAAGAAAAATTTGTTTCGTTATGAAAGTTTTCATTAGAACTTTCAGTTATGGCGGGGTGATTTAAAGAATATAAGGCTTCTAAATGACAGTTATCAGAGCAAGGCTAGATAGAATCAAGGACTCAGTAAAAAAATAATTTTCTAAAATGTTGTAAATAATACAACAAAAACTGAAAATATTGACCTGTCTACCCTATTCAAGTGGCTATTTAGGTTCGAAACGAAAGAAGTTTTCAACATATTGAAAGTTGACCAATTAGTTAGAAAATTTCATCTTCATCAAGGTTGTTATCGAAAATTTCATCGCTATTATCTTTATTGATATATTCGGTTGGTACGGAGTTAATACTAAAATATTCAAAAATACTGCTACGATCTGTTTTTTTAGTTAATTTTCCGCTGGTTTTATCAATACGAACCGAAATAATATTCTCCGGTTGCACAAAGGGTTCTTCAGGTAAATCGTTTAACGCGGTTTTCATAAATGAGATCCAAGCGGGTTGTGCTGATTTGGCGCCAAACTCTTTACCAGTAATTTGGTTTTTACCTAAGTTGTTATTATATGCTGAGCTACCAAGATTTTTACTGGGATCATCAAAGCCAATCCATGATGTGGTGACTAATCGTCGACTAAACCCTGAGAACCAAGCATCTTTAGCTTCGTTAGTCGTGCCGGTTTTTCCTGCTATGTCCCTACGCTTTAATGTTCTCGCTCTGTAACCTGTTCCTTGCCAAGGTATAGATGCTGACCAATCTGCTCCCCAAATCGCCTCTTTTAACGCTTGGGTAATTAAAAAGGCATTTTCAGCACTAATTGCACGTTGAGCTTTTATCAAGGGCAGTTCTTTATCAAAATCAGCAGCTAAATCGATTTGATCGAAATCTAAAGTTGCTACATCGCTATTTAGTTCGGCAGTGAGTTCACCATGATTTTCAAATTGACTACAAATATCACAAGCAATTGCGGGGTTCGCTTGATAAACAATATTGCCAAAGGAATCCTCGATGCGTTCGATTAAATAAGGCTCAATTAAAAAACCGCTGTTGGCAAAAGCTGCAAAACCCGTTGCTACTTCAAGCGGTGTTAATGAGGCGGAACCAAGTGCAAGAGACTCGTCTCTGGGTAGTTCATCCGGAGCAAAGCCAAATGATGCTAAATGAGGGATCACTCTATCAAGGCCAACTTCCCTCAGTAATCTTACTGCGACAACGTTCTTGGATTGAGCCAAGGCTCTTTTTACTCTAATTTCACCACTATAATTTTCGGGAGAGTTCTTTGGACGCCAAACAACCCCTGAACTTTTATCCCATTGATTAATGGGAACATCATTCACTAAAGAGGCTAAAGTGAAGTTGCTGTCTAACGCCGCTGAGTAAACAAAGGGTTTAATATTTGAACCGACTTGTCGTTTCGCTTGGGTGACACGATTAAATTGTGACTGTAGAAAGCTAAAACCGCCAACCACTGCTTTAATTGCACCATTATCAGGTGATAATGAAACGAGTGCAGCACTGGCTTTAGGTAATTGGCTTAGTTGATATTTATCATCAATTTTGATGACATAGATAACATCGCCATAACTAACAATATCTTGGGCAAATAAAGGTTCATCACCTTGTTTATCATCATTAATATACTCACGTGCCCATGCTAAACCTTGCCAATCAATGTTTCCGAGCTGATTGTTATTTAAGGTGATCTCGATATCTTGCTCATTTATTGTTGTGACAACTGCGGGTATTAATGACTGATAACTGATGGTTTCATTTAGTACTTTTTCAATTTCAATGGCATTGAGAGGATCGGTTTCCTCAATACTCGGCTCATCTTTATTTGGCTTAACTGGACGAAGAGAAGATAATGCACCGCGATAACCATGTCTTTTATCATAAGCAAGTAGATTATTAATGACAGCCTGCTCCGCTGCGCTTTGCAATTTTGATGAAACTGTGGTGAAAACTTTATAGCCGCCAGTATAAGCCTGTTCTTTACCATAACGTTCGATCAATTTTTGATGTGCCATTTCAGCAGCATAGGGGGCGTTTAACTCAATTTCAGCGCCGTATTTCTTGGCGGTAATAGGGGCATTATTGGCCTGTTGGTATTCTTGGCTTGTGATGTAATCAGTGACTAGCATACGTTTTAAGACTACTGCCCGGCGTGCCTTAGCCCTAAGTGGACGACTGATGGGGTTCATTGTTGAGGGGGCTTTAGGTAATCCAGCTAATACGGCTATTTGTGCGAGAGTTAAATCGTTAACGTTTTTATTATAATAAACTTGTGCGGCAGCACCAAAACCAAAAGATCTATGACCTAATGGGATCTTATTCATGTAGAGTTCAAGAATTTCATCTTTGCTGAGTAGGCGTTCAATGTGGAAGGCGGTGAAAATTTCTCTGATTTTTCGAATGTAAGTGATATCACGCGTTAGAAAGAAGTTACGGGCAACTTGCATGGTGATGGTACTTGCACCACCTTTATTTTGTCCGGTCAGTTGACCCACTACCGCACGAAACATACTGATTGGATCAACACCAAAGTGTAAATAAAAGCGATCGTCTTCTGTCGCTAATATCGCATTGATGAGCTGTTTTGGCATTTTATCCAGTGACAAGGGTATTCTTTTTTTCTCACCAAACTGATTCATCAACTGACCATTGGCACTGTATATTCTCATCGGTGATTGCCACTGAATATTTTTCAATGAATCAACACTCGGCAATTCGCCACGTAATGCCAAATACACAGAAACTAAAGCGAATAAGCCAAAAAGGGAGAAAAACAGGCCAATTTTTAGAACTTTTTTGAAAGAAAACAAAATAAATGCTCAATAAAATAGATAAAATGTTCGATACTGCTAGTATATCCTTTAAAGGCATGTAATAAATGCATTTAACGGAAATTATCATTATCTTATTATAATAAAATGATTTAGTAGGACGCTATGCTGAAAAATCTGTTACAAAAGAAAACTCCTTTAGTGGTTGGGATCGATATAGGGTCGCACTCTGCAAAGGCTGTTCTGATCAGTCAGGGAAGTGAAGGATATACTTTAGAAGCACTAGCCACTGAGCTTATGCCTAGAGGGGCTATTGTTGATCGAGAAATTCAAGATATTGAAGCGGTTGGTCATGTTATTGCCAAATTACGTACCAAAATTACGTCTTCAGCGACACATGCGGCTGCGGCGGTATCAGGTCAAACCGTTATAACCAAAGTGATTTACATGGATGTTGCTCTAAACGAGCAAGAACTTGCCAGCCAAATTGAAATTGAAGCCGATAGTTTAATTCCTTATCCACTTGATGAAGTCAGTTTAGACTTTGAACCCTTAGATGTTAATGAATCAGATCCAACTAAAATTAATGTCTTACTCAGTGCTGCGCGTACTGAGTCAGTAGAGGCTAGAGTCTCTGCATTAGAAGCTGGTGGATTTGATACTAAAGTTATTGATGTTGAGTCGTATGCTGTTAGCCGTTCCTATGATTTAGTATTACCTTTGTTACCGGATGATGCTTTTGATAAGACCGTTGCGATAGTCGATATTGGCTCGCTGATGACCTTGTTTTCTGTCACTCAAGCCGGGGAACATTTATATAGCCGTGATCAGCTGTTTGGCGGAGAGCAATATACCCGCTCGATTGTTTCTTATTACAATAAGTCATTTGAAGAAGCTGAAAACGATAAAATAAGCAATGATTTACCGCCTAATTACACTTTTGAAGTGCTTGCTCCCTTTCATACCGTACTTGTGCAACAAATACGGCGTGCCATACAAATGTTTTTAACGTCAAGTGGCAAAGAGAAGATTGATTATTTAGTGATATCAGGTGGCTGTGCTCAGCTTGAAGGAATCCTGGAATTACTTAATGAAGAGTTAGGGATTTATACCGTTATTGCCAATCCCTTTGCTCAAATGAATAATATTTCGTCAGCAGATGAACATGAGTTGAGCCAAACCGCTTCTCAATATATGGTTGCCGCGGGCTTAGCATTAAGGAGCTTTTCATCATGGCACATATAAATTTACTCCCATGGCGAGAAGAAGCTGAAAAGGCAAAACAGCGCCAATTTTTCACGGCTATATCCCTAGTGGCATTAACATCTTTTGCGCTCGTTTTTTTGGTCAATCAATTTTATCAAATGCGCATTGATGGTCAGAATGCACGTAACCAGTATCTAAAACATGAAATTCAACTTTTAGATGCTCGCATTAGCCAAATTAAGACCTTAAACGAAAAAAAATCTGAGCTTGAAAAGCGCACTAGTGTTGTTGAACAGCTACAACGTAGTCGAAATGTCGGTACCCAAGTTCTTGACGAAATTGCTAAAATAGTGCCGACAGGCATATACTTAACTAAAATGGAAAAGCAGGGCAATAGTTTACAACTGTTTGGTAAAAGTGAATCTAACAATCATTTAGCAAATATGATCAGAAAGATTGATACCTCAGATTTATTTACCGATGCGGTATTGGAATCCATTATTTCGAATGACACAGAAAGTAAAATACTGAGTGATTTTAAGATGCGTATACGCATTAAGGGATTAATTGATACTGAACAAACTCAAGGAGCAAGCAAGTGAATATAGATTTTTCACAATTTGACGACCTTGAGCTAGACAATATTGGTAATTGGCCACCGTTAGCGAAAGGTGTTTTCTCAGTCTTTATTGCTATTGTTGTTTTTGGTTTAGGCTATGTTGCTATGGTTAGTGATCAGTTGACTCGATTAGATGCCGTAAAGGCAGAAGAGACTACCCTTAAGCAGCAGTATCAAGCTAAGTATCATGTTGCGGCTAATTTAGAATTGTTTAAACAGCAAATGATCGAAGCGGAAGTATTATTTGCTGCACAGCTAAAGAGTTTACCAGAAAGTCATGAAACGCCTGGTCTATTGGACGACATTACTTTTGTTGGCACCACGAGTGGCCTTAATTTTGTTAAAATTAATTGGCAACCTGAAATTACTCAAGAAATATATATTGAATTGCCTATAGATATGGAAGTTATTGGTACTTATCATGAATTTGGTAATTTTGTTAGTAAAATCGCGGGGCTGCCCCGTATTGTTACCTTGCATGATTTTGATATTGATATAAATAAAACGAGTAATGGCCAACTAAACTTGAAATTACAAGCAAAAACCTATCGTTATAGAGAGGCGAATGTACAATGAATAAGTTAGTCGCGCTATTTATCTCATTTGCGCTTACTGGGTGTTTTGATGACACCTCTGATTTAAAAGTGCATCTTGCAGAAGTGCAAGCTAATACGCCTAAAAGCATAGAACCGATACCGAGTGTGCCAGAGTTTAACCATTTTGATTACTCTGTTTCTTCATTACGCAGCCCTTTTGACGTGCCTAGACCGGAAGCTATTCAGGAAAAAATTCAGCAAATGTCGGGTTGTTTAAGCCCTGATCCTAGGCGGAGAAAACAGCCGTTAGAAAAGTTTTCTTTAAGTAATTTGCTTATGAGAGGAACCTTAGGCGAATTAGGCATTACTTGGGCGCTGGTTGAAGCATCAGATGCAACGTTACATCGGGTTGCAGTAGGAAATTATCTTGGTTTATATAATGGTAGGATTACAGATGTAAGCCAGAACAATGTTAAAGTCATTGAACTGATCCCTGATGGCGCTGGCTGTTGGGTGGAGCGAGAAACAATTGTCGCTATAGTTGATTCAGGTGCAGAGGGGCAAGGGAAGTAATGTTGCAAGTTAACCAAATGAATAAAAATAGTTTTTTTCGCGTGAGTAAAAGGTTCATCAGTCTGATGTTGCTTACTCTTGTTTCCGTCACCTCTGTCAGTGCAGATTTAACTGGTGTTAGTTATAACACCATGCAAAATGATGAAATTGAATTAGTTTTTTCATTGACGGAAAATATAGTCAGCCAGCCAATCGTAAAAACATCAATGAACCCTGCTCGTATTGATATTACTTTTGAGGCGAATAATTTTTCTGATAATTTACTCAAAACGGTTATTTCACACGCGGGAGTGAGAGATATCACTGTACAAAAGCTAGCCGGTAAGGTCGTGGCTTCAGTCAATTTGGATCAATTATCAATCTTTGATGTCAGTCAACACAACAATGAATTTTCTCTGGTGCTAAATAAGGATATTGTTTCGGCATCGCTAGGGAGTCTTGCACCTGTTGGTGGTGAATTCATTAACAATATTGCTTCGATTGACTTTAGAAAAGGGCAAGGGAATGAAGCACAACTTATAGTTGACCTTGATGATAGCATGGTGGCTGTTGATGTTAGTGACAGATTAGGCAAGTTGTATGTAGAGTTTCATAATACTCAGATTGTAGAAGACTTATTATATACTTTAGATGTCACGGATTTTGGTACTTTAGTTAGTAGTATTGAGACATTTAAAGAAGGTAATAATGCCCGTTTAGTGATTGATATAGCCGGAAACTTTACCTTTAAGCATCAACAGCTCAATAATGTATTTTCTTTAACGGTTACAGAAGAAATTAAATTGCCTGGTTATTTAGGAGATTCAGATGACTTCACTGGCCGAGCTATCTCGTTAAACTTCCAAGATATTCCCGTTAGGACCGTATTGCAGATCATTGCTGATTACAATGGATTTAATTTAGTCACCAGTGATACGGTTAACGGTAATATAACCTTAAGACTTGATGGCGTTCCTTGGGATCAAGCGCTAGATATCATCCTTAAAGTTAAAGGGTTAGATAAACGCATGGAAGGCAATATTTTAATGGTTGCCCCAAGTGATGAATTAGCTGCTCGAGAGGCGCGTGATCTTCAGGCCAAGCAGCAAGTCGCTGAGTTAGCGCCTTTATATTCTGAATATGTACAAGTTAATTATGCTAAAGCGATAGAGTTTGCTGCATTAATTAAAAGCGAAGACAATTCGATTTTATCAACTCGAGGAAGTGTTAGTGTTGATGAAAGAACCAATACATTGTTGATTCGAGATACGGCAAATAGCATTGAAGACATCAAACGTATGGTTAATGTGCTTGATGTCCCTATTAGACAAGTTGTTATTGAAGCACGTATGGTAACCGTCAAAGACAGTATAAACGAAGAGCTTGGTATCCGTTGGGGAGTCACTGATACCGATGGAGAATATGGCAGTTCGGGTACACTTGAAGGTGCGAGTTCTGCAAATGGAGGAATAGCTCCTGCGTTAGCTGAAAGGTTAAATGTCAATTTACCTGTGGCAACCTCTGCCGGTAGCCTTGCTTTTCAAGTAGCGCGTTTAGCCGATGGTACCATTTTAGATCTTGAGTTGAGTGCGATGGAAAAAGAAAACAAAGGTGAGATAATTGCCAGTCCACGCATAACCACATCAAACCAAAAAGAAGCATATATAGAACAAGGTGTCGAAATTCCCTATCAAGAGGCTGCATCAAGTGGGGCAACATCAACACAGTTTAAAAAGGCGGTGTTAAGTTTAACCGTGACTCCTCATATTACGCCTGATGATAGAATTATTCTTGATTTGGTCGTTACCCAAGATACCGTTTCTGATGTGCAAAGTGGTAGCGCACCAGCAATTGATACACAACGGATTGGTACACAAGTGCTCGTTAATAATGGTGAAACCATCGTCTTAGGCGGAATTTATCAACAAGCTATTATTAGCAGTGTTTCAAAAGTTCCGGTACTGGGTGATATCCCCTATTTTGGCTGGATGTTTAGAAATAGTAATAGCTTTAATGAGAAAAAAGAACTATTGATTTTTGTTACTCCACGTATTGTAACAGAGCGATTTTAAATTAATTTGCAAGTAAGCGGTGTTTTAGCCATTGCTTACTTGCAATTTATACCCAACAATTGCGATAATTACGCCCTTAAAATTTTCGAGGGGGTTCCCTCTTACCTGAAACGCAATTTATAACGAGTATTAAGTTAATCTCATGGCAGAAAAACGTAACATTTTCCTAGTGGGCCCAATGGGCGCAGGCAAAAGTACCATAGGTAGAGAATTAGCAGATAGACTGCATTTAGAGTTTTTTGACTCTGATCAAGAAATAGAGCGCCGCACTGGTGCCGACATTGCTTGGGTTTTCGATCTTGAAGGTGAAGAAGGCTTTCGTAGAAGAGAAGAAACAGTCATTGATGATTTGTCTGAAAAGCAAGGTATTGTCTTAGCAACTGGTGGTGGTTCGGTCGTTAGCGATCTTGTCCGCAATCGATTATCAGCACGTGGTGTTGTGGTCTATCTTGAAACAACCATTGATAAACAAGTTGCACGTACGCAACGTGATCGTCGTCGTCCTTTATTACAAACTTCAGCTGATCCTCGTACGGTTTTAGAAAACTTGGCGGTAGAGAGAAACCCTCTATACGAAGACATCGCTGATGTGATTGTACAAACAGATGATCAAAGTGCAAAAGTTGTTGCACAAAAAATTGTTGAACGATTAGATTTCTAATATTATGGCGACCCTACAATTAGACTTGGGTGAGCGCAGCTACCCTATTTATATTGATAGTAAATTATTTAATGAAAATAATTTACTATCACAACATATTCGGGCAACACGAGTATGTATTGTTACCAATGAAATCGTTGCTCCCCTCTATTTGAATAAACTCAAAGACCTATTAACTGACTATCAGGTGGATGAAGTGATCCTTGTTGATGGTGAAGCGGAGAAGTCTTTAGCTAATTTTGAAAAGATCATGTCACATTTATTAACTAATGTTCATGGTAGAGACACCACCTTGATAGCTTTAGGTGGCGGTGTTATCGGTGACATCACCGGGTTTGCAGCGGCATGTTATCAACGTGGCATTGATTTTATTCAAATACCAACAACCTTATTATCTCAAGTAGACTCTTCAGTAGGTGGAAAAACTGCCGTTAATCATCCCTTAGGTAAAAATATGATTGGCGCTTTTTATCAACCCAAAGCCGTCATTATTGATATCGATAGTTTAGATACATTACCTTCACGTGAGTTTTCAGCAGGAATGGCTGAGGTTATTAAATACGGTATTTTAGGTGATAAAGACTTTTTTGTTTGGCTAGAAGACAATTGCCAAGCCATTAAATCGGGTGATAAAGCCGCACTGATCCAAATGATCGAAAGATGTTGTCAATGTAAGGCCGATATTGTTTCTGCTGATGAAACTGAGAAAGGTGTCAGGGCATTGTTAAACCTTGGTCATACTTTCGGACATGCGATTGAAGCTGAACAAGGCTATGGAAACTGGTTACACGGCGAAGCGGTTTCTACTGGCATGGTACTTGCTGCTAAGTTAGCAGTAGCAATGAATTTGCTCGAAGCGTCAGAACTTCGTCGTATCGAAAATTTATTGACTGAATTTAATTTACCGTTATTAGCACCAGAAAATATGGGCTTTGATGAGTTTATTAAACATATGCGAAGAGATAAAAAAAATATCGGCGGTAAGCTACGTTTAATTATCCCTACCAGCATCGGTCAGTCAGTTATGCGTGATGATATTAGTGAGGACATGCTTCAGCAAATTCTGTAGAAAACAGATAGGTGAAACATGTCGGCGCTAGCACAAACGATAGAAAATCCAATACAACCTCAGAGTGTCACTACAATTAGTGCCACGGCTCGTGTTGATTATATACTTCGTTTTTCGAAACAAGCGGTTATGGTGATTGATGAACAAATCTCTTTTTGTTCGGATATTGGCAGCCAATTTCTCGCTAATCTTGCTGTTGAGCAAAATGCAGCCTATATCACCATGTCTGCAAAACTAAATGATCTACAAGTGCGGTGTCGGATCATTGAGCAATTATTTGGCAATACATTGTTTGATCCCGAACAATCAGTAGCAGTAAGCTTAATAAACTTAGTTAAACAAAATAAACAAGCAGTAAGCATTGTTATTGATAATGCCCAACACCTTTCATTACAGTTGATACATGAATTAGCTCAACTTGCAGAAATTGCTAAAAAAGCAGATTATCACATTAATGTATTAATGTTAGCGACTCCCCAAGCCGGTATAGTTGTTAGTCAAAACCAATCATTATTTCATAAAAAGTTATCCATTATTTCAGCAAAAACAGGGCAACTAATTGCGCTGAATGCAAAATTATTTAACACGCAGTCTACTTTCTTTAAATTAACACCATTGAAAAAATGGCTGATGTTTTTTAGTGCTTTAACGCTAGTTTCAGCAATAACGGTCGGTATTTTATACCAACGTGATGTCTTTAATTTTTCAAAAGACATCCTTAACGGCAGTCAACAACATGCTAATAAAACCGGTGCTATAGCGATAACCTCACCAACTTTTGCCAACGAGAGTTCTTTGACTGGAAGCATTGGCTTACGAAGCAACAAAACCACTAAAGGAGATTCAGCTTCTGTTGAAGAAATATACTTATTGTTAAATGGTCAAACAATCACCCCTACGGCGACTATAAAAGTAATGCCAGAAAAAGCTGAAGCTGAAGATATTCTCAATGCGTTGGTGAACTTTGATATTGATAACAATGCGGTGAGTAAGCATTCATTAAAAATATCACAAGCCGCTGATGTTGTTATTGAAGATGACAGTCATACACTGTCTACAGAATTATTGTCAGCAGCTCAAAATACTATTGTTACGCCAGTAATAGCCGATTTAACTATCGAAGCCGAAGATAACCAAACCAGCACAATATCGAAAATAATTATCGATGAGCTAAATGGTAGTGCATTATATTTAAACCAACAGCAAGGTTACGTTATTCAAATATCAGGCTTTACCCAACAAGAGGTCTTAAATGAATTTTTAGCTGATTATAATGAGATGGCCTTTCATCAATATCAGCGACTAGTCAATGACAGTTTAATGACGATATTAACAAGCAAATATTTCCCAACCAGAGAACTGGCTGAACTAGCTTATATTGAGTTACCACAAACGATCAAAGATAGATCGCCTTGGATCAAAGAAATATCAACGATTAATAGTGAAATCAATTACTATCAACGCTCCCAATCAATAAAGAATCAAGTTACAATCCCCACTTCTTAGCCATAAGGCTAGCGGGTTGTATTAGGGTTTTAAGTTGAATGGTTAAAAAGCATCGAGCATTTCTAAAATGGGCTGGCGGTAAATATAGTCTTAGTGATGTTATCAATAAAATGCTGCCAGAAGGTGACCGTTTAATTGAGCCTTTTGTTGGAGCCGGTTCGGTATTCTTAAATAGCGATCATCAGCATTATGTTTTAAACGATATCAATAAAGATCTCATTAATTTATATCAAATTATTCAAATGAAACCGCAAGTTTTCATTGATGATGTAAAAAAACTATTTAACCCAGAAAATAATCAAGCTGAAGCCTATTACCATTTAAGAAGTGAGTTTAATGCCACGGTTGATAAGTATTATCGTTCATTACTTTTTTTGTATTTAAACCGCCACGGTTATAACGGTTTATGCCGATACAATAAGTCTGGTGGCTATAATGTACCTTTTGGCAAATATAAAAAGCCTTACTTCCCAGAAGCTGAATTATTATTTTTTGCCGAAAAAGCACAAAAGGCGATATTTATCTGTGAAGGTTACCGACAAACCTTCGAACGTGCTAAAAATGGCGATGTTATTTATTGTGATCCACCTTATGTACCTTTGAGTAAAACGGCTAGTTTTACCAGTTATGCCGGCAATGGCTTTGGTTTAGATGAGCAAGCAGATTTAGCAAATGCTGCGGAAGAGGTTATAGAAAATAAAAACGTCAGTGTTCTCATTAGTAATCATGATACGATTTGGACACGAAAAATCTATCAAGGTGCAAGTAAAATCAAGTCATTTAAAGTGGCGCGCACTATTAGCCAAAAAGGCGGAGGCCGCAAGAAAGTGGCAGAATTAATGGCGCTTTATAAAAAATGAAGCGTAAAAATTAATTGTTGTCATCAATGATAAAAAGCTCTGGCATTTCCCCTTTGTAGATAAGGGGCTTAAGGTAACACCAAAGAGACAACAGTAACTAATCCACCAATAAATAACATCACAGCAATTAAACCAACAATAACGAAGTGACTAAACTTTCCTTTAGTAAAATCCTTCTCTCTATTTTTATTACTCTGCACGCCTAAAAAAGCGGCGGCAACGCTGCCAATAACATTTTTAATAGAAAAGCTTTCTTCAGCAGTATCTTTGGGGCTATTTTGCTCTTTTTTTGACATGGTATGATCATTTCGCTTATCGATGAAGTTAATTTTATCAAGAGACAGACTTGGTTAAAACTAAAATATCATAGCAATTTGAATCAATTTATTTCCACTGAAATCAAACATCTCTAAACGAATTAAGTATACTATTCTCATTTAGGCGAACTTATTAAATTATAACCCCATGTTAAATAGCATACTGCAGCACTTTTATATTGTCGGTATCAGCTCAAGCATAATCATTGCTTTATTATTATCTCTGGTAATTTTTAACATCAATCACAATAAAAACCACTTACTTAACCTACTGTGTTTTATTCTGCTAACGTTTTCCTTAAGTACTACGGCTAACTCATTAATAGCAATGTATTTTGTAAAATTACAACCGTTAACTCATAGCTTATCAGAGCCCTTTCAGTTGTTAATTGGCCCGTTATATTATTTCTATTTATGCAGGTTATGCAAAATTAAGCTTGCCGCCTTCAAACACGTTCTGCATCTAGCCCCTTTTGTGATTATTGTGATATTTTTATCATTAGCTATCAATCAAAGGTTCTATCTTGGACAAATCAATTGGTTGGCGCTTGCTGTCTATGTGCAGATTTGGTTTTACTATTTTATCTGTCGATTGCTATTGAAAAAATACCGCGAACAACTGAAAAAATCATGCTCCAGTATCGATAGAATAAATGAGGCTTGGATTGAGCAAAGTCTATTTGCTTTGTTACTCGGTTACTCTGCCTTATCAATTGTCTATGCACTTAATCATGGTATTTATTATCTACCGATTAATAAATCTTTAGCCGTTATTTTAGCGCTGATCACTTATTTTATTGTCTTTAAAATATTATCTAGACCGGAAATATTTGCCAAATTTTCATCCAGTCCTTCAGTTAATAGTGATGAATTTTTAACTGTTCAATCTAATAATAAAAATAATGAGGGGAGGGATAAAACTAATAATAAATATCAAAAGTCTAGTTTGAATGATGAACAGATTATTAATACTTACGCATTGTTGCAAAAACATATGGATAAAGAAAAACCCTATATTGACCCAGAGTTAAACTTACAATCTTTAGCTGAACAATTGCAGATATCTTCTCATCATTTGTCACAAGTGATTAACCATGAACAAAGTAACAATTTTTATGACCTTATTAATAGCTACCGTATTAACGAGGTTAAAAAACAACTGACAGATCCCAATAATAATGACAGTTCAATTTTATCGATAGCATTTTCTGCTGGCTTTAATTCCAAAGCCACTTTTAATCGAATTTTCAAAAATAATGCCGGACAAACCCCTAGCGAATATCGAAAATCGAGCGCTAACCCAGATAAAAGCTGAGTTTTATTAAATTTTCTATTTTAAGTCTCATTGCATTGGCTGAGACGACCTTCTATTTTTAGGCTGTCATAGTTTCCTTAGTTTCTTACTTAAACTTTGGAAAATACAATGAGAAAAATAATTACCAGTACAGGTGTTTCAAAAAATTACCATAATCAAGAACAGCAATTCTCGGTATTAAACGACATTGACTTAAACATTTATCAAGGTGACTTTGTTAGTATTATTGGAAAGTCGGGAAGTGGGAAATCGACATTACTTAATATCCTATCTGGAATAGATCAACCTACTAATGGACAAGTATTAGTGAACTGTACTGATATTTCCCATATGAGTGCTAATAAGCTAGATGTATGGCGAGGTAAAAATATTGGTTTAGTCTTTCAATTCTTTCAGTTAATACCCACCTTAACGGTACTAGAAAACATCATACTACCGATGGATTTTTGTAAGGTTATCCCTGCGACTAAACGTCGAGTCCGTGCCGAAGAATTACTTGCAAAAGTGGGTATGGTGGATAAGGCAAATAAATTCCCGTCAATTCTGTCTGGCGGAGAAAAGCAACGTGTCGCCATTGCTCGTGCTTTAGCCAATGACCCAGATATTATTCTAGCCGATGAACCAACCGGTAATTTAGACTCAGCAACGGCAAAAACAATCTTTAAATTATTTTCCCAGCTTAATGAGCAGGGAAAAACCGTGGTATTGGTATCACATGATCCTGATTGCCAAAAATACTCCTCAAGAACCATTCATATTGTCGATGGAGAGATAAAAAATAGTCCTTCGAGACCTCTATCAACAGAAGAGGTAAGACAGCATGCTTAATACTTTATGGTTAAAAACATGGCGTGACGTCTGGCAAAACAGAGGGCGTTCAACTCTGGTTATTTTATCCATTACGTTAAGTACCTTTACTTTGGGGGTGATATTAAATAGTTATGCCATTCTTTCTCGGGAAATGAGCAATGACTTTCTAAAATCAAACCCAACTGCAATCTCATTTAATATTGAAAAGTTTACCGCAGAATTACTTGAAAAAGTGCAGCAACAGCCTGCAACAGACCAAGTAGATGCGAGGCGGCTTATTTTTGGCGAAATAAAAACCCTTGCCGGGGAGTGGAAGCCGTTATTGTTGTTTGTCTTAAATGACTATAACGATATTAAGTTAGATATTTTACGACCAGATCAGGGAAGTTGGCCGCCGCAAAAAAATCAGATACTAATCGAAAGGCAAGCCGTTACTGTACTTGGTGCTGATCTTGGCGAAAGAGTGCAACTTAAAACCTCAGCTGGTTTATCTGCGACATTGACAATGGCTGGGACTGCACATGATGTAGGCCTTGCTCAAGCTGAGTGGGAGAATATTGTTTATGGATATGTTTCAGCACAAACATTGGTGGATATGGGGGGGGAGCTCTATTTTAATCAATTAAAAGTCAGTGTAAAAAACATAGATAACGAACAAAGCCAAAGTAAGCAACAAATGTCGCTAGTTGGTAGTGAGTTAAAGGCATGGTTAGTGACTAATCATTACCCCGTCTCTAGTGTTAATGTCGCGCCGCCAGGCGAGCACCCACATGCCAATATTACAGGGGGCATGTTTATGATCCAAAAAGTATTTGCTGTATTGTGTTGTTTATTAAGTGCTGTTTTAGTGTTTAACCTGATCTCAGCAAAACTCAGTAAACACCTCGCTCAAATTGGTGTAATGAAAGCACTTGGCGCGAGCGAAAATCAAATCAGCCTTATTTATTATCGTGGAGTTCTTTTACTGGGGTTTGTTGGTATGTTGTTAAGCATGCCGTTAGCATTTTATGTCGCAACTTGGTATGTCGATATGTTATTGCCAATGATGAACTTTAATGTTGAAAGCTATCATGTACCTTTTTGGGTGCTACTAGTACAGGTCTCGGTGGGAATAGGAATACCATTGTTAGCGGCTTTTGTACCAATAAAACGCGCCAGTCGACTTACCATCAGAGAAACACTTTTAGAATATAGTGAACAAAGTGAATACATAGATACTTTTTTTGAGCGCTTGATTGTTAAATTGACCCATTTTAGCCCTGCAATCTCTTTAGCTATTCGAAACAGTATGCGTAATCGAGAGCGTTTTGTCTTAACCCTGGCAGTACTGGCTTTTTCAGTTGCATTTCTAATAGCCACTTTCAACATCACTCGGACTATGGATAACGCAATAACCGTTGAGCAAGCTTCTAAAAATTGGGGTATGCAGGTCAAACTCAAACAAGAGGTATCCGTGGAAAAAATGGCCAAGATGCTAAAGAGTGTCAATGGTATCATTTCAACAGAAGCATTTAATCGCTCACCTGCGGCAATTATGGATGATCATATTGATGCCGAAAAGCGAGCAGTACAGCCTTTTGAAGCGCATAAATTATTAGTCACCTTAACTGATTTACAGCCCGCTTCATCGATGCTTAACATGCCTATTATCAAAGGTCGATGGTTAAGGGCTGGCAATTCCGCAGAGTTACCTGAGGTGGTCGTTAGCCAAATGGTCATCAAACATATGCCCGAATTATTGGTAGGTGAGAGTGTTAAAATTGAAACGAAAGGAACAATAGTATCGTTCAAAGTTGTTGGCATTGTTAGGAACATAGGCTCTGCTAGTATTTATACCAGTAGTAATGCAAATTTAATGAAAGCCAATGGTGTATATATTACTGTCGATAGTCACAGTAAATCGTCGTTGAAACAATTAAAAAAAGACCTATATAAATTAGCTGAGCAGCAGGATTTAGCCTTTAGTTACATAAATACTGCATGGCAAAGTGTCGATGTGGTCGAAGACCATTTCGAAATAATATTTTATTTGATGATGTTATTGACCCTTATCATTATCTTCATTGCTTGCAACGGTATTATGTTAACCATGATGACAAATATTATTGAAAGAACACGAGAAACAGGGGTATTAAAAGCAGTTGGAGCGGCTAATAGTGAATTAGCAAAAATGATATTTGCTGAAGCGGTGTTTATTGGTTTTATTGCTTGGTTTTTGGGATGTATAGTGACATTACCGTTAAGTTTAGCTGTTGCTTATTTTTTAGGATTATTACTGATTCAAACACCTTTTGAACTGGTATTGAATCCACTGATATTTGTCTATACCTTGCCTATTAGTATTGCTGTTACAACGATAGCATCGTTGATCCCTATGCAAAGTATTATGAAGATGCCAGTTAGGGAAGCTTTGATCCACGAATAATGAAGAAAATTGTATTATTTTAGAGGTAAAAGTTTAGAGGTAAAAATTCAGAGGGAACAGTTTAAGAGAGTTCACTAGCAACGGATTTTTACCGCTGCTAGTGAAAATGGTATTAGAATGAAGCAGCAATACTAAATACCAATGATTCATCACCAGCACCAGTTTCAAGATCTAAATCTTCATCGTTAGAGATTAACGCAACACCAAGGTCAAAACCACCTACAGAAGTACCGTAACCAACTTCTACATAATCACCTGAGAAGTCTTTGCCCCAAGTACCAAAAGTAGCATAAAGTCCTGACTCGGCTTCTACTGTTACAGAAAGAAAGTCATAATCGGCTTCATCGATTCCTAAGCCTTTATCTTCTTCGTGAGTACCTACGTTATAACCAAGTGAAAATATGCCGTAGCCAGCACTTAGGTTAATTTCATTATAAGCAGAATCAAAACCACCAGTATATTGATAAGTAGTAAAACCAGCACCTAAACTAAGACCACTTTCTGTTTCTATGCCGTAGCCAGCATAAAAATCTACTTCAATACCGTCTTGTACGTCGGCAGCCCATGTACCAGCGTAAAAACCGCCTTTTTCATAATCAAAACCACCGCTAGCTGAAGCCGTTGTTGTTTGTGCAATACCGCGGAAAAAGTATTGTGATACCACAGCGGCATTACCACTTAAACCTTCAACGCCAGCAAGACCATCAGCAGAAGCATTAAAAGAAGTAACAGAGGCAGTTAACAGTGTTGAAGCAAGAGCGATTTTTAGTAGTGTATTTTTCATGTATTACTCATTAAGTTTATTGTTGTTAGTTTTGAAATTGCAAAGAAGATGCCTGTTATCTCTCAAACGAAAAAAATTATATTTATTTGTTTATTTTCAATTGGTTGGCGTCGAGCGAAAGAAGGGGCTATATTTTTTATTTTGATAAGGTGAGCGATCGTGGTGCAAGTAATTATTTGATTGTGCAAAAAAAGTGCAACGCATTGGTGGTCGATTAATTGGCAATTTTAGGGTAAAGTAGCGCTGTTTTTAACTCGCGAAGATCAAATCATGTCTCAATATTTAATTGCTCCTTCAATATTATCTGCAGATTTTGCTCGTTTAGGTGACGATGTCGCTAACGTGCTAGCCGCGGGTGCCGACGTTGTTCATTTTGATGTTATGGACAACCACTTTGTTCCTAACTTAACGTTTGGCCCAATGATATGTCAGTCGCTTCGAGATTACGGTATAACCGCGCCGATTGACGTACATTTAATGGTAAAGCCTGTTGATAGTCTTATTCCTGGGTTTGCAAAAGCAGGAGCTGATATTATTACCTTTCATCCGGAAGGCAGTGATCATATCGATAGAACATTGCAGCTTATCAAAGATCATGGCTGTAAAGCAGGTTTAGTATTAAACCCTGCAACGCCGTTGCATTGCTTAGATTTTGTTATGGATAAGCTTGATGTCATATTACTGATGTCAGTAAATCCAGGTTTTGGTGGGCAGTCATTTATTCCAACGACATTGGATAAACTAAAATTAGTCCGCGAGAAAATTGATGCCAGTGGTTATGATATTCGTTTACAAGTGGATGGCGGTGTCAAAGCCGATAATATTGCTGAAATAGCCGCGGCTGGGGCTGATATGTTTGTTGCTGGCTCAGCGATTTTCTCAAAACCAGACTATAAACAAGCGATTGACGAGATGCGTGAGCAACTTGCAACGGTAAAAAATTAATCAAGAATTGAAGATAAATCAGTTTTTAACATTTATATAGAGTTATTAGGTAAAAATATCATGAGTAAACCTGTTGTATTAAGTGGCTGTCAGCCATCGGGCGAATTAACTATCGGCAACTATTTAGGCGCACTTAAGCAGTGGGTTAATATGCAAGATAGCCATAATTGCTATTATATGTTGGTTGATCAACATGCCATTACTGTTCGTCCTGAACCTGAAGCCCTTCGTAAAGCTACACTCGATGGTTTAGCTTTATATCTTGCATGTGGTGTTGACCCAGAGCAAAGCACTATATTTATTCAGTCTCATGTACCAGAGCATGCACAGTTAAGTTGGGTATTAAATTGTTATACCCAAATGGGCGAGTTAAATCGCATGACTCAATATAAAGATAAATCGCAAAAGTCAGAAGCGAATATGAACTCAGGCTTATTTACTTATCCGGTATTGATGGCGGCTGATATTCTATTATACCGTGCGGATCGTGTGCCAGTTGGTGATGACCAAAAGCAGCACTTAGAGTTAGCCCGTGATATTGCCACCCGATTCAATAATCTTTATGGTGATGTTTTTGTCGTACCTGAGCCTTATATTCCTGAATTTGGTGCGCGGGTGATGAGCTTACAAGAGCCGACCAAAAAAATGTCAAAGTCTGATACCAACCCAAGCAATTTTATTGGTTTGTTAGAAGAGCCGAAAAAAATCACTAAGAAGATTAAACGTGCCGTGACTGATTCAGACGAACAAGCGCGCATTTACTTTGATGTAGCTGAGAAGCCGGGTGTTTCAAACTTATTGTCTTTATTGTCTTGTACTACCGGTCAAACAGTAGAACAGTTAGTGCCGCAATATGAAGATAAAATGTACGGTCATTTAAAAGGTGATGTGGCTGATGCTGTAGTATCAATGCTTGAGCCTATTCAAGAGAAGTATCATCAATACCGTAATGACCAAGCTTATATGGAACAAGTGATGCGCAGTGGTGCTGAAAAAGCATCAGAGCGTGCCAGTAAAATATTAACTTCGGTTTATGATGCGGTTGGATTTATTTCGAAGCCATAATTACTTGTAGCAGGCTGAATATCTTATTCAGCCTGCTACACTTTGGTTTATTGTCTACGCTTAATGATAAGCCCATTGGAAAGTATTAAATGAACATTAACTTACTTAGTGCTTTTATCATTACTTTCTTTTCTTTACCAATAAGAGCAACTGTATTCGATGCAACCATTGAACCGAAAACGGATGTTATTTGGCTTGTTGAAGATAAAAAAGAAAATCAGAATTTATTAGAACAAACCTCGCCAACAACTTCAGTTGCCTCTTATATAGAAAGTCGTATTATTGCTCAGTTGAAGAATTATGACGTTAAGCTTAAACGTGTATCAGTAAAACGGATCGACTATTTATTGAAAAAGAATGACAATGCATGTGTTGCTAATCGAGCAAAATTAAGCAAAAGAGAAACCTATTCAATATTTTCAACGCCTCAAGCTTTTTATTTGACACATAAATTATTTCGTTTTAGCCCAAGTACCACTTTGCCGTCAACGCTCTTTACGAGAGATAACGAAATCAGTTCGATTAAGTCGGTTTTTCAGCACTTGCCAACACATAACCTTGGTGTTACTGAAGGAGTGTCTTTTGGTAAGTTTTTGGATAGTGAAATAGCTAAAGTGAATCAAGATAACATTTATTTTCGTGGAGGTATTAATCGAGTAGTGGCGTTAGAAGCGATGTTATATGCTAAGCGGGTAGATTTTTTATTGGCTTTGCCTATCGATATGAATCCAACTAAACAGCAAGCACCTTTACTTGAACAGTATACCATAGCAGGCGCTCCACCTTATTTAATTGCTCATTTTAGCTGCTCTAAGGGTGAATTAGGTAAAAAAATCATTAACGATATTAATCGAACCCTCATCACCATGTATCAAAATGAAAATTATTATCTAGCACATAAAAAATGGTTTGGCGAAAAAGAGCTGCTCAAACTTCAAGCGTATTTAAAAGAAAATTACTCTAAGAAAAAGTACTTAACACCCCATTAATACTGGCTTAATTTTTAAGCCAGTATGCTACTCATCCTCTTTAGCTGCTTTTTTAGCTTTGCTAAATAACTCATTACTGTTTTCGATAAACTCATCAACACTGCTGCTTTTGGCAAACATGAAACTTGGTGTTAATAACGTTGAGTTAAAGTGAGGTCTGATACTAAAATCTGGTTTTTTACTCATCTCAATCAAGAAACTTCCACCAAATAATAATGTTGTTAAACAAACAGCGACAACAGTTCTTCGTTTACCGCTCATATGAAAACCAACGTAGCAGTTCAGCCAAAATAAGCAAAAGGCAATGCTAATAGGTAACAAAGCCAGCAACGCGGTAAGCGGAAATTGACTTGAAGTATTAAACTTAACTAGCGCTTCAATAAAGTCACTGAACCAAGTGAGATTATAAAAAACAAAACAAAGCCCAAGTTGAGTGAATATTCTGGCATCATGTTTTGTTAAATGCGAAATCAAGGCCACGCTTGCAGGCCAAATCGCAAACATTAATGTTAACCCTATTGAGGGGACAAATAACTGAGTAAAGGTGACTTCTTTGGGGTTATTTAAGAAAAACATCCAGCCGGTAATAATGGCAAACAGTGCGATATTTACAAAAAGTGCCACCGGGTGTTTGGTTAAATTAATTAAATTTTCAAAAGGGCTAAGGGTAATACTTGTTTCAACCGGGTGGTGAGGAAATACTACTCTTATCTGGCTTTTTCCTAAGGTTATAACATCGCCGGAACGAACAATGTGACCATTAGCCGGTTTGTTGCCATCATCTAAAAAGCAGCCATTAATGCTATCTTGATCGGCAATGAGCCAATTATCACCGTCAAACTCTATTGATAAATGCTCAGCGCAAACATGGGGGTCTGAAAGGATAATATCGCTGTGATAACCTCGACCGACATTAATGCTTTGTTTAGCAAATTTATGACGACCTAGCAGTTTGTGTCCTCTGCTGATTTCTTCAATGATTATTTCCATGACACAGACTCCATAAACTTGCTGGTAAATGCTTGCGCGCTATTTTGAGCAACACCAGCAAGTGTGAAGTGGCTGATAAAAGCTTGATCGTCTCGGTCAATAGAAATGCCTAAATACAATACATCATAAAGGTCATTAAAGTCTTTGTAAGCGCGAGTACATAAGATAGCTTTATTGTTAATCAGTTGATTTTCTGGCATCACAATATCGTGCTGACATTGAAACTCAGTGACATCATCTTTACCTGCTTTATTACCTGGCATTACCCGTGCAATTTGACGTTGAAATAACTGATAAAATTTAACATCACTTAATTTCTTGGCTTGCATGTAACGAAATTCCATCTCTAAGGCGCCAGTAAAAAAGTTGCCCGAAATATAAGTGTTTTCTTCTAATGAACAATTGGCAACAGCAAGCATCACTAATGCATCAGATTTATCTGCGTTAGATTCCCCCCAACAACGAATAAAGGGTACATCAATCATCGGGATCATCCCTTCACCAAGCTTTCTTAATGGCCAGTTACTCTTGAGCAAGGTACCAATAAGGTTTTTTTGATATTGATTGAGCTGTTGCTCCATTTGTTGATCTATAGTCAAATTGTTTTGTTCGTTATAAACCTTAACTAAGGCGAGTAATTTATCATGTGGCACCAAAAAGCCAATTTGATTACCTGAAGTTGCCACGTTAATACCAACTACATCTGAATTTTTATTAACAACGGGACCACCACTCATGCCAGAATTCACTGAACCGGTAAAATGAATACGGTCATTAAAAGATTCTTTTTTTAAGCCGTTATACGTACCAGGAACAACAATCATCCCTAAGTCATGAGGGTTACCAAGAGAATATAGTTCTTCACCTTTTGTTGGCACACTGTTGGCAATGGTGAAAAACGGCATTTCCTGCTCAACGTCTCGTTTGACTAGCGCTAAATCATTAATAACGTCGATGCTTTTTAGTTCAAGATGAGCTTTCTTTCCTTGATGATCCAAAAACTCAATGCGGTATTTCTCTGGATGGCGGGCATAGCTCGAAATAACATGATAATTAGTTGCGATTAAACCATCGGAACTTATTTGAAAACCTGAACCAATTGAAGATTTTTCACCACTGGCTTTGTCGATCAAACGTATTTGATAAAGAGATGGCGCATGCTGTTTGAAAATGGTTTCTGCTTGCTCTACGGCAACACTGATATTGCACACTAAAACCAATAACAAGCTAATTAAGCCTTTCATTTATTATCCTTTTTATTATCTTACGACTATACCCATTCTACTTCAAGATGCTTATTCAGGAGCACAGAGCAATTTAACTTTTAGGCGCACCAATGAAGTCATGGCACTCCCTTACAAATTGGTGCACAGTTTTTTTGCTCCAGGCAAAAACTAAGTACCTCCATCCTTGGAGGCAACAACAAAGTGGGGTTGCTCTGTGTTCCCCTTCGGGTGGGTTTTAAAAGACTTTATGCCGCGTTATTCATTTTAAGAAGGGAATAACCATTCTTTACAATGAATGCCTTGCCTAAAGTCTTTTAAATTCCCACTGAACCATGCATCTTGAAGTAGAATGGGTATATTGTGCCATTGTTAGGGGAATTGTCATCAATTATCCGCTTGCAATCTTATAAACAGTGTAACAAAGTACTCACAATAAGATGAAAGACGGTTAATTCAGGGTTGAATGATGAAAAGTTTGAACGAGCAGCAAGTCGAGACATACTTATTGTCCAAACCCCAAACATCACTTTATTATCCCTTTGGTGACGACTGCAAAGTGTTTAAGGTTAAAAATAAAATGTTTGCCACTATCGCTCATGGCAGTACCGCAAAAAGTGCTAAAACTAGCGACGAGGCTAAAACTCATTTTTGGATGAATTTAAAGTGTGATCCCGATGAAGCAGTGATGTTGCGAGACATATTTCCCTCAGTTATTCCAGGCTACCACATGAATAAATCTAGCTGGAATTCAATCATCCTAGACGGCTCAATTCCTCAAGGTGAAATTGAGAGAATGATGGATAACTCTTATATGCTGGTGGTCAGTAAAATGACCAAGAAAGATCAGCAGTCGCTTTCTTTGCATATGTAACTAATAAATTATCAATTTTGTTATTGATGTTTGCGTTTGGCTATATGCTTTTCAGGCACCATATTTTTATGTAAAACAGCAAATACGATTAAAAAATTACTATCTAATGTGTAATAAATAATATGGCTAACATAAGGGAAGCTGAAAGTTGTTAGTGAAATATCAGTTCTTTGAGTTCCTATAGAAGGGCTGTCAGATAATAACTGCAATGTTTTGTTCAGCTCTTGTAAGTATTTTGCTGACTGTTCTTTTCCCCATGTTTTTAAAGTATATTTTCTGATGTTAAGTAAATCTTCACGAGCATCTTGTGTAAATTTATATGTGAACATTTAATCTAATTTTCCTGAGATTAAATCTGACATAAATTGTTCCCCTTCTGCTAAATTACCATTTTCTATATCAATTTTAGCTCGTGTAGCTCGTTCTTTTAACAAAGCGAATTTAACTTCTTCCATTTGCTGGTACTCATCTATTGAGATCACTACAGCAACTGGTTTACCGTTTTTGTTTATTTGAACAGGCTCGCGCTGAGCTTTTAATAACATATCGCCAAACTGTGTTTTAGCATCATTTGCTGTTAGTGCTTGCATTGTTTATTACTCATGATGGTTAATGCTTGCAGTATAGTCGAATCGTTCGAAATAAGCTATTTGAGCTAAATTAGTAGTGCAACGATTACATGAATAAGGCTAATTGGAATACTATCATTTTAGGTGGTTCAATCTCTCAGGTGAAATTGAAAGCATGATCGATAATTCGTTTAAGCTAGTAGTCAGTAAAATGACCAAGAAAGATCAAAAATCAATCCATCTACATATGTAATGACAAGGCTAATTGGATCTATTTATGGAACAGTTAAAAGGTAAGCGGTTAAATCCGGATAAAATACCGCTGGTTCAATGGAAATTAAACAATTAAAATAGTTGTTAGGATCGCAATGAGAACCTCACTAAAATTTGACTTTGAGAGGGAATTTAAGGTGTCCTAGGGCTATTCTTTAATCACATTTTTACTTTATTATTACTAGCAAGATAAAATAATTTAACCATATGACAGATGACAAGACAAAACCAGTTAGCCAACAGGGTTGGGGCTTAATATTCTTTTGCTGGATAATTGCAATGACTGCTTTATTTGGTAGTTTGTTCTTTAGTGAGGTTATGGGGTTAAAACCTTGTGTGCTTTGTTGGTGGCAACGTGTTTTTATCTATCCATTAGCGGTGTTATTTCTGGTGGGGATGTTTCCCCAAGGCGAAAAAATAGATCCGTCCTTGGTTCGTTATACCCTCCCATTGGCTGTAATTGGGTTGGGATTTGCTGTCTTTCATTATTTAGTATATTCGGGGTTTATTCCCGAGTCACTGCAACCTTGCAGTGAAGAATTATCTTGCTCAAAAATCAACTTGGAACTGCTTGGGGTTATCACCATTCCCATGCTCTCTATTTTTGCAAACAGCACCATTATTGTACTTTTACTTATTTATCGAAAAAGGTTTTATCAATGAAAAAAAACATGATTGTAATCACTACTGTGATTTTTTTTCTCGTGCTTTTTATAGTGACGTCTACCATCTATAACAATAAAAAAAATGAAGAACTTAATAGTGCTTCACAAGAAAATATTGAAAATTTACAACGCGATTATTCTCCGATAATAGGGCCGGTTGATGCGAAGGTAACTATTGTTGAATTCTTTGACCCTGCGTGTGGCACATGTAGTGCTTTCTATCCCTTTGTAAAAAAATTGCTGAAAGATAATCCAGATAAAGTTAATTTGGTCTTACGGTATTTACCGTTACACCAAAATTCCGATGTCATTGTCAGTATATTAGAAGCCGCACGCTTACAGGATCGATTTTTGGAAACTCTTGAAAGAGCTTATGAGACTAGAGAAGTTTGGATCGAACATCATGTTTCTAGACCACAAAAATTATGGCAACAACTTGGTGGACTCGGTCTAGATATGGTTAAGTTAAACAAGGATGTCCAGAGCGAAGAGATTGCAAGGAGAGTTCAGCTGGATATACTCGATGCTCAACAGCTTAACGTAAGTAAGACGCCTGGTTTTTTTGTCAATGGAAAACCACTGGTACATTTTGGTTATCAACAACTACAACAGTTAGTAGAGTCTGAAGTTTCTACCAATTACTAACTCTATTAATGCATCACTTATGTATTAAATATAGGCTTAAATGATAGTGCTAACGATTATATGAATAAGGCGAATTGGAATACCATCATTTTAGATGGTTCTATCCCTCAAGGAGAAGTTTAAATAATGATGGATAATTCATATTTGTTGGTTGTTGGTAAAATGACCAAGAAAGATGGAAAATCTATCTTAATCCACCTATAGCACTTTACTTTCAACTTGCGCTAATTTACACAATAGCTCTAGCTGTAAATATATTTCTCTACTCGGAATGACTCCAATATTTAATCGTATACAATCTTGGTATAACTTTGTCGTAGAGAATAGGTTACCAGGTGTTATATGAACCCCTTGTTTTAATAATATTATGGCTAGTTTCTGTGTATCGACCTTAGGAAGTTTTATCCAAAGTACCAAACCACCATTCGGTATGAATACCTCTGACTGCTCAGGTAAATTGTCTTTAAGAAATTTGATATAGTCAGCGCAATGACCTGAGATTGCTCGGTTAATCTTTTTTACATGTGTTTCATAATAACCATTAGCAATATAGTCGGCCAAAGCTAGTTGTATTGGCTGATTATGACCAAGTGTTCGTATCATACGCTGTTGAATGAATTTATTTTTATACCGGCCCGGTAAACACCAACCAACACG
>CAJXYE010000016.1 GCA_913063325.1 uncultured Colwellia sp. | reverse complement strand
ATTTCAGTAGCGATACGACCTAAAGTTTTATCTTCGGCGTCCACTAAGAACCATTCGCGTTGTACGCTTGCTGGTTTTGCTACAAAAGTTTTCATTAAAAAACCCAATCTTATAAATGTTACTTAAATGATAATTTAAACATTTCCTAAAAAATGCAAATTACCGGTTAAAATGGACTACGCCATTGCCCCTTCGAGCATCGAGCCCAGCGCCACTATTTATAGGCTTCTATCTACTTAATAGTAAAAAGAATCCAAGAAACAATAGGCTTTTGTAACGTAGGGAGCGCGCATTATACAGAAAGAACAAATAAAAATCACCTATAACTTCCATTATTTTTACTATTTTATGTACTGTAAATTGGCGATATAAAGACACGGCTGCAGATAGCACTATTATCGTCGTTTTAGACCAAAACTAACATGTTCGTCATTTCCGAGGTCTCTAATCGGAAACCCATATCACTTAAGAGCATAGAATTTATATTTAAATACCTCGAAGAAAACGACTGCACTCTATTATGACCTTGCTTTTGTAGTTAAAATTCAAACATCCTGCCGTGCTAAAAAAAATAATACCAATTTCATCAAGTTTGTGATCTTGTTGTGCATAGATACAATAAATCAGGGCAAGGCGCTTGATTGAGCATTAGCGCGCTATTGGGATTGAAAGCAACACGGCCATGGATTATTTTAACCTGCACAAGTGGGCAATAATTTAATGAAGTTGGTATAGCCCTATCATTTCTTGTAATGGCTTGTAATAGTCTAAATCAATTTATTATTATATATTTTCAACATCAAAGGTCTCTTAGCAAGTTATTAACTTGCTAATACTTGATAAAAGCAAAGTACTCTTGATAGATTAACATTGCACTGACTCCCTTTAACGCGATTTATGTAACAAGGTAAAAATCACTGCAGAAAGTTAATCTTTAGTTAATAATGGGTTATAAATTAATCGCTCATTGGTTAACCAAAAAAATATAATAAAAAAAGCAGCAACAAAATTTTACATTTGTGATTTTTTGTCGCAGTATGAAGTTAGCCCCCGTAAAACAAAATGGATATTAAATTATGAAAAACTTAACTCAAATGAAAAAAAGCGCACAAAAAGGTTTTACCTTAATTGAATTAATGATCGTTGTAGCGATCATCGGTATTTTAGCTGCGGTTGCATTGCCTGCTTATCAAACTTATACCCTGAAAGCTAAATTCACAGAGGTTGTTTTAGCAACAGCTACAGGAAAAATAGCTTTCGAGGTATGTATTCAAAAGGGTGAAACAACTACAGATTGTGCCGATGGCGGTACAACTGCTGCAGGCACGGCAGTTTTAGGTTCTTTTGCTAATGCCGCTAATGGTGATAACGTAGGTTCTGTTGGAATGTCTACTGCTGGTGTAATAACCGCCACGGGTACTGGTACTGGTCTAGCTTTTACTTATGTATTAACACCTACTGTTGCTAATAGCGCTGTAAATTGGGATGTTGCCACCAGTAGTACTTGCTTAGCTGAAGGTCTTTGTTAAATTTAGGAATCATCTGAAAAAGCCCCTTAGTAAGGGGCTTTTTTTTATTAAAAAAGTATAACTCCCTCCTACTGCCATAAAATAATGATATCCTTCCTTAATGTTACATAATTCTGTTTATAAGCTAACTTTTCTTTTATCCCTAATAGCCATCATCTTTATTTGTTATCTGCCAGGTGTTTCGGGTTCGTTTTATTATGATGACATAAAACCCATTAGCCAACTTTTAGATGTGCATAGCTTTCAAACGGCATGGCATTATGTATTTACAGAAGAAAGCGGCCCTTTAGGTCGGCCAATAACCATGCTGACTTTCTTATTCAATACGAATGATTGGCCAGATAATCTATCAGCATTCTTTTATTTTAATATAACCTTGCACTGCCTTAATGGCTTATTAGTATTCGTATTAAGCTACCTAATTTCTAAAACCTATCAGGGCGAAAACAAAAAAAACTATTGGATTGCAATTGTTTGCAGTGCCTTTTGGATGGTATTGCCTATTCAGGTTACCACTTCTTTAATTGCCATTCAGCGTATGGCTGGGGTGTCTGCATTTTGGGTGTTTATTGGACTAACCTTGTATACTTATGGCCTATATAAACAAAAATTATCATTTGTCAGCACAGAAAAAAAAAACCAAGATGGCTTAACATATCAAATTATTGGTTTATGCATTGGTACACTCCTGGCGATGTTTAGCAAAGAAAGTGGTGTGCTATTACCTATTTTTATTTTGGTGCTTGAGCTTACTTTGTTTTCTGATATTAAGGCCTTAAATCATAGAAAAAGACTCAGAGTTAGCATTTGTTCTGTGAGTCTTATTGCCATTGTTTTATATATGATCTATCTCGCGATAATGACAGGTAATATTTTGCCGCGCAGAGAGTTCACTTTAATAGAAAGAATAACGACCCAACCACAAATATTATTCGACTATTTTACCTTGGCTATATTCCCTAGTATTGAAGAGATAAATCCTTTTCATGATAATTACCCTCATGTAGAGGATTTACTAAAAGCCCCTAAAGCACTACTTTCAATTCTTCTAACGATAGCCCTACTCTTCAGTGCTATCAAATTTAGACATAAATATAAATTATATTCTTTTTCCATTTTATGGTTTTTCTCTGCTCATCTATTAGAATCAACAATAATCAGCTTAGAGCTCTTTTTTGAACATAGAAACTATGTCGCGTTATTTGGTCCATGCTTAGCTTTAGGCTTTTCTTTAACATGTGTTACTAAACGATATCAAAAAATAGCCTTATTTTCAGCTGCTTGCTACTGGTTGATTCTTGCTGTAACACTAAATTTAACAGCTGGCATCTGGGGTGAACCCCAATATGCGGCACAAGTTTGGCATAATAAACAAGTAGGGTCTTCAAGGGCTGTGAGCCATTTGTCTGGGATTTTTGTTGAAAATAAACAATACCTCTTAGCTGAAAAGATTTTAGAACAGCAACTCCCTTACTGTGCCACTTGTATTAACTTGCATGTTCAGGCCGTAACCGTTGCGTGCTTATCCAAACACGACGAAAAAACCCAGATTTTTATGGAGAAAGCACTCGCTATAACCCTGGATAAAAACAATACGCTACGCGCTGCTCCTGCTTTATCGACACTATTATCTGTGATCAAGGACAAATTATGTACCAGTGTTTCATTAACACAATTAGAATTGCTTAATGCAAATATGCTTGTCCACCCTAAATTGATATATCAAGAACGCCTCCCTCTGCTATTCAACCTCTATGAAATTGCTTTACTTGAGAATGAAGATGACAAGGCAATAAAGCTATTAAAAAAAGTGTGGTCTGAGAGTGAGCACCATAAAGTACCCGATTTAATCATTGAATTTTATATTCAAAGGCATGAGTATGAATTAGCATTAGACTTCACAAAGCATAATATATGCCCCTTTTTTAAAAGAAATAATGTATTAACTGATATGTACGAGACACAATGTAATAAGCGCATATTAAATATTGAGCAATTAATGGAAGTACAAAATAAGAGGCGAAAAAATGGATAATATATCAATTGTAATACCTGCTAAAAATGAGCAAAAATCCATTGAAAAGGTTATTTCTGATATAAAATCCCTTGTACAAGTTCCGAATATTGAAATCATTATCGTTGATGATGCTTCTACCGACGATACCGCTTTATTAGCCATAGAGTCTGGGGCTAAAGTCATTAGTCATCCTTATAGTAAAGGCAATGGTGCCGCAATCAAAACAGGTGCTCGTGCAGCGACTGGGAACGTAATTATTTTCATGGATGGTGATGGTCAACATTCCCCCAAAGACATCCCTCGCTTATTGGCAAAACTTGATCAAGGCTACGATTTAGTGGTCGGCGCCAGACAAAAAGGCTCGCAAGCAAGTATCGGACGCAGTTTAGCGAACAAGTTTTATAACAAGTTTGCTAGCTATATGACAGGACATAAAATTGAAGATTTAACCTCTGGTTTTCGCGCGGTAAAAGCAGTTAAATTTAGAGAGTTTTTATCCTTGTTACCCAATGGATTTTCTTATCCTACAACTTCAACCATGGCATTTTTCCGTGCTGGTTATTCGGTAGCTTATGAGCCCATTCATGCCGAACGGCGCGTTGATGACAGTAATAGTCATATTCATATAGTAAAAGACGGTATACGTTTTTTATTGATCATATTTAAAGTGGGCACACTTTATTCACCACTAAAATTATTTTTACCTATTGCAGCTTCAGTATTTTTAACCGGATTAAGCTATTATGGCTTCACCTATTTTACTGCAGGCCGTTTTACCAATATGAGTGCGCTAATGTTCACAACATCTTTGATCATTTTTATGGTGGCCTTGGTCTCAGAACAAATCACCACATTGATGTATAAAGATAGTGAATAACTTAAACAATAAAAAAAACTTATTGGTATTAGCATCGACTTACCCTCGATGGCTTGGTGACCACGAGCCTGGTTTTGTCCATGAGCTTGCTAAACGCTTAACCAACAAGTTTAATATTTGTGTTATCTGTCCCCACGCAAGCGGTGCGAAAGAATATGAAATATTAGAGGGTGTCAGTGTATTTCGTTATCGTTATGCCCCTTCAGTACTTGAGGTATTAGTTAACAATGGTGGTATAGTTACTAACTTAAAAAAATCCCCTTGGAAGTTATTACTTCTGCCATTCTTTTTTGTTGCTCAACTTCTAGTAATACGAAAAGTGATTAAACAGGAATCTATCGATGTTGTACATGCTCACTGGTTAATACCTCAAGGTTTGGCCTTAGCATTATTAAGTAAAGTAATAAAGATCCCTCCTTTTTTAGTAACATCACACGGCGCAGATTTATTTGCTTTGCAGGGTAAGTTCTTTAATAGTTTGAAGTTGTTTATTGCGAAAAAAGCCTCAAAACTTAGTGTCGTCAGTAAAGTAATGGCAACTGAACTCATAAATATGGGGGTTAATGAAGATAAAATAACGATTATGCCAATGGGTGTCAACATGGCACATTTCTGTTTGAATTCGGATGTTACTCGCTCTGAATATGAAATATTATTTGTGGGTCGTTTAGTAGAAAAAAAAGGATTATGTTATTTACTAAGTGCCCTGCCCGAAATACTTAAGTACCAGCCACATGTTTATTTAACGATTATAGGTTTTGGTCCTGAGGAGGACGCACTAAAAGCACAAGCCAAACGTTTAAATATTGGAGACAAGGTTCACTTTATTGGACCAGTAAGGCAGGACAAATTAGCAAAACATTACCAATCTGCTGCTGTTTTTGTTGCGCCTTTTATTGAGGCTAAGTCGGGTGATCAAGAAGGCTTAGGACTTGTTTTAGTGGAAGCCTTGTGTTGTGGTTGCCCTCTAGTGGTATCAGATATACCAGCCTGTAGGGATGTTATATCCGCTATTACAGGTGTTGAAATATTTATTGCAGGCGACGTATCCTTGTTAGCTCAAGCTGTTTGTTTGAGGTTGCAAACAACAAATTCAAAATCTATCACTCATGATAGAATCATACTAGAAAAAAAATTTTGCTGGCGTAACGTTGCAGATAATTATGAAGCAACATTAGAGAAATTAATAAATAAGGCTTAACATCATGATTTCTCAGATCTACATATTGCTTTCTTCGGAAAAACATAGATGTTAGGAGCCGTGGCAAAGAACACCATTAAAACGGGCGGCTTACTTGGCGGGAGAGTAATAACTCAAGCAATATCACTCATCCTACTTTCCCGACTACTGGGCGCCGAGCTGTATGGTGGTTTTGTTGCAATTGCTACGCTTGCTGTCGTTATGGGAACATTACCTAATTTAGGTGCTGGCTATTTGATGATGTCACTAAAAGTAAAGCGTGAAGATGCTGTTACTTTTATTTGGCGCTTTGCTTGGCCTTTAACCTTACTTGTTGGCAGCATATTGCTCATTATTTATTATTTCATCACGCTAGAATTTTTAATCGGTGACCAAATACAAAGCACCTTACTATCTAATCATCTTATTTTACTTTTAGGTATTAGCGAGTTAATTTTAATGCCTATAATTGTATTACTCAGCTTTGCTTTGCAATCTCATAATAAAGTGCCTTTAAGCCAACTTGTGCAATGGTTACCACTATTATTTCGGTTGTTCGCTATAGTACTTTGCTTTTTTTATGTCAAAACCGCCCCCCTATATAGCTATATTGTTTTGCAGTTTTTTGCAGTATTGCTTGCTCTATTAATTGCTTTTTTTGTGGTAACACGTCACATAAGGCTTGATTGGCGTCCTCGCCCGCCTAAATCTGATGAACTATCTAGTGGAGCTAAATATGCCAGCATGGGGTTATCAAACCTTACGGCTTCAGAAATTGACAAGATATTGGTCGTTAATTGGCTGAATAATGCTGAAGCAAGTATTTACAGTGCCACTAGCCGAGTAGTGTGTTCTTTAATTACACCGGTAACTGCTATGTTATTAAGCGCTCAACCTAAGTTATTTCAGCATGCGAATACGGAAAACCAACAATATAGTAAGTTAGTTACAACGCTATTTTGGTTCACGTGTTTATGGGGGGTGCTTAGCTGGCTTATATTAACTTTAGCTGCACCATATATTGCTAGCCTATTTGGTGAAGGCTTCAATACCATGACAGATATTATGCCTTTACTTGCTTTTGTAAGCTTGCCCATCGCTTTAAGACAAACTGCTGGCATTGTATTGGTTAGCATGGGAAGGCCCTTATTAAGAGTGAGCATTGAGTTATTGGGAATGATGCTATTTGTTCTATTCATTATAGTTTTATCTTCACAATGGGGCTTAATTGGCTTTATTGCTGCAGTTGTACTATCAGAAATATCCATGTCTTTACTGTTTTGGTTTATTATTTATAAGCAGCTCAAAAACATGCATAATTAAAAAATGTATAATTTATCAAGCACAAACACTACTAAAAGTTAGCACCCCAGCGTCAAATGCATAAAAATAGACTTATTATCAACCACTTATAAAAAACAAAGATCGTAAGACCACTCAGTAAGGTAAAAGTATTTATGAAAAATTTCATTCAAAACAATCGTTTTTTGAACCCTATAGCTAAAGCTATCTACTTTACCTTAATAGAGCCGCTAAAGTCATTTTCTGGATCCGAAGATTATTGGATAAAAAGATACAATTCCGGAGGGAATTCAGGAGCGGGCTCTTACCATAAACTAGCTAAATTTAAATCTGATATTTTGAATGATATTATAAAAAACAATCAGATTAGTACTATAATCGAATACGGCTGCGGGGATGGTAACCAGGTAAGGTCATCAAAATACCCGTCATATATTGGCTTTGATGTAAGTTCTATAGCCATCAAAAATTGTAGGGATATTTTTTCAAACGACAGCACAAAAACATTCAAGATAATGAATGCATATGCAAACGAAAAAGCAGAATTGACATTATCATTAGATGTTATTTACCATCTCATTGAGGATGATGTGTTTTACACATATATGGAGCGTTTATTTAATTCATCCACGAAATTAGTTGTTATCTATTCATCCGATATAGAGAAGCAATATCGATATCAAGCCTCTCATGTAAAACATCGAAAATTCTCAACTTGGGTTAAGAAAAACAAGCCTGAATGGGAGATGTCACTGCATATTCCCAATATATATCCATATTCTGATAACAATACAAATGGAAGTTTTGCTGATTTCTACATATATAACAAAGTTTAACAAAAAAAGTACTTATCGGCTATTCCAGGATACTCTATTTCGTTAAGTACATACGGTTCTATAGGAAGTCCACCTATTAATAAATCTCTTTGTCCTTTTATGCTGTTATAAGTTACACTAAATCTATTAAATACAATTCCAATATGTCCAAAAGGTTATCACTAATAGTTATGAAAGGAAGCCATCAGCAATCCAGCGTTTTATCTGCATTATCAAAGCAGAACCTTATATCATTAGAATCAATTGATGATATTTCCGCCGACTTTACTGGTAAAAACAAGCCTTTTATTCGTTTCTTAATTGAAGACAAAAATATTGATGGCAAGAGCATTGCCAAAGTACTGTCTAAAAGTTTTGGTTATCCGCAAATTCAACTCGATCAATTCGATACCACCTTAATACCTGATGGAATTCGTAATGAAAAACTCATTTCCAAGCATAATGCCTTACCTCTATACTTACGCGGTAAAGTACTTTTTGTTGCCATGTCAGACCCTACTAATCTAGATGCCCTTGAAGAAATACAATTTAATAGTGGTTATAGCACCGAATTAATCTTGTGTGATGAGAAAAGTTTACAAGTTTGCATTGAAAAAGTACTCGAAGATGAAAGTGATGCTCTCAATATAACTGACATCGATGCCGATGAATTAGCAGGTATCGATGTTGAAGATACTAAAAGAGAAGATGATAATGTTAGCGGCGAAGATGATGCCCCTATTGTTGTTTTTATCAATAAAATATTACTCGATGCCATCAAAAAGGGCGCCTCTGATTTACATTTTGAACCTTACGAAAAATCCTTTCGTATACGTTTTCGTATTGATGGTATCTTATCTGAAATAGCCAGACCGCCGGTAAGCCTGTCTTCAAGAATGGCAGCACGCCTGAAAGTCATGTCTAAATTAGATATTGCCGAGCGCCGTGTGCCCCAAGATGGCCGGATAAAGTTAGCACTTTCTAAGAAAAAATCCATCGATTTTCGTGTTAGTACGCTGCCTACTATGTGGGGTGAAAAAATAGTCATGCGGATATTGGACTCTTCTAGCGCCATGCTGGGTATCGACATGCTAGGGTATGAGCCAGAACAGAAGAAAATCTATACTGAAGCCTTAGACCAGCCCCAAGGCATGATTTTAGTGACTGGCCCAACAGGCTCAGGTAAAACAGTCTCTTTGTATACAGGTCTTAATATCCTTAATACCCAAGAGCGAAACATATCTACCGCTGAAGATCCGGTCGAAATAAATCTTGAAGGTATTAATCAGGTACAAATTAACAATCGAGCAGGTTTAACTTTTCCGAGTGCCTTACGCTCATTTTTACGACAAGATCCTGATATTGTTATGGTCGGTGAAATTCGAGATTTAGAAACCGCTGAAATAGCGATAAAAGCAGCACAAACCGGACATTTGGTACTATCAACCCTGCATACTAACTCTGCTGCAGAAACACTGACCCGTTTACTTAATATGGGTGTGCCATCTTATAATGTTGCCAGTTCAGTCTCTATTATCATAGCTCAACGGCTTGCAAGACGACTATGCCCTCAGTGTAAAGAACAAGAGCCACTGTCAGAGATGCAATTAGCAGAGCAAGGTTTCCCTGCTGATAAGCTGTCTGAAATTAAGTTATACAAACCTGTAGGTTGCACTCATTGCACTGGAGGTTACAAAGGCCGTGTTGGTATTTATGAAGTGATAAAGATCAGCCCAACTATAGCTTCTATTATTATGGAAGGTGGCAACTCGCTTGATATTGCCAAACAGTGCCAAAAAGAAGGTTATAACAATTTACGACAATCAGGCTTAATTAAAGCGATGAACGGCATGACCAGTTTAGAAGAAATTAACCGAGTCACTAGCGCTTAAAGCAAATTTCAGTTAACTTGCTTATACTTAACAAGATAATTAACAAGATAATCTACCTATTTACTCGATAATACTTTACCTGCTTCATGATAAGGCAATAGTAGAGTGATTCATGAACCAGGGTTAACTATGGCTATCACATCAAAAAAGAAATCAGCTAAAGATAAAGCTAAAGTAAAAGAGCAAGAGATATTTATCTGGCATGGCGTTAATCGTAAAGGTAAAAAGATTAACGGAGAGCTTCCAGCCAATAGCATCATAGAGCTTAAAAGCCAGCTGCGTAAGCAAGGCATAACCCCAAGTCGAGTTAAGAAGAAGCCAAAACCATTATTCGGAATGGGCGGTGATAAGCCGATAACACCTGCCGATATTGCCAATATTACTCGCCAAATAGCCACTATGCTGGGTGCAGGCGTGCCCTTAGTACAAACAATCCAAATGATTGGCTCAGGTCATGATAATGGCAAAATGCGTAAGCTTTTAGGTGACATTGGCATAAAGTTATCTTCTGGTATTCCTTTATCTGACTGTTTACGTGATCACCCGCTGTATTTTGATGATCTGTATTGTGATTTAGTTGCCTCTGGTGAGCAATCAGGTGCCTTAGAAACCATCTATGGCCGTATCGCTACCTACAAAGAAAAAGCAGAAGCGTTGAAGAGTAAAATCAAAAAAGCGATGACCTATCCTATAGCGGTATTAGTTATTGCTGGCATTGTTACCTCCATTTTACTTATTTTTGTTGTACCCGTTTTCCAAGAAATATTTGCGGGTTTTGGTGCCGAGTTACCCGCCTTTACCTTATTTGTTATTGCTATTTCAGAGTTTATGCAGGCCTATTGGTACTTAGGTTTAGCTGGCTTATATATAGCTGGATTCTTATTTAAACGTGCCCATAGAAATAGTCAAAAATTTCGTGACAGTGTTGATAAAAATATACTCAAAATCCCTGTTATTGGTGATTTATTAGAAAAAGCCGCCGTTGCCCGCTATGCAAGAACATTATCGACAACCTTTGCTGCCGGTGTACCGCTCATTGATGCGTTAGATTCTGCCGCTGGGGCATCAGGTAATGCAGTATTTCGTGATGCTATATTAGAGGTAAAAGCTGAAGTATCCTCAGGCATGCAGATGAATTTAGCGATGCGAAACTGTAACATATTCCCAGATATGGTTATTCAAATGGTCGCCATTGGTGAAGAGTCCGGTGCTGTTGATGATATGTTGTCTAAGGTCGCCAACGTCTATGAGCAGCAGGTGGATGACGCAGTTGATGGTTTAACCGCCTTGTTAGAGCCAATGATAATGGCGGTATTGGGTGTAGTCATTGGTGGTTTAATCATTGCCATGTACTTACCAATATTTGAAATAGGTAAGATTGTATAAGTACTTATTTTTACATGCCTATCTAGTTTACTCAGGAACTCTCTGTAAACGTCATCTTCGAAGTCTCTGATCGAAGATCCACTGCTATTTAGATGCTGGATCCCCGATTAAGAGACCACGGGGATGACTAGCCTGACTTATGTGCATAGCCATGTATTTTTAATAATTCACCTATAAATAAGCATTATGGAGCAGCTAACTTGATAGTTGCTTCATTTAATTTTTTAGTTCATTACCTTGCTCACTTCAATTTTAAACATGGAATCCACTTTGTTATACAATAACTTATTCTCTTTTATCGACAACATATCTCAATTGTTTTTACAACTTCCTGCCTTTTTTTATCTCTCTGTTGGTTTAATTTCTTTAGCCATAGGCAGCTTCCTTAATGTTGTTATTTATCGCATACCAAAAATGATGGAGTACGGCTGGTATCATGATTGCCGTGAGTTTTTAGCTGATGAACTAGTCAATGTAAAGGCTAAAAAACTTACACCTATGACGCTGTCAAAGCCTGACTCTACTTGCCCACATTGTGACCATAAAATTCGATTTTATGAAAATATACCGATATTGAGTTGGTTAGTACTAAAAGGCAAATGTAGCCAATGTAAAAATAAGATATCAGCTCGCTATCCGCTCATTGAAATAGCGACTATGTTACTTAGCCTTATCGTTGCCCATCATTTTGGTCCTACAATAACGACACTGTGGGTTCTGGTACTTACTTGGTGTTTAATTTCACTGACCATGATTGACTTTGATCATATGTTATTACCTGATCAAATCACTTTGCCACTTTTATGGTTAGGTTTACTGCTAAATATTAACGGTACTTTTGTTCCTTTAACTGATGCTGTCATTGGTGCCGCTGTTGGTTATATGAGTCTATTTTCTGTGTTCTGGCTATTTAAATTAGCCACAGGTAAAGAAGGCATGGGCTTTGGTGACTTCAAGTTATTTGCGGTTTTTGGTGCTTGGCTTGGTTGGCAGTTATTACCATTACTTATTTTAATGGCTTCAGTTGTCGGCGCTATTGTTGGCATTGTTTTAATGTTATTTAAGAACCATCAAAGAGAGCAAGGCATTCCGTTCGGCCCTTACTTAGCCGTAGCCGGTTGGATCACCTTGTTATGGGGTGAGGGTATTTGGTCCTGGTATATGCAGCAACTTCTTTAATTTGCATGCCTATGTAGTTAACTGTGGATCCTCGATTAAGAAACCACGAGGATGACGCCCCTGAGCGATGTGAATAAGCACAGGCACATCAATTAAAAGTAGTTTATAACTACCCTCACAAATTCGAGCTATTTTCATCATGTCAAAATTAATTATTGGCCTTACCGGCGGCATAGGTAGCGGCAAAACCACCATAACCAATTACTTTGAAGAGTTAGGCATTGATATTATTGATGCCGATGTTATTGCCAGAGAAGTCGTGGCCGTGAACAGCCCTGCATTAAAGGCTATTGCCGAGCACTTCGGTAAAGAATACTTACAAGATAATGGTCAACTCAACAGAGCCCTATTGAGAAGCCGAATTTTTAGTAATGACGTCGATAAAAATTGGCTTAATGAGCTGCTACACCCTTTAATACGTCTTGGCATAGTAGATAAAACTAAATCAGCTAAAAGCTTTTACTGTATTTTAGTAGCACCTTTGCTCATTGAGAATAACCTGCTTGAATTGGTTGATCGTGTCCTGATAGTTGATGTTAGTGAAGCAACACAGCTATCCCGCACACTGCTGCGTGACAGTAGCTCAGCAAAAGAGGTTAAAGCGATTATAGCCAGTCAAACAAACCGCGAGGTAAGAATACAGGCAGCTGACGATATTATTAACAATGATGATTCATCTTTAGCTGAGATCAAATCGGCCGTTTTAGCACTCAACCAAAAGTATTTAACCTTGACAAAAATGCTTTAAAAATCGACAATGAAATAATTCGTTATTTATTTACATCTCAGGTTAAAAATCGCTATATTATTATGGTTTTATATGAACACCCGCTTAATGAGCGTATAAGAAACTATTTAAAACTTGAACAACTCTTTGCTCAGGCTTATTCAAGTCTGAGTAATGACATGCCTATAAAAATCAGCCATCAAGTATTTTTTAATGCACTGTTTTCCATCTTAGACACCTTAGAGCGAAATGATATTCGTGGCGATTTGATTAAAGATTTAGAAAAACTAGAACAAAATCTTGTTGTTTGGTCAAAAGTTCCTGACGTAGATACCAGTGCACTTGAAAAGAATTTAACTGAGACTGTTAAATTAGTGACTCACCTGAGAATCCCTCGCCCTACCTGGTGGTTATTGAAGGAAGATAAATTACTCACTTGTTTAAAGCAAC
This sequence comes from uncultured Colwellia sp., assembly GCA_913063325.1. Taxonomy (GTDB): domain Bacteria; phylum Pseudomonadota; class Gammaproteobacteria; order Enterobacterales; family Alteromonadaceae; genus Colwellia. Next base: position 64,067 of record CAJXYE010000016.1, on the reverse strand, counting down.
GTTTTGCCATTCAAGGTGGCAGCTCTAGTTTTGACCTACCACAGTTACATTTTTGGCTTCACCAAGATGAAACGCAAACTAAACAAGAAATTCAACAATGGCTCAATCTATTAAGTGATATATCCTCTTCACTTGCCATTGTACTTAAATTTATCAGACTACGTGCTGAATTTGAGACCATAGAAGTTGATAGTGGTTTTTATCAAGATAACGGTGAAGGACTTTTATTGTTGAGAATAAAACTCGCTAAAGAGGCGGGATATTATCCGACAGTCAGTGGTAACAAATTCCGCTATTCCATCCGCTTTATGTTACCTTGCCAACATACCGGTCGTCGCTATGCCAACCAAGCAACGATATTTCAATTAGCACGCTGTTAACTTAATATAAGTATTATCTGCTTAATTATCCCACAAGTTGTTAATGATTCCATGGCCTAATATTTAGTGTATAATTAAGCTCACTTTACCTTTAAATTAAATCCCACATGACCTTAAAAGTACCCTGCCCACAATGTAAAGAAACGGTTATATGGCAAGAAAGTAGCGAATACCGTCCTTTTTGTAGTAAACGCTGCCAGCTTATTGACTTAGGTGAGTGGGCAGATGAAGGTCATAAAATCAGCCAGAACATTCAAGTTGATACCGTTTTATCCGAAGAAATGCTTGATGCGATGGAAGAAGAGTTTTTACAAAATAATAAATTTTTTGTTGAACCGGAATAAACTAAATTATTGTTTCTACTTAAACATCAAGCACTCATTATCCAGAGTTTAGGTAAAACACTTTTTAGTTTGATGGACTCTGTTCAAAGAGCTTTTCAATAATGACTTTATTAGCCTCTGGAAAGTCTAATTTTTCAAAATCCTTTAATTCAAACCAGCCTTGCCCTTGTCCTTCTTGTGCACTCGGCTCTCCGGTAAAGTTATCTACAATAAAAACGTCCAGACGAACTGTTTTACTGCCCTTCTCACCTCCTTCTTTACCTGGGTAATTGTGCTCAATCTTCATTAATGGCTGGCATGATAATATATCAATCGCCACTTCTTCCTTAAGCTCTCTAGAAAGCGCCTGAGCGACAGTTTCGCCTTCTTCCACCTTACCACCAGGAAACTCCCACTTTCCTCCTTGATGAGCCTCTTTAAGGCGTTTAGTCAGAAAGTATCGACAACATCCCTCATTATCAGTTGTTCGAATAACTCCTACTGCAACATGAACTATTTTATTCATAAAATCTCTACTCTTTTACTAATTTTTGGCGTGAATCTAAAATAAAAAAGCCAGTCAATTGACTGGCTTTAAGTGCTATTGGCTATAACTATTAAGCTAATTTACCATGGCATTGTTTATATTTTTTACCTGAGCCACATGGGCAAGGTTCATTTCGGCCTACGCGAGGTTGCTGTGCTTGCTCACTAGATCCTGATGCCGATTGATGTTGAAAATCTTTTGGCACTTCTTCCGATTTTCTATGTTGTTCTTCAACCGCTTCAACATCAGATTCAGCACGAATTTGAACTTTAGACAAAATACCCACTACATCATATTTCAAGTTGTCTAACATTTCAGTAAACAACTCAAATGATTCACGCTTAAATTCTTGCTTAGGGTTCTTTTGTGCATGAGCACGCAAGCCTATACCTTGGCGAAGGTGATCCATGGCAGATAAATGTTCTTTCCAATGAGAATCTAAGCTTTGTAACATAACCGCTTTTTCAAACTGTCTTAAAACATCAGCGCCAACGGCCCCTTCTTTATCTTTATAAGCTTGATCAAACTCAGTAACGATTTTTTCACGTAAGCTTTCTTCATGAAGTTTGCTGTCTTCTTCAAGCCACTTAGCGATAGTTAAGTCAGTTGAATATTCACCTTTTAATTGTTCTTCAAGGCCTTGTATATCCCACATTTCGTCTAATGACTGGCGTGGTATGTGCTGGTCAATAACGCCATTAATGACATCACTGCGAATGGCATCAACAACTTCACCAATTTCTTCATTATCAAGTAGTTCATTACGTTGCTCGTAAATAACGCCACGTTGATCATTGGCAACATCATCATATTCAAGAAGCTGCTTACGCATATCAAAGTTACGGCCTTCAACTTTACGTTGGGCATTTTCAATACTACGCGTTACCCAAGGGTGTTCAATGGCTTCACCATGTTCCATGCCTAATTTACGCATCATATTAGAAATACGTTCTGAGGCAAATATACGCATCAATGAATCTTCCATTGATAGGTAGAAACGTGTTGAACCTTCATCACCTTGACGACCTGAGCGGCCACGAAGTTGGTTATCGATTCGTCTTGATTCATGACGTTCTGTTGCAACAATATGCAAACCACCTAACTCAAGCACACGTTCATGGTCTATTTTCCACTGCGCTTTAGCTTTAGCTATATCGTCTTCACTCGGGTTAGTTAATTTAGCGATAATGGCATCTAAATTACCACCTAACACGATATCAGTACCACGACCGGCCATATTAGTTGCAATCGTTACTGCGCCCTCTTTACCAGCGTCAGCGACAATTTCAGCTTCTTGCTGATGGAACTTAGCATTAAGTACCTTGTGCTTAATTTTTTGTTTTTTCAAGAAATCAGATAAGAACTCTGAAGTCTCAATAGCAATAGTACCGACAAGAACCGGTTGACCACGTTTAACGCAATCTTGAATGTCAGCTAAAATAGCTTCAAACTTTTCGTCCGTTGTTAAGTAAATCAAATCAGCCATGTCTTTACGAACCATTGGCTGGTTGGTAGGAATAATAACTGTTTCTAAGCCATAAATATGATTGAACTCGAAAGCTTCTGTATCAGCAGTACCTGTCATTCCTGATAATTTTTCGTAAATTCTGAAATAGTTTTGAAAGGTAATAGAAGCGAGTGTCTGATTTTCATTTTGAATATCAACGCCTTCTTTAGCTTCAACTGCTTGATGAAGACCTTCAGACCAACGACGGCCTTCCATTGTACGACCCGTGTGTTCATCAACAATAACGACTTCGCTATCTTTTACAATATAATCGACATCTTTTTGAAACAACTTATGAGCGCGTAACGCAGCCATAACATGGTGTAATAACGTTATGTTTGCAGCTGAGAATAAAGTATCACCTTCGGTGAGTAATTCTTTTTCTACCATGATCTCTTCAATATGAATTTGACCACGCTCAGTTAGATAAACTTGCTTGGCTTTTTCATCAATAGTGAAATCACCGGTACTCTCTTCGCCTTCTTTATCTTCTTCTTCTTGCTGCTCAAGTGTCGGCACTAAAGTATTGATAACTTTGTACAGCGCCGAACTGTCTTCAGCTTGACCTGAAATGATAAGCGGTGTTCTTGCTTCATCAATAAGGATTGAATCGACTTCATCGATAATGGCAAAGTGTAGAGGTTTTTGAGAACGCTCTTGTGCCGAGAAGACCATGTTGTCACGCAAATAGTCAAAACCGAACTCGTTATTGGTACCATAAGTGACATCTGATTGATAAGCTGCCTGCTTACCTTCCGTTGTCATTCCTGCGACATTACAGCCAACAGTCATGCCAAGAAATTCAAATAAAGGACGACTCCAATCTGCATCACGCGTAGCGAGATAGTCATTGACGGTAATAACATGCACACCTTTGCCGGTTAATGCATTTAAATAAGACGGTAAAGTAGCGGTAAGTGTTTTACCCTCACCGGTACGCATTTCAGCAATTTTTCCTTCATTAAGTACCATGCCACCGATCATTTGCACATCAAAGTGACGCATACCAAAGACACGTTTACTGGCTTCTCTTACCACTGCAAACGCTTCAGCTAATAATTGTTCAACGGTTTCGCCCTGGGAGAAGCGCTCCTTAAACTCAATGGTTTTTGCTTTTAATTCTTCATCACTTAACGCTTCTAATACTGGTTCAAGTGCATTTATTATAGTGACTTCTTTGTTCATTTTTTTCAGTAATCTATCATTTCGACTACCAAACATTTTTGTTAACAAATTTCCAAACATCTTATTTAAACCATTAATTGATAATTATCAGTGACTATACCCATGATACTTCAAAATGTGAGTTTCAGGATAACTGAACGACTCATGATCAAGGCGCATCTTTTTATTAAGGGTTATTCCCTTAAAAACAGATGCAACGAAGTGCATGATTTGCTCAGTCGTCCCCATAGGGCTGGTTTAGAAACGTTTTATGCTACGTTATTGATTTCGACAATGGAACAACCATTCTCTTCAATCAATGCCTTGCCTAAAGACGTTTATAATTCCAGCTGAATCCTACATTTTGAGGTAACATGGGTATATACGTCACCTTGTGTGAATTTATTATGATAACCGCTTAACACTTTATTCGGTTATTTCCCTTTTCGATAAACAAATTTAATTGGGTCAATTTGTCTATTATTACGTAATATTTCATAATGAACATGCGGCCCAGTTGAGCGACCAGTACTGCCCATACGTGCAATTTTTTGTCCTTTATTTACGACATCACCAACACTTACTAATAAATTTTTATTGTGACCATAGCGAGTAGTTAAGCCTTCACCATGATTTATTTCAACCAAATTACCATAACCATAGCGCTTACTTGCCCAAGTGACGACACCTGAGGCCGTAGCAATAATGGCTGTATCTTCTTTACCAGCAAAATCGACCCCTTTGTGCATTGTTGGTTTACCATTAAATGGGTCTTTGCGGACACCATAATAAGAAGATAACCAACCTTTGGCTATTGGTCGACCTGATAAGTAACCATTATTTTGTATATGGTGACCAAAACTCAAAGATTCAAGCATTTGCAATTGTTTTTCTTCGTAATTTATCTTACTTTCAAAATCATCTATTTCAATAAAAAGTTGTTCAAGGGTTTTATCATTTATTGGAAAGGCTTCAGATACCGGTCCGCCACTGGCTGGCAACTGGTTAAAGTTAAATTCTGTTGTTGGAATATTAGCAGAATCAGCTAAGCGATCACCCAAGGCATTTAAACGTAATACCTGACTCTGTAATTCGGCTAGTTTAATCGTTAGTGCGGTAATTTTTTGTTCTTTAATCTTATTAGGTGCTTGGTTAACTTGGGATAATACCTGATACTTATCCCCATCTGGTTGCAATTTATTAGTAAAAATCAAGTGGACAACCAAGCCTGAAATTAACGCAAACGCACAAACCGCGGATAACCAATGCAATTTAGTCAATTGCATTGAAAATCTGACGTTCTTTCCACGGTATAGTAGTGTTAAACTCATAGGTATCTATTTCGGTTAATTTATTCAGTAGCTAATATTACTGAATTTGGGTAGCAATGATGGCTAGAAAATCAAAAGTCCCTATTAATATGTCAGCTCTGTTGCAAACAACGACAGGCACTTTGGCACATATTCAGACAAAAACCAACTCTTTGACTATTTTGGCAGACATTGTACGGCAAATTTGCCCTGATTTACCAGTAGATGCTTGGCATATTGCAAATTGCCGTCAAGATACCCTAATTATAGAAGTTAAATCTCCAGTTTGGGGGCAAAGATTACAGTTTGAACGTAATACTATTTGTAATGCATTAAGGGACAGTACTGAGGGAACATTTCATAAAATCGAAATTAAAGTTAACCCACAAGGCTTTCGCCAACAACGCCATGAGGTTACCGAAAAGACACGTGCAGAACTAATGAAGTCAGCCGTAGCGCCTATGGCTCAAACTAACACAGTAGTTAATGAAAAGACGGCTAAACAATTTTTAGAGATTGCAAAAAATGCACCCAAGGGCTTAAAAGAAAAGTTGGAGAAGTTAGCAAAAGTTGCAGGAAGGAAGTAGAGAGTGAAGAGTAAAAATGCGAACAATTAGCTTACTGTTCGCATATAAGATAGCTAGAATAAATTAAAATGCAGTAGCATTTACTTCTTGATATTCTATCGGTGAAGGTTTATCCCCCTCATAGGTAACCCACTCCCATGAATCAGTTTGTTGAAAAACTTTCCTAAGCAGCATGTTATTTAAGCCATGTCCTGATTTAAAAGCATTCAACTCGCCTAAAATACTGGCACTACCCATGTAAAGATCGCCAATAGCATCTAATATTTTATGCTTCACAAACTCATCATCATAACGTAATTCATTTTTATTCAGCATACGATAGTTATCAAGCACTATCGCATTTTCTAAACTGCCACCTAAGGCTAAATTATGAGAACGTAAAAACTCTATGTCTTTCATAAAACCAAAGGTTCGAGCACGACTAATTTCTTTTATATAAGAACAACTAGAAAAGTCCATACTCATAGTTTGACAGGTTTTTTCAATAACTGGGTGATCAAACTCAATTGAAAAATTGACCCTAAAACCTTCAAAAGGTAATAGTTCAGCCCACTTATCACCTTCTTCAACACGAATTGGCTTTTTAATACGTAAAAAACGCTTGGCTGCATTTAATGTTTCAATGCCAACCGATTGAATTAAGTATACGAAAGGTAAGGCACTGCCATCCATAATAGGAATTTCAGCAGCATCGACATCAACAATGAGATTATCAATGCCTAAACCGGCAACGGCTGAGAGTAAGTGTTCAACCGTTGAAACCTTAACCTGCTGTTCATTAACCAAACAGGTACATAACGTTGTTTCGCCCACAGCTTCAGGTGTTGCTTTGATATCAACCACAGGGTTAAGATCAATACGACGGAAAACTATACCGGTGTTTGCTGGCGCAGGACGGAGAGTAACCTGCACTTTTTCACCTTTATGTAAACCAACACCTACTGTTGAAACACTCGTTTTTAATGTACGTTGCTTAATCATATCAGCCTCGCTTACCTTGCTTTTTTATCGGTTAATAAATGTAATTAATCTGATAAATATTTTATTAGCCGCTAAGCTTTATAAAAAATTATCCCTGTACTTTATTCCGCTATAAAGGTGAATAATGTCACCAATGCTCCATTGAATTAAACTGTTAAAGCAGCTAAATTCAGACGTTAAAATAACCAAGCTAGTTTAACGGGCACGTAATATATCAAAAATATGCACAAAAATCAAAAACACACATAACTGATCGACAAAACTAAACGCTATTTAGTCAGCTTGCTTACGCAAAAATGCCGGAATATCTAAATAAGTATCTAAGTCTGTTGCGACTACTTTTTGTGCATTACTATCAGTCATAGCTACGGCTTCAGTAGCGACATTTACTTGTGGTGCAGCCTGAGTATAATCGCCACCAACAACTTTTGGCTCTGCCATTGGCATAGGGTTTACTAAGGTAATATCTGGCTTGCTTTCAGCGCCAATGCCGGTTGCAACAACAGTAACTCGAAGCTCATCTGTCATGTCCATATCAATAACAGCACCAACAACAACAGTCGCATTTTCAGAAGCGAAAGCTTTAACTGCATTACCAACAGTCTCAAACTCATCGATACTAATGTCCATGCCTGCAGTGATATTAACTAAAATTCCACGTGCACCGGCCAAATCAACATCTTCTAGTAATGGACTAGAGATGGCAGCATCAGCAGCTTCTTGTGCTCTATCATCACCAGAAGCGGTACCAGAGCCCATCATAGCAGTGCCCATTTCAGACATAACTGTGCGTACATCGGCAAAATCGACGTTGATTAAACCTGGACGGGTAATTAACTCAGCAATACCTTGTACTGCGCCAAGAAGTACATTATTCGCTGCTTTAAATGCATCTAATAAGCTTGTTCCTGGGCCAAGGACTTTCAGTAATTTTTCATTAGGAATAGTGATCAGTGAATCAACGTTTTTCGATAAAAACTCAATTCCTTGATCGGCATAATTCATGCGCTTTTTCCCTTCAAATGGGAAGGGTTTCGTCACTACTGCAACGGTTAAAATCCCCATTTCTTTCGCAATTTCAGCAACTACAGGTGCTGCACCAGTACCTGTACCACCGCCCATACCAGCTGCGATAAATATCATATCGGCACCTTGTAAAGCTTGCTTAATTGTTTCTCTATCTTCTTCAGCAGCACAACGACCTATTTCAGGATTAGCGCCAGCGCCCAAACCTTTAGTTACATCAGCACCAAGCTGTAAAGTAACATCTGCAGAAGAGTTACGTAACGCTTGCGAGTCAGTGTTTGCCGTAACAAACTCTACACCCTCAATAGTTTGCGAAACCATGTGTTCTACAGCATTACCGCCACCGCCGCCTACGCCGATAACTTTAATTATCGCTTCTTCGCTATGGTCTTCCATTAATTCAAACATTCTCTCTCTCCGTTTTACTTACAATAACTTAAAATATTTAATAAACTGTTGTTATTTTGTTAACAACAGTTCGAGATAGCTGTTATATCCATTTAACAGCTTATAATACTATTTCTTTCATTCAGCTTTAGAACTCGCCTTTAAACCAAGCATGTATTCTTGACCAAAAATCGCCAACACTTTCTCGCTTATTAGTCGCACTTTCAACTTCACTAGTTGCTTGCATACCATAATGTAATAGGCCTACCACTGTTGCATAACTTGGGTCATTTACATACTCTTTTAACCCTTGAACAGCTAGGGGGTTAGCAATACGAACTGGCATTTGGAAGATTTCTTCCGCAAATTCTAATACGCCTTCCATTTTTGACGTACCACCTGTTAACACATAACCCGCGGCAATCTGATCTTCTAAACCTGACTCTCTAATTTCGTCTTGGATGAGTTCAAATAACTCTTGGTATCTTGGTTCAACCACTTCCGACAATGTATGGCGTGACATTGAACGCGCTGGACGGCCACCGACACTTGGTACATCAATATTTTCTTCCATACTTACCAACTGCTTTAAAGCACAGGCATATTGCACTTTGATATCTTCCGCATGACTTAATGGTGTTCGAAATATTTTAGAGATATCACTGGTGACTTGGTTACCCGCTACAGGTATTACCGCAGTATGACGTAAGGTTCCACCGGTAAAGACTGCAATATCCATAGTACCTGCGCCCATATCAACCACACATACACCTAATTCTTTTTCATCATCAGTTAATACGGAATAACTGGAAGCAAGCGCTGAAAAAATTAATTGGTCAGCAGTTAAATCACAACGCTCGACACATTTAACTAAATTTTTTGCCATATCATTAGCACAAGTAACAATATGGACTTTCGCTTCCATACGTACACCCGACATACCAATAGGGCTTTTAATACCATCTTGACAATCTATGCTGAATTCTTGAGGAAGAACATGCAACATACGTCGCTCTGCAGCAATTGGAACCGAGCGTGCTGTATGAATTACATTATCGACATCTTCTTGAATGACTTCTTTGTCATTAATTGGCACCATGCCGTTTTCATTTTGGCAACTAATATGTTTACCTGAAATGCCCAAATAGATTGAGCTTATTTGACAATCAGCCATCAATTCAGCTTCATTAATAGCGCGTTGTATCGCTTGAATAACTAAATTCAAATCATTAACCCCGCCTTTATCCATACCGCGAGCAGGCTGATTACCAACACCAATAATACTTAATTGGTTGTCTGGGGTAATCTCTCCCACCGCGACAGATATTTTCGAGGTGCCTATATCAAGGCCGACCACTAACTTTCTTTCTGCTGCTTTAGACATTTAACATAAACTCTTAACTGATTGTGCTCATGTGTGGCACTATTTTTAGGTGATTATTATCGTTGTTTTTTAGTAATTTATTCTATGTAATTTTCTCTACTGTTTTCCAACCAACAGCCAATCCCGTATCATACCGCAAATCGATGTAATCAACCGCCTGATTTTGCTGTTTTTCTGCAATTATTTTTGCTTTTAACTGTGCTTTGATTATTGGATAAACGTCCATAAATCTTTGTATACGTTCAACTCGCTCTTCACGGCCTAAGTTCAGAGTTACGCCATCATTCAATGTTAACTGCCATGAGAAGCGTTCACTCAATACTAATTCATCTATTCTCAGCGCTTTAAAGTCAAGTAGTTCGTTAAGATCCCGGTAGTTTTTCAACGCGACTAACTCACTTCCCTCAGGTCCGAAAAAGTTTGGCAGATAATGATTAATGCGTTCAATATCTGCTTGAAAAACCTGACCTCCTTGATTAATCAAAAAATCCCCATTCCATAATGCAACTGGATTTTGATCTACCACGTATATTTTTAATTCATTGGGCCATTGTTTTCTAACCGCTACCGAGTAAACCCAAGGCAAAGTCAGTACATGCCTTTGTACTTCATTGACATCAACTTGGAAAAAATTCCCCATATCAACTTTATCAATAGCATTGATAATATCGCTGCGTTGGCTATATGGCATTTCCCCTGAAATGACGATTGAAGTTACCGGTGCGCTTTCTTGACCAATAAAATGCTGAGTAAGCCACCAACTAATCGTTATCAAGCTAAATAACACAACAATAAAAAACATCAAGCCTAAGCCAAAAGACAAAGCACTATCTAGCCCTAGCTGTCTTTCGGTTTTACTATTATCTTGCTGTTTCTTTGCCATACTTTTTTACTCGGCAACACTAAGCTGTAAAATTTGAGTTACTAACTCACTAAAGTTCAAACCAAATACCATGGCTGCTTTGGGCACCAGTGACGTTTCTGTCATGCCTGGTACAGTATTAACTTCTAAAACCTGCCATTCGCCAATGCTATTACGCATAATATCAACACGTCCCCAGCCTTGAGCTCCCGTTGCATTAAATGCTTTAACAGACAAAGCCTTTATTTCATTTTCTTCATGTTCACTTAGACCACATGGACAGTGATATTGCGTGCTAGTTGATTGATATTTTGCTTCGTAATCATAAAATTCACGCGGTGTTTCCATATGAATAGCAGGTAAAGCTTTATCCCCTAAAATGGCAACCGTATATTCAGGGCCATCAATCCAAGCCTCAAGCAGCACTTGCCTATCAAAACCAAAAGCTTCAATTAACGCGTTACGTAGTTGCTCAACGGTTTGCGCCTGCGCCATACCAATGCTTGACCCCTCATTGGCTGGTTTAACCATGACTCTACCGCCTAAGTCAGCAAGGACCTCTGCTAAAGGTAAGCTTTCAAAATCATTTTTATCAACGACCGTAAAAGGTGCTGTTGGTAAATTACATGCTTTAAAGATTTGTTTACTACGGACCTTATCCATAGAAAGCGACGAACCCAAAACATTCGAACCTGTATAGGGAATATTTAAATACTCGAGCGCCCCTTGTAAACAACCATCCTCACCGCCTCTGCCATGTAAAGCAATAAAAACACGGTCGATTTTCTTAATCAATAAATCAGTTAACACTAGATTTTTAGTATCAATTAATACCACATCAAAACCAGCTTGTTCAAGGCCATTAGCAATCGCTTGACCTGAATTAAGTGATACTTCACGCTCTGCAGAGTTACCACCATAAAGCACGGCAACCTTCTCTTGCTTGAGCAATGCAAGTGAGTTATTTACTGACCCCGCCATTATTTATTTTCCTGTGCTGCAGATTGAACAGCAGAGTTAACATGCAATAAACGATGAACGGCTAAATTTCGAGCCACGACACCAATACTACCCGCTCCTTGCGTAATAATCATATCGTTATCTTGCAACTGATTAGCTAATAATTGCGCTAATTTATCTACATCACTGACGTAAACTGGCTCGATTTGGCCGCGTTGACGAATTGATCTCGCTAAGCTTTTACTATCTGCGGACGATATAGGTGCCTCGCCTGCTGAATAAACATCTAACAAAAACAAGCAGTCGACCTCGGAGAGTACTTCAACAAAATCTTCATATAAATCACGTGTTCTAGAATAACGATGTGGTTGAAAAACCATGACTAATCGTTTGTCAGGCCAACCCTGGCGCATAGCTAAAATTGTCGCTTTCACTTCACTTGGATGGTGACCATAATCGTCAACCAAAACCATATCACCAGCAGCGGTAGTTAAAGAAGCTAACTGTTCAAAACGTCTACCAATGCCTTCAAATTCGGTTAATGCCTGACAAATCGCGTCATCATTTACCCCTTCGTCTTTGGCAACGGCTACACCAGCTAAAGCATTTAATACATTGTGCTGCCCTGGTAGATTTACGCTCATATTTAGAGGCTCTTGCCCTGCAACTTCTACGGTGAAATGACTTACACCAGCTTCTTGTTGATAATTTGTTGCTCTGACATCGGCATCTTCCGAGAAACCATAGGTGATCACTTGACGACTAATGCGCGGTAATAACTCACGGACAACCGGATTGTCAATACAAACGACCGCTAAGCCGTAAAATGGTAAGTTATGCAAAAACTCTATATAGGTATCTTTAAGTTTTTCAAAATCACCTTGGTAAGTTTCCATATGATCTTCATCAATATTGGTGATTACCGCAACCATAGGCTGTAAATGTAAAAATGAAGCATCACTTTCATCGGCCTCTGCGACTAAATAACGACTGCTACCTAATCTAGCATTAGTACCAGCACTATTAAGCAAGCCGCCGATAACGAATGTTGGATCTAATTGACCTTGCGCGAATATACTGGCGATTAAGCTGGTTGTGGTTGTTTTTCCGTGTGTGCCCGCAATAGCAATACCGTGGCGAAATCGCATTAACTCTGCCAACATTTCTGCTCGTCTAACAACAGGTATACGCAACTCTTTAGCTGCGACCAGCTCAGGATTGTCACTATTAATGGCGGTAGAAACAACAATAACACTCGCTTGCGCTATGTTTTCGGCTTTATGACCAATAACAATTTTTGCACCTAATGCCGTTAAACGTTTAACGACTTGGTTCTCACCTATATCTGAGCCTGAAATTTGATAACCTTCATTAAGCAATACTTCAGCAATACCGCCCATACCAGCACCACCGATGCCAACAAAATGGATACGTTTAACTCTACGCATTTCAGGTATCTGAGCTGCAGTTGAGTGGGTACTGTTATTTAAATGAGTACTAGTTCTTGTGCTAGTACTTGAGTTAACTTGCTTAATCATATTTTCTCTTCATTACTTCTTAGTTATTAGTGCTAAGTTCTGAGTCGTTAGCTTTCGCAAGCTGTTGGCACAGTTTTGCTATTCTCTGACTTGCATCACTTTTTGCAGCGCTATAAGCCGCTTTAGCCATGTTTTCTAGAATTTCAGGCTGGTCGAATAGTTCGCCAATTAGCACGGTGATACTTTCTTTATTCAATTGTTTCTGTGGCAATAACTTTGCCGCATTACACTTTACCAGATAAAGTGCATTTTTTGTTTGATGATCATCTACTGCATGCGGTAGTGGTACAAAAATAGCTGGTGTTGCCGCCATTGCTAATTCTGAAACGGTTAGGGCTCCCGCACGACAAATGACAAGATCAGCCCATTGATATGCTGTTGCCATATCCTTTATAAACTCACTAACTTTAATATTGTCTGTCGTTAGGCCAAGTTCTGAATAAGATGCGATAACCTGTTCTTGTTTACCCGCGCCTGTTTGATGCCAAATAGAAAAGGCCTCATCAGCGCTAACTAAATGGGCAAAACTTCTCGGCATCACTTCATTCAATACTTGTGCGCCAAGACTGCCACCGACAACGAGTATATTCTTTGTTGTCTGCTCATCTGCTGACAACTTGGATAACGACTCATGTTGACCAATTGACGCTCGTAAAGGGTTACCAACAACTTCAGCATCAATGCCACTTGCAAAAGCATTAGGAAAAGCACAACAAACTTTGTTGGCAATACGTGCTAATAATCGATTACTTAATCCTGCCGCGGCATTTTGCTCATGCACGATTAACGGTATTTTACTTAACCATGCGGCTAAACCACCTGGAGCGCTGGCATAACCACCCATGCCTAAAACAACATCTGGTTTCACCGCTTTGATCACTCGTCTCGCTTGGATCAGAGACTGTAATAATTTAAAAGGCATAACAAGCATTGATAATAACTTCTTACCACGCAGGCCACTTATATTGATAAACGAAATATCATAGCCATGCTCAGGAACAATGCTAGCTTCCATTTTATTAGCAGTGCCGAGCCAGTGGATTTTCCACCCTTGCGCTTTTAGTTCATCAGCTACGGCAATACCTGGAAAAATATGACCGCCGGTACCACCCGCCATCACTAACAGGGTTTTTACTTCGCCGTTGGCGACTTGACTATGACTAGCCTTCATTATGTCTCACTACTTTTCTTGCTACTGCTCTTGGGTGTTTTTTTATGACGACTTCTTTTTGAACTAGTCGCTTGAATACTCTGCAAACGGATCTCATGATCGATACGAATCAGTAAAACCAGCGCTATAGTCATCACTATCATAGAGCTACCACCATAACTAATCAGTGGCATTGTTAATCCCTTCGTTGGCACAATACCTGCGCTTGCACCAATATTTACCGCTGCCTGAAAACACATCCAAATACCGATAGCGTACGCTAAGAAACCTTCAAAGTATTTTTCTTTAGCCAGTGCGTAGCGCCCTAAAATAAGCGCTTTGTAAACCAAGGTCATGCTAAGCAGCAATACCACACTAATACCGACAAAACCAAACTCTTCAGCCAATACTGCCATAACAAAATCGGTATGCGCTTCCGGTAAGTACTCAAGTTTTTGTATGCTATTGCCTAAGCCCTGCCCTAAAACCTCACCTCGACCATAAGCCATAAGTGACTGCGTAAGCTGATAACCACTACCGAAAGGATCTTGCCATGGATCTAAAAAGCTTGTCACTCGTCGCCAGCGATAAGGTTCAAAGTAAGCAAGCATAGCTAATGAAACCCCACCCACTGAAGACATGGCAATGAACTGCCATAATTTAGCGCCCGCTAAAAACAATAGACCGAATGTGGTAACAAACATCACAATAACCGTGCCTAAATCTGGTTGTAATAATAATAATACCGCCATAATACCAAAGACAATTAACGGCTTAATAAAGCCTTTCATGTTTTCCATTACTTGTTCACGGCGACGTACTAAATAGGCTGATAAATAACAAAAGAAAAACAACTTCGCCGGCTCTGCTGCTTGAACCGTTATCGGCCCCAGAACGATCCAACGAGTAGAACCATTTACTGAACGACCGATTAGCAATACGGTAACAAGTAATACGACAGCAAAACCTAGCAAATAACTACTATTTTTATGCCACCAAGACATAGGGATTTGCAAGGCGACACCTGCAATGGCAAGACTTAAACCAATATAAATACCGTGGCGAATAACAAAATGAAATGGATTGTTAAATAAGCGTTCCGCTACCGGTATAGAGGAGGTGGCAACCATAACTAAGCCAACCATATACATGGTCAACCCCAGTACAATAAAGCTTCGATCAAAAGCACTTGCGCCATATTGATTTGATCCCGCCATTAAACAGTTAATCCACTGTGGCATCGGTGGTACTGGCACCTGTGACAGACTTTTTGTTATCACTTGAGTTGTTTCTAAAGAGATTGTTTTAGCTAAAGTCATGGTTTTTTCTAACGACATGAGTCCTCCTTAGCATTTACAGAAGTAACGGCACCAATAAATTGCTCACCTCTAGCCATGTAATTTTTGAACATATCTATACTGGCGCAAGCGGGTGAAAGTAATACCATATCACCTGTTTGTGCTATTTGTTTAGCTTGCTCTACCGCCTCACTAAGGGTATTAACCTCAATGCTATTATTCATCAGATTGGCAATTTCACTACCATCTTTACCTAAGGTAATTAACTGACTTACTTCACTATTGAAGATTGCTCTGAGCAGGGAGAAATCAGCACCTTTGCCATCACCGCCAGCAATAAGGATTAACTTATTTTGGCTAGTAAGCGTTGGAGCTAAACCCGTAATTGCGGCTAGAGTTGCCCCCACATTGGTCGCTTTAGAATCATTAATCCATTGAATATCATCGTCACTTGTCACTCGTTGACAACGATGAGGTAGACCCATAAAACCGGAAATTTTTTCTGTCATGGCAGATAAAGACCAGCCAGCACTGTATCCAAGCGCTAAGGCGGCCATATAATTGAGCGCATTATGCATGCCTGCAAGTGGTAATTCATTGATCGAAATAAGTGTTTGCTCACCAAACATCAGCATTGGTTTATTATCAATGACTTTAAGACCAAAATGGCCTTGCTCTGGTTTACCTAAACCAAACGAGATTATTTTTTGATCTTTAACTAGAGTATTGCTTGCTTGATCTTCTCGACTCACCACAGCAATTTTTGCTTGGGGATAAATACTTTGTTTAATAGCCTGATAATTAGCTAGGGTTTTGTGTCTATCGAGGTGATCATCACTTAAATTAAGTACGGTAGCGGCAATAGCTTGCATGCTAGATAACGTCTCTAACTGGAAACTAGAAAGCTCAACGATGACAGTATCTGGCAGATTAGCGTGCTGAGCATCACCGGCTTGCTCGAAATGCAATAAATCAAGGATTGGCTCTCCGATATTACCTGCCAATACAGCATTAACACCGATAACTTTAGCCAGGTAAGCAAGCAGTGATACAACGGTAGACTTGCCATTAGAGCCAGTCACTGCCAACATGCTTATAGGGTTAATGAGGCTATTATTAACTAAACAAAATAATTCAACATCACCAATAACTTGGCAGTTATCTGAAATAAGTGAAGCAATACCTTCAGAAATTAAGTCTATGCCTGGGCTAGCTACTATAATATCTGCATTGGCAATTAAACTATGTTGCCAGTAACCAAAATAAAACTGCGCTTTGGGGTAATCAATTGCATATTGGGCTTGTTCATCTGCATTAGCAAAAGGCATAGTACGTGAATCATTAACAGCAAAAGATAAACCTTGTGCGTGCAGAAAACGCAGACATGATAAACCTGTCATTCCTGCGCCTAACACAACAATATTTTTATTTTTAAACGCTGCTAACCAAGTCATAACTTATTTAAAACCACCCTGTTTTTTAACATCTTTATTAGATATACATGTCTAATATAATTGTGCTTAACGCAACTTCAACGTTGCTAAACCTATCAATACCAATATCAATGAAATAATCCAAAAACGAACAATAACGCGTGGCTCTGGCCAGCCTTTTAATTCGTAATGGTGATGAATCGGTGCCATTCTAAAAATGCGTTGACCGCGCATTTTATATGAGCCTACTTGTAAAATCACCGAAACGGTTTCCATCACAAAAACACCGCCCATAATAAATAAAACTAACTCTTGGCGAACCAATACAGCAATAACGCCCAGAGCTGCGCCTAAGGCAAGTGAGCCAACATCGCCCATAAAGACTTGCGCCGGATAAGTATTGAACCAAAGGAAACCCAAGCCAGCACCGACAATGGCAGTACAGACAATAACTAATTCACTTGTTAAGGCGATATGTGGGATATTCAAATAAGAAGAAAAATTTACGTGACCTGTAACATAGGCAAATAAAGCAAAAGCGCCCGCGACCATAATCGTAGGTACAATGGCTAAACCATCAAGACCATCAGTTAAGTTCACTGCATTTGAGGTACCAACAATAACGAAATAAGTCATCACCACATAAAATATGCCTAACTGCGGTAACAGTTCTTTCATGAAAGGTATTAATAAAGCCGTTTCATTCGGACCTTGGGCAATATAGAATAAAAATAACGCCGTGGTTAAGCCGATAACGGTTTGCCAAAAATATTTCCAACGTGCGATTAAACCATTAGAATCTTTACGGATTACCTTACGATAATCATCAACAAAACCAATGATGCCGAAGCTCACTATCACAAATAACACTACCCAAACGTAGATGTTACTTAAGTCTGCCCACAATAAGACACTGACCACAATGGAGGCGAGTATTAACAAACCACCCATGGTTGGCGTACCCGATTTAGATAAATGGCTTTCAGGACCATCATCTCTTATCGTTTGACCAATTTGCATTTTTTGCAAATATCGAATCAATTTCGGACCAAAATATAATGATATAAATAACGCGGTTAGCGTACTGATAATAGCGCGAAATGTTAAATATGAAAAAACATTAAACGCCGAATAAAATTGAGTTAAATACTCACCTAACCACAATAACATTACGCTGTACCTTCTTTACTTTGATGTTCGTTAACTTGATTTTTACTAGCAATATTTTGTTGGCTAGTAGTATTTTTTTTACTCGTACTTTGTTCTTTCTTAATACCTTGCTGAGCATTCATTTTTTCAAACCATGTAATAATTTCAGTTACCACATGTTCCATATGCGCACTTCGAGAGCCTTTAACTAAAATAGCAATATCTTGCTGACCAGCAGACAACTGTTGATTTAGCATATTAAACAAATAGACCATCAAATCAGCTCTTTGATTAAAGTGCTGACTCTGCTCATTTTTGTCATTGTTTTTAGCAAACGCGTCACTGGCACTTTGACTCAATACGCCTAATGACAATAGGGTATTTAATTGTAAGGCCTTAGCAAAATCGCCAACCTCTTGGTGATAACTACGCGCTTCACTACCTAACTCGCCCATATCACCTAAGATAAGTAATTGCTTACCTGGATAATTTGCTAATAATTGCGCAGCCGCTTTTGCTGATTCAAGATTAGCGTTATAGCTATCATCAATCAGTTTGATGTTGCAGCCCGTCTTTATGTCTTTTAGGTGATGTAAATTAAGTCGACCTTTTACTGGCTGCATTTGTGCTAAACCTAGCTGGATGTCTTCAAGACTTGCGCCAAACTCTAATGCAATACAAGCTGCAGCTACCGCATTACAAACATTATGCTTGCCCGGTATGGTTAAAGTAACCTCGCAAGACCCTTGCTCACTTTGTAAGGTAAAACTTGCACAGCCATTGTCATCTAATCTAGCATTTTCGCTATAACAATTGGCTTTACTAATACCCGTATTAACACCGGTACTGAAACAAGAAAAAGTACGAACCGTTTTATCTGTTAAGCGCCATTGCCATTTACTGGTGTACTTGGTGTCTTGGTTATATAAGGCAACGCCATTTATCCCAAGACCTGAAAATATTTCGCCTTTAGCACGCGCTACTCCACATAAGTCGCCAAACCCTTCTAAATGTGCTGCAGCAATATTATTAATCACGGCTACATCTGGCTGAGTTAGTGCTGTGGTATAGGCAATTTCACCCATGTGATTAGCGCCCATTTCAATAACAGCAAAGTCATGGCTATTATCTAAACGTAGTAAGGTAAGCGGTACACCAATATCATTATTAAAGTTACCGTTTGTTGCCAATACGTTGCCTAAACGAGACAAAATAGCGGCAACCATTTCTTTCACCGTAGTTTTGCCACTGCTACCAGTAATGCCGACAGTTTTAGGGGCAACCTCTTTTTTAACAAAAGCAGCAATTTGACCTAAGGCAATACGGGTATCGCTAACAACTAATTGTGTGGTGTCAGTCACTTCGCTTAACTGATGATCGACGATAAGTAATTGACAGCCTTGCTTGGTAACTTGTTTTGCAAAACGATGACCATCAAAACTAGGGCCTTTGAGCGCTAAAAAAGCAGTGCTTTTGTTAGAGCTTTCGACAATAGCGCGACTATCCGTGACTAAATCATTGATAGCTAAATCGTCAAGACTTAGCCTTGTTTGCTCTTCTGCAACAATAAGTTCGCCATCGGTAACTTTAGCTAATGTTGCTAGTGAAATAGTAATCATACGTTTGTCTCATTAGTCTGTGTGGTCAATGAAGCTAGGTCAGCATTTTTTTGATAAAAATTGGTTACGATTAAACGCTCGTTATAATCCAACTTCTGCGTACCAATAACTTGTCCATCTTCATTATGTTGAGCAACAATGACGTAATCTTCATGGCCTTTACCTGCCAACAACACTATATCCCCATGCTTTGCTGTATTTAAGGTTTCCAATACAGCTTGCTCTCTTGCTAAGATAACCGTTATTTTTTCTGCCGTAGGGTTACTGAAACCGGCAAGTATATCATTGGCAATTAACTGCTCATTTTCACTACGCGGGTTATCATTGGTAACGACCAAATGGTCTGCATACCTTTCTGCAGCTTGTGCCATTAAGGGTCTTTTGCCTTTATCTCTATCGCCACCGCAACCAAAGACTACATAAAGTTCACCTGAGCAATGTTGGCGACAAGCTTGCAGTGCTTTTTCCAATGCATCTGGCGTATGGGCATAATCGACTACTGCGGTTGCTAAGTTTGTTGCACTGGTTGCTTCCATTCGCCCAGCGATCGCACTTACCTGAGTAACTAAACTAGGAATATCGATTAATGTAATGCCTTGAATAAGCAGCACGCTGATAGCCGCCAATAAGTTATCGATATTAAAGTCGCCCAATAATGGACTGGTAATATCAACTTGGCCTAAATGAGTCGCTAAGGTAAATGAGACGCCATGACTATGTCGATTAATACTTTTAGCGGTAACAAAGCGCTTATGCGTATTTATGCTTTCATCGCGACCATACAACCAAATAATTTGTTGAACTGGCCAATTTTCTAGCCATTTCTTTGCTTGTTGATCATCAAAATTCACTACCGCAATTTGTTTATTATCCGCGCTAAAAATCTGCTTTTTCGCCTCACCATAACTTTCCATAGAGCCATGATAATCAAGGTGATCTCGACTTAGATTGGTGAACACCGCTATATCAAACAAATTTGCTTGCACACGATTTTGCGATAAAGCATGTGAAGACACTTCCATCGCTACATAGCTAAACTTGCCATGGACAGAGTGCTCATAATTAAAACGGTTAAGTAATTGGTGTAACTCACAAGCCCCTGGAGTGGTATTGTCTATAGGCTGTAATTTATCAATAGCGCCTGCACCATTAGTACCAATAACGGCACAAGGTTTATGGCTGGCATTTAGCATTTGAGCTAATAATTGACTAGTGGTAGTTTTACCATTGGTACCGGTAATACCCACTAACGTCATGTTATTTTGCGGCGCTTTATAGTAGTTTTTTGTTAGGGTAAATAATTGCTGATTAAGTTGATAAAACTTAACTATGATTACCTTGCTATTACTTGATGAAATAACAATATCGCCATGTTCATTACTATTATCACATTCAGCAAGTACTAACTTAGCACCTTGTGTTATTGCTTGTTCGATGTATTGACGACCATCTTGATCGTGGCCAATAATGGCGCAGAAAATATCACCTTCAACAATAGCTCGACTGTCGTTATGAATATCACCATACAAGCCGTTTAAATTTATAACTTCTGGTAGAATAATTGAGAATTTAGTTAAAGAACTGATTATGTTTTGTGTCGCTGGTTTAGGCATGATGATCTCCTATAACGGCTAATTTTCGTTCTGGATCTGCGAGCTTAATAGACTTACTGGCTGTTCGTGATTTTTGTGCATCAGGCGCTACATTAAGAACGCGTAAAGCACCTTTCATCACTCGTGAAAATACCGGTGCAGCGACTTCACCACCGTGGTAAAGATCACCACTGGGTTCGTTAATAACCACAACAACCACTATTTCAGGATTCGATATTGGCGCGACACCCGCAAATAGAGCGACATAATCATTACCATAACCACCCGCTACGGCTTTAATTGACGTACCCGTTTTCCCGCCGACACGATAGCCATCAATTTTAGCTTTAGGTACATGTTCATCGACTACAGCTTCAAGCATATGTGTGACCGCCAAGCTGTTTTTCTCAGAGAAAATTCTTTCCTCATCATCCGGCTCTGCCGTTTTATCGCTGTTTTTAACTATGGTTAATCGACGCTTTATTCCGCCATTTGCTAGGGCCATATAAAAACGCGTTAATTGCGCAGGCGTAATGGCGAGTCCAGCTCCCCAAGAGAGTGTAGCTAATTCAAATTTTGACCAACGACTTCTATCGTGCATCATGCCGGCACTTTCACCGACAAGATTAGTACCAGTATCATCAGCAAAGCCGGCATCAAAAAACTTGGTTAACAAGTAATCTTTTGGTACAGAGAGTGCTAATTTGGTTGTGCCCATGTTTGATGAGGTAATCAATATTTCTTCAATCGATAATTTACCACGATTAATTGGGTCGCTAACCCGTCTACCACCTAAACGCATCCATCCTGGGCTGGTATTGAGCACAGTGTTAGCTTTAACCGAGCCAAACTCTAACGCAGTTAATGCAGTCAGGGGTTTCATGGTAGAACCAGGCTCATAAATGTCAGTAATTGCTCTGTTTCTAAAGCGATGAATAGCAGTATTGCGACGGTTATTGGGGTTATACGATGGGCTATTGGTCATTGCCAATATCTCACCCGTATGAATATTTGCTACCACAACCGAGCCAGAAGTCGCTTTAAATGCCTGCACAGCACCTTTTAACTCTTTATACGCTATGGCTTGAATGCGCTGGTCGATACTTAAAGTAATATCTTGTGCTTGCTCAGCTTCTTCAACAGAGATAATTTCAATTTTTCGACCTTTGGCATCTTTTCTAAAACGTTTAGCACCACCCGTTCCCGTTAGTAAGTCATCATACATACGCTCAATACCTTCAATGCCTTTATCGTCAACATTAGTAAAACCGATAAGGTGAGCGCTGATTTCTCCGGTAGGATAAAATCGTTTTGATTCTTTTCGTAAATGAATACCAGGAATTTTTAATTCTTTGATGTAATTCGCCATTGCTGGCGATATTTTACGTTCTAGATAAATGAAACGTTTACGTGGGTTTTTGACCACCCGGGCGATCAATTTATTGATATCTTGATCCAGTACATCAGCAAGGGCTTGCCAATGTTTGGTCTTCGCAAGAGCGTTATTATCCATGATAACTTTAGGGTCTGCCCAAACCGTTTCAACTGGCACACTAATGGCCAGTTCGGCGCCGTTACGATCTACAATAGAGCCGCGCTGCACAGTGTTAGCAGCTACACGTAAAGAACGTAAGTCACCTTGCTTTTTCAGCATTTCTGGTTCAATAATTTGAATATACGCAGTTCGCGCCATCAAACTAAGGTAAATAAGAGCAACAACAGCCAGCACTAAATAATAACGCCATGGGGCGGTATTTAGTGGGTTATTGCTGTTGGCTGCTTTTTTATTCACACTGCTCTCATTTATTATTTTTTACTCTTATAAGGCAGAAGGCTGACTATTCTTTATATTTTTCGATTGTTAACTTATTTTTTAATCATTTAAATCGATGAGATCTTTATTCTAAGGTAACAATCACTTCTGAATTTCCATTTGGGCGTTTCATACCCAATAACCTTTTTGCTTTACTCTCAATAGCGCTGTGCTCTGCCAAACTACTTTGTTCTAATAATAAATTGCGCCATTCAATATTTAATTCATCTTTTTTTGATAATAATATTTCAAGTTCACTGGTTGTTTGTCGGTTGATATGACTGTAATAAATCACAGAAAATGCCGAAATAACAACACATAACAACAAAATATAAGTCACGCTATAACGAACAATATCTTGCCAAATATCAAAGACTAAGGCACGCGCAGCCATAATTAATCAGTAGTTCTTTCTAAACGTTCCGCGATGCGTAATACCGAACTGCGAGAGCGTACATTTTCCTCTACTTCCGTTTTACTTGGCTTTAATCTACGACCAACTAAAGCAAATTTTTTGCCTTTATTTAACTCTTCCTCACTAATCGGCAAACCTCGTGGTACTTTTTTACCTTGTGAATGCTTTTTCATAAACTGCTTAACCATACGGTCTTCAAGAGAATGAAAGCTAATAACAACCAGACGCCCGCCCTCTTTTAATACATCAAGCGAAGCTACCAGGGCTTTTTCAATTTGGTCCAACTCACTATTGATATACATACGAATAGCTTGAAAGCTTCGAGTTGCCGGGTGCTTTTTTATTTCTCTTTGCGGCGCGGTGGTTTTGATAAGCTTTGCTAATTGGCTGGTGCGAGTTAACGGCGACTCTTCTCGTGTATCTACAATGGCATTAGCAATTCGCCAAGCATGCTTCTCTTCGCCAAAAGTACGCAATACCCAGGTGATATCTTCAACATCAGCAACCGCTAGCCATTCTGCAGCTGTTTGACCTTTACTGGTATCCATGCGCATATCAAGCGGTCCATCCTTCATAAAGCTGAAACCACGTTCGGCTTCATCTAGTTGAGGAGAAGACACACCAAGATCAAGCAAAATTCCGTCAACCTTGCCTGTTAAGTCATGCTTTGCAGCTATTTCAGCTAAAGCCGCAAAGCCTTCATGCTCGATCAAAAAACGCGAATCATCTTTAAATTTTTCAGCGGCAGCAATTGCCGTTGGATCACGGTCAATCGCAATTAAGCGTCCATTGTCCGATAACTTAGAGAGGATTACTGATGAGTGCCCGCCGCGACCAAAAGTACAATCGATAAAGCAACCGTCACCTGTAATAGCTAAGCCATCAACGGCTTCATTGAGTAGCACTGAGATATGAGTGGTGTCTAATTCCATGTTATTATTTTTATAACCTTTGTTCGCGAAAGTATTAACGCATGTATTTTTATAAACTGACGTTGATAAAGACTAAAGTGATAAGTCTAATAAGCGGTCTGTCAATTCAATTTCACCCGATTGTATTTTGCTAATGCCTTGTTGCATTTGCGCTTGCCATGCTGTGTCATGCCAAATTTCAAATTTATTTAATTGCCCAACCAACATAATATTTTTTTCTAAATTAGCGTGTTCTCTTAACGGCCCATTAATTAGTAAACGGCCATTTTTATCCATTTCACAATCACTGGCATTACCCAAAATAATTTGCTTGAATAACCGCTCTTGTGGGTTCGTACTAGATAAACTTGCCAACATTAATTCTATTTCTTCCCATTCAGGCAAGGGATAGAGCAATAAGCAGGCTTGCTGAATATCAACAGTACAGACCATTTTTCCTTGGCAATCAGCAAATAGCTCTTCACGATACTTAGTTGGTATCGTGATCCTATTTTTGCTGTCAAGCGTAATTGCGCTAGTGCCTCGAAACATATCTGTTATTACTTCACTCTTTTGAACGTTAAAAATACAAGTGATAGATAATGTGACTGTCGATGTAATAACAAGATCCACATTTCTCCACTTTTTTCCACATTGCTACAGTTTAGTGAAAAAAGCAAGGCTCTGTCAAGTGAGGAAAACGAAAAACAAAGTGCTTTGCACTGGCTATAACGCCAGTAAAATTAAGGCTTACAAGGAAGTGAATGAAATTGTGGACTTTTGTGGCAAGTAATCCCAAAAAAGGACAAGAAAATAAATATTCTACGAAGATTTTTGTCTATTATTGGAGATAGTGGTGCTAAAGGTGGTACATCAGTGGAACTTCTCCCAAAAAGAAAAAATCCCACTCATTAGAGGCTAACTTATCGATTTAAAACAACTCATCATTAATATCAAACAAGCAATCACTGCCTGATTTTGCTGACGCAATTAACGAAAGTCGACGTGGTAATAACCGGGTAAAGAAGTAACGAGCTGTGTGCAACTTGCTTTGATAAAAATCTTCACCACTTTCACCATCACTCTGTTGCTGTGACAAGGAAACTTGTGCCATTTTAGCCCAAACGAAAGCCATGGCGGTATAACCAAACACATGTAAATAATCATTTGCCGATGCACCTAACTCATTTATATCATTTTGTGACTTATCTAATAAATCAGTCGTTAGCTCAGTTAAATCAGTTAATGCTGCTACTAGAGGAATAATAAACTCATTCATCGTATGGTCATCTTTATTACTTTCGATAAATGTATTCACCTCGTCAGTAAACACTTTGAGTAAAGCACCTTTTGAGCCAGCTACTTTTCGCATCAATAGATCCATAGCCTGAATGCCATTGGTGCCTTCATATATTTGGGTAATTCGAGCATCACGCACTAATTGCTCTTGACCCCATTCACGAATATAACCATGGCCACCAAAAACCTGTTGTCCCGTCACCGTATTTTCAAAACCTAGATCTGTAAAAAAGGCTTTAGCAACAGGTGTCATCAATGCAGCTAACGCTTCACCTTTAACTTGCTCTTCACCTGTCCCGTAAGTGGCATAATCGAGCTGCATAGAAATATAACTAGAAAGCGCCCGAGACCCTTCATTTAATGCTTTCATATTTAAAAGCATACGGCGAACATCACCATGCACCATGATAGAGTCGGCTTCTTTAGTCGGGTTTTTAACACCATTAGTTTTACTATCAAGCGCTCGACCTTGTAATCTGTCTTTCGCGTACTCTAATGCATTTTGATACGAGCGTACTGCAGCACTTAAACCTTGAATACCTACACCAATGCGTTCAAAGTTCATCATGGTGAACATGCAAGCCAAGCCTTTATTCAACTCGCCAATTAAGAACCCTTGTGAACCATCAAAATTCATCACACAAGTTGCCGAGGCATGAATTCCCATTTTATGCTCTATGGAGCCACAGCTAACATTATTACGTTCACCCAATGTTTCATCATCATTAACATTAAATTTAGGTACTAAAAATAATGAAATACCACGAGGCCCTGCAGGCGCATCAGGTAGTTTAGCTAACACTAAATGAACAATATTTTCAGTCAGATCATGCTCACCACCAGTGATAAATATTTTATTACCTGTGACGTTATAACTTCCATCATCTTGTGGAATAGCTTTGGTACGAATAAGCCCAAGATCAGTACCAGAATGTGATTCGGTTAAACACATAGATGCAGACCATTCACCGGCATACATGCGCGTTAAATAGCGTTCTTTCAATGCTTCGCTACCATGCTTTGCTAATGATAGCGCTGCACCTGCAGTAAGCACGGGATAAAGTGCAAAAGATATATCGGCGCTACATAACATTTCTTCATGCATCGCGGTTAACATTTTTGGCATGCCCATGCCGCCATAGTTAACGTCACCGCCAAGTGCAGTCCAGCCTCCTTGTGCATAAGTATTAAACGCTTCTTTGTAGCCAGGAGCTGTGGTAACTACACCATCCTTAAAGCTCACACCTATTTCATCACCCTGGCGAGCAATAGGGTCAAGTTCTTGCTCCGCAATTTTGGCACATTCTTGTAAAATGGCTTGAGCAGTATCTTTGTCAACTTGCTCCGCTAACTTAGGTAGTTTTTGCCACATTTTATCGGCTTTAAACACCTGATATAGCAAAAAATTCATATCAGTTAATGGCGCTCTATATTCAGCCATGATGACCTCCTTTATCAAATTTGGGTTACGTTTAGATTACCGTGTGGCAAACACACAATTAAAACACTTGTTTGAATATAGTATAAATCATGACAATGTAAAAGCGCTATTCGTCAATAGCCAAGTATTTTTTACCAATTGAAGAAGTAATATGGGTCAACTACTGAGCTTCTTGCTAGAGAATAATCTGTTTTTTGCTATTATCTTTAAAAGTAAGTTAATGTGTTATTAGGGTTTATACTTATAGAACTGATATACACTGACGTATTTAGCGAATTTTTCTTCATTAAGATATTTATATACATTAACGAATACACAAACGAGTAATACTAGCGTGACTTCATACTTATTGAGCTTACATTTAAAAAAACATCAACTCCCCTTTGTGATAGTTGGCTTCTTTATATTGCTTATGACTACGGCACAGGCACAGCAATTAAGTTTTAGTAAAACACCAGTAGAGCAAGGTTATAACTTCCAATACCAATGGCTTGATCATCAGAAAGCTGAGCGGTCCATCAACTTTACCTTAAATAAAGAAGGTATATTTGAACGATTTAGAGACTTTAAAACCTACCAAAGTAGCTATGCACAAAAAACAATTCTTAGGCGCATTAAGAAAAAAATGCAGAAAAAGCCTATACCTGGCGTACAAATATTTTATCGACAACAGCAAGGTAGGTTTTTAATTGAAGCAAAAGGCTTAGATAGAAAAAAAGTAGCCCAAGCTTATCAAACGTTAGCTCGGCTTGAGCATGAGGTAACGCAAAAATATCTTAAAGATAGTTACTATCAAGCTTTTACTAATCATGATCAGATAAATGGCATTAAGGTCGACCATGTCAGTATTGCCAATGATTCGGTTGCAGATTTGAAGTCGTTGAAACCTCTGATTTTAGAACATGTATCTATCCAAAATATTCGCAAGGTCACCAATTATGTTTTGAGTTTTGTGCAGAGTATTCCTTATAACACCTTAGAATCTCGTCTCACTTCTTCTGGTGCAGGTTTTAACCCTCCTGTGCAAGTGCTTTGGGAAAACCAAGGTGACTGCGATAGTAAAATGACCTTGACCGCCGCATTATTAAGAGCTTTGATGCCGCGCATTGATATGGCGTTAATATTTATTGATGGTCATGCTTTTATTGGTATTAATATTCCAGGGGAAGCAGGAGAAGTTACCATTGAGCATAATGAGGTAAGTTATTTATTAGCTGAGCCTACGGGACCAGCATTGTTGCCCTTAGGCACACTGGCACCGGAGTCAGAGCTAGCCATTAATCAAGGACACTACACTGCCCAAGATTATCACGAAGTCTTATCTGAGCAAAAAACTGAGAAAAAGCCTGAACAAAAATCTGAGCAGAAAATTGAAGCTGTTAACTAGGTTAGTTAATCATAATAGTAACTTTATAACTTAGCGAGTTCGTTAAAATAATTAAGACTTAATCTATATCTGCGACCTGTGATAGAAAGGTTAAACTCGGCGCAAAAAAAGCACTGCCCGTTTCAGCTTGAGTATATTTAAGTAGATGATCGGAGTTGCCATGGCCATCTCCATAAATCATACTTTTAAGCATCATTTCAAAGGGCTTAGGTGATTGACAATACGAAACAAAGAATAAGCCTTTACGCTTCATATCCCCATAAGGCATGCTTTGTCTGACAATTTCAATACTCTTGCCCTGTTCATCTTTAAGGCTCGTTCGCTTAGTATGAGCGGTAAGGGCTTTATCAGCACTGTCATATTCAACGTTATCTAGCTTAGTTCGACCATAAACATCTTCTTGCTCACGCTCAGCGAGCGAGCTCCAAAGTGTTAAGTTATGTTGGTAGCGTTGAGTATGTAAATAACTACCGGCAGCAAAATGACTATCGTCTTGCTCTTTAACTAATGCCACTTCTCGACGATGCAAACCTTGAGGGTTTTCAGTGCCATCAACAAAGCCAGTTAAATCTCTACCATCTAAAAACCTAAACGCCTGCTCTTGTTCAATTAATTCAACACTCTCGCCTAGTAGATCACACACCTTAGTACTAACGATGTGGTTAACATCAGCGCGGTCACTGCGAATTTCAATATAAAGATCATAACTATTTGTCGGTGCAACCCGATCATCGCTATGCATTGCCGGAAATGGGGCTAATAATGCAGGACGTGCTTTAGGATAAAACTCATCCCAATAAGCTTCACCAATAGCGACAACGCCAATAAGATTAGCTTCAGAAAACTGATCAGAGTAATTATCAAAAAGCTTAGGCAAACGAGATACTGCCGCACGAATAAAAGCATTTTTATCATCTAATACATTAAATAATAGATAATTACCATGCAGGTTTGGCTCAGCGCAAATACCAAATTGTTCTCTAGCCATTTTCCATTCCTGTTAATTTATTTTTCGTTGCAAGTTATATTGCCTGTATTGTACACAATAAATATTATTTTATATCACTTTCATTACATTTATCACTTTGTTATACCTAGAAAAACAAATCAGAGCAGACGGTAATTAATAATAGAAAGTTGAGTAATACTGTCATTAGAAGTTTTACCCTGTAAAGTGAAAAAGAGGTAAAGCGCCTTGGTATTAAATTACCTTCCACAACCCTTTATCATCTACACACATTAACTCATTAAGTGTTTCTTTATCCTTACCAAAATGATTATTAAAAATAACATTGAGACATTGTTGATTATTACGTGTAGTGGTTTCACCTTTAATAATAGTACCTCGATTACCACTGTTAACATTTTGCCAAACCGATTTAGTTTGATTATTATCATTAAGCAAAGCGACAACCTTCTCTTGCATCAGCGCAATATCTTGTGCTGTTAAGTATTTAGCAGAACGAGAGTCTTTGTCCACAATTTCAGTTAAACCCGCTACCATTTCAAATGGTAGGGTAATCATGCCTTTGAAAAATCCGGAAACTAAACCACTACTGGCCTCCTTACCCACAGTTTTAGCATCTTCAACGGTATGTTCAATACGAGAAAGGTACTGCGGAATATAATCTCTAGATAAGGCAATTTCTTCGAGGTAGCGAGTGGAATGAGGTCGCCAATGCGAAGCTTCTACCGTGGTATTATTGGTGGTTTTAACAACGGCATCAATACGTTTTAGTATCGCAGGCATAGATGCTTGTAACTTTCCTACTTGTTGTTCAATCTTGGTAAGTTGGGTTAGTAATGCGGGTAATTGTCTTGAATAATACTCGCTTTCAGCGACAACTTGCTGCACCACAGGAAGTGATGCTTGGACTTGAGATAAGATAGCAGGTGTTTGCTGTGAGACTAATGCTCGCACCTTACCAACTTCAAGCCTAATCAGAGCGATTTCGTTAACTATGTTATCAACCTTAGGGCTCACTAAATCGACGGTTCTAGTTGTCTTGTCAATCACATTGATAATATCAGGTAGATGTAAAGTAAACTTAAATAAAGAAAAAGCTAAAAATGAGATGGCTAACGCCAACAAGCCCTGAGAATAAGAAAATTGTTTTACCATAGGAATGTTACTGCTGCTCAACTAAGTTAATTTCATCAACTAAACAATGAGTCAACTCACTAATTATTAAGTGGTTAGGCTTATCCATTATTGATTCTTTCTTAATTATAGCCTCAAGTTCTTGTGCTGCCTGATTAAGTTCAACAAAGCCAAACATTTGTGCAGCACCAGCTAAGCGATGCGCAAGCGAAGCAACTTTATTAATGTCTTTATCACTATAGAGAACAAGATCTCGCTTATCGTTACTCAGGTTAGTTTTAAATTCTACGACTAAATCACTTAAGTCAACACTAGATAATTTCTCTTCCGCCTTATCAAGCAAATCAATATTTATCAATGCTTGCTCTGATAGCTCACTTGACGAGTTAGTTAGACCGCTAACATCAGTAGTAAAGTGTTTGGCAATGGCAGCAATAAAATTATGTCTTTCAATCGGTTTCTTTAAATGACCGGTAAAACCTAAACCTAAGTACTGACGAACTTCATGAGACATAGCGTTCGCTGTTAAAGCGTAAATAGGCTGATTACAACCTAATGCTCTTAGCGCTTTAAAGGCCTCAACACCATCCATTTCTGGCATTTGGATATCTAAGAGTACTAGATTCGGCTGATGTTCAACACAAAACTGTACAGCTTCTTTACCGTTACAGGCGACAATGACTTCCAAACCTAAACTAACCAATAAACGGGTAATCAAGCGTCGATTATCATCATGATCTTCAGCCAATAAAATTTTGCCGCTAAAAAATGTTTCATTAGCTTCAATAGGCGCTGAAGCAATTATGGCATTGACACTTTTGCCCGCACTATACTGACAAGGCAGCGTTAAACAAAAACTACTACCCTCCCCTAATTTACTTGTTACCGTAATATTACCGGCCATTAATTTTGCTAACTGGTTGGATAACGTCAGCCCAAGACCCGAGCCTCCAAAACGTCTACTAATACTATTATCGGCTTGGGTGAATATTTCAAAAACTTGTGCTAAATGTTCTTCGCTCAAACCTATGCCCGTATCCGTTACAGTAAAAACTAGCAGTTCTCTTTCCAAATGAACGCTTAGTGTCACCTTGCCATTTTCAGTGAATTTTATCGCATTGGCACACAAGTTAAGTAATATTTGCTTTAACCGTAAACTATCAATGTTGATAATGAAGGGTAAAGATAATTGATGCTCGGTAGTAAAGATGAGGTGTTTCTGCTGAGCTTGAGCATTAAAGGTGTGGGATAGGTCCTGAATCATTTCACCTAAATCCAATGGCTGTATTTCTAATTCAAGTTTATTGGCTTCAATGCGACTTAAATCCAAAATATCATTAATTAGTTCAAGTAAATGCAAACTATTACCGTGAATAACCTCAATATCTTCTTTTACTTTATCTTTATCAATATCGTCATAGATAATCGCTTCAGCATGACCAAGAATTGCAGTAAGCGGAGTACGAATCTCATGGCTCATATTTGTTAAAAATTGACTTTTAACTTGGTCTGCTTTTTCTAACTCCTTGGTTAAATTTTCAAGTTCACGCGTTCGTTGTTTAACGCGTAATTCCAACTCTTGTGTTAGTCGTGTTTCAAGATAACGACGGTAAATAAAGAAGGCTACAACTAATATGAGCATTACGGATATAATGATAAGTGTTTGCTGTTGCTCAATTTTAGCTGAATTTAAAATCTGCAATTTTCGACGCTGTTCTAAATCGACAATTTTCTGACTAAGCTGGTCCGATTCAAATTCAGCTAATTTATCATTAAGGGTATTATTAGAAGTAAGCAGGTAACTTTTTTCATATTTTTGTTGCTCTGTAAGTGCTTTAATAAACTGTTGATTACTGGCACTGATCAAAGCAGACATAGCAAAATTTTCAGTGAGTAGTGTTTGGTAATCAATTTTTCTTCCCACAGCAATTGAGCGCTCTATGTATTGTTCTGCTTGTATTAAGTCACCTGAATAAAAAAAAGCTTTCGCTAAACTCTGTAAGCTACCCGCATAGGCTTTTTGGTGACCCACCTCTTTACTGATTATTAATGCTTTTTTACCATAAGACATAGCTTGCTCTACATTAAACATATCATTATTTATTTCAGACATATTATGCAGCTGTGAAGCAATATCATGCTTATAATCGTATTTTTGAAAATACAGCAACGCTGCAAGTATATTTTCTTTTGCTAACTTGAACTTGCCTGAATGTTTATAAGCAATACCTAAGTCAGCTCTTGCTGAAGCAACGCCATAATCATCGTTAAGTTGCTGACGTTTTTCTATTATCACTCTTAACATAACAATGGCGCTATCAAAGCGTCTTAAGCTAATATGCAAAGCCGCAATATTATACCTAACATCAATTTTATCGATTTCATCACCATAACGGGCATACAAAGGCTCAACAAGCTGATAATTTATCAAAGCTAAATCAGGTTGTCCTAATGAGGTATAAACAAGGGCAATATTATTTAATAAGTTAGCACGTTCGATGGAAAAACTATTAGTGTCATGAACTTTGTTATTGTCATAATAAGCCAAGGATTTTTGATAAGCTTGTAATGCAAACTTCAATTCCCCTTGATAATAAAGCAGTATGCCGAGCATTTTATGGGCTTGCGCTGCTAAGCCTGGTCGATTAGCTTTTTGGCTTAATTCGATGGCTTTATTAACCACATCAATCCCCTGATTGTATCGATGTAAGCTAAAGAGTACTTTTCCTTGGCTAAGTAATATTTCGGCCTTATCCTCCTTATCGAGCGCGGGTGATTCAATGAGATGTAATAACGCTTTCAATGCAGCCTGTTTATCTACTTGCTGATTAATTTCGTTAAGTTTGTTTTGTAATTGATTATCTTGTGCCCAACTTTTATGAACACCGCTTAACAAGCCAATCGTTAATAAACAAAATAGCAGTAGTATTTGTTTTAGTCGTTCGATCATACGGTATTTAAAGCTCAACTTTGGCCATTATGGTTGCTGCATTTACTAAACAGTCTTAGAGAATATTATTTATAGCATTAATTGCTATTAAAAAACATCACCTCAATAAATCCTCATTGCAAGATTCATTGCTTCAACTAATATCAATTTGATTAAATTTCTTCCCAACTCAGATCTACATTGATGAACTTAGAACAAAGGAAGTTTGTTAAACATAGTCATTCTATATTTAGTTAAACTACTGGCGTCTACAAAAATCTTAGGGGGTTACGAGCAAAATTACGCCAAGAAGATAAGGCGATTCCAGACCTAGAACTAGCAGGTACATTAGATAAATATTCTGAAAGAGACCAAGCTTACATTGATGGTCTTCGCTCGATGATTAGTTACAATAAACTAGAAAATGTTGATGAGGCATATTTGTCAGACACTATATTAATTAAATTAATTAGCACTAATTAAGGCCATTAACAGCACAAAAAAACCACCGACTAAGCGGTGGTTTTTACTAAATGATTCTTATTTTTCGATTAAACGGGGCGGGCTTACGCTTTAGACCTATCCGTAGAATCCGTACTAAATAACATGCGTTTAATGGCGTTTATCAAGCGCCTTGCCTGCACACGTATATCTTCAATGATCAGGTAAAGGCTAGGAATAAACACTAAAGTTACTATAGTGGCAAATAACACACCAAACGACAGTGATACCGCCATAGGGATCACTATTTGCGCCTGAGCACTGGTTTCAAAGAAAATAATAGGTACTAGGCCAATGAAGGTGGTAATTGACGTTAACATGATGGCGCGAAAACGCTTGGTGCCAGCATGTATTACCGCATCTTTTAAGGTTTCACCACGCTGCCTTGCTTTATTAACAAAATCCACCATCACTAGCGAGTCATTCACTACCACGCCCGATGCGGCTGCAATACCAAACATGGACAAGACACTTAAATCTAAACCTAATATCATATGACCAAATACTGCGCCAATGACACCAAATGGGATAACGGTCAAGATCATCAGTGCTTGTGAGTAAGACTTCAATGGAATAGCCAAGAGTGAAAATATAATCATGATCGAAATCATGAGGTCACGGAACTGCTCCGCTGCGCCATCCATTTCTTCCTGAATACGTCCCGACACTTCACTTTTCACCAAAGGATATTTACGCAATAACTGTGGTACAAAATTATCACGGATATCTTTAGCCACTTCAAAAGGTTCAACCTGCTCAGCATCTACCGATGCCCAGACATTAATAGTACGGTTACCATTTTCACGACGAATACGCGTAACACCATCGGTAAGAATAATTTCAGCTAACTCAGATAAAGGCAATTCTGCACCATTAGGCGCTTGGATCATGACATCATCAACATGACCAACACTGCTGCGTTGCTCAAGCGGATAACGTACCATGACCTTAACTTCTTCACTATCACGTAAAATACGCTGCGCTTCTAAGCCATAAAAGCTATAACTCACTTGCGAGGCAATACTCTCCAGCGTTAATCCTAAACTATAGGCTAAAGGCTTTAATGTGAACTGCACTTCTTTAGCACTGGTTTGGCGAGAGTCATTAACATCACCCACCCCTTTAAGCGAATTAAGTTTAAGTTTCAGCTCTTGTGCCGCCGCCAGTAACTGAGCATCATCTTGGCTTTCCAGTCTAAAAGCAATATCACCATCATCTCGGCCACCGCCAAACAAATTATCACTAATAGTAAGAGATTTAACACCTGGATAGTCAGGAATTGCCTTACGCCATAAATCTGCCAGCTCAAAGGTATTGATAGCTCTTTCTTTTGGAATAACGAGTTTGACCATCACTTGACCGTTAGTTCTGCTACGCAAATCAACTTGCATATCAGAGATCATTGAACTGCCATATTTAGCTTCAATATCCTGATCAACTTTATGAATAATACTTTCAATACTAAGTAGGGTATTTAAAGTAGATTCTTCTGACGCATCAATATTCATGTCCACACTGATACGAGGAAAATCATGAGGGATTTTAGGTTGGCCAACATAGCGAATTAAACCACCACCAAATAAACCGGCACTGATTAACATCAAGCTAATAAAAAACATTAACACTGCATATCGATATTCAATAAAGCGCACTAAAGCCGGACGATATACATTGTTGATAAAGTTTTTTAACTTAGTATCAATCCAGGAACGAAGTCTGTCTAGTGGGTTTTTCGGATTAAATTTTTTCACCTTCATTTTAACCAAATGCGCGGGTAAAATAAGTTTGGATTCGATCAGTGAGAAGATCAGACATAAAACCACCACCCCACCAATGGCTTTGCCAAAGGCAGAGGACGGACCTTCACCAAAGAGGAAGGGTAAAAACACAGCGATAGTGGTTAGTACACCAAAAGTGGCCGGCATAGCGACACGTTTAACCCCACGAATAACATTGTCAGTAGTATGACCGTGCGCTTCAATTTCATCATGGGCACTTTCCCCCATAACGATGGCATCATCAACAACAATACCTAGCACTAAAATAAAGGCAAACAAACTAATAACATTAATGCTGACACCGATAAACTCCATCGGCATAAATAATAACGTGCCTAAGAAACATACCGGTAAGCCCATCATTACCCAGAAGGCTAAACGCACCCGTAAAAATAGCGCCAACATCAAGAATACTAATACCGCACCACTTTTCATGTTGTCGAGCATCATATTCAAACGGCCATTGAGGTAATAAGTCATATCAACCCAAGTTTCTAGCTTAACTCCTGGAGGTAAAATAGATGCTTTATCTTCAACATAGCGATTCATGATATCGGCTATTTTAGTAATACTTTGATTCTCTGAAGCACCGATAAAAATAGTGATTGAATTTTCACCATTAAATTTAGAATATTGTAAGCCTTCCTGGAAACCATCATTGATGGTGGCAACCTCAGCTAACATGACTTTGGTGCCATCTTCCAAAGTAACCACTGGGATTTGTTCAAACTCAAAACCACGATAGGCTTGGTTTTCCACCCGTAAATTGATATAGCCATTGGCAGCGCGAATCTGTCCCGCCGACATATTGCGGGAAAAACTACGTACCGCGTTAGCGACATCACTGAAACTTAAGCCGTATTCACGTAATTTATCTTTACTCACTTCAATGGATATTTCATAGTCTAAGCCACTGTATAACTCAGAAATACTGATGCCTGGCAGTTGCTGTATTTCATTATGAATTTTACGGCCAAGCTCTTTCAACTCGCCATTAGTTAAATCACCATAAAGTGAAATATACATCACTTCTTGGCGAAATTTCTCTCGCTCAACCTTAATTCGCTCCATGCCTTCAGGAAAACTTGGAATAGCATCAATAGCTGATTTCACCTCCTCCAGTACAACTTGGGCATCATAATCAAGCTCAACTTCAAACCAACCGTTGGAGTAACTTCGGTTAGAATACGTTATCACCCGCTTAAGACCTTGCACTGATTTAAGCGCTTCTTCAATCTTAATGGTAATGCCTTCTTCAACCTCTTGTGGTGCAGCTCCAGGATAGGGCGCAGCATATGAAATCCAGTTAAATTCTAACTGAGGAAACATTTGTTTATTAATGGTTAGTGCCGTCAAACCGCCACCAATCAAGATAAAAACCATCAGTAAATTTGCGGCAATACTATTACGCGCAAACCAAGCAATAATACCTTTATGGGTATCGATATCGTCATGAGGTCTATTCAAATTTTCTCTATCATTTTGCTCATTACTGCTTTGTTCATTAGTCTGGTCATGAGAGCTCATTTCTATTCCCCTGACTCTTTATTATTTGCCATTTGAGTTTCACCTTGCTCAACTTCAAGCTCTTTTTCTTCCAACTGGCTTTCATCACTTGCTAACGCTAATTTCATACCGTCAACAGGGTAATCAAGCGCAGAGACAATCAATTGGTCGCCATCAGCTAAACCGTTAGCTACAACTACATGACTGCCTTGCTGACGAACAATATCAATGGTTGCATAATGTAATTTTGACTCACTATCTAAGATAGCTACCTTACCATTGACCACTAAAAAACGAGGTACTAAGGTGGCTTGGCTGATGTCATAGCCCATAATTTTAGCATTAACATAACTACCAAACCGTAACGGTGCATCGCTGCTATCACTTAAACTATTTAACAGATAAGGGTCATTAATTTCAGCAACGAGATAACTCATACGGCTTTTGTTATCAACAACCCCCTCACTGCGCGCTATTTTTGCTTGCCACAGGGTGTCTTGTCCGGCATAAGTGCCAATAAGATTAACTTGAGCATTAACACCTGCTTTACTGGACTCATTTTTAACTAAAAAGGCTAATTGATTATCGGCAACAGGTAAGCGAATTTCTGCAATGGCAGTGCCCAAAACATGACCCATTTTACTACCAACACTGACAAAGGAGCCCAAGCCAATATTACGACTCTCGATCATGGCATCATAAGGTGCGCGAATTTCGGTACGCTCTAAATTACGCTCGGCACGTAAAACCGAAGCTTGTGCGGCTTTCACTCGTGCTAATTCTTGCGCTAATTGTGGTTTACGTAAACTTAGCTCTGTCGGTGAACTATTTTCAATTTTCGTCCATTCACGTTCTGCCACTTTACCTTGAGCTACTTCTTTCTCTAAAGCTGCTCGTGCAGTTGCCATTGAGGCTTGAGCATCAATTAGCGCAGCATGATAATCACTCGGATCAATACGTGCTAATAGTTGATCTTGTTTAACAAAACCACCACGAACAAAAATAGCACTCAACTCAACAATTTCACCATTAACTTGAGCGACTAATTCTGTTTCATACTTAGGTTTTACCATGCCGTAAGAGTCTACTTCTAGCGTCATTGGTGCAACAGATATGTTTTCAACAGCGACGATAGGAGTATTATCAACTTTCTCTTTTTCTTCTGGCGGTTTCTTCATACTAGAAAAACCAACCATGGCTGCAACGCCTGCAGCTAACATAACGATGGGTATAATAATTTGTTTTTTAGTGGCCACTTTTAATCCTTTATGCTTTAAAATTTTTATATTTTTTATTTGCTGAACGCTTTATTGCTCGCAAATTTATCTTTATTTTATTAATGCTAGGGTAACCAATTATTGGTTACAAGTGTTTACAAAGATGTAACTCGTTATTACAAAATACATGTCGAATAAAGCAATAAACATCGAGCTGCGCAATTAAATTTATTAACTTGTTATTTTACATGACATTACAAAAAAATTAATTGAAGGTGGTTTTTATATCAACTTACGTTCAATTATAAAGTTTTTGTGATTAGTTATTTCAACAACGTATTAAGCCGTTTACTTCTTTATTGTTTAAACAAACATCGTACTCAGTAAATAATATTCGAATTGAAATCAGTGGGTATAACTTTTTGAATACGGTATAATAAGAAAAATTTTTTCCACGGCTTTTTCCATGACAGATTCTCAAAATACAGCTCAAGCAACCCTTGGTAAATTTAACCTACTCAACATTGTTGCTATACTCGACAAAGGCGCATACCTTGACGGTGGTGAGTTAGGTGAGATCTTATTACCTCAACGTGACCTTCCCGAGGACTGTAAAGTTGGTGAGAAAATTAAGGTGTTCCTTTACCTAGACTCCGCAGAGAGACTTATTGCTACAACGACAACACCTTTAGCCCAAGTAGGTGAATTTGTTTCTTTAAAAGTTGTACAAGTAAATAAAATTGGTGCGTTCCTTGATTGGGGCTTACCTAAAGATTTATTAGTGCCTTTCAATCAACAACATTCTGAAATGGAAGTGGGTAAGTATTATCTCGTTAGAGTATTTATCGATCAACTTACTAATCGTATTGCTGCCTCAAGTAAGATAGATAAGTTTCTTGATATTTGGCCGGCAGAATACCAACAAGGCGATAAAGTAAACTTAGTTATTGGTGGTAAAACTGATTTAGGTTTCAAAGCTATTGTTAATGATCTGCATTGGGGCTTACTTTACGACAATGAAATTTTTCAACATCTTCGCGTTGGAAAAAAAATTCCAGGTTATATTAAGCAAGTACGTGAAGATGGCCGTTTAGATCTTCTGTTAACGCGCGGTAGTAAAAATAAGGTCAATGACTTCTCTGAAAAATTATTAGCGCACATAGCAGACCGTGGTGGCATTACCCCATTGAATGATAAAAGCGCTCCAGAATTAATCCAAAGAACTTTAGGTGTTAGTAAAAAGACGTTTAAAGCGACAGTTGGGAATTTACTAAAAAATGGAAAAATTGTCATTGTTAAAGAGGGTATAAAATTAGTCTAAGATTTTAAGGTGTTCGCAAGAAGACTTTTAAAGCGACAGTAGGGAATATACTAAAAAGGGAAAGTCGCCATTGTTACAGATGGTATAAAATTAGTGTCAAAATATTAAAGAGTTCTCATTGTGAAAAACATGTTGTTACTTATAGCCATTACGGCTATTAGTCTTTTTTCTAATAAAGTGCACTCAATTGATGTCACCTATATAAGCCAGACCCGCGATTTAACCCCTTATTGGTCTAATACTTACGCTGTGGCTAAAGCTGCAGCGAAAGACCTTAATATCAACTTAACTATCGTTGAAGGTCAAGGACACCACTTATACCAAGCAGAAGTGCTCGCTGAATTAGTGTTAGCTCAGAAGAAACCTGATTTATTGATATTCCATGCCTATAAACAAAATGCATATAAGTATTTTGATTCGCTTGAACAAGCACAAATTCCTTTTATTACTTACTCAAACTTTACTGATACTCATACATTACCTGCTCATAAACAGCTAGGTCGCCCCCAAGGTAAATATAAATATTGGTTATCAGAGCACCACGTTGAGAATGCTCAAGGCGCTGCTCTACTTGTTGATAGCCTAATTAAGCAAGCCAAAAAGAAACCAGTAGCCTCAAATAAAAAGTTAAAGGTTCTTGCCTTAAGTGGTGACTTAATATTGCAATCTCTAGAACGTAGCACTGGTGTTGCAGCCCAAGTCAGCGACATTGATAATGTTATATTGGTTCAGGATATTATTGCTAATTGGTCAGCAGAGGATGCGAAGAGTAAATTTAAAAAGCTTTACTTGAGACACAAGGGTATTGATGTGGTTTGGGCTAGTTCCGATGTAATGGCAATAGGAGCTCTACATGGCGCCATTGAGTTAGGATTAGAGCCAAACAAAGATATATTTATTGGTGGTTTTGATTGGAATACGGATGCAATAAATAAAATAAAAACTAAAGAATTAAGTGCTTCTGCTGGAGGGCAGTTTTATCATATTGCTTGGTTACTGGTTCAGGTTTACGATCATTTTAATAACCACTCTCCCTTTGATGCCGAAAAGAAATACAACAAAATTAATCATACCTACGCTGTTATAGAGCAAAGTAACCTTGTGCAATTTGAGCCTTTAACAGATATAAATAACTTGGGTGATATTAATTTTTATTGTTTTACTAAAACGTATACTCGCCAGAAAAACTATGATTTTTCTATGTTAAACCTATTGCATCAATCCAATAGGTCTAATAAGCATAACTGTCAATAATCTATTGAAAATATAGATTAGGTTGCTATCTCCTCAAAGCAATAGCAACCTAGCTTTTATTGTGTAATAAATTAAAAACTTCCTCGGATACCCAGACTAAAATTACGCCCTGGCAGTGGCGCCACATCTTTTAGAAAAGAAGAATGCACTCTAGCATGCTCATTAGTTAAGTTTTGTCCCTTCAAATAGATAACTAGGTCATCACCAATACCGTCAATATAATAATTAACATGTGCATCAACCATAGTATAACTATCTGTGCTCGTTTCTAGCTCAGCAATGTCATCCTGATCAAAGTAATGACTCACACTTAGCTCACTATCAAAACTATCTGCTTGATAGTTGATAATAGCGCCAAGGCGCATAGGTGGGATCCTAGGTAAGTTGCTATTTTCGTCCTCATTCACTAGCTTTGCTCGAATATAATCAGCAAATAAACTCGTCTTAAAAGCTGATGAGACTTGATAGATAAGCTCAGCTTCACCGCCGTACATTTCAACATCATTTTGTTGATACACTAATATTGGTAAGCCAGTTTCGCCCTCGTGCTCATCCGTATGGTCGTGCTCTTCGACAAAAGATAAACCCGTGTCTTGCTGATAATAATAATCATCAATACGATTATAAAAAGCACTAATGACATAACCAAAGTCACCATTAAATTTACGAAGCGTTAAGTCAAAATTAAGTGAGGTTTCAACACTTGGTGCTTGCTCCGCTAACTCTACATGAATTTCATCTCCCTCTTGATGAACATCAAACATAGCGCCGACTTCAAAAGTATTTGTTCCTATATGTGGACCAAATGAAAAAAGTTCACCAGAAGAAGCTGCTCGTTGAGATAATGCCAGTGAAAGCCCTAAGTTATACCCTGATTGGTAATCCCATACTAATCCCGCTGAAGCACTTATTGGTGTAAATGATTGTTGATCAAACGAAACGAGTGTTTCATGGTGCTCATTATGCGAAGGCTCTGTCAGTGATTCATGCTGATCATCATGAGAATCTTCAAAGCCAATTAAACTTTCTTCGGCATTTATATTCAC
The DNA here is from genome assembly GCA_913063325.1 of uncultured Colwellia sp. Taxonomy (GTDB): domain Bacteria; phylum Pseudomonadota; class Gammaproteobacteria; order Enterobacterales; family Alteromonadaceae; genus Colwellia. Next base: position 21,951 of record CAJXYE010000016.1, on the reverse strand, counting down.
TTGCTCTATCCTAGCGCCTAATTGCAATAACACAGGACCAAAATGTCTTTCTTCTAACCAAGCAACAGCAAACATTTCTGATTTAGCCGGTGGCGAGAAAGCCTCTTCTCCCAATGCCTTAAAGTCTGATGCTTTATAGTGCACAGTCCATGCTCCCTGCCATCCTGCTGTATTCTGGTGAAATAGGTCAATACGTGCTTCAGTACTCTTATTTGTAAACGTGGTACCGACTAAACCTGACTCGATTTCTTGATGCTGATAATCACTATAAGAGAATTTTGTTGCTACCTTGCTGATAAATTGTTGTTCAAAATTATATTCACCAAGTACCTGCCATCTATCTTGCTGCATTTTGGCATAAACACCTTCATCGTGCTCATCAACTAAATTGTGCGAGAGTTCATCATCATGCTCTTCTGTATGACTATGCCCAGGGATACCGTACTCTCGATTCATAAAGCCATATGAAAAACCAATAAAACCATCTTCAAGTAAGTAGCTTGAACCCAGTGTTGCACCACTTGCGGTACTGGCACTATTTTCTAAACGAGTATCGCTATGTTCTTCATGGTCTTCGTCAGCATGATCTTCATGCTCTTCTTCATGCTCTTCTTCATGTATGTCTGCCTCTCCTGCAAGTTTGTAATCTTTAGAGTCTCGCCAGAAACCATCAAAGTGAAAAGCGACATTTTCTGTACCCGTTTGAATATTAACTGATGCCTGCTGTTCATTAGAAACATCGTTATACTGTAACAAATAATCAATTTGGTCCTCACTGCTCGTTGGCACACGATTATCAACGACGTTAACCACACCACCAATAGCACCACTGCCATAAAAAAGTGTTGCAGGGCCACGCAAAACTTCTATTTGAGTTGCCGTGCTAGTTTCAGTGGCTACCACATGGTCAGGCCCAACACGAGAGGCATCACCAACATCTAAGCCATTTTGAGTGATCAGTACTCTTGGACCATCCAATCCTCTAATGATGGGAGTGCTGGCAACGGGGCCATAATAACTAGAGTGTACGCCGACTTCGTGTTTCAAGGTTTCCCCTAAAGTCGCTGCTTGTTTCATTTTCAACTCATCTGCACTGAGCACATTGATGGGCAGTGCTGATTCTATTGAAGAACTGTGCAAAGGTGTTGCATGCACATCTATCACTTCCATTACAGATCTAGACAAAACAAAACCCAAGTCTTTGATATCACCTTTAACAACAACTTGTTGGTTACTGTGCCCATAATTTTTAGCGCTAATATGAAGCTCAAAGGCTCCTTTTTTAACATCGGTAAAACTAAATACACCTTGAGAGTTCGTGCGGATTTTCTGTAAATCTCTACCTAGCTCGATTAAAGCATTGGTAATAGGTTGTCCTTTTTTATTAAGCACTGTCCCCGATATTTGATGAGCAAAAGCACTTGAACTAAAACATAAAACGGTGACAATTGCACCGAAGGCACTGGCATTAACTATTTTTTTTAAAGGCGACTTTTCTTGAGCAGAAATACTATTTTGAGATAAAAACAAAGACATTAAACTAGTTTCCGAAAACATATGGAAATATTGCTCACACTGCGCGTTTATTCGCAGGAAAACAACCGAGCTGAAGTACTTAATCTGATTAAGCACTTCACTAAAAACATGAAAAAAGGTTAGAACTATAGCGCCTTTGGTGGCGCTCTCAACTGAGGGGAAACATAAGCAGATAAAATATGCACTAAGTTAGTAATGCGACTTTCATCAATATTTATTATACCGATGGATACTGGGTATAGTGCAATAGCGCTGGGTGAAGAGTCGATACCGTGTTGGCATAAGTAGCAGTCATGCTGTTCGAATGTGGAAAACAACTCAAACTCAACTTGGGCATAATGTTCACTATGCGCAAAAAAGCTAGCGCAAAAAAGCAGTAGTGTTAAAACACTCTGCCTAACCTGTCGACTCTTAAACTTGCTTCGCGAAATAATACAACTCATAAGTGTTATAATATAACACCGCAAAACTAACTTCAACATTAACTTCGACCATCAGCTTTGCCAATAGGTATGAATTTTCGTTGTATGTTGCGAATAAACTTAGAGAAATCTACGAAATCAACAAACTATACAAATCTGCTACGCTATACTTTGTACAATTAAGCATTTACTACTTCTATTTTAAGTCATTATGCAGTCTATTTAACACAGGATACTTTATGACACAATTTACTCTCCCATTTGTAAAGAACCGCTATTCAGTAAAATTTAAACAAACATTATTGTTATTACCGATCATGGCAATTGCACTTCCTAGTTATGGTGAAAGTTTTACCGCAAAACGCACAGGGCAAGGCTTTACCGGCTTAACCCAAGATTTCACCTCATCACTGAGTAACCCCGCACTATTAACTAAGTTTGATAATGACGATGATGTTTTCTTTTCATTAAACGTTGGTGTCATGGTCTCCGACAAATATGATGTGATTGATACGACAGAAGATATTAGTGATAACCTTGATACATTGGTCGATGATATAAACAACATTCAATTTCAAAACTTCCAGTCCTTAAACGAAATACAAAGTTATAATAATAATTTGAATCAGCAAGTCGATGATATTATTGCTGACTTTAAAAAGATTGATAAGAAAATTGTGAAAGTACGAAATGGGGTGAATTTTCAAGTTCTTATTCCTAATAAATATTTAAGCGTTGGTTTTTTCACTAATCAATATGGACGGATTGGTGGGACTATGGACTACAACGAAGAAGATGAAAAAATATTAGATGATGCCATTTTAACCGGTGACTTAGACTTAAATGATCTTGCATCTGCAACCACCGCTGTTGGTTACTCAATTGCCGAAGCAGGGGTTATGGCTGCTTACCCTGCAGTTAAACACGCTAATTATGATGTCAGTGTTGGGGCAAAATTAAAATATCAGCGGATTGATCTTTATTATAATCGCGTCGCTATTAGTGATTTTGATGATGATGATTTTGAAATCACTGATGATGAAAATATCACCGATAAGAGCGGCACAAATGTTGATTTAGGCCTATATATAAATTGGGGCGATGAACGACAATGGCATGCTGCACTTGTTACCAATAACTTGATGAAACAAACCGTGCATCATAGTGACCAAGATATTGCTTTTACTTTAGAAAATAGCACTAGCTTCGGCCTAAGCTATCAAAATAGCTGGGTAAGTTTAGCAACGGATATAGATTTAACCGACCGAAAACAATTCGCCTCTTTAGAGCCTTCTAAATATGCTGGCGTAGGTGCTGAATTTCGTTTTTATGAACATATCCAATTTCGCTTAGGTTATCGTACAGATTTAAATGATATTGATGATGATATTTACACTGCTGGTATTGGTATTTCACCTTGGGATGTATTTGCCGTTGATATTGCCGCCTTTGCTGGTGATAACGAAACCCTTGGTGCAGCATTACAATTCAGCTTAAAAATATAACTCACTACAAGATTAGGAGTTAAGGGAGGGTAAGTAAATTATCTGTTTTTCCCTTAACGACTTATCTCTCGTATAGAAATAAAAAGCAGCTATTGAACATATTCAATAGCTGCTTTTTTTATGTGAGAGGAAGCTAAATTATCGAAAATTAAAGCTTAAAGTAATTACAAAATACTTTATACAACTCAGTCCCTTGGTTCACACTAGCGGAAGCAAAGTGCAGAATAGGAATAACCTCTTGCTCAAGTAATATATTATGTAATGCTTCACCGTCACCATAATTATCCATACGAAGAATTCGCGCTAACGGCTCACCCGCAACGAGTGGTTTTCCAAACTCAGCAAGATAATCGACCATGCCACCCATAGGGGAATATAAAGCTTTATAATCCTTTAGATAACAAGCATATCGGGTCATTTTTTGTGGCTGATATTCTTTATTATCGATAACTCTTTGATATGATAAATAAGATAAAATACCTAGTGCGTCTGTTTTAGCAACATCCAAGTCGATTTGCTCTTGAGAGCCAAGTTCCACGGTGAAACTTTCCTTCTTAAAAGCCCCTTCTCCCATAGTGAATTTTCGACCTGAAGCCTGATAGGCCTGCTGTAAGCTCCACCAAGGGCAAAATGTGGCTTCATCCATTGCGCCATCAAAGTCATTATCAATCAGTATGGTATGCTCAATATCAAAATATTCGGCACTAGATTGCGCATATTCTGGGCAATATAAGTGCTTACTTGAAATGGGGCCTGTATGTAAGTCTAAAACGATATCGGCCTGATGAGCAAGTCGTTGTAACTGATAGGCAATACGCTGTCCCGTAGTGATGCCCCAAATATTGTGCTCTAATTTTTGATCTATCTCAGTAACTAAAAGTTGCTGAAACTTGGTTTTTATTTCATCTTCACTGGCATCAAGATTTTGCTGAACAAAAGGCTTAATAATACTTGAGTTAAAGTGGTACATGCGATTCCAGTTAACCCCTGTAATGGGGTCAAAACGCCCTAAGGTATACTCGCCATTTTTGTGATTACACGCCACTGGGTTTGCGTAAGGGACTAAGGTAATGTTGGCTTGTAAATCACAGTGTTGAAGCAGCTCAAGCAACTGGAAAATAACGGCATTACCTTGTACTTCAGCACCATGCATATTGGCCTGAATATAAACGTTGGGAGCAGCTGAGTTCTTCTCAGATTTAAAAGTGTACACAGGTACGGTTAACTTAGCGCCACTGGCCATTTCGCCAACGGACATAACCTCTTTGGTAAATTTATTCATCACAATTCCTCTACTAAGCCTTAATTATGCCAGGTAAGATGAAGCAGGCTTAGCTGCTCTAACTTGAATTAGGCTGCCATTTTGATAAACATATTCAGCTGCTAATTCATGACATAAGAAAAAGGGCATGCTTTCAGTAAATCCATAAGCACCACAATAACCAAACACTAATTGCTCACCAATAGTCGTATCGTCAGGTAAGAGCAAGTGCCCTAATTTATCCATACTCGTACATAAGGGACCATGGATATCAAAAGCTTGCATAGACGTTTTATCAGCTGAAAAACCTTCTCGTAATATTTGTACAGGAAAAGGCTGGTCGGTGATCGCGGGACGTAATAAATGATTTATTCCCGCTGCTAAGACTAGTTGCTCTTGCCCATAATTCATTTTTCTATCAACAACTGGCACAACATAATAGCCGCACTCTGCAACAGCAAACCGCCCTAATTCTAACCATAACTCTTTAACACCTGATTTTTCTTTGATGACGGCCAAGTCTTCGATAACTTGAGACCAAGATAACGTTTGCCCTTGTGATAAATAATCAATGCCTAAACCACCACCCAAATCGAGTACGTCTAGCGTCATACCAATGCTGTTAGCTAAATCAGTTAATGGCGGTACCATTTGAGACCATAATGAAAACATTTTTTCATTACTGAGCATATTTCCCCATTGAAAAATATGTAAACCACAAAGATCCAAAGCAGGATAATTATCTACATGGATATTCTGCCACTCAGATACTGACAGACCAAAAGGCGTTAAACTATTGCCACCCAGTGGATTTTTTTCGCCTTCATGCCATTGCAATTGCACTCTAAGTAGCACTTTAGGTTGTTCTTCATTGATTAATGTTTCTGCTTGCTCAAGTACGACTTCATTTAACCAATTAAGTTGATTGAGACTTTCAACCACAAAAGTACGAACACCTTTTTTGACAAATGCCGCAAGCTGTTTTTTTGATTTAGCAGGTCCAGTATTTAATACTCGACTGGGATCTATTCCTTGCCCTAATACTTGAGTTAATTCACCTGTACTAGCAACATCAAAGTTAAAACCTTCACTATCAAGCGTTTGAATTACTTTTGATAAGGGGTTAGCTTTAACGGCAAACCATAACTTAATAACGTCTTGTTGCTGCAAAGCGGCTAAATGCTCTTTAAGTGCATCAAGTTGATAAACAAAGTAACCTTGTTCATCTTCAGGAGACTCATGGTTAATTAAGGCATTTTCAATACGGGGGTCAAACCAGGTTGGTGTAGTCATTAGTAATATTCTTTTTATCTAAATAATTCAATCAATGGATTATATTAATCAATTACCTTTAAGCTGTATGGTTCAAACTAAAGAAAAAAGCACGGAGTTGATGACTATCAATGAGTACTTTTGACGCATAGGTTGGACTATACAGCGACAAGATAATGGATTAACGAAGGATTGATTCTAACTCTAGGGAAGCATCAGACTGTTCATCACGATATTTCACTATTAGAGCACAGGCCATACTTAAACCTTGCTCTTGTGCCCATTCACCTTTAACAGGTCGGGTACCAGGCACAACAACAGCACGTTCAGGAATTTCTGCACCTTTTTCTCGCATGACTTGATTAACACAATCATAAACAGGTACTGATTTAGAAAGAGATACACCCGGTGCCAATACTGCACCTTTTTTAACAACAATGCCTTCAACGACAACAACACCGGCGCTTAAAAATGCTCCATCTTCAATAACTACTGGGCTAGCACCAATCGGCTCTAATACACCACCAATTTGAACAGCTGCTGATACATGAACATTTTTACCAATTTGCGCACACGAACCAATTAACGCATGACTATCGATCATAGTGCCTGTATCAACAAATGCACCAACATTGATGTAAGCGGGGGGCATGATGATTACACCTTCAGCAACGTAAGCACCTGCACGTACAGATGAGCCACCTGGAACTAAACGTACACCGTCTTCTGGTGTAAATTGACGAGCTGGTAAGTTATCTTTATCAACAAAACCTTGATAGTTATCATTGAAGGCAATATTTTTACCTGCTTTAAAGGCCGCTAAAATACCTTGTTTCACTTCGACATTTGCATGCCAGTTACCAGCATCATCTTGGTTTGCTGCACGTAAAGAACCTGATTCTAACTGCGCTAATACATCTTGCCAGTTCATTGTTTACTCCGCTTATCTGATAAAATTCTATAGAAAATAAAGGGTACAAAGCATCATTAAAGACATACTTAGTATGTGCTAATTTAATAACGCGAAATACATTGTGCGAAGAACTGGGCAATTACAAAGAAGAGCATAACAACAGCGGGGCTGGTATTTTAGCTAATATGCAAAGGCCAGAAGCTCCCCACTTAATAAATCAATACAATTATTGATTAAAGTGACAGTTGTTGGGATTCAGCCCAGTGCTGTATATACCCGTTCCACTTGCAAATGCAGGATTCAGCTGGAATTATAAACGCCTTTAGGCAAGGCATTGATTGAAAAGAATAGTTATTCTATTGTCGAAATCAATAACGTAGCATAAAGCGTTTATAAACCAGCCCTTTGGGGAAACCTGAGCAAAACATACTCGTCGTTACATTTGTTTTTAAGGGAATGACCCTTAACAAAAAAATGTGTCTTGATTATGATTCGCTCAGGTTTCCTGAAGTAAGCACCTTCAAGTGGAGCGGGTATTCGGTATAAAGCACACAACCGATAAATAACTGATCAAAATAGCCATTTATCTCGGCGTTAATCCCCCTCATTACTATCGACAGAGTTTGATCTCTGCTTTTGAGTTTATCAAAACAATAGTAATTACCTGGTTAACGCTCCTCTTCTGGCCCTATTAAAATTTAATGGTTATTAACCATTAAATTGGAATTAGGGACAGCGACTATTTAAGCATTTTTTTCACCTAGGTACAATTAACTTCCCGTAAATAACGCTATTCCCTTATACTTATTTACCGTAGAATATAACTATTATATTTTCTCCATTTATTGCACTGTGTCTTGCCTTATGTCTTTGTCAAATCCTAGCCAAGTTTTATTACGTAATAGTGAACTACTGAACGCTAAATCCCCTTTATTGATCAATTTGCCTGAAGATGGTTTTATTGATGCCTACTTAGATATCCATCAACCAGATAGCATTAGCTGCTTTAATACTAACTTTATTGATTATCAGGCAATTACTAAAAAACACGGCAGTTCATCTAATGAAAGAATTGTTCAGACAACATTTGCTAGTACCTATCAAACAAAGACCTGCCATGATCTCGTCATCATAGCTTTCCCCAAAAGCAAGGCTGAACTAAGCTTCACTCTTGCGATAATTACTCATTGCATCAACGAGACAACAAAAATATTACTGGTCGGTGAAAAAAAAGGCGGTATTCAATCCGCAGCAAAATTAACTCAAAATATATTATCTTGTTGTCAAAAAGTTGATGCAGCACGCCATTGCCTGCTTTTTGCTGGTTTATTTCAGCCAGAAAGGTTATCTGATGTGTTCAACTTGCAAGATTGGTTTAAAAAATACCATATAAGGGTTGAAGGTATTGAGCTGACCATTGCTTCCTTACCTGGGGTTTTCAGTCAGCAAAAGCTTGATGTAGGTACCGCGTTATTGTTAAGTAATTTACCTGAAAAAATGGCAGGAAAAGTACTTGATTTTGGTTGTGGTGCCGGGGTTATTAGCTGTTTTATAGGTAAGAAATACGAGAATATAAACTTATCACTACTTGATGTCAGCGCTTTAGCGTTAACTTCAGCGCAAGAAAGTTTAGCTTTAAACGATCTTTCAGGTAATGTATTCCCATCGAATAGTCTATCTGATGTTAAAGAGCAATATCAACATGTCGTTTCGAACCCTCCTTTTCATCAAGGTGTCAAAACACATTATCAAGCCAGTGAAGACTTTTTAGCTGGTATAAACAAACGTCTCAACAAGCAAGGTAATATCACAATAGTAGCCAATAGTTTTTTACGTTATCAGCCTATTATGCAAGAACATATAGGTAATACTCGTGTGATAACAAAAGACAAAGGGTTTACTATTTACCAAGCTCAGCTATCATCAAAGTAACAGAGGTCTAATTTATTGGGTACCATGCCACACTTAATCAACACAATGTCACTGCATAGTCGTTTATTACAGAGCATAATAGCTTTAACCACTATAATTTTACTTGCGGTTTCCTTAAGCATTATTTCTATAGTTGATGAAACAGGCAATCAACACCTTGCTAGTGAAACCCATGCATGGGCGAATATTTTAGCAATAAACAGTAGTCATTTTTTAGCAAGCGACAATGACAATAGTCAAAGTAAACTTAAAAGTGAGCTTAAAAAGTTAATTTCGACGTCTATTATAAATCGTATACATGTATATCGCTCAAATGAAGATGGTAGCATTGAGTTTTTTAGTAGTTACAATAAAAACCACACCTTTCCAGCTATTGGCGATAAGATTTCCGAAATATCACAATTAAGCACTATTCGATATCTAGATGAGCACTTAGAGTTGATTGTCAAAATAACTCAAGGCCAACAAACGTCAGGTTACTTATTCATTCAGACTAGCTTACTTGATAAACAAAGTTTTATCGAAAAACTTCACTATATAACGTTTGGTTTTTTAGTCGTTTCTCTCGCTCTTGCTTTAGCTGTTTCACAATGGTTATTCAATAAAACCAATCAACCCATAGTTAAGTTAATTGAAAGTATTGGTCAGATAACGCAGAGCAAAGACTATAAAACTCAATTAGCAAGCCAACCCTATAAAGAACTTGATATCTTGGCTAAGAACATCAATGTATTATTGCACCGTACTGAAAATCATATTAATAGAATAATTGATGACCATCAATATGCCCTGTCTCAAAATCAGGCGTTAGAGAATAGACTGAGTGCTAGAACTGATGCCCTCAAAGAATCAAATCAAGAGCTATTATCAACATTGGAAAAGTTGCATGAGTTTCAGGGGCAATTAGTAGAAACGGAGAAAATGGCTTCACTCGGCGATATGGTTGCTGGTATAGCTCACGAAGTTAATACCCCAATAGGCTTAGGTGTAACGGCTTCAAGTCTACTAGCTGATAAGTTGCACGAAATAAAAACTGCATTTGACAATAAAACATTAAAATCTAGTCAGTTAAAAAAATTCTTAAACGATAGCGATGAAAATGTAGCCATTATCTTTCGCAATTTAGAACGTGCAGCTAAATTAATATCAAGTTTTAAAAAAGTTGCTGTTGATCAGTCGAGTGCTGAAATGCGTACTTTCAATGTAAAAGGTTTACTCGATGAGGTATTATTAACATTGTCAGCAAAACTTGTTTCTGCCAATGTAGTTACCTCTGTTATCTGCCCGGAAGATCTATACGTTAACAGTAAACCAGGTCCAATCAATCAAATACTCATAAATCTGATACTCAACTCTATTTATCATGCTTTCGAAGGTCGAGATAAAGGAGTAATAACCATTAATATCATGAATTTAAGTGACCAACTGCATATTAACTATAGTGATGATGGTATCGGTATTGATGACTCAATAAAAGCTAAAATTTTTGACCCTTTTACCACTACTAAGCGGGGCAGTGGCGGTAGTGGTTTAGGCATGCATTTAGTCTATAACTTAGTAACCCAAGCATTAGATGGCCATATAGTACTTGAAAATGAATTTGAACATGGTGTCAATTTTGATATTACTTTTCCAGTGGAGTTAGCAGCAACTTAATGAAATTATGGCTTTTAAAATGTATTTTTCATTTTAACTTGACTATAATAGTTAAATAATTGTAAATAGTTTATAGATACTTCACTCATTATAGTAATACCCATTAAAATATTAGGTAAACTCCAATATGCAAACTTATCAAATCTTAATTGTCGAAGATGAAGATGTTACTCGCTTTAACTTACGCAATTTATTTGAAGCCGAAGGTTACGTTGTTTTCGAAGCTGTTGATGGCAATAGTATGGCTGATCAGCTTAAAGTAAATAACATCAACCTGGTTATTATGGATATTAATTTACCAGGTAAGAATGGTTTGTTATTAGCACGTGAATTAACCGTAAATAAAGATCTTGGTTTGATTTTTCTCACCGGTAGAGATAGCGACATTGATAAAATCCTCGGTTTAGAAATTGGTGCTGATGATTATTTAACTAAGCCTTTTAACCCGCGTGAATTAACAATAAGAGCTCGTAATATACTGAGTCGCATTGGTCAAACTAGCGCAGAGCCTACACAAAGCGTAGTAAGCTTTAATCAATGGACTCTAGATGGCAATTCTCGTCAAATGACGAGCCCTGAAGGTGAGGTTATTGCAATACCTCGTGGAGAATATCGAGCTTTAAGTTTACTTATAAAAAATGCTGGTAAGATAATTTCTCGTCAAGAGTTAATTAAAGAAATGACCGGTCGAGATTTACGTTCTAATGACCGCACTGTTGATGTCACGATAAGACGATTACGCAAGCACTTTGAATTAAATCCAAGCACACCTGAGCTTATTAATACTATTCACGGTGAAGGCTACCGCTTTGTAGGCTCTCTAGACTAAGTGATTTTCGCAGCCCTATGCTGGGCTGCTACGCTAAAGTCTGATTAAAAACAGCCGCTCTTATTTACTTTCTAACCATTCTTTAAAAGCAAGTATTGCTTGCTCATTCGATTGCTTTAACTCAGCTAATAATACTGCTTTTCTTTCTTTCGGCGCATCTAGCTTTTCTAATAACTTCAATTGACCATGCAATTGGTGCATGCCAACACTCGCTGTTGCACCTTTCATTTTATGGCAATGCTCTTGCCAATCTGAAAAGGAGGCATTTAGTTGCGCACGTTCAATATCATGAAGGTATATTTCAGCTTGCTGACTATATAAAGTGAACATTTGTTCAACAATAGTTTTACCTAAACTGTCTAAATAATCTTGAAGTAACTCCAAATCTAAGTAATAACTTATTTGTTCACTTTTCACAGGCACACCTTTTACCGACAATAATAAAGAATCTACTTATACCCATTACCATTCAAAGCGCTTGAGCAACATCACTACATCGTTGCACCTATTTGTAATGGCGCTACATGGATGTAGCTTATTAGAGAATGCAGGAGCTTATTCTCCTGAATAACCATTACTACAAAGGTGCGCCTTGTATTGAAATTGCTCAAGCACTCTGAAAGCTGTATCTTGTTTGGTAACGGGTATATATTACCTCAGTAATAAAAACTAGACAAACTTATTGAAAAATAGAAGAAAAAATACCATCAGTGTATATTTTTTATCTATAGATCAACAACAGTAATGATTACCATTAAAAAATAAGCTAGAATATGCGCCCTTAGATCTACTCTTCGTCTTATTATAAGAAAACCTCGGAGATTAGTTAGTAACTATCGTTTAAAGTGGAGTCGAAATGTCGACATCAATGCCAGATATCGCCAATCATACAACAGCTCAAACCGAAGGTACTCTTGACTGGGTCGGCATGAGTAACATTGAAATGCCTATTATGGTCGCCTCTAAAGGCGAAAGCGAGCGTATGGTCTCGGCACATATTGATGCGTTTGTAAATTTAAAAGATGCGCAAGCTAAAGGCATTCATATGTCACGCCTTTACCTACTTATTGATGAGTTATCTACCAGTAACGTACTTAACTACCAAAGTTTGGTGAGTGTACTTGATGGCTTCATTAGTAGTCATCAAGAGTTAAGTGATCAAGCTAAGGTACAATTTAGCTTTGATTATCATTTACGAAGAAAATCACTCATTAGTGGCAAAGAAGGCTGGAAAGCTTATCCGGTTATACTTACTGGCCTCCTAAATAAGGGGCTTCTCACTATTGAGTTAACCATTGATGTACCTTATTCATCTACTTGTCCGTGTTCTGCAGCTCTTGCTAGACAATTAATACAAAAAGCTTTTCAGGACAAATTTGAACAGCAGAGTGAATTAGCACTAACTGATATTCATGACTGGTTAGGAACAACAGAAGGCATTGTAGCTACCCCTCATTCACAGCGCTCTGTTGCTGAAGTGAAAGTAAAGTTAAATGCAACTGTTAATGACTTCCCTATCACCGAATTAGTTGACCTTATTGAAGATTCATTACAAACACCCGTACAAGCTGCAGTTAAGCGCGAAGATGAACAAGAGTTTGCTCGTCTTAATGGTCAAAACTTGATGTTTTGTGAAGACGCTGCACGTCGTTTACAACACAGTATGAATCAAGCAGAACATTTTGATGACTTCTGGCTGCGCATCAACCATTTAGAATCACTCCATGCCCATGACGCTGTTAGTGTCACCACCAAGGGCATTGACGGTGGCTATCAGCCATAACAAGACCCCACTCTTATAAAATTAAAAGCCAATAGTGATATCTCTCTATTGGCTTTTTTGCTTTTCGCGCTTAAATTTAGCCATCATAGAGACACCAAGCTCATAAATTGAATAAATATTGAATATTTCCTTGCGACATACCCCTCCTTAAAATGTAATTTTATTTCATAAAATTTCAGTATATGAAAAACAAAGCCACTTACAAAAACACAAAATATAGTAATAACAATAAACTAGAATAATTAGATTTCATTTTCATGTTACAGACCACTACAAAGATGTAAATTAATTACGAGCAAAAGCTCTATTTTAATTGACGTGTGGCTAATAACTGAGTAATGTTCAATGTCCACTTACTTAATAAGAGGAGTATTTATGCATTTTTTCCATGCCTTTATTCCTCTTTGACTGTCCTGTGAGTAAGTTGGCTTATTATTTAGGAGAAAAGAATGCAGCTTTATGATCATAGCGTCCAAAAAGACAACTGTGGCTTCGGTTTAATCGCCCATCAACATGGCGAGACTAGCCACAAACTTATCAAGACCGCTATTTCCGCTTTAGATCGTATGCAACATCGTGGCGGTATCGCCAGCGATGGTAAAACAGGTGACGGTTGTGGTTTATTATTACAGAAACCGGATAGTTTTTTTCGAGCCGTAGCTGCAGACAATAACTGGAAGCTAGGTAAAAAATATGCAGTAGGCATGATTTTCCTAAGCCCTGATCCTATTGAAGCTGCACTGTCTAAAAAAGTATTAGAAGAAGAGTTAGCCAATGAGAGCTTAACTTTGATAGGCTGGCGCACCGTGCCTACTGACACATCAGTACTTGGTGAAATCGCTATCGGTAATTTACCAACAATAGAGCAAGTCTTTGTTGATGCCCCTCCAGGATGGAGAAATCTAGAACTAGAACGCCGTTTATACATGGCACGTCGTCGTGCGGAAAAACGTATTACCGACGAAAAGTTTTATGTGGCTAGCTTGTCTTGCTTGGTCACTATTTATAAAGGTCTAATGATGCCAAAAGATTTGGCAAATTTTTATTTAGATCTAGCTGATATTCGCATGCAAAGCGCTATTTGTGTTTTCCATCAGCGTTTTTCTACTAATACTTCGCCAGAATGGCACTTAGCGCAACCGTTCCGTTATTTAGCACATAATGGTGAAATTAATACCATTAAAGGTAATCGCCAATGGGCACGTGCGCGTACATACCGCTTTAAATCGCCGTTATTACCTGATTTACAAGATGCAGCACCTTTTGTCGGCCAAACTGGCTCAGACTCATCGTCATTAGATAATATGCTCGAGCTATTTTTAGCCGGTGGTATGGATTTATACCGGGCTATGCGTTTATTAATGCCACCCGCATGGCAAAATAGTCCGTTAATGGACGATGACTTACGTGCTTTTTATGAATTTAACTCTATGCACATGGAACCATGGGATGGCCCTGCCGGCGTAGTAATGACCAATGGTCGTCATGTTACCTGTAACCTAGATAGAAACGGTTTACGCCCTGCCCGTTACGTTATTACTCGTAATGGTTTTATTACCCTAGCCTCAGAAGTCGGTATTTGGGATTACAGCGAAGATGAAGTAGTAGAAAAAGGTCGTGTCGGTCCAGGTGAAATGCTGGCCATTGATACCTATACGGGTAAAATTTTTCATTCAGCCGATATTGATAATGACTTAAAAGAGCGTCATCCATATCGTGAGTGGTTAGATAAAAACATCCGTCGCTTAGTGCCGTTTGATGAACTGGAAGCAAATTTAATTGGTACCTGCGCATTTACTGATAAAGAAATGGCTCAGTATCACAAAATGTTTAATTACAGTTATGAAGAAATTCAGCAAGTAATCAGAACACTAGCGGAAAATGGTCAAGAAGCTACCGGCTCAATGGGTGACGATACCCCGATGGCGGTACTATCAAGTAAAACTCGTACCTTATATGATTATTTTCGTCAGCAGTTTGCTCAAGTAACTAACCCGCCAATTGACCCACTTCGTGAACGTTATGTGATGTCATTAGGCACCTGTATTGGTCGTGAGCATAATGTTTTTAACGAAACCTCAGGCCATGCCGATCGGATTCTATTTTCTACCCCGGTACTTATGTATACCGGCTTGAAGCAGCTACGTGAATTAGACCCTGAGCATTATCGCTCTGATACTTTATCAATGCATTATGACCGTGCCGAAGGCTTAGAAGCAGCAATTATTCGTCTTTGTGATCAAGCAGTTGATTTAGTACGTAATCAAAACACCGTTATTTTAGTGTTCTCAGATAGAAATATTGAGCCTGATTTATTAGTGATCCCCGCTGCCATGATTGTTGGCGCGGTACAAAAACGTTTAGTCGATGAGCAATTACGTTGTGACTCAAACATTATTGTTGAAACGGGTTCTGTACGAGACTCTCACCAATATGCGGTATTATTAGGGTTAGGCGCCACGGCAATTTACCCGTATTTAGCCTTTGAAACTATTGAACAATTAGTCACACAAGGGCAAATAGAAATGTCTGCCCGTGACGCTATTGTTAGCTACCGAGAAGGTATTAACAAAGGACTATTGAAAATACTCTCTAAAATGGGTATTTCCACTATTGCCAGTTATCGCTGTGCCGGTTTATTCGAAATTATCGGCCTTAACGATAACATTAGACAGTTGTGTTTTAGCGACTTACCTAGCCGCCTTAAAGGCGCTGACTTTAGCGATATCGAGCAAGACGGTATTAATTTAGCGCGTAACGCATTTTTAGCTCATAAAAAAATGTCTCATGGTGGTTTATTAAAATATGTGCACGGTGGTGAGTATCATTCATACAACCCCGACGTCGTAAACCATTTACAACGAGCAGTAAATACAGGTAATTATAGCGACTACCGAAAATTTGCTGATGAAGTAGATCAACGCCCCACTGCTACGCTTCGTGATTTACTGAAACTCAAAGATGATTGTACGCCCATACCACTTGAGCAGGTCGAACCCGAAAGTGAAATGTTTAAACGCTTCGATAGCGCGGCTATGTCAATTGGCGCCTTGAGCCCAGAAGCACATGAAGCGCTTGCCATCGCCATGAACCGATTAGGCGGTAGTTCAAATTCAGGCGAAGGTGGTGAAGATGAGCGCCGTTTTGGTACCGTTAAAAATTCACGTATCAAGCAGATAGCCTCAGGACGTTTTGGTGTTACGCCTCACTATCTAGTCAATGCTGACGTATTGCAAATTAAAGTAGCGCAAGGTGCAAAACCCGGTGAAGGTGGCCAATTACCTGGCGATAAAGTCTCACCATTAATTGCTAAATTACGTTATTCGGTGCCAGGGGTGACTTTAATATCGCCGCCGCCACATCATGATATTTATTCGATTGAAGATTTAGCTCAGCTCATTTTCGATTTAAAACAGGTCAATCCGAAAGCGGTTATTTCGGTTAAATTAGTATCAGGCCCAGGCGTTGGTACTATTGCTGCCGGTGTTGCTAAAGCTTACGCTGATTTTATTACCATATCGGGTTACGACGGGGGCACCGCTGCCAGTCCATTAACCTCGGTTAAATATGCCGGTTGTCCATGGGAGCTAGGTTTAGCTGAGGCGCAACAAGCCTTAGTGACCAATGGTTTACGTCATAAAGTACGTTTACAGGTGGATGGTGGTTTAAAAACCGGTACTGACATTGTTAAAGCCGCCATTCTAGGCGCCGAGAGCTTTGGTTTTGGTACTGCACCTATGGTGGCTTTAGGCTGTAAATTCTTGCGAATTTGTCACTTAAATAACTGTGCTACCGGTGTTGCAACCCAAGACCAAGTTCTACGAGACGAATTCTTTAAAGGTATGCCCGAGCAAGTAATGAATTATTTTAAATTTATTGCTCGTGATGTCCGTGAAATTTTAGCGCGTCTAGGCGTAGAAAACCTAACAGCTCTTATCGGTCGTGTTGACTTATTATCACAAATTGAAGGCGTCAGTGCTAAGCAACAAAAGCTTGATTTATCACCCATTATTGCGCCAGTAGTTGCTGGTGAAAATACCGCATTACATCAAACACAAGAAAATACGGCCTTTGATGAAGGTAAGTTAAATAAGAAAATTCTCGCAGCCGCCGCCGATGCAGTCGCCCATAGCAAAGGTGGCGAATATAGATTTAACATTCAAAATACCGATCGTTCGGTCGGTGCAATGCTTTCAGGTGAAATTGCTCGCCAACATGGCGATCAAGGCATGGCACCTACGCCTATCACCTTACATTTATCTGGCACGGCCGGACAAAGCTTTGGTGTCTGGAATGCTGGCGGCTTAAACATGATCTTAACCGGTGATGCAAACGATTATGTCGGTAAAGGCATGGCTGGTGGTCAATTAACTATCAAATCACCTGTCGGTGTTGATTATTTAAGCCATCAAACCCCTATTATGGGTAATACTTGTTTATACGGGGCAACGGGCGGAAAATTATATGCTGCAGGACGCGCAGGTGAACGTTTTGCCGTGCGTAACTCAGGTTGTCTTGCCGTTATTGAAGGCACCGGCGATCACGCATGTGAATATATGACTGGTGGTATTGTCACAATTATTGGCGATGTCGGTGTTAACTTTGGCGCAGGCATGACCGGTGGTTTTGCTTATGTCTTAGATGAAACTGGTGATTTAGATATTCGTCTGAATAAAGAATCCATTGAAATGTTAGAGATAGGCGACTTAGCCATTCATCAAGAACATTTACGTGGCATTATCGATAAACATTTTAACGAAACTGGCAGCTTACGCGCGCAAGAAATTTTACAAAACTTTGATAAATTCTCGCCATTATTTAAATTAATTAAACCCAGTGCTACCGATGTTAAAACTCTTTTAGGTCATCGTAGTCGTTCAACAGCCGAACTTCGTGTTCTGATAAATTAGGAAGTAGTTATGAGTAAGAATGTTTATCAATTTATGGACGTTGAACGTATTGATCCACCTAAAATGGCAATCGCTAAACGTAAAATAGATTTTGTCGAGATATATCAACCTCTTGGGAATGATCAAAGTGCTGGCCAAGCCGATCGTTGTCTTGATTGTGGTAACCCTTATTGTGAATGGAAATGCCCAGTGCATAACTATATTCCACAATGGTTGGAATTAGTCACCGAAGGCAGAATTTTTGAAGCTGCAGATTTATGTCATGAAACCAACAGCTTGCCGGAGATGTGTGGTCGTGTTTGCCCACAAGACAAATTATGTGAAGGCTCATGTACCTTGGATGCTGATTTTGGCGCAGTAACCATAGGTAATATTGAAAAATTTATCACCGATACCGCATTTGCCCAAGGTTGGAAACCCGATTTATCTGGGGTAACTAAAATAGGTAAACGAGTTGCTATTATCGGCGCTGGCCCAGCAGGATTATCTTGTGCCGATGTATTAACTCGTAACGGTATAGATGCGGTCGTATTCGATCGTAACTCACAAATTGGTGGTTTATTAACCTTTGGCATTCCATCATTTAAGTTGGAAAAAGAGGTTATTCAAACTCGCCGAGAAATCTTTGAAGGTATGGGCATCGAATTTCGCTTAAATGTCGAAATAGGTGTTGATATTAGCTTTGAAGAATTAAGCAATGAATATGATGCTGTTTTCTTAGGCCTAGGTACTTATACCGATATGACCGGTGGTTTTGCCAACGAAAAGGCCCCAGGTGTTTACAACGCCTTAGATTTCCTTATTGGCAATACCCAAAAAATAATGGGCATTACCGATTCAAAAAATGCTGATGATAAGAAAAACCTTAAACCTTACGTCAGTTTTTCTAAGCAGAAAGTGATTGTTTTGGGTGGTGGTGATACCGCCATGGATTGCGTACGTACTTCGATTCGTCAAGGTGCAACACAAGTGACTTGTGCTTATCGCCGTGACGAAATTAATATGCCGGGTTCTCCACGTGAAGTGAAAAATGCTAAAGAAGAAGGTGTGATCTTTGAGTTTAACATTCAGCCACTTGATATTGCTGTTGATGAGCAAGGCAAGACTATCGGCGTTAAGTTTGTTAAAACACAATTAGGTGCGCCTGATGCAAACGGTAGACGTAACCCTGAGCCTATTGCCGGCAGTGAGTTTGTTATGGAAGCTGATGCAGTAGTTATCGCCTTTGGCTTCTTACCAAGCCCGCCTAAATGGATGGTGGATGCAGGTGTAGAATTAGATTCACGTGGCCGTGTTATTGCCGTTGCTAGCTCTGACTTTGCCTTACAAACCACAAAACAAAACGTCTTTGCTGGTGGTGATATGGTATTAGGCTCTGACTTAGTGGTTACTGCGGTAGATCAAGGCCGTAAAGCAGCTATGGGTATTTTAGATTATGTAACTAGCGAATAAGTTACGATAACTTAAGCTAACTTGTATAAAAAAAGCTGCCCGTGAATAACGGGCAGCTTTTTTATTATCTTTTCTCGCCGGCTCATAAGAGTCATTAACTAAGAGAATTAAGCACCAATATTATTAGGCCTTACGCTGATAAACACAAAAATCTAGCTCATAGACATTTTTGTCATCACTTGACCTAAGCTCACTAGCTACCTTCTCCCAGCTACCATCATCATAATGAGGGAAGTGGATGTCGCCATCAATTTTTGCCTTGATATGGGTTATATAAAGCCTTTGTGCTGCTGGCAGACAATGTTTGTAAATAGCACCACCACCAATAACCATTATTTCTTCAACTCCCTCAGTACCATCTGAACCATCAACTAAAGCCAATGCTTGCTCAACTGAAGTTACAGTATCTACGCCTTCAGCACCCTTGCCTTGTGGAACATAACTTTCATCGCGGGATATAACGATATTACGACGCCCCGGTAATGGCCTACCAATCGATTCATAGGTTTTACGTCCCATGATGATGGGCTTACCTAGGGTAACTTTTTTAAAATAGGCTAAATCGGCTGGTAAGTGCCATGGCATATCATTATCTTTGCCAATAATATTATTATCCGCAGTCGCAACTATCATAGATAAAATGGTCATAAAAAACTCTCAAAATATTTCCGTGTTTTACGAAAAAAGGGTAAAAAAAAGCACTTGTTTATAAAACTAAACAAGTGCTATATATCAACATAACTTACTATTGGCGATATTCTACTTCAACGTCGTAGTCATCTTCATCCCAATCGTCATCATCTAAGTCGTCATCTAGTGTATGAGCAGCGATAGTTTCCTCGTGATAGGTATCCCATTTAAACTCAACAGTTTTACCATCAATCACTTCTTCTTCTTCAGGTGGTAATTCTTCAATAAAAGTCATCACTTTCTGTGTTAACTCTTTTGTACCTGAACGATTAAATGCAGAGATACTATGCACCTCACCTTCCCAACCAAGACCCGTTAAGATCCTGTCGGTAATTTCTTTCGCTTCTTCTTCGAGCACTAAATCAAGTTTGTTGAATACAACCCAGCGAGGTTTTCCTGCTAGCTTTTCATTATGTTGCTCTAACTCACTGATAATTACTTTAGCGTTATCTAATGGGTCTGAGCCATCTACAGGCATGATATCAATGACGTGCAATAAAATACGACAGCGTTCAAGATGTTTTAAGAACTGTGTTCCTAAACCAGCACCATCAGCTGCACCCTCGATAATACCTGGGATATCCGCAATAACAAAACTACGCTGTGTATCTAAACGTACTACACCTAAATTAGGTACTAAAGTAGTAAATGGATAATCAGCTACTTTCGGTGTTGCTGCAGAAACACTACGAATTAACGTCGATTTACCTGCATTAGGTAGACCTAACAGACCAACATCAGCAAGTAGCAATAATTCTAATTTAAGGTTACGGATTTCACCTGGCGTGCCATCAGTTCTCTGACGAGGCGAACGGTTAGTACTACTTTTAAAGCGCAAGTTGCCTAAACCATGCCAGCCGCCTTTAGCAACAAGCATTTTTTGGCCTTTATGCGTTAAATCACCAATTTGCTCACCGGTATCTTGATCGACAGCACGAGTACCAACAGGTACTTTAAGCACTAAATCATCAGAGCCTTTACCTGTACAGTTTTGTGGTTGACCATTTTGGCCACGCTTAGCACGATGAAAACGTTCAAAACGGTAATCGATTAAGGTATTTAAACCTTCATCTGCCATCAGGTAGACATCACCACCATCACCGCCATCACCACCATTAGGGCCGCCGTACTCAATAAATTTTTCTTTACGGAAGCTGACACAGCCGTTGCCGCCATCACCCGCTTCAACTCTGATCTCAGCTTCATCTACAAATTTCATGGAATCTCAATAACCCTAATATGGTAAGTCTTTTACAATTACCGCTAGTATAAACTATTTCATACCAAACGGAGAGAGTAATTTTTCAGCTTAGAGCTAAGTTGGCAAGCTTAGAACAAACAAAATTTGTTAAACATAGTTATTCTATATTTCAAAAATTTTGTGCCGTTATCAGTTTGCCAACTAGCTCCCTACGGGCGAGTTTAAAAAATTTATATACTGCGTCATTGATTTTGACAATGGAATAACCATTCTCTGCAATCAATTCCTTGTCTTTAAGCTTTTTAATTATCGCTAAGTGTTAAATTACTTACTCCGATTGGTATTACCTGACTAAAAATTATTCTTAGTCATACCAAGTCTATTAAGTTTCCTCTCACTCAGTGAGAATTAATAAAATTGGGATAATTCAAAAAAAAAACTAAAAAAAAACCTCGCATGAAGCGAGGTTTTTATAAATCGAAGTTCTTAATTAGTCAGCGATAATGCTAACGAACTTACGACTCTTTGGACCTTTAACTTCAAATTGTACTTTACCGTCAGATAAAGCAAATAAAGTATGATCTTTACC
>CAJXYE010000015.1 GCA_913063325.1 uncultured Colwellia sp. | reverse complement strand
TATGTTTAACAAATTTTGTTTATTCTAAGCTCACCAATGTAGCTCTGAGTAGGGAAGAAATTTAATCAAATTGGTATCAAATAACAGATACAAAAAAGCCGCAACTTGTTGCGGCTTTTTTATTACCCTTATTAAATCGAAACGCCTGAAACACTTCAATTTAATAGTTGATTAGTCACGTGCTGTAACTTCTAACAAATGGTAACCAAACTGAGTTTGTACAGGGCCTTGTACTGTATTTAGAGGCGCTGAAAAAACAACTTTATCAAATTCAGGAACCATTTGACCTGGACCAAAGCTACCTAAATCACCACCTTGGGCATTTGATGGGCAGTTTGAATGTTCTTTAGCAACTTCAGCAAAGTCTTTACCTGCTTCTATTTCTGCTTTTAAGGCTAAACATTGTTCTTCTGTATCCACTAAAAGGTGGCGTGCACTTGCTTGAGACATACATTTTCCTATTTCTATTTTATGAAATTATATTTATATAATTGAGCTGATATACAGTAACTTATTTAAATCTCAATTGAAAGTCAGGAAAATGTAAGTGATTTCTTAGCTATTGAATTTTCTAAACTATTACAATGAATATCACAATATCACTTATTTAAAGTACAATGAACACGAGCCTGGCATACCCTGATTATCGCTCTAGCAAGGTTCCACGTTAATGGCTAATAAGTATAGATTCGCACTTCAAGGTGAATATAAGGTAGAATGACGCCAATTTTGATTCATCTATTGTACTAATGCAGTAAGGATAAACTATGGCCTCTCTTCAAGAACAATTGCTAAAAGCGGGTTTAACCACTAAACAAAAATCGCGCCAAGCAAATTCAGACCAACGTAAAAAAAACAAACAAAAACGTAGTGGTGTTCAACATGGCGCCAGTTTACAAGAGCAAGTCAAAGAAGACTTAGCTAAGTCACAGGCTGAAAAATTAGCTAAAGATACTGCTTTAAATGACGCACGTAATAAAGAGCTTGCTGACAAAGAGCAAGGATTACGCATTAAACAAATACTTGGGCACCACCAGTTAACAGGCGTTAATGGTGACAGTGAATACAATTATACTTTTAATAATAAAGTTAAAAAGTTGTCACTAAATACCATGACTTATAAAGCTTTAGTTAATGGTCGATTGGCATTGTGTGGCTTAAATGAAACGACTTACCTTGTTACCAGTGAGACCGCAGCTAAAGTCGCTGAGCTTGATCACACTATTGTTTTAGTTCAAAACGATAAGGTAGAGACAGAAGAAGTGGATGCAGATGATCCATATGCCGATTATCAAATCCCTGATGACTTAATGTGGTAGGGATTGGCAGTTAAATAACGTTAATCTATGTTAGAATAACTGCCAAATTTGGTGTTAAGCACATCAAATAAAAGATTTCACGTTTATAATTAACCAAAACAACGTGTTAGTTATTGTTCGTTCCTTTGATTTACAAGAGTTGTACTTATTATGTTAATGAAAGCTATCCGCTGGCCAATAGGGCAGTTAATTTTATTATTAAACTTTATATTTTCTCCTCGTTCACCAAAACGTGCAGCAGAAGAACAAGCTAAAATTGACGGTAAAACAGAAACGTTAAGTTTATACCAGCTGCCGTCATGCCCATTTTGTGTGAAAGTTCGTCGTACCATGAAACGCGAAGGCTTGAAAATTGAGTTGCGTAATATCAGTGGGAAAAACGAATTTCAAGCAGAGTTAATTCGTGAAGGTGGCAAGCGAAAGGTGCCTTGTTTACGTATTGAAAAAGAAGATGGACAAGTGCAATGGTTATATGAATCTAATGATGTCGTTGCTCATTTACAGACCTTGGCCAAAGCCGCTTAATTTATAGGTCTTATTAGCTTTTAATTTGAAATACATTAATCAATTTTATAA
Source organism: uncultured Colwellia sp. (assembly GCA_913063325.1). Taxonomy (GTDB): domain Bacteria; phylum Pseudomonadota; class Gammaproteobacteria; order Enterobacterales; family Alteromonadaceae; genus Colwellia. The sequence goes on along the minus strand of CAJXYE010000015.1, from coordinate 86,623 downwards.
AAGTGTGCCACCGTTGGCGCACTTTTTTTGTTTTCAATAGTTGAAATTTTATTCAGCTTAAGCCTTTCTTATTATTAGTTGTAAAATTTAATAAGGTATTAGCTGTGCTTATAAAAACACTAAAGAGTTCAGATTTAAAAGAAAGTGATATAACGCCAGAAAATGTCTATATGAATAGGCGTGAATTATTGAAAGGCATGGGCTTTTTAGGTGCTGGTGTTTTACTTACTAATTCAGCGAGTGCAAAGGCTATAGATTGGTTTAATAAAGATGAAGTAGCTCAGTTTAAAACTACTCCATTAAAATATAAAACTGATGCAAACGCAGATAAGTTAATTCTTACCCCTGAACATAAAGTCATTTCCCATAACAATTTCTATGAATTTGGTGCCCAAAAACACCAACCAGCTGAGCTATCACAAGGCTTTAAAGTAAACCCTTGGCAATTAACTATTGGTGGCGAATGCGATAAGCCGCTAACACTAGATTACGACGACTTATTTAAAATCTTTCCACTGCGTGAGGAGGTTCGACGTGAACGCTGTGTTGAGGCTTGGTCTATGGTTGTTCCTTGGATTGGCTTTTCTTTAGCTGACTTACTCAAGAAAGTTTCGCCAAATTCTTCAGCAAAATACGTGGTTTTTGAAACGCTTCATGATCCTGAACAAATGCCAGGGCAAGCTGATAGACGTTTAGGTGGCGGCATCGCTTACCCTTATGTGGAAGGGTTGCGTATTGACGAAGCGATGAACCCACTTACTTTAATGAGTGTTGGTCTATATGGAAAAACGCTACCACCACAAAATGGTGCACCAATACGCTTAGTTGTACCGTGGAAATATGGCTTTAAAAGTATTAAATCAATAGTGTCGATTAAACTGGTTAGTGAACAGCCACAAACTACTTGGCATAAGCTTGCGCCGCGTGAGTATGGATTTTATGCCAATGTAAATCCAAATCATGATCACCCAAGGTGGAGCCAAGCGAGTGAAAGGCGCATTACTTCTGGTGGTCTATTTTCCCGAAATCGAATCGAAACTTTGCCCTTTAACGGGTATGGAGAAGAGGTAGCCGATATGTATAAAGGCATGAATTTAAATAAGTATTATTAAGGCTAATGTTTTATGGGGAATAAACTAACTACATCACATAAAGTATTGATGCTCAAAGCCGTTATTCACTTAGCTGCCTTATTGCCTTTATTTAACTTATATTACCTTGCTTTTAATGATTTACTTGGTGCAGACCCTGTGCAAAGAGTTATTCATTTTACCGGGATTGGTGCATTTAATTTGTTATTGGTAACACTAACAGTTTCACCTGTAGCTAAAAGACTTAAGCAAGGTTACTTATTGCAAGTTCGGCGCTTGTTAGGCTTGTATACTTTCTCTTATGCATTTATGCATTTGATAAATTTTTTAGTGTTTGATCTACAGCTTGCTTGGTCGTTATTTTTTAATGAAGTCCTTAAACGTCCATATATTACTATTGGTATGATTGCTTTTATTTTATTAGCGGCCCTTGCTGTTACTTCGGTTAATAGTGTTAAACGTAAAATGGGTAAGTCATGGCAACGTTTACATAATGTAAGTTACCTTATTATCATCTTAGTTTCTGTACATTTTTACTGGTCAGTAAAGTCTGAACTGTTGGCGCCGCTATTTTATATCTTGTTAACGAGCGTTTTATTAGCATTTCGTTATAAAAAAATAAAAGCTTTGATCTTGTCGATATTTGTTAATAAAACAAGGGGGTAATTCTTCTTTTTGTATTGGTCATGTGCTATTTTTTTCTATAATCTAGCCAGTGTTTTAGTAGATTTAACAAGCTGTTTTCTACTCGATTTAGCTTGAGTATTATAAAAAGGAGTTCAGAGTCGGTATGGCAGAGTTAGTTTGGGACGAGGGAATGAGTGTCGGGATTGATAGCCTAGACAATGACCATAAACAGCTTATTACTATATTAGCGCAATTAATGTCGGCCAAAAATGACAAACTTGAGAAAGATGGTATTGACAGTATTTTTGAGCAACTGGAGTATTACTGTCAATCACACTTTGCTAAAGAAGAAGCTTTGTTAGCTAAAATAGATTACCAGCAGCTAGCGGATCATAAAAAAAGTCACCAAATCTTTATTAAAAAAATACCAGTGTTAAAGCAGCAATGGTTTGATGACGTCTCTGAGCAAGAGGTAGTTAAAGAGCAGATTATTTTATTTTTGCAACAATGGTTAATAAAACATATCTTAGAAGAAGATCTAGACTATGTTCCTGCGATACATTGCCACCAAGAATTTAGCCGTTATAAAAAAAATAAAGATGCCAAACATCGATGGTTAAGGTTTTTTTCGGTAAAATTATCTCAGCACCTTATCTTAAGTCATCGAGTTTTAATCACAACATTACTGCCTGTTGCAACAGTATTGATACTTTGCTTATTCATTCTTAAAGAACATAATCAACGTTATCAAAATATCAGTATGGTTTTAGGGCTTAATGTAGTCATTGAGGAGGTTAATGAACTTAGTCATTCGTTACAGGCAGAGCGCGGTTTATCTATCGGTTATACTAGCTCTAATTATAAGAACTTCATTGATCAATTAAGTGAACGACGAAAAATTACCGATGAAAAAGTGAAAGGTTTTTTATGGTTACTTGAGCAATCAGGAAGCGCGAAAGTAAAGAATAATCTCAGTGAATATATGATTACTATTCAAAAAAGCGTCACTAATTTAACTCGCCATAGAATGAATTTAGATCAAAAGACAGTAATTTTTGAAGATACTTATTACGCTTATACCCAGTTAATTGACCAGCTTTTATCTATATCAGATAGCTTAATTCACATTGAAATAAGCTCAAGTTATGCCAATGATATTTCAGCTATTAATGCCCTGTTACGTTATAAAGAGTTTATGGGACAAATTCGAGCTATGGGTATGAAAATGATTGAAAATAACCAAGAGAATATTTATAGCAACTCCAATATGAGTTTATTACTTGGTCAGCAAACAAACACCTTACGAATTTTTTCTAACGCTGCTAATAAGGCTCAGTTATTAAGTTGTGGCGAGTATTGTAATGCTATAACCCAACATAAACAGCTAGAACTTTCTTATTTAAAAACCATGTTACCTACTGATAAGAGCGCCAGAGCTGCAAGCTGGTTTAAGGTAATGTCAGTTAAAGTCGATAATTTAAATGCGATTTTAGATAAACTCATCAATGAATTTGATAAAAAAATATTTACTAAAAGCGTAGCGTTAAAAGCTGAAGGTTATTTGATGATTTTTGCTTTGTCACTATTTTTGTTAGCCGCTATATTTTTTGCCTTAGTACTTAATTACAGCATTATTAGTCCGGTAAGAAAACTCACCTATGCACTTAATGACATGTCTGCAGGTCAAAATAACATTCACTTTAAGCGTATTGCTAATAATGACGAAATTGGGTCTATGCAGTTAGCTTTTGAAAAAATGCGGAGAAAATTACTGCAAGGTGATGTTTATAAAGCCACAGTAAGTCAGCAACAACAAGAGATTAAGTACCGAAAATCTCAACAGGATCATTTTCAACAACTCGCATTGACCGATGCCTTAACAGGGGCCGTTAACCGTCATCATTTTAATGAGGTACTTGACCAAGAAATAGCCAATGTCAATAACCATGGTAGCCCTCTATCTATTATGTTATTAGATATTGACCACTTTAAAGTCGTTAATGATAGTTATGGGCATGGAGTAGGGGATGAGGTATTAGTATTATTTTATCAAACTTGCCTTGAAGCGGTTCGTAGCAGTGATGTTGTTGCGCGTATTGGAGGAGAAGAATTTGTTATTGTTATGCCAAATACAGAGCTGGTTAATGCACGCAAGTTTGCGGAGCGTTTGCGTGAAAAAATAGCTAAGCTTGAAATAAACATTGCAGAAAAGCAAATGTCAGTGACTGTCAGTATTGGAGTGAGTCAGTGGAAAAGTGACTCTTTTATCAATGCAGAAACTTTTGTGGCCCATGCCGATAAATCACTATATCAAGCAAAAAATAGTGGTAGAAATAAAGTTGTCGTTGCTTAACGTTAAGCATTTAAATAAAAACTGTAATTATACCAAGTTGATTGAGTTATTTCCCACTCAGCGAGAATTAAAAGGCTTAAAGGTAAGGCATTGATTGATGAGAATGGTTATTCCCTTGTCAAAATCAATAACGCAGCATATAAGCCTTTACCCTTTATTAGATATTCGCTCATGGGAGTTCATTGATAAACTGATAACGTCACAAAATTAATTAAATATAGAATGACTATGTTTAACAAATTTTATTTGTTCTAAGTTCACCAATGTAGCTCTGAGTAGGGAAAAATTTAATGAAATTGGTATTAAACGTAGATAAAGGACTGTTTATCGTCATAATCTTGTTGTTCTATCTAAAAAAATTTATGATATTGGGCAATATGTTTCGTTACAGGAATTAAAATGCTTAAAAAATCATTACCTCACACTTTATTTATGAGTAACTCACCCAATAAATTTACTCATAAAAAAAGTGCCTTTACTTTGCTTGCCACCAGTATGTTGTCACTGGGTTTAACGGCTTGTCTACCTAATGAAAAACAAGATGCTAAAGTTGTTATCAATAAAAACCCTTACCCAAGTACTTATCAAGCAATGCCTGCACAAAGTACCTTACTTACCAATGCTACTATTTTAACTGGCACAGGTGAGCGTTTTGATGATGCCGATATTTTACTTGTTAATGGCAAGGTTAGCCAAGTAGGTAATGATTTATCGGCAGATAATGCCAATGTTATCGACATGTCAGGCAAGTGGATCACACCCGGTATTATTGATGTTCACTCTCATTTAGGTGTATATCCTAATCCACAAGTAGAGTCACACTCAGACGGTAATGAGATGACTTCACCTAATACCTCCGAAGTTTGGTCTGAGCACAGTGTTTGGCCACAAGATCCTGCTTTTGAAGCAGCTCGTGCTGGCGGTATAACTAGCTTACAAATATTACCTGGTTCAGCAAATTTATTTGGTGGTCGCGGTGTTACTTTACGTAATGTACCCAGTGTTACCATGCAAGGCATGAAATTTGCCGATGCACCTTATGGTTTGAAGATGGCCTGCGGTGAGAACCCTAAACGCGTTTATGGTAGTCGAAAAGTATTACCTTCAACTCGAATGGGTAATGTTGCCGGTTATCGTAGTGCTTGGCTTGCTGCTACAGAATACAAGCGCGCTTGGGATAAGTATGACAGTGATTATAGCGCAGGTAAAAACCCTGAGGCACCTAAGCGAGATCTAGAGCTAGATACGTTAATGGGCGTTTTAGATGGCGAAATTTTAATTCATAACCATTGTTACAAAGCTGAAGAAATGGCAGTTATGATAGACCTTGGTAAAGAGTTTAACTATCAATCAGGGACATTTCACCACGCTATTGAAGCCTATAAGATTGCCGATTTATTAGCCGCTAATGGTAACTGTGCTGCCATGTGGCCAGATTGGTGGGGTTTTAAAATGGAAGCTTTTGATATGGTTGAAGAAAACACAGCTATTGTCGATGCCGTGAAAAATTCTTGTGCTGTAGTTCATTCAGATTCATCAACTACTATTCAACGTTTAAACCAAGAAGCCGCGAAAGTTATGTATCGCGCCAATGAAAATGGTTTTGCCCTAAAAGAAGAAGATGCAATTAAGTGGATTACGGCTAATGCTGCTAAATCTTTAGGTATCAATGATGAAGTTGGTAGCTTAGAAGCAGGTAAGAAGGCAGATGTCGTTGTTTGGAATACCAACCCATTTAGTGTTTATGCCCAAGCAGAGCAAGTATTTATTGATGGCGCTAAAGTTTACGACAGGTTAGATGATAAATACCAAGCGAAAAGTGATTTTTTACTTGGTCAAAAACTAAATAATAATCTTGTCAGTCCAACTAATAAAACAGCCATTAAATAATAGGAACTCCAATGAAACATACTCAATTACTTACTTCATTGCGTTATGCCTTATTTGGCGTACTTGCAGTAACTACCAGCCAAGTACATGCTGAATCAATTGCAATCACTAACGCGACTGTTTACACCGTTGCCGAGCAAGGCATATTATCACAAGCTACCGTTGTTATTGACGATGGAAAAATTACCGCTGTTTATAGCCAGGGTAAAGCACCTGAGTCGCTTAGCGTCGATACTGTGATTGATGCTAAAGGACGTATATTAACTCCAGGTTTTATTGCTTCAGGCAACTTACTTGGTCTAGTTGAAGTGAACGCGGTCTCAGCCACACGTGACAGCTCTGATAAAAAAGCTGATTTAACCTTTGATGCCAGTTTAGCCTTTAACCCTAAATCGACATTAATCCCTTATGCGCGCAAGGGCGGTATCACCAGTAACTTAGTTATGCCACATGGTGGTGAAAAAGTTTTTACTGGTCAAAGTTTTACGGTAAATTTATCAGGTGAATTTGACAGCATTATTGCACCGAAAAATGCAGTAATAGTCTCACTTGGTAGTAATAGTAAAGGCTCAAGAGCATTAAAACTACAAACGTTAAGCAACCAACTTGAAGATGCGCAAAAATCTTTAACTAAACTTGAAAAAGCGAAGAGTAAGAAAAAATCGAAAGGGAAAGAAGAAAAGGAAGCTAAAACACCATCTCGTTCTGAGCTGGTAATGTACGCCTTATTATCAGGTGAAAAGCCGTTACTTGCCTACGCTGATAGAGCGACTGATATTTTAGCGTTATTGAAATTAAAGCAGCAATATAAGCTTGATTTGATACTCGTTGGCGCAAGTGATGCGGTACTGGTGAGCGATGAAATAGCGAAAGCGAATGTGACGGTAATGATGAGTGCAATTGATAACCTACCGGGCAGTTTTGATTCATTGCATAACTCTCTTGATAATATTGCTAAATTAGCCACCGCGGGCGTTAAAATCATAATCAGTAATAGTGGTGAAAGTCATAATATTAATCAGTTACGCTTTGATGCAGGTGTTGCAATTGCCAACGGCCTAGAAGCAACCAGTGCATTGGCAGCAATTACTGCCAATGTTGCCGATAGTTTCAAGTTAAACAGTGGTCGAATTGCGGTAGGGAAAAATGCTGACTTAGTTCTATGGAGCAGTGATCCGTTTGAAATAAGTACTAAGGTTGATGCTATGTGGATTAACGGTAATGCCATGTCATTAAAGTCACGTCAAGATGCGCTGCGTGATCGCTATACTACGAAGAGTAATATGCCGCGCGGCTATACCAAGTAGTATTTTAAAACTCAAGTAAATCCCTGAGAATTTATCTAAACCTGTCTTTTAAGTGCAAGCTTAAATTACAGGTTTTTTACTTTTATGTCATCGATTAATGATCAGAGCTGTATTTTTATCTCACCGAGAAATAAGTCAGCTCAAAGGATAGATGTGATAATAAACTTGTATTTTAAAAGCTGATCATTATTATTGGAATACTTCTAAACTTAACTCACTCTTTTTTAAGTGACTATTATGCGTTCTGTTTTCATCACATTGCTTTTTTTTACGTTAACCAGTTTAGCTTTTCCTGGCCACACTAGAGGTAAAATCGGTTTGGTTTTAAGCGGTGGTGGCGCCAAAGGCTCTGCACACATTGGTGTTCTTAAAGTATTAGAACAATACAATATCCCAGTAGATTATGTTGTGGGTACCAGTATTGGCGCATATGTTGGTGGCATGTATGCTTTGGGTTATGACGTTGATGAAATTGAAAAAATAATGTTAGGGCTGTCTTGGTCTGATGGTTTCTCTGATTTTATTCCTAGAGAGTCATTATCTTATGCTAATAAGCAACATAGAGATCGATACAATATAGCGATAAGGCTTGGTTATAGCGATGGTGAGTTTAAAGTTCCTCATGGCTTATTATTGGGCCAAAGTGCATATCAAATTTTGCAACGCTCTACTGATACGGTCAGAGCTTTTGCAAGCTTTGATGATTTAGCTATCCCTTATCGAGCGGTTGCCTCTGATATTGCAACGGCAAAAATGGTTGTACTCGACTCGGGCAGCATTAATCAGGCAATGAAGGCCTCTGCAGCCGTTCCAGGTATTGTCGCAGCGGTTAGTATTGATGGTAAAATGCTAGTTGATGGCGGTATCACCAATAATATGCCCATCGATGTAGTAAAAAGTATGGGGGCGGATATTGTTATAGCTGTTGATATCGGTTCGCCACTAGCCGCGCAAGATGATCTAACTAGCACAGTGTCAGTGCTCAATCAGTTATCAACAATCCTCACTAATAATACCAGTTTGAGACAAAAACTATTACTGACAGAAAAGGATGTATTACTACGGCCATCGATTGATGATTTAAGCACTACAGACTGGTCTATTATGCCCGAAGCGTTGAAACTTGGTGAACAAGTGGCGTTGTCACAATCTGCAGCATTGATGAACTTCAGTATTAGTGATGACGATTATCAAGAGTATAAGTTAAAGAAAATATTGAAATCAAAGCAGTGGTTTGATGAGTTACCAAAACATATCATAGCAGTTAAAATTAATAATAATTCAAAAGTAGAAAACGATATAATTGAAAAAACCTTTGCAATAGAGCTAGGTAAAGAGATAACAAAAGAAGCGGTAGACCTAGCAATTAATCGGGTTTATGCATTAGATAAATTTGAGCAAGTTACCGTTGAGTTTGATGATACAGAGCAAGGACGCATTATTACATTATTTACCCAAGCTAAATCTTGGGGTCCTAATTATTTCGATTTTGGTTTTAATTTAAAGACAGATTTTTCTAATCGGTCGGTTACCTCTATAAATATGTCCTACCTAATGACAGATATTACCAGTAATGGTGGGCGTTGGTTAAATGAAGCTAGAATTGGTTGGGAGACTTTACTTGCTAGTGAATTTTATCAACCGCTCAATCAGAGCCATGATATATATGGCCGAGTTAGGGGCTCTTATGCTCAAGATAAATGGGAGAAAACCAGAATAAGACCTGAGTTAAGAAATGATTATTATTCGGCTGAATTAGCCGTAGGCTATGATTATTCCTTTAAGGGCGTTATTGAAATTGGCGCTATAGCTAAAAAAGGGGATTTAGCTATTGAGACTGAAGGTAGTCAAAATTATGGCTATGAGAGCGTTGGTAGTTTTATAAGTTATGGTTACGATACGCTAAATAGCATCAACTTCCCGACAAGGGGTAATAAATTACGAATAGAAATGCAGTGGTTAAATGACAAGTACTCGCCTGAATTAAGTTCTGAAGAAAAGGATAAGGCGCTTGTTTTTAACTTAAGTTGGCGCGGAGCCATCGGAATTAGAGGGCATACCTTTGTCGGTATAACCTCTTTTGCAACGGTTGATAATGATGCTGATTTCAGTGTGCATGTTACAGAGTTAGGCGGGTTCCTTAATTTGTCAGGCTATCAAGAAGATGCCCTCATAGGTGTACATAAAGCGTTTGCCGCTGTCGTTTATCAGTATGACTTAGGACGTGAAGTGCCAGGGCCTGGAGGATCGGGCTTACCTATATACTTAGGTACTAGTCTTGAAGTTGGCAACGTTTGGGAAGTTAACGAAACAGTAAAATACAGTGAGTTAATCAACTCAGGTAGTATTTATTTAGGCACAGATACCAGTTTTGGTCCCGCAGTATTAGGGGTAGGTTTTGCAAGTGGTGGAGAATACTCATTCTTTTTATCGTTAGGTAAAAATTGGTAACAAGATGAAAAGCATAAGGTAAGTTTTTATACTTTCAAACAGCCTTTTCTTCTTATAGAATCAGCCATGATATAAAGCTGTATCTTTTATCTTTACTGAAAAATAACTCAACAAATTATAATTATGACTCAAATACTACTAGACAACGATTTTGCCCAAGTAACCTCAATAAAATTAGGCAAAGAGACTATTTCAAATACTGATGGGGAGGGAACATTGGCTGGTCTCAATATCTCCCACACTCATTGCCAAGCACAAATTAGCTTATATGGTGGCCAGGTCTTAAGTTATAAGCCTGTTGGCTATGAAGCTGTTTTATGGCTAAGTGAGAAGGCACATTACCAAACAGGTAAAGCGATTCGTGGTGGCATACCATTATGTTGGCCTTGGTTTGGCCCAAATGATAAACAAACAAGTGGATTACTAGCACAGAAGCATGGCTTTGCTAGGTTACTACTTTGGGAAATGGACAGTATAAATAGCGATGAAAGTGGCGTGACGCTTGTTTTGACATTAACTGGTGAAAATCAGCATGCTTTATGGCCTAACTCCTACCAGTTAAGACAAACATTATTTTTTGGTAAAAGCTTTAAACAAACGTTAGCCATGACGAATCTATCTCAACAAGATGCACAATACAGCGCCGCTTTACATAGTTATTTTGGTGTAAGTAATCCTAGCAATGTAAATATTGAGACTTTAACGGGTGTTAATTACTGTGATAAGTTAACTGATGGTTCAAGTATTCAACAGCAAAGTGTTAGTTGTATAGGTGAGATTGACCGCGAATATCATAGCAGTGAAAAAATGATTATTGTTGATAATGACTGGCAGCGAAAAATAGAAATAGTGAGTGATAATTGCCAGCAGTGGGTTTTATGGAATCCAGGTGCTGAATTAGCTAATACCATGGCTGATATTCATTTAGGTGGGGAACAAGAATATGTCTGTTTAGAAGCAGCCAATACTGCTTGGCAAGCCTTACCTGCTGGAGAAACGGTTATTATCTCGCAAGAGATCAGTGTCACCAACCTTTAACCTGTTCTGTCAATTGGCTAGTTAATCCGTAAGTAGCGATGTAATAAACCTTGGGTAAAGTTAATTTTAAGATAAAAACCACGCGGTAAGGTCATAAAAGGTTTGCCATTGCGGTCAAATGCTTGTGTTCTTGCCTTATTATTGGCGGCTTTGGGTCTTAACTGCATTACTTGACCGTGCTTTCCATGAATGTTTTCTACCTCACCCAGTACTATCATGTCGGTCAGCTCTTGCCAGTCTTGAGCTAATAATGCCTCTTCTTCATGGTTAGGTGACCACAAAAAAGGTGTGCCGACTAATCGTTCACTGATAGGTACATCTTTAGGTGTTATCACCGGCACCCAAAGTACTCGTGCTAATTTTTTTCGCACATAACAATTATGCCAATTTATTCCAACAAGACCTGTTAAAGGGGCAACACTGACAAAGGTGGTTTCAAGAGGTTTTGCTTGTTCATTAATAGGTAATGATTTTAACTCAATGCCTAAATGGGGGAAGTCAGGCTCAGGGCGAGAGCCCGCACTGGCGCCTAATACATGCTCTAGTAATAAACCTATCCAGCCTTTGTTACGCGTTAAATTCTTAGGCACAGCGATACCAGCTTGCTCAGCTATTTCACCTAACGTTAAGCCGGCTAGATTTTGGGCGCTTTGCATCAGCGCTTGTTCAGAAGATGGTATGTTCATAAAAGAGGCGAAATTAACCCGGAAATATTTTATTACTAAGGTTAGTGACTATTATCATAGATTTACTCAAAAAATCAAAGTAATCATTTGCTCCACTGCCGTTAATATGGTTGAATTGAAGCAAGTATTATATATATTGTCAGGAGTTCCTGTGATCGATGCCGAAGGCTATCGCGCCAACGTCGGCATAGTAATAATTAATGACATGGGACAAGTATTTTGGGCAAGACGGTTTGGACAACACTCATGGCAATATCCACAGGGTGGAGTTGATGAAGGTGAGTCGGCTGAAGAAACCATGTATCGAGAACTACATGAGGAAGTTGGCTTAAAACCCGAACACGTGAAAATTGTTGCTTCAACTAAACATTGGTTAAAATATAGATTACCAAAACGTTATATTAGGCATGACTCTAAACCCGTTTGTATTGGTCAAAAACAAAAATGGTTTTTATTAAAGCTAACGGCAGCTGAATCATCAGTTGATTTACTTCATAGTCCGCATCCTGAATTTGATGATTGGCGATGGGTAAGTTATTGGTATCCAGTGAGGCAGGTAGTGTCTTTTAAACGAGATGTTTATCGTATGGTCATGAAAGAGTTTGCTAGTTTTGCTTTACCGTTAACGTATGAAAGGCGGCCTGATCGTCGTAAACGTCGCGCTTAGTACCAATAACACTTAATTATTACTATGATTTATACCAATTCATTAAATAAATCAATGGACTTGGTATTCGATTCGTATTAAGAATCCTAATAGCCCACTTTATTGTGGGCTATTTTTTTCTAAACTTTTACTTTGTAGAAATTAGATTATTGCTGAGGAATTGAATGTTAACTACCTTACGTAGAATTGTATTGCAGTTTAGTCAAGAGGCTGAATTGCAAAATGCGCTCGAACGTATGGTGTACAGTGTAAAAAAAGCGATGAAGACAGATTGCTGTTCTATTTATCTCGCTGATTATCACCAACAACATTTTTTATTAATGGCCTCTGATGGCTTAGCTAAAACATCTCAGGGACAATCTTGTATAGGTTTTTCTGAAGGTTTAGTTGGCTTAGTTGGTCAACGAGAAGAGCCGTTAAATATTGCTGATGCCCAGCAACATCAAGATTATATCCACGCACCAGAAGTTGAAGAAGACGAGTTTAATGCCTTTTTAGGTACGCCGATTATTCACCAACGTAAAGTGTTGGGTATTCTAGCTATTCAGCAAAAAAACTCTCGTCACTTTACTGAAGATGATGAGGCTTTTCTGGTAACACTATCGGCACAACTCGCCAGTGCTTTGGCTAATGCCGAAGTGAAAAGTTTACTCAATCAACAACAAGATAAAAATCAAGGTGTTAAACAATTACAGGGCATTGCAGGTGCGCCAGGTATAGCCTTAAGTGAAATTATTGTTTGCCAGCCGCAAGCAGCCCTTGCTGCGGTGTCGTTAAAAAAATCTGCTGACAGCAGCAAGCAACTTTTACGTTTTGAACAAGCTGTTGAGAAAACCCGTGCAGAATTTGACGCGTTAAGTAGTAAATTGAGTGAGTCTATTGACGATGATAGCTTAGCTATTTTTGATGTATACAAGCAGTTATTAGCGCAGGCCAATTTAGGTCAAGAGGTCGAGGCTAAAATATCACAGGGCTGGCGCGCAGATAGTGCATTAAAGCTGGTCATTGAACATTACATTAGCCAATTCGAAGCTATTGAAGACAGTTACTTTCGAGAGCGTGCTAGTGATATTCGAGATCTAGGCACCCGTTTATTAATCAATATTCAGCAACAAGCGACTGAAGAGTTAGCTTTACCCAATGAATTTATTTTGTTAGCAGAGGATGTCAGCGCATCTACGGTTGCTCAATACCAGCACCAGGGTTTGTTAGGTATTATTTCTTTATCAGGCTCTAATAATTCTCACGCCGCCATTTTAGCGCGCTCATTAGGTTTACCTGCCATTATGGGCGTTAATGCAACAGTGCTTAGTCAGCTGCATCAGCAACAGGCGATAATTGATGGTTACAGTGGTGAGCTATTTATCAACCCAGATGATGGCTTGATACAAGAATATCAATATTTATTGAGCCAAGAAAAAGCGCTCACCGATAAAGTGATGGAAGTAGCTCACTTACCCTGCATAACCAAAGATGGCAGAGCCATTGAAGTTTTACTTAATGCGGGTCTATCTGCTGGTTTTGAACACTCCGCGAAACTTGGTGCACTGGGCATTGGTTTATACAGGACCGAAATTCCCTTTATGAATCGTAACTGTTTTCCCTCAGAACAAGAGCAAACCAAGTTATACCGTAAAGTTTTACAAGTCTTTCCTAAGCATGGCGTGACTATGCGCACTCTCGATGTTGGCGGTGATAAGTCTTTACCGTATTTCCCTATTAATGAAGAAAACCCATTTCTGGGTTGGCGAGGTATTCGAATAACCTTAGATCATCCTGAAATATTTCTGGTGCAAATACGGGCCATGTTACGTGCAAATCAAGGCTTAAATAATTTAGAAATTATGTTGCCGATGATCTCGGGTATTGAAGAAGTTGATGAAGCTATTCGCTTAATTAATCAAGCCTTCTTTGAATTGAAATCTGAGCTTAAAGCTGAATTAACCAGAGATATAACGACCGAGCTTATGTCAGCAAGCAATGAAGATGGTCATTTAAACCTTCAGCAAGCACAAGTTAAAGCTCAGGCGGTTTCAACTAAATTAGTACGACCTAAAGTGGGTATTATGCTAGAAGTGCCTTCTGTTATTTTTCAAATGGAAGCTTTGGCTAAACGTGTCGACTTCTTCTCTGTTGGTAGTAACGACTTAACGCAGTATTTGCTCGCCGTTGATCGAAATAATAGTCAAGTGGCCAATTTATATGATGCTTTTCATCCAGCGGTGTTAAATGCATTAAATAGCATTGCAAAACAATCAGCAGAGTATTTAACCCCCATTAGCTTATGTGGTGAGCTTGCTGCACAACCGGCAGGAGCCATTTTATTATTGGCTATGGGCTTTGACAAGATTAGTATGAATGGTCATAACGTACCACGAATCAAGTGGGTTATTCGTCATATTGACTTTGAACAAGCACAAATTATCTTAGATAAAACATTAACGTTAACAACTGCCAAGCAAGTCCATAATTACCTTAATGAACAACTTGAGACGTTAGGCCTAGGTGGCTTTATTCGTGCGGGCTTTTAATAACTTTCTATTACCTATTTAGGAGCGGATATTCCGCTAAGTAAAATGATTTTAACTGTATTAATTTCTTGTATTGCTTTGGGTAGCATCGTAGGTTTTTTAGCGGGTTTACTCGGTATCGGTGGCGGACTTATCATAGTACCAGCATTGGTTTATTTACTTCCTATGGTTGGCGTTAGTAGCGATGTCGTTATGCCTATGGCATTAGGCACTTCTCTAGGAGCAATTGTTATCACATCAACCAGTGCTGCTTTAGCACATCATCGCAAACAAAATATCCCATGGCAGTTAGCAAGACAATTAATGATCTTAGTTGCCGTAGGAGCTTTAATAGGCGCGTTTATTGCTGACTCACTGTCTAGTGAAGCATTAACGAGTTTTTTCTCTTTTGTGGTTATTTTTCTTGCTGCTTATATGTTACTTTCGATAAAAGCATCAAAAGAAAGAGATTTACCAGCTACTTGCGTATTTCAATGTCTTAGTTTTGTAACCGGTATTATATCAAGTTTAATGGGCATTGCTGGAGGGGCTATTTTAGTTCCCTCGTTGAGCTTTTTTGGTGTATCTGTACGACATGCAATAGGTATTGCTACAGCTTGTGGCGTAATGGTTGCGCTGTTCGGCTCTCTTGGTTACATTATTACCGGTTTTAATTCACCTAATCTTCCACAATGGAGTTTAGGTTATATATATTTTCCTGCATTATTGGGCATTGTGATAAGTTCGTCAATATTTGCGCCAATAGGTGTTAAGTATGCGAATAAGTTACCGGTAAAAACCTTGAAGAAGTTCTTTGCTGTTTTTCTTATTGCTGTCGCTATCAAAATGATGTTTGGCTAAAAAGCTTTAGTTGATTTATTTTCGGCAATTACTTTTCAGGGAAGCACTATAATAATGAGCCTTTTAACCATAACAGGGTATAATCTCGCGCAATGAACAAATAATTTTACTTTTCGAATTTTTACCCTTCTACCTTTAACTCTCTACTTTAAGAAAGCGGATAAGCAATGACAGATAAGTTTTTACAATTTCCGGTAATAGATCCAATTATTTTTAGTATTGGTCCAGTGTCACTTCGTTGGTATGGCACCATGTATTTAATTGGCTTTCTTGCCGCTATGTTTATGGCAAACAAGGCCGCTGATAGAAGTAACGGCTTGTGGACACGAGACCAAGTTAGCGACTTATTGTTTTATAGTTTTTTAGGGGTTATTCTCGGTGGCCGTGTTGGTTACGTACTGTTTTACCAGTTTGAATACTTCTTATCTGACCCCTTATATTTATTTGAAATATGGCAAGGCGGCATGTCATTTCATGGTGGTTTCTTAGGGGTCATTTTTGCGGCGTTTATTTTTGCCCGAAAAACCAAAAAATCCTTTTTAGCCGTTGGCGATTTTGTTGTGCCACTTGTGCCTATTGGTTTAGGCATGGGGCGTTTAGGTAACTTTATTAATAGTGAGCTTTGGGGACGTCAAACCGATGTGCCTTGGGCAATGGTTTTCCCTACAGATCCATTACAAGTACCACGTCATCCGTCACAGTTATATGAATTCTTCCTTGAAGGCGTGGTATTGCTTATCATCATGTTAGTGATTATTCGCAAACCACGTAGCTTGGGCTTAGCGACAGGCAGTTTTTTCATTGGTTACGGTGTTTTCAGAAGTTTTGTTGAATTTTTCCGTGAGCCAGATGCTCACCTTGGTTTATATTTTACCTTTATCTCCAAAGGACAAATATTGAGTATTCCTATGATTTTAGTGGGTATATTAATTATTTATTTAGGTCATTTATCTCAACAAAAATCAGCCATTAGCCAAGGGAGTAAGACTCAAAATAGTGACTCTCAGGGTAAGAAATCCAATAAAAAATCAGTCAAAGGAAATAGTTAATGCGCGCTTATTTAGATTTATGTCAACGAATTATCGACGAAGGTACTTGGGTTGAAAACGAACGTACAGGTAAACGTTGTTTAACCGTGATTAATGCTGATTTGCAATACAATGTTGGTGATAACGAGTTTCCTTTAATAACCACACGTAAAAGCTTTTTTAAGTCCGCTATTGCTGAGTTTATTGGTTATATTCGTGGTTATGACAATGCTAATGATTTTCGACAATTAGGCACTAAAACATGGGATGCAAACGCTAACTTAAATGATGCTTGGCTTAACAATACTCACCGTAAAGGTGAAGATGATATGGGCCGTGTTTATGGTGTGCAAGCTCGCGCTTGGGCTAAGCCTGGTGGCGGTACTATTGACCAATTGAAGAAGATTGTTGATAACCTAAAAAATGGCATTGATGATCGCGCTGAGATTATGACTTTTTATAATCCCGGTGAATTTGATATGGGCTGTTTAAGACCTTGTATGCATACCCATAACTTTTCTTTACTGGGCGATACGCTGCACTTAACTAGTTTTCAACGTTCATGTGACGTGCCACTTGGGCTTAACTTTAACCAAGTACAAGTATTCTTCTTCTTGGCTATTATGGCGCAAATCACCGGCAAAAAAGCAGGTATGGCATATCACAAAATAGTGAATGCTCATATTTATGAAGACCAGTTAGATTTGATGCAAAACGTACAATTAAAGCGTCAGCCATTGGCACTACCTAAACTTATCATCAATCCAGAGATCAAATCGTTAGAAGATCTTGAAACTTGGGTAACCATGGATGACTTTAAAGTAGAAGGTTATGAGTGCCACGACGCAATTAAATACCCTTTTGCTGTGTAATACAAATTTGATTAAATTTCTTCCCAACTCAGAGCTACATTGATGAGCTTAGAACAAACAACATTTATTAGACATAGTCATTCTATATTTAGTTAATTTTGTGACGTTATCAGTTTAGCAATGAGCTCCCAAGGGCGAGTTTAAAAGGCTTATATGCGGCGTTATTGATTTTGACAAGGGAATAACCATTCTCAACAATCAATGCCTTGCCTTTAAGCCTTTTAATTCTCGCTGAGTGGGAAAGAACTTAATCAACTCGGTATAAGTAAGTTCCTAGCGCTGAAGCGTGTATAATGCGCTCAGTATTTTTCACCAATAGACCTATAATATGCTCGGCTACTACCTTCATTCAACAAATGCCAAACAAGCGCTGGAGGCCATTGCTAAAGGACTGCCCTGCGTGATGATCTCTACTGATCTGAATATTTCAGAGCAAGAATTTTCCATAAGTGCTCAGGGACTAGTCCTAGACGAAGACAATCAAGTCTCCATTAACGAACTAAAAAAAATAGTCAAGAAAACCCAACGTATCTACCTCTGCAGCGATGGAGATATGGAACCACTGGAAGACCGCAGCTCTGGCTACTACAAGCTAGTGCCGACCGCGGGTGCTCCTTTGCTAGAAATTAGCGGCGTTAAAATGCATATATCCAAGGGTACAGATCCCTTTACCAGCGCTTCCGAAATGTCTCAACAGGCGGTACGAAAAGGTGACAAAGTATTAGACTGCTGCAGCGGACTAGGCTATGCGGCCATAGCAGCCCACCGACTAGGCGCAAGCGAGGTACTTACCATAGAACTGAGCCATGAAGTTATGGGACTGCGCGCGCAGAACCCTTGGTCAAAAGACTTGGGCAATGACGGCATTGTGCAACGTCAAGGCAGTAGCTATGAGCTTATAGGTACAATGCCAAGCATCTCCTTCGATTCAGTTATTCACGATCCTCCGCGTTTCTCCCTCGCTGGCGAACTTTATAGCGAAGAATTCTACCGCGAAATTTACCGTGTGTTACGTCCAGGCGGACGATTTTTTCATTACACTGGCAACCCACACGTAGTAAAAAAAGGCAGCAGCTTTGTTGATGGTGTCATCCGCCGATTAAAAGCCGCCGGTTTTAAAAACGTAATTAAGGTAGAGCATCTGATGGGAGTCAGTGCGCAGAAAAAATAGCATGACAGTGGTTGCCTTATTTAAAGCCTAGCAGCACTTAGCTTAGCAGTCGCCATTTCCGAGTGTAGTGACTAATGCAACCAGTACATCTAAAAAGCCACCATGTCTGTTGCTGACAAAGCGGCGGCCCAAAAGCGTTATAAAAAAATTAACGATGAGAAAGGCATTAGTCACTAAGCGATTTGTTGCTTAGTTGAATGAACCATATGAAAAGTCATTCAAAAAACTAACTAGCTTTTCCTCTGGTAAAGGTTTGGAGAAGTAATAACCTTGAATATAGTCGCAGCCTAACTCTGTCAACAATTGCAGATGCTCTTTTGTTTCAACACCTTCAGCAACAACCTTTTTCCCTAACGCTTTAGACATGGCAATAATGGTCGAGACTAAAATATTATCGTTTTGATTTGTACTCATATCAGTGATAAATGATCTGTCTATTTTTATATAATCAATAGGAATACGGCGTAGGTAACTTAATGATGAATAACCGGTACCAAAGTCATCTAAAGCAATAGTACACCCTGCACTTCTTAATTGATTAAACAGTACTTCATTGTTGCGTTTATCAGGGGCTAAAGCACTTTCGGTTAATTCAAAACAAATATCACTTGGCTGTAAACCATGAAGCTCGATCATTAATAACCACTGATCATTTTCATTTTTGTTTAACGGTATTTCGTAAACAGATCTATTAACATTAAAAACAATATCACTAAAGCCTTGTGACTTTAGCTTCTTCAATGTTCGGCAAGCCTCAGATAAAACAAATTCGCCAATCTCCTTAATTAAAGAATACTCTTCCGCAAGAGGAATAAATTCTACCGGTGAAGTCCATTTTCCTTGATTGTTCCAACGTACTAATGCTTCAAACTTAGTTGTTTTTTCGTGAGCGATTGAAACAACAGGTTGATAAACCACACTGAGTTCTTTATTTTTGATCGCTTTAGTCAGTTGGCTTTTTAAGTTTAATCGATAGTGAGCTTTATCCTGCATTTCTTGAGTAAAGTAGCTATATGAGTTTCGTCCGCTATCTTTTGCATGATACATGGCTGTTTCAGCTTTTTTCATTATTTCACCCGCATCTTCATTAGTATTCGAAAATGAGGTGATACCTATACTTAATGTGCAATGTAAAATATTTTGTTTAATGATAAAAGGCTTACTAAACTCCATTAAAATACAGGTAACAGTATTATCTATTACTTCACTACTATCTGCATTACTCAGTAATATAGCAAAGCCATCTCCTGATATTCGCGCCACACAATCTGATTCAGCAACACAACTTTGCAAACGTTCAGAGGATTGAATTAATAACTCGTCGCCAAAATCATGGCCGTATACGTCATTAATTTCTTTAAATAAATCCAAGTCCATATGAAGTATTGCTGATTGGGTTGACTTTGACGAGTTAATCGCAAGCGAGGTTTCTTTAGAAAATAAAAATCGATTGGCAACACCGGTAAGTAAGTCATAATTTGCTTGTTTGTAAATTTTACTTTCTGATGCTTTTCGTTTACTTATGTCAAAGAAAAAGGCGATGTAATGTGAAATTTCATTATTTTCGTCACAAATAGTATTGATTGAAAGCCACTCGGGAAATATTTCTCCGCTTTTCTTTTTGTTCCAAATTTCACCTGACCAAGCTCCGGTATCATCTATACTCCGCCACATATCCACGTATAAACTTCTATCATTAAGTTCTGACTTGAATATACTTGGATTTTTCCCTTGTACCTCTTTGAAGCTATAACCTGATATACGGCTAAAAGCTTTGTTCACACTAGTAATTTTTTTATCTTTATCACAAACAACGATAGCTTCTTTACTTTCTTCAATAATTTCATTTCTGGTTTTTAATTCAGCAATCAACTCTTGCTTTTCCATCTCTTTTTTTATCATGCCACTGAATAATAAAAATAAAGAGGTGACTTCTTTTTCATTTTTAAATGGCTGGTGATATAAAGCAACGAGGATTGAGTCTGTTTCATCTTTTGCATTTTTTAATGGCACACCAACATAGCCAGCGATATTCATATCGACTAGTAATTGATCTTCCGGATAAGCTTGTTGAGTATTCTCGACAAGGCTACAAACAGCACCATCGCTAACATTTTCACAGGGGGTTGACTCTAAGTCATAGGTGAAATTATCTAAAACAGAGCCTTTTGAAGCAACGGATAACGTTGTTGCCGTGGTATGTTCCTGATTTAATTTTGCCACAAAAACAAAATCTGCTTTAATGGCCTGAGCTAATGATAAACAAATAGTTTCAATAAAATCATCCGATGCAGCATTAGATAAACTATCAATTATCGATTTTACTTTTTCTTCAACCATAAGAAGCTCTGTATAATAATTTCAGCTGGTAAATATGAACTTTAATCAAGTAACAATCAATAAACATATCCACCAGTTTACAAATAGATGCTGATCAATTGATCTCAATTAACATTAACAACTAACTTTAACAATTAAATAATTTACGCTGCTGTTAATTTTTGACTACGAATCAGTAAAGTATTTGCTAGCACTTAATTCAACTGCCTTTATAATGTTAATACCCATCACACTTGAAGATGCATCTTCAAGTGTGATGGGTATAATCTCGCTCATAAGCTAATAGACAATCATTAAGCCCCCCCTAAACAAGTGCTAAAACATAAATAAAGGCAACCCATCAATGTTATCAAATTTTTTCAAAACAAAACCTGTCATTGATGAATCAAGTAAAGAGTGGATTTTTGATACCTTCGCTTGGTGTATAGAGCAACTTGATGGTGAGTTTTTTAAAAATAATAGTGAGTTGATTCTACCTAACAATAAATTCTACCCGGGTAGTTCAACAAGTGTCGAAGAAATGGCAGAGACTATTTTTTCTAACACATTAAAGTATTCTGGCATGACATCATGGCCAATTAAACTGACGGCAGCTGAAACATTTACCCAAAAGCCAATGCCTCAGTTAATTTTTGAATCTAGACTTCGCGGTGAAAAAGTCAATGTAACTACTAATGCTAACTCAGCTCTAGATACAGCCATAAGTTATAAAGTTGAAGGTGATAAATTAGCACCTTCAACGCCTTCAATAGATATTGCTTTTCACTCAAGTCAGCTTAACCAACCACAAGACTTAATTGCTTACTTAGTGCAAATACAGGCAGGGATTTTAGTTAACCAGAATGGCGTTCTCCCCCCTGGTGGCAAAGAAGTATTACCGCAAACTATAGATTTAGTTGCTTGTTTTATGGGTTTCGGCATTATTTTTTCTAATACCGCTTACCAATTTAAAGGTGGTTGTGGCTCGTGTAACAACCAAAACCTTAATCGTCAGTCTGCATTGCCTGAGTTAGAAACGGTTTATGGCTTAGCTTTATTTTGCGTAATAAAAGGCATTGAGATTCAGCAGGTAAAAAAAGAATTAAAATCTCACTTATACAAACCATTTCGCCAAGCACACAAAGAAATTATTCTGTATTTACAACAGACGACTAACCCTGAACACAAGTTACTAACCACGGGGATAAAATAGACATATCTTGTATCATTTTAGTTTTACTTCTCATGATTTTTTCGTTCATAAAACCTGTTAATCTCTGCACTTTCTTAGGTACGTTTAATCGGTTTATAAAGTACTGACAGAGTCTTCATTCAAATACAGGGAGTTATTTATGTTTTTAAAAGGAATTTTTAGCGGTATCGTTTTTTTGATCGGCATCAGTTTAACACTAACCACTTTTGCTATGAGCGCAGAAGCAAAGCACAAAACGAAGGCTGCCGTTAGTACAGAAGTCATTTCTCAACAACAGGCGCCCCTCACACCTACACAAAGGCTAGCGGTATTAACTAGTAATTATCAAAAAATTTGTACTTCTGACCCCTGTAAGAATCAATTTACTCAACTAAAAAAATATGGTCGTTGGGGCGACGCAAAATCACAGCTTGTTGTAGCTAGTGCCTATTTATGTGGTGACGGTGTTGAGCAAGATATCGACAAGGCGATCAGCTGGCTAAAACGTACTGCTTATAATACCTCTTCAAATGCAGCTAAATATTCCCTTCATGCATTTAATATCATGGCGCAACTCTATCAAAAAGGTATTGGTGTTGAACAAGATTTATCCCTAGCAAATAAATACTTAGATAGATTGGCTGACAAAAATTATGGTCCTGAATTATTTGATAGAGCGTTTGCCGAGTTTGATCAAAACAATATCACACAAGGCATAACGTACTTGGAGCAAGCTAGTGAGAGTAACTTTGATGAAGCCAGTTATTATCTCGCGAGAATGTATCAGCAGGGTAACTTCATTACAAAGGATATCAATAAAGCAGCTAGTTATTATCAAAAAGTAGTAAAACAAGACTATAAAGACAGTCGCCAACGCTTAGAGGCGTTAATTACCGAAATGGAAGAAAACTCATCAACACTCACTCATGCGGCTTTAGCAGAAGAAAAAAGCTTTATCAGTAAGCTAAACGCCACCCTTGATATTGAAATTATTACAGTAAATCATCACGTCATGGATTCTAAAAGTGCAATGACAGCGCAACTGGCTCAGTTAAGAAAAATCAAAAGTAAGTTTAGTGCTCCTACAGGCAGTCGAATTAGAGGCCGAACTTGTGGTCAAACGTCGAACGCTTGCAAGTCTTCCTCTGAAGAAGATATAGAAGATGCTAGAAATGAAAATCCTTTACCTGCTTATTAGTGCAGGCTGAAGTGGATTTGTTCACATGCTTTACTTTGAAACCTTGCATTGAGGTATTTGATTTAATAAATCAGCCTATTATAAACGGTACTCTTTCATGATAAGTGTCGACATTACAGGGTGTGCTTTTGCCCGTTTATCAAAAAATGGAGTTAACAATGAAATCAAAAATTGGCATATTGCTATTAGTGTTAGCGGCGTTAATCGCCATGGGCACTGGAGCGGCGCATCTATCTTGTATCTACTTTGGCCCTCAATGTTATGCTGCCCAAATGGCGCCAGCAATAATTGTAGAGTCGGCAGTTAATGGTACGTATTTAGCACCAATAGGGACTATGTTCGCCTCTGGTATTTTTATTGTTCTCGGACTTTATGCGCTAGCGGGTGCTGGTTTTAGCGGTAAGGTGTTAGATAAATTACCCTTAGTAAACTATGCGATTTATACCATTGCAACGTTATGCATTGTTCGCGGTATTCTTCCGTTACAATTTTGGCTACGCCACCCTAACAAAGTAAGTGATATAGTGCTTTATGTTGGTATTGTCTGGCTTGTTGCTGGGCTGTTGTATTTATTTGGCTATCTAATTTGTCGCAAACAGCGTTTAACCAAATAACATTGTTACCAATAGTTTTACCAACACTTGTTAGTTACATTTGTTCCTCACATTGGTTACCCACAATTAGGATAAAAATTTATGGTTCGTGCTTTTCATTTATCTTTTGTCGTGCCAGATAAAGAGTCTGCTCGCTCTTTTTACATCGACACTTTAGGCTGCTCATTGGGTCGAGATAATAAGACTTGGTTTGACATAATTTTTTTTGGTCACCAACTTACTATTCATCAAGCCTCAGAAAAGCAACCTGCTTTTATAATTAATCATTTCGGCCCTATTTTGACGAAAGTTGAATGGTTAGCGGTAGTACAGAAATGTAAAAATGATGGGATAGAGATTATTTTAGCTGAAACAATTACCAATGAAGCCCAACATGATGAATCAGGGAAATTTATAGTCAAAGATCCAAGTGGCAATATTCTTGAATTTAAATATTATTCAAACTTCACTAAAACAGTCGGTGATGACTCAAAGTCGGCTTAAAAAAACCATTAAATAGAATAAATTACCTAGTGATAATTAATCGGTAAATCTGGAGTACAAATTGAATATTCTCGTTGTAAGTAGCAGCCAAAGAAATGAATCTAAAAGTTTTGATGTCGCAAAATATATTCAAAGTAACATATTAGATGACATGCAAGATATTGATTCGTCGATATTAGATTTATCACGATATCCTTTTTTATTAGACCACTACGGCATAAGTAGAGAGGATTTTTCTCAAGAAGACATGGACAACTCAGCCTCATTAGCGAGTAATAAAGATGAGGTATTAAGCCAGTTATATGCCTGTGATGCAGTCGTGTTTATTGCCCCAGAATGGGGCGGTATGATCCCCCCTGCTCTCGTTAATTTATTACTGTTAACAGCAAATGGTTCTGCCAACGGTTTACCACTTGGTCACAAACCTGCTTTTGCTGTCGGTGTTTCAGCCTCTGGTGGTGGCAGTAACCCTATTTCATTATTAAAAGGTTATGCAGCCAAGAATAGTCACCTTACTTGGTTACCATTACATGCCATTGTTCAAAATGTTGATGACTTTTTAGCCCAACCATGGGAGCCACAAAGTGATAGTCGATTCTCGCAAGTACAATCACGTTTATTCGTTGGTTTAAAAAGTTTAACCATTTACGCTAAGCAATTATCAAGTGTCAGAGACGAACTCGTTGAGCTATCAAAAGTACACCCTTTTGGTCAGTAGAGTTACCATTTAAACGAGTATGGTACTAATCTCCACCTAAAGAACGAGATAGACGATGTGGGAACAGTCAAAAATTTTAATACTTGGTAATAAAATAAGAGCATATGATGAAAAAGACATTCGGTTACCTGTTTTTAGTATTATCCTTTGTGGTTTGGGGCGTTATTGCCGCATTGCCTTTTATGGATATCAATGGTGGTGAAATGGCAGCAACAACCACAACATTAATTATTTCAGGTGAAGTTTTATTTCTGGTGTCTATCGCCTTATTAGGCAAGGAAGCTTGGTTAAAAATAAAAGCGATTTTTAAAAGTAAAAAATAGGTTTCCCCTTACCCGATATTTTCAAAATAAACCTAATAATTTTTATAAAAAAATAGCAAAAGGATTTAAATTATGAAGCTAGTTTATAGTAACGAAAATAATTTTATTGTGAACAATGTTAAAAATCTCATTGAAGTGCAGGGAATTGAAACATTTTTAAAGAATGAATTCGCTCAAGGAGCTGTTGGCGAAGTATCGGTTTTTGATGTGTGGCCTGAAGTTTGGGTTGTTGATGACGCTGATTTTGACCGTGCAATAGCCATAGTAAAATCATCAAAAGGCAATGACAACGCCGAGTGGGTTTGTGAAAAATGCGCTGAGACTAATGCCTCCTCTTTTGAGATATGCTGGAATTGCCAGCACGAAAACACTGAGTCAATTTAAGGTTAATTGACTCAGTAGCAAATATTCTAGTTTAGTAGAAAAGCCGACAGTAAATATCCGCTATCGCTTCCATAGCACATTCACTAATGCCCCCAACATAATCAAACTACCACCAATAATAGTTGTAAAAACGGGGACTTCACTAAAGTATGCCCAACCAATAAAGACCGAAAATAGCACCTGTACATAGGAGTATGCGGTAGCTTTACTTGCATCAGCACTATTAAGTGCTTTGGTTAATCCTACCTGTCCTACTTGAGTAAATATGCCAACTAAAATCAATAACCCCGTAGCAGCTAAACTAGGTACTACAAAGTCACTACCTAGCATAATCATGGAGATGGGCAAGGCAACCATCGGAAAGTAAAAGATAATGACCGAGCTATCATCCGTTTTAGTCAGCTTTTTAATAATAATATAAGCAATAGCACTACCGAATGCACCCAGTACGCCTGCACCAATGCTTATCCACGGATACTGTACAGAGCTGCCCAATTGCAAATTAGGCTGAATAATAATAAATAAGCCCAGTAAGCTAATAATGATACAAGCGATAGTTGAACGTTGAATGACTTCTTTCAAAAAGAATAACGCCAGCACTGCGGTAAAAACTGGATGCAAATATTGTAATACAGTCGCTTCAGCCAATGGCAAGGTGGTTACCGCATAATAAACAAACATCAAGGCAAACGAGCCAACGGTGCCACGCGCAATGAGTAGGGTTTTATTATTTCCCCACATAGAAATATTTTTACGTTTAATATCAGCGTAACTAATAATGCCCGACACAATTGCCCTTGCAGCAACAATTTCAAGTACCGGAATACCTAAACCGCTTACCTCTTTTACACAGGCAGCCATTAAGGCAAAACCTAACGCCGAGAGCAACATATACCAAACACTCATTGGTACTGAATTTTTTATCGTAGTGAACATTTTTTGTTTTTACTCGAATAGAGAAATGGGAAAGTTGTAGCTAATTTATTGCCGCTATTCTACTCCTTGATCGCTAACAATAAAGGCTTAAAGGATATTACTTAAAGCTCCTTAAGTAGTCATATTATCATCAAATCTATCACTCACTGGGATATCCCAATAGCGGCAAGCTAAACATATTGGTAAGTTTTACCAGTAAAAATCAAGACTAGATGAAGTAACAGGGAGAGTTACACCTTTTTACTATATAGATAGAACTTATTGATCTATTGATAAGTTTCTTCGCTTACATCGCTAAATTTGTCCTTCTGTTCTACTCCGCACGCCGCAAAAACACTGATTGTTAATTTTTATGAATAACAAAGTTTCTTACTTAAATACGTCACGCACAGTGCAGTTCACACAGGTTACCGCGTACAAAAATTGATTAACGAACTAGTTAACGTACTAAAATAAGTTGCCAGCAAATTTGTCCACTTGCTTGGTATTTAGCTTCAAACGGCGTTAAGGCAATTGACGCATCAGTTACTGGTAAAGCATCAACATCACCTTTCAGATCAACATGTTTAGCGGCTTGCTGAAATTCATCTAAATAAATACGCCAGTTACTGCGCAAAATCAGCTCTTTACCAATACTGGTCATTTGTGGAAAAACACCACTACCATGCCAACGACGTTGTAAATGCTTAGACTTAGGCCAAGGATTTGGATATAAAATATAGTGTTTAGATACTGGCCAAGCTGCCGTTTTCACTAATCGGTAAAAGTCGTTTAAATCAGCGCGCACTAAGTGATAGTTATCAGCAGTGAAACCATCATCACTATCAAAACCTTCAACGTTACGATTAATTCTATGGTCTGATTTATCTACACCAATAACTAATGCTTGTGGGTTTTGTTTGGCTAAAATACGGGTACTTTGCCCTACACCACAACAAGCATCTAATATGATGTCACCTTCAGGGTTCTCTTTTAGAAAAGCTTGTACCAAAGCATCCATTTGCGAGAATGCTTCTTCGGTATGCTTCTGATAAGGTTTTTGAAAAGGGTGTGTAAGGTGTCTTTTAACGACCTCCTCAAGCTTTTCATGTATACCTTCTTGATTACTTATAATCGCTTTTGAATCACCCAATGATGTTTGACTATCTAAGCTGTTGGTTTTCTCATTTGTGTTAGCGGTCATCTTAGCTTCTCAATCCTATGCCTTTAGAAATAAGTACCATAGCAATGGTAAATAAAGTCACAATAAAAAAGATAATCACTGCAAAAGCGGTAACTAAACTCACATCAGATATGCCTAAAAAACCGTACCTAAAAGCATTTACCATATAAACAATCGGGTTGATTTGAGAAACACCCTGCCAAAATTCAGGTAATAAGCTAATCGAATAAAACACACCACCAAGATACGTTAACGGCGTTAAAATAAAGGTTGGGATAATAGAGATATCATCAAATGAACCAGCAAAAATAGCGTTTATCAAACCACCTAAAGCAAAGGTAGCTGATGTCAGTGTTACCGTAGCAATAATCACCCAAATGTTATGCAGTTGAATATCAACAAATAACAAGGAAACAAACGTAACAATCAAACCCACTAAAATACCACGGCACATACCGCCGCCAACATAACCAGCCACAATCACCCAATTAGGTACTGGCGCAACTAACATCTCTTCAACATTTCGCTGCCACTTGGCGCTAAAAAATGACGAAGCTACATTCGAATATGAGTTAGTAATAACACTCATCATAATAAGGCCAGGTACAATAAACGACATGTAATCAAAGCCACCCATCTCACCTATACGAGAGCCAATTAATGAGCCAAAAATAACAAAATATAAACTAATTGTTATGGCCGGTGGTACTAAGGTTTGCACCCAAATACGCATAAAACGTTGGATTTCTTTCGTTAAAATACTCTTTAACGCAATAGAGTTATTCATTTACTTTGCTCCCACAGCAACGGTTTGCTGTTTAGCTTTACTGTCGCTTTTTTTGTTATTGATCAAACTAACAAATAAGGCTTCTAAGCGGTTACTTTTATTACGCATACTTTGCACTTCAATATCGCCAACGTTTAATTGCGCAAAGACTTGATTAAGATTTTGCGACTTATTCAAATCAACTTCTAAGGTATGATCATCAACAACGCGATAAGCAATTTCCGGTGATTGCTTGGCAAAATGTTCCAGTTCACTCAAGGTAGCGCCAACTTTAATATCAAAAACAAACGTTTCAACATCTAGCTGCGCTAATAATTTTTTCATGCTGGTATCTTCAACAATTTCACCACCATCAATAATAGCAATATTGCGACAAAGCATTTCAGCTTCTTCTAAATAATGCGTAGTTAGAATAATGGTAATACCTTGCTGATTTAACTCACGAAGAAAATCCCACATTGACCGGCGTAGTTCAATATCGACACCCGCAGTTGGCTCATCTAATATCAGCATTTGTGGCTCGTGCATTAAAGCACGGGCAATCATCAAACGTCTTTTCATACCACCTGAAAGTGCACGAGCGGGTTCGTCACGCTTGTCCCACAATTCAAGTTGCTTTAAATATTTTTCTGCACGTTGTATTGCTACAGACTTACTTACGCCATAGTAACCGGCTTGATTCACTAAAATATTAACTAACGGCTCAAACTGACTAAAGTTAAATTCTTGTGGTACTAAACCAATAAAGCTTTTAGCTTTTTCTAAATCAGTATCAATATCATAACCAAATACTTTTACCTTACCGCCAGTTTTATTCACTAATGAAGTGATAACGCCAATAGAAGTAGACTTACCAGCGCCATTAGGGCCAAGTAAGGCAAAAAAATCACCTTTGGTGACGGTTAAATCAATACCTTTTAAAGCTTGAAAACCGCCTTTATAGGTTTTTTCTAATGCGCTAATCTCTAGTGCGTAAGTCATACTAGTTGCCAGTAAAATATGGATGGATTATAAATATGGTGCCTAACAGTTCATTTTCAAGAGCGCGACCAGTTTATTTAACGGTAAAGTCAGGCTGTTCATCGACTTTCACTTGAACACAGATTGTATACAATTTATAGTGCCTGCTTGTTTGATACCCGTTAATTTCCCATTTTCGATTACCCAGTACTTTGCCAAGTGCATAGACTTCGTACATTTGTCACAGGGAATAAAAGTTTAAGGAACATTATGCTACAAAGACACTTAACCTCTTCAATAGTGAAGCTTTCAGCGAAACTACTTGTTACCACAGCCATTGCTTTATCACTGTCTGCTTGTCAAAGCACTAATGAAAAACAGAATAAACCAACAGTGCAGCAAACAGGTTCAGCGCTTAGCCTTAAAGAAATTTATCAGGATAAAGTATTTAAATCTGAAAAAATTGGCCAAATTCGCTGGCTTAAAGACGGCAGTGGTTACCTTGCTTTAGAAACCTCTAAAGAGAGTGAAACTGAGGACAGTGAAAGCAAAAGCAAAGACATAGTCCAGTATGACTCTGCAACATTAAATCGCACAGTATTAGTTGCTGCAAAGCAACTAACGCCAGCAGGCACTAAAGAAGCACTGCAAATAGACGACTACCTTTTTTCAAAAGATAACAGTAAATTATTAATCTATACCAACAGCAAAAAAGTATGGCGTTCAAAAAGCCGTGGTGATTATTGGTTGTTTGATTTTAGTAATAACCAACTCAGCCAATTAGGTGGAAAAGATGTTGCAAGCAGCCAACTTATGTTTGCCAAATTTTCACCTGACGCAAGCAACGTTGCTTTTGTACTAAACAATAATATATATGTGCAAGACCTAAGCACGATGAACATAGTTCAGCTTACCAAAAGTGCTGTCAATGGAATCATCAATGGTTTATTCGATTGGGTTTACGAAGAAGAATTTATGATTCGTGACGGCTTTCGTTGGAGCCCTAACGGTAAAAAAATCGCTTACTGGCAGCTTGACACTAGCGGCAGTAAAGATTTTATCATGATCAATAATACTGACGAGTTATACCCTACCCTCACTAAATTCCCTTACCCTAAAGTTGGCGAAGACAATGCCTTAGCTAAAGTAGGTGTGGTTGATTTAAGCAGTAAAAAAACAACGTGGACTAAGCTACCTAACAATTCTCGTAATATGTACATTCCACGTATGAACTGGTCAGGTAATAGCAGCGAAATACTTGTTCAACATGTTAATCGTAAACAAGACACTAACCACTTATACCTAGCCAATGCTAATAGCGGTAAAGTGAAATTAGTCATGACTGAAAAAGAAGAAACCTTTATCGACTTTGTTGACGATGCTAAGTGGTTAGACGAAGGTAATAGCTTTATTTGGACCAGTGAACGCAGCGGTTGGCGTCACCTTTATCGCATTTCACGCGACGGTAAAACAGTAACTAACTTAACTGACGGTGATTTTGATATCACTGAAATAAAGACGATAGATGAAAAAGCCGGCTGGTTATATTTTATCGCCTCGCCTGATAATGTTTCACAACGCTACTTATATCGCAGTAAGTTAGACGGCAGTTTATCTAACCAACGTATTACACCAACAGAATATGCGGGATTTAATAAATATCAAATGGCAGAAAATGGCAGTTGGGCGATCCATAGTCACTCAAGTTTTTCCAAACCTACCAGCAAATACTTAGTTAACATATCCTCAACAGAAAACAGTGTGCATGAGAAAAAACACACCTTAATGACCAACGACAAGTTAAACGCTAAGTTAGCAAAAATTGACCTTGCTCAAACTGAGTTTTTTCAAGTAAAAGCGCAAGACGGCTTAGTACTTGATGGTTACATCACACGTCCAGCAAACTTTGACGCTAGCAAAAAATATCCAATCATATTTTATGTATACGGTGAAGCTTGGGGACAAACAGTACAAGACAAATGGCGTGGTGATAAATTTTTATGGGACCAGATGTTAACGCAACAAGGTTATATTGTTGCCTCAGTAGATAACCGCGGTACTCGTGCCCCTAAAGGGCAAGCATGGCGTAAATCTATTTATGGCGGCGTAGGTATATTATCGTCACGCGATCAAAGTGATGCATTAAAAGCAATGACCAAGCGCTGGTCTTACATAGACAGTAATCGCGTAGGTATTTGGGGACATTCTGGCGGCGGCTCTATGACCTTAAATATGTTATTTAGATACCCAGAGCAATACCATGTAGGTATTTCATCAGCGCCAGTAGCTGACCAATTACTTTACGATACTATCTACCAAGAACGTTACTCTGGCCTGTTAGAAGATCACGCAGAAGGTTATAGAGAAGGTTCACCTATTAACCACGCACAAAACTTACAAGGTAAGTTATTACTGGTTCATGGTACGGGTGATGACAACGTGCATTACCAAGGCAGCGAACGTTTAATTAATAAACTCGTTGAACACAACAAACAGTTTGAATTTATGTCTTACCCTAATCGTAGCCACAGCTTAAAAGAAGGTGAAGGCACTACATTGCATTATAAGACAATGAAAACTGAGTTCTTTAAAGAGCATTTGTTAGATTAGTTAAGAATAAAATTGACCAAAATAATACCAGTTTCATTAATTAGGTGATCTACTTTATACGTAGGAAAAACAGCCAAATACAAGGCGTTTATTTTAATAACTAGTTGTTCAGGACAATGTGCTCCTGCATTGTCTATTAAGATGCATCCTTGCAGCGTTAATTATTAAATAAATAACAAAGTAGTTGGTAATTTTAACAAGTAGAAATGATCACATAGTTAGTGAGATTGGTATAAGTAAGGGCAACGAGTGTTAACTCCTTGCCCTTTTTTGTAGTTCATCAGAGCCATAATAAATTTCTAATTGTTCAATGAATTATGGCTCTGATGATAAGCGTATGGCTACTGTCTTAACATTGTTTCTTCCAGCATCTTTGGCGTTATATAAAGCTTTATCCGTTAATTCTATTAAGTGTTTTGCTAAGGTACCTTTTTTAGGAGAAATAGTGCAACAACCTATACTTACTGAAACATAATCATATATATCTGATCCTTCATGTGGAATTTTCAAACTGCATATTTCAGCACGTATATGCTGAGCAATGCTTTCTGTGTCTGTCGTTTCAGGCAAGATCACCGCAAATTCTTCCCCCCCATACCGGGCAATTAAATCGCTAGGCCTATGCACTAAACGCTGAGCAGTACTTGTGATCAGCTTTAAACATTCATCACCTTTAACATGGCCGTATATATCGTTATATTGTTTGAAATAATCAATATCAATGATTAATAATGATATTGGACTATGGTTCCTAATTGCTCTAGCCCATTCATGTTCTAAAAAGTAATCAAAATGTCTTCTATTGGCTATTCCTGTCAAGCCATCAGTTCGAGATATATTAGTTAACTTCTTGTTAGCTTGATTAAGTTTGAAGGTTCTCTTTTTTACTTTTTCTTCCAACTTTGCATGAGCACTCTTTAATTCATACCGTTTAGTAGCAATGACATAGACAGAAAGCCCTAAACTAAAAACAAAAATTAAAAGTGATACAAAAGAATGCCAGTTAGTCTCTAAATTAAAAGGACCCACTCCTTGTGCTGTAGCGAAAGTAAAACAAAGTGAAGTGGCAAGGACATAAGCAGTCGCGATTCGCATATTTAAATACAATGCAATTAAAACGCCTAATACCAACAGTAAATATATCGTTGAAGTAACATAGTTGATCGCTGAAATCATTAAAACAATAAAGCTGAATAAAGATAAATAGAGCCATTTTTTTCTATTAATAAAAAGAGCCCCTTTCTTTGAACTCCAGCTTAATAAAAAAGGAACAATGACAAAGTAACCATGAAAATCAGCGAGTGCGCCAGATAACCAAATAGAAAGTAAATTGGCAACTGTGCTATTGATTGAAAGGGTGGTATATCCACCTATTGAATAAAGCGTAATTAATAGCGCCATATTTAGAGCACTAGGCAAGAGAGTAACTTTTAAAACAAAATCGATGATAAGTCGACTGCTTTCTAGGTTTGTTTTACCTAGATACTTTTTGTAAAGGTAATAAGCGAAGTAGGCTTGAATAAATGTATTTATCGTTGCCGCTAGTGCGCCAAAAAAACATGCATACAGTATTGGTGAGTCGTTTAAGGGTGAAATCAAATAAGGGGTATTGGCAATAAAAGAACCTAGCCAAATAGCTGGCAATATAGATTTGCCATAAATAATACAAGCAGCAAGCCCAATACCTGAAGGTAACCATATTAACGTGATTGAGCCTTCGCCAATACCGGCAAACTCAATACCGACCCAACCGCTAAGTGCATATAAAACAAGCACTAGTAGCGATTGACGAACCTTTAACATAAAGAACAGTCCTTGGCCGTTGAGAGATAGTCATATCAGTATAGCAGGAGTTTAATGGTCACCTTTCTCTGTGTGGTTTTTTATCTTTGATGATTTAATTAACTAGCTACCTTTAAGTGTTTTCGTAAAAATTTATTTAATAAACAAACGACAGGTTAAAATTTAAAATTAATGCTCAAGCTAACTTCATTTTGCAGCCAAAGAGAATCAGTACTGCCACAGGCGAGTTGCTGGCATAAAGTAGTATTTTCTCCCGCTAAAAAAATGGAATAAACTCTCGATTCTAATCGAACATTAACATCACTATTCACGGCAAAGTCTTTATGTACACCAAAACTCATTGAAAGCTTGATATCATCATTAAAGGATCGATTAGGTGCTGAAAAATAAGTGACGCCAACGCCTGTACTAATCCAGATGTTTTGGTCCTTTGATAGAGGGTAGTTACTGCCAAAATGTAAATAATG
This sequence comes from uncultured Colwellia sp., assembly GCA_913063325.1. Taxonomy (GTDB): domain Bacteria; phylum Pseudomonadota; class Gammaproteobacteria; order Enterobacterales; family Alteromonadaceae; genus Colwellia. Next base: position 52,115 of record CAJXYE010000015.1, on the reverse strand, counting down.
GAGTTGTATCTCATCTTCTGGGGTAGCGTTTAATTGCGACACTAACTGTACTGTAGTGAATACTTGTTGATAGTGATTAAAAAGAAGGTTGCCATATTGGGGAGAGTTAACTTCAGATGTGTAGACCTTAGGAGAAAAATCAAAAGAGAGTAAGTCGTTATTTTTATCCTTACTATCATCCTTATTGTTAAGATTTAGGTTCAGGTTAAGATTGAGGTTAAAGTTAATTTCCTGCTGCTGCACTAATAGATCATTATGTTGAGATAACATGGAACCAGAAGAAAGTGAAAAATCTAACGAAAAGTCATCCTTGGCCCCTGCAAAGAGCGGGAATAGTAAAAATATGCAGGCAACAAGTTTAGACATAAAACCCTAAAAAGCTCAAAAAACGAACAACCAGTATTACCTATCATACGTAAAAACACCAGTAATTCGTTTATTTATCGTACAAGTAGAACATTTATCCTATCAATATATGAAAGTAATTAATTTAAAATTAAAATAGCTATTAAGTGTCACCGACCCTTTTTTAACGCCAAATACTTAATAATGAGTATTAAAAAGCAACGCAATTTTTACCCTGCGCTTTTGCTTGATACAACTTGTCATCAGCCAGAGAAATTAACTGGTCAACGTTTTCACTTTGGGCATCACTCGTAGCAACGCCAATACTCGCTGAAATACCAATATTATCTTCAGTAATAACTAAAGAGTTAATGGCCAATTTATACCTTTCAGCAATAGATGTAGCGGTTTGTAAATCAGTTTTTGGTAATAAAGCAATAAACTCTTCTCCCCCCCAACGGGCGACAAAATCCTCTTTACGGGCCTGCTTATTTAATACATCAGAAACTAACTTTAGTACCTCATCCCCCACTTTATGACCATAAATATCATTGATACTTTTGAAGTTGTCTAAATCAAACATAATGATTGAAAGTGGCACTTGTTGTTGACGATACTGCTTAAAATACTGTGGCGCTATATCATAAAACGCCCTACGATTACATAAATCGGTTAGGGGATCTAAATTAGCCATCTTCTGAGCCATAAGCTTATCTTCTTCAGCCTGATTAAACTTGTTTGCTAATGCCAGTGATAAGAAGGTGGCTTCTGCTATCATGCCAAAATCTATGGCCATGTAAGCATAAGGACTATATTCAATAATACCCCATACGGTTGAACAGGTAGTAAGGGCACCACCAACCCCCATAAGAGTCGCTAATAAAAAATACTCTGCCGCTTTAATTTTATGTAAATAAGCAACAATACTTAAGGTCATCATGGTTAAGGTAAAAATGAACATACCCATAAAAGCTAAAAATATAACAAACGCATGCTTATTTAAGGCAATGCCAAGTACCAACGCACTTGTTACGCTAAATATTATTGGTGTTAGCCATTTATTAATGTGTGGCAAGGTACTCGCTAAGTTTAAAAAATTACGGGCAAATGATAATCCGGCAAAACTAAATAACAGCATAAAGACTGGATTCCCCCACTTCTGTATTTCTGTCGATTCAGACCAAAGTAACTGATAGCCATGGCCACTGTAAGAAAAGTTCAGTAACAAAAATGACAACATATAAATAGAGTAATAAAGGTTGTCTTTGCTCTTTAGGCTCAGGCCTAATAACAAGTTATAAAGCATTAAAGCAATAATAGAGCCGTAGACAAAACCATAACGATAAGCTTCTTTCGAAAAAACTTTTTGTTGCGTACTGATGTTTTGCAGGTAAATTGGCAGCGCAAGAGGGTCTGGCGATGCGACACGAATAATTAACTGAGACTCACCATCAGGCACAGTTAAATCGAGACTAAAATAGCGACTATCAATTTCACGTTGATGATATGGATATTGATCGCCAAGTTGGTATTGCTCAAATACTTCACCATTTTTAACGAGGTAAATATCAAACTCATCGATCCACGAAGTACCTAAGGTTAATCGCTTAACCAGAGGGGTTTTCTTACTGTTTTTCAGATTAGTCACCAGCCAAATAGGCTTAGACCACAAACCAAAGTTTAAGTGTGGCTCAGCGTAATACTGTCCTTTTTGTTTTAGGAGTAACGCTTGAATATCTGTAATAGCAAGGCGCTCACCTTCTTCTGGATAAGTTACAAAATACTCACCTATGGCATTGCTAGGTAAATGTTGAACATCAATACTGGCAGAAAAGGAAACAAATGAAAAAAAAGTTAGGGAAAAAACAAAAAATACAACTAAAGAATTAACTAAAAAATTAACGGCATTGTTATCTAAATAGAGAGAAGAAAAAAGCATTTTCACAAATAAACCCTATTATTTTAATGATTACATTTATTTATCTTAGGATTTTTATTTAAATAATGAAAGAGATCGTTTTTAGGATCGGGTGACTAAGAAAAAGCTCTTATTGTGGTTTAGTTATAAAGAGATGATATTAGATATGACTCTTAAAGTACTTAATCAGATGGGTTTTCTATAAACTTGGGCGAACAGTAAATAATATGAGGTGAAGTGGTTTATGCTATTGCACAGAATAAGGGCATGTTACTTAGACCGCTTGGTCTTGTTGTTTGAGCAAACATAACATTTCTATAAAATTTTGAGCTTCTTTTAAACTGCCAAAACGGCCAATAGCATCTTCTTCAGGATCTACCACTTCGTAAGAAGTTCTGATGACATCGTTACCTTTGTTTACTGAGTCGACTTGAACCAAGTTGAAACCAGATTGTGTTACTAGTGTTTTTCTGTCTTTCATAAGCAACTCCAGGGGCAAAACGTAATCAGTTCACTTTAGTGTAAGCAACTATATGGACAATGTTGTTATACCTTTTGTATTAATTAAGATTAACTTCTAATAAAAGAATTAACACCGTCGCTGTACCCTAGGGCAAACGCTTGATGAATGCTCTTGTAATGGCCATCTGAACTTGCATGTGAATCACCTAAACTTTCAATATCCAAACTAATGAACTTCTGTAGCAGTGAGCCTTGTTGATACCCAGAGTTATATGCGCATTGGCAACACTTATGTGCTCCTTTAACATGCATTTGATGTTCTGCTAAGTTTGAGAGTATGCTTTCATCAATTGTTCTTGGATGAGCCTGATTGCATGACAATGAGTCATTCATATTTATTACCTTTAATCCATGCGTCCCAGTGCTTATTTCAAGCGCTGACATCCTATCAACCCCCTGCCTTAATCCAAGATTTTATTTATAAGTTAAGTCGAAATCTGGTGATAGCATTGCATGCATTATTTTGCCTTTTTCCTCCTAAAATATGACTATCTTCAGGATGGATGTTATTTTCTAGCCTCTGTAAACTATCCCACAATTAAATATCAAAGAACATTACACGACATTACAACAGCACTGACATTGTTCCGACATTGCACAAATAAACTAATTTATTCCACAAACATTGCTTAAAAAATGACACCCCATTACAAAAACAAAACAAGGTTTTTTTTATGGGTAATTTTCACTTAGACCAAAAACAGACAATAAGCAATTATTAAACAAGAACTTATTAAGCAGGAAAACATTGAAATATAAGATAAATAGCAGTATTAACTAGACTGTAATTGACTGTCATGGTTTGAGAGGCCGCAAACCTTTAAATTTACCTCAGCTTTTAAGCAACTAATACCTTTAGACAGAAAATTTAAACAACAAATTTAGACACTATCTAGGCACACACCTAGATACAAGAAACAAATTAACCGCAAGTATTACTTTTAGCAAGAATACTTATCATCAAATGCAGTAGGAAGTATCATGAACAAATTTATTAACGTTTTATCAGTAATCTTAGTTTTATCAAGTAGTGTTTTTTTATCTAACGCCAATGCAGCCAAGATAGCTAATACAGTGAAAGACACTAACCCTACTGAAATGTTAATCAACCTTGCAGAATCTAACCCAACGTTGGTTGACCGATTAAATGATATTGCGTTGACAGATGAAAAGCTACTTACTCAAATATTGAAAATGGCAGAGTCAGATCCTGTAAAACTAAAAGGACTATTAGACTTAGAAGAAAGAAATCAAAACATGTTTTGGATGATAGCGAATATTTATAATGCGCAATCAAGTAAGAAGATTCAATCAGCAGAAGATTTACCAATGTCGACGTTTGGAATAATCAGTGACGGCACTATTAATAGGTAAGAGTAGTTAACTAACAAAGTTAACTTGAACAACGACCTGCATTATCATATTCTGCCATTAAGTTTTGAAACTGCTGATCTGTGCATAAATCGTCAAACCAAGGAAGGTTAAACCAAACGACACCAATATTATTATTTAATGCTGCTTTGACATGATGAACAGCAGAAGCCTCTTCTTTTAACAAGCTATAAACAATGGCTGAACTATAAGATACCTCGCCATTTTCAGGAGCTAAAGTTTGCGCTTTACTTAATGCAGCTATCGCCAAGTTAGCCTGCTTTAGTTGACTATAAGCTTGTGCTAAACCCAGTAAGTATTTAACCTCACTTTCTCCAACTAAAATAGTAACTACTTGCTCATAATAAGGTAATGCTATTTCCTTATTACCCATCATCATTTCTATATCGGCTAAATTCAATAAATTCATAGGATGTTTAGGGTTTTGTTTCAATGCTATTTTGGCAACCTCTAAAGATTTTTGGTATTGCTTATTTAAGCCATAAGCTAGACTTAAGTTAGTTAAATCTTTAGCATTATTTAGACTTTCGACTATTCTCTCATACGCTCTAATAGCCAAAACAAGCCGACCTTGCAGTAACCAGATATTTGCCTGTAAACGTATTGCTTTATAATTATCAGGAACAATTGCAAGTATTTTATTCAATGCTTCTTCAGCTTCTTTTAAGGCTCCCATACGCCAATAACTAAAAGCAATGTTATATAATAAATAAGAGCTAGGACGTAGTTTAAAAGCCTTAGAATACGAATCAGCCGCTTGTTGGTATTGCCCTGTGTTAAAGAACATAAATGCTTCCAAGCCTAGAATAGTTAAGTCATCAGCACCTCTTTTTTTCACTTCAGCAATTTGTAGCCTTGCTTCTTTCATATCCCCTCTATCAGAGGCCAACCAAAATCTATCTACCGCTTCAAAAACACTGTAACGATATTCAGGTGGAGAACTTTGTAATAGGTTGTCTAATTGCTGAAGATATTTTTTATCTTTTGAATCCCAATATAAATCTAATGCAGTATCTCGATACAAAGCATAAGCGGCATATAAATAAGGCGAACGTGCCAATAAAGTATCTAACTGATCTAAACTCTCAGCACTAGAATTACCATGACCTTTAATTTGGCTGTAGAGTTCAATGTAATCACGAAAATCGTCTTTATTTAAGGGCCTTTGTACTAAACCTGATTGGTTTACCTCAGAGTGATCAGGAAAAAGTGAAGCAAACTGGGTTTGGCTGGTACTAAAAATCGCATTAAATTCGTCGATGGGTGCTAACCAATTTTTCTCAGCTTTCACTAATAGTCGTTCAGCATTATTTACTTTAGCAACTAAGCGTGAAAAGCTCACTTTACAGCGATTATTGTCACATTCTAGTGCCGTTGAAATAATGTCTGAAGCACCTGTGGCTTGCCTTAGTTTGTTCAAGTCATCAGGATATTCTTTGGTAATGGCGTTCACTTCGCGTTGCGAGATTAAATACATATTTTTAGTATTTATCACTGCTTGTCTAAGCGCATCTTCCACTGCTGAAATAACTAAATCTTGCTGCATAGCGACAATTTTTGAGTTTTCAGTGAGGGTCGGCTTTAAAATAACAACTTGCTTAGTTTCAGGCTCTGGCTTGCTATAAAACCAAACAGCCAATACGACAACAACTACGGTTAAACCTAAGCTTGCGAATTTATTAGTAGGTTTTTGAAACCATTTGGGTTCTTTAGTTTTCAGGCCCTCTTGTTGCTGAGGTGCTTGAGTATACTGCTCAGTAGCAAAAGGTTGAGTGCTTGAAAAAGGTGAAGTATTTGATAACGGTAGCGTACTCGCTAATGGCTGAGTACTTGCCAGATGAGATAAGTTATTACCAAGTGGTACTGTCTCTTCTTCACTTATCGCTGCTTGCATTAACGCGGTTCTAATATGCTTTAAACGATTTTCTATTGCGTTGGCGGTTAATGTTCTTTGCTCAAGCGGCTTAACTAGCATTTCCATTAATAAGTCTGTTAACGCAGCTGGCGCGTTTAACATTAAGTTTTTGGCATGCTCAGGTGTGTATTCACATATTCTTTTGGCAATATCTGTTGCTGAGCCGCCATTATTCCCATAAGCAAAAGGATGACTACCCACCATGAGCTGGTAACCAAGAATACCCAGCGAGAATATATCGGTTCGATAATCGACCGCTTGCCGCATTATTTGTTCTGGCGACATAAATAGTAAGCTGCCGAATTGTACCTGCTCACTCTTATCGTCATCTTTAGTATCAGAATTTTCACTAGGGGCTAAACAAGCGATGCCAAAATCGGTAATTTTGAGCTGGCCTTGATCATCAACCAATATATTGCTTGGCTTTAAATCACAATGAATCACACCGTTTTTATGAGCAGCAGCTAAACCCGCGGAAATTTGCTGCAATAAATCCAGCTTTTGTACCAGTGTAGTGTAGGCTTCAAGCTGAAATTGCGTCAGCGTTTTACTGTTGAAATATTCCATAACCAAGGAGATATGATCACCTTCATCATGGACATTATAAATTTGGATAATATTTGAATGGTTCACACGCGCTAATAAACGTGCTTCTTGCAGGGCAAGATTAACCTCACCTTCTTTAGCCTGGTAAGTTAATTCTTTAATAGCAACTTGTCGCTGTAATTGGTTGTCTTGGGCTAGGTAAACCTTACCCATTCCACCTTCACCTAGTAACCTTACACGGCTGTAATGCGGTAATTTGTTATCCATGTAATACCGTAAGGGATACTTTATCTTGACCGCGGTTAACGATCAGCTCATTACCTTTATAAATACGATAGAAAACGCCGGCAAAGCGTATTTTTTTACCTTTACGCTCTATAAGTTCATCACCATCACAAGCGCCATCAAGCACATCTCTAAATTGCTGTTTAGCACGGCAAACATGGGTATTAAACAGTGTTATTTCATAACCTAGTTCTTTGATTAACGTTTCAGGTAAGCGCCAGCCTTGATTGTCGGCATCGATGCCTTGCTGAGCATCTTCATCGCGATGTCGAGCCAAACTCAAGGTTAGATAATGGTGTGCTTTATTTGCTAAAGAAAATTTCTCATCGTCTGTGGTCACAGTCAACTCGGTACTCTCTTCATCTAGACTCAAGTTAAAGCGATATTTTATTTGATCAACAGATAATTTAGTTTTAGCCATCAATACGGTATTTTCAGTTAATGGCGTTAATTTTAATTGCCATTTCTGGTCAGCAAAAAAGAGTAAATCTGAATCTGCCACAGGGAAAGCACTACCGTCGGTATCAACGAGGAATTCTTTATACCACTGGTCTTTACTCGGTACATAAAACAAAGCAATTTCAGGGTTTTGTTCTGAAGGCAATAAGTTACCATCAGATAAAATAATTGGTGATTGTGCTGCTGGCTTACCCGATTGGTCAAGAGGCATTAACATATTTTGAGGGGGGTTCAGATCTTCTATTGAGATGCCGTGGCTTTCACCCGAAGCGAAAAACACTTTATCACCCACTTTAAGTTTATGCGGACTATCTTTTACTAATTTTTGATTATTTACCCAAGTCCCATTATTACTTATGTCTCGAATAAACCATTGGTTACTGGTCCATTCTACCACAGCATGTATTCTTGATACTTCCTGCGCATTAATGACAGTATCAACATTGGTCGGCGAACGGCCAAAACAATGACAGGCATTCAAATAACTTAATGCTTTGTTTTCATTATTAAGATCTAAAATAGCGGCCATAGAATTATTGATACTTTAAGTTATTACGCGTATGCGAAATGCATTGAAAGAATGATTGTATATAAATATAAGTAACTCTACTAGTGAAGATGATAAGTTCTCTTCTGTTTTCATAGTCATAACACAGAGCTTTGACTGGCTAAGCGTTCCTGAAGTTATTACTCTACCTATACTATCTCTATATAAACTATTGTTAAACAAAACATTAAATATAAAACAGCTCGAGTAATTAAAATATATTTTTTTAAAACGCCTAACCTATACTACAACAGCAATAAGAGGTTAAGAAATCTTTGCTAACACTTTGTTATTATTAACAACAATGCATCCACCTAAAAACACTAGCATAGCGAATTTCAAACAAGTGTTTACTTTAAGTTCCAAAAACAATGGCCAAGCTAACAAAATTGCTGCCTACATCAATATTTATCACAACTTTCCTGCTACAATTGCACTATCTCAGTTGTAACTTCATATTGACTTTATCATGACTAAAAAAGAGCTCACCATACGAGAGAAAACCATTTTCGACGGGGTTTTCACTAAATATTTTTTAAAATTCATTTTCGCTACCTGGTTTAAACTTGCTGGCTGGAAGCTTTGCAAAACTGCCCCTGAAGGGGCTGGTGTGGCGATTGCCGCGCCTCATACCTCTAATTGGGACTTTGTTTACGCCCTTGGCGCAGCAATTTTACAAGACGTTAAAATTTATTTTTCGGTAAAAGACAGCTTATGTAGAGTACCCGTTTTAGGCACTTGGATGATGTATCTTGGCGCTATTCCAATTAATCGCTCAGCAAAAGGTGTTGGCCAAGTTGAGCAAATCAAAGCCTTTATTAATAGCCAAAAGTTAAATAGAGTATTTTTCTTGTTTACGCCAGAGGGAACTCGTGGCCCTGTACCTAAATGGAAAACGGGCTTTTACCATGTTGCTCAGGGTTGTGATTTACCAATATTTTTAGCTAAAGTAGATTACTTAAGTAAAGAAGCCGGCGTTTTTCATACCTTTAGCTTAACTGAAAATAAAGAAAGCGATATTAAAGCTATTCAAGCTTCTTATGAAACTGTTCAAGGTAAATTTCCGTTAGATCAGTATCCTACCTATACAGGACGCATGCCAAAAATATCTGAAAAAGAAGCGAAAATTATTAAAGCTATGTATTCCTTTAAAGGAGTCGCCACTAAGGTTGAAATTACTGCCAAAGCAAAACTAGGTGAGTTATCAAACACTATGCTGGATTACTTAATTGATAAAGGTCTATTAGAAAAGAGTATATGTAGTACTAAAGATGGCGAGCCAGCTTACCAATTAACTTTTGCTGGTAGAGGTTGCTTTTTACATTTATCACCGACGGTTTAATAAATCCACTTGGTGCTGTTTTAGGCATTAATCATGAATATAGGCCCATAGTTATACAATCATTATACTAACTATGGGGCTTTCATCTCACTCAATGAATAACAAGATATTGCTCGGTAGCTCTTAAATAATAACTTTTTCTGAACAAAAGCTATTCATTAAAAATCCATTTTATCGCTTCAGGAAATCGCTTAGACCAATCAAGCTCACAATGTCTGCCTAAGTCATCTTTCACTAATTTGAGGTTTTTCTCAGTAACACCGCTTTCAAGTAACAACTTATGTAAAAAATCAACTTCCTTATAAGTACCGTATTCATCTTTTCCCATATCAACATAGATTTTTACACTATCCATTTTTTTCTTATTTTTTAAAGCTTCAAAAAGTACACTATTTCCAGCCATATTTTCTACAGCTAATGCAGGGGAAAACGCAGCAACAAAACCAAAAATATCAGAATACTCCATAGCCCCGTATAATGCCATTAAGCCACCAAGAGAGCTGCCTGCTAATCCTGTTGAAGTGCTTTCTTCTTTCGTTCGATAATTTTTATCAATGAATGGCTTTAAAGAATCTTTAATGAAAGTAATCGTTTTGTTCCCTTCACCTATTTCTTCAATTTGTGTATCCCTGCTTTTATAATCCCATGGATTGTACTCATTCCATCTACGTGGGCCATTAGCAATAGCAACAACAATGAATTCATTCAATTCACCTTTTAATATTAAGTTTTCAAGGCTTTCATCGACATGCCATTCATCGCCATATGCAGTTGAATCGTCAAAGATATTTTGACCATCAAACATATACAGCACGGGGTAGCTTTGCTGTGTATTTTCTTTGTAATAAGGTGGGAAATATATGCTTACATCCGTCACTCTATTGAGTTGCGGCATAGCAAATTTTTCAATTGTTTGCACATGGCCAGTAATGGTTTTAGCTGCTAATTTGGTCGGTATTTCATCCTTCCACGCAGGGATTTTAACTTTTATTTGGTGAACGCTATCATTTTTTTCATGTATAAAATCGCAAAGAGAGTTGCCTGTTTTACGGCTAGGCAAACTTTTCCAGTCACTATTCCTAACAAAGTTAAAGAATATATCTTGTTGAATATTGGGTAAGTCTGTTACTAATTTACCTTCCGTATATTTGAGTAAATAAGCCTCACTACCCGATAAAGCCCAATTATTAAAATTACCAACGATATGAACAGTATCTTTAGCATTATAATTATTCGGAGGGGTGACAATAATAGATAACTTATCGTCACTCTCTACAACCCTTGAGTAAGCTGATGTTAGTACCAACATCAGCAGTAAAATAAGAGAAAGATTAACTTTCATTTTAATTTTTTTATTCACAATTGAAGTTTCACTTTCTCTTAGTTAAATTTAACAAACACAACACTTGATAATGGTGGGACACTAAAACCTTTAGTTGTCACTTTTGCTTGTTTAACCACTTCATCAGCCCCCATCTTCTGGATTGGATGTAATTGATACCTCTCATTACTGCTAAACTCATAGCTAACCGTCTGTGTTTTATCACTGGTATTAAAGATAACCACCAAACTTTGATAGTTACTATCAACTGGCTTGCCAGCGTTATCATCAATCTTCATGGCTATCAAACCAAGCTGTTGCTTTTCCCCTTCCTTCTGCTCAGGCACTGAAGCGTTAAGGAAGCTCACTTTATCAATAATACTCTGTTCGTTAGTCAATCTAAATAATGGGCTACTCATTCGTATCGCTAACATTTCGGTAAATACAGCACTAGAAAGCTGTATTTGCGCGGCATTGACCTGATCACGACCTTGATGACCTGCTTGTACTTGTTTGATCAAAGGCCAATTCGCTTGGTCCTTTTCTGCGGGTGGTAAGCCAACATTATAAAAATTATCTTGCTTGGAAAAATCAATACGGTTGAACCAGTCACCGTAATCATAACTGTCTCGAAGAAATGACTTAGAGCGCATAAACTCTGAGCCCATGTGAATAAAAGGAATACCTTGAGCGAATAAAGCGAAAGACAAGCTTTGTAAGTGCATTCTCACTCGGTCTTTTGTTGATACGTCAAATGCTAAGCGGTATTGACTGTTATCCCACAGCGTTTGATTATCATGTTTAGAAACATAATTGATGGTGTCCGCTGGGTCTAAGGCATATCCCGTTGGCTGATCACCATAAGCAATATCTTTTCCTAATACTTTTTGTCCATTGATAGTTCTTAAAGGGAAGTTAATCAAATTACCTGCTAAGCCGATACGTAATTGATCCATACGCAAGATATATTCGGCATTAAGTTGCTCTTCATCAAGCTGTTTATTATTGGGAAAGGTTAAGAGGCCATTACCAACACCCTGAGAATCTCGAGTATTATTACCACCGCCACGCACGGCGTCACGTAATCTATCTGAAAAAGTCCCTATTTCGCTGCCACCTAGCTCTAACTGGCTGGCTTGAACAAATTGGCTATTACTCGCCACTTCACCAAAATTCCAGCCCTCACCGTAAAAGTAAGTATCGCTGTCTACTTTACGCACTGCTTCACGTGCCGCTAACATCGCATCTTTTGGTTGATGGCCCATTAAATCAAAGCGAAAACCATCAATTTTATAGTCGCGCGCCCAAACAACTAATGAGTCTGTCATCAATTTTGCCATCATTACACGCTCTGTCGCGGTATTATCACAACAAGTAGATTGCTCAATCGCGCCTGTTAGCGGGTGTAATCTGTGATAATAATTGGGTACTATCTTATCTAAAACTGCATTGCTCTCTAATCCCGCTTGGTGAGTATGGTTATAAACCACATCCATAATCACTCGAAACCCCATGTCATGCAGGCTTTGAACCATCTCTCTAAATTCTACTAAACGTGATACACCTTTAGCATCAACTGCGTAACTGCCTTCTGGTACTGTGTAATGAAAAGGGTCATAACCCCAGTTGTAGTTGTCATATTCACGTAATTCGCTAACCAATTGCTGTGCTTTTTCTCCTTCTACGGCATAACTTTGTAATAATGCTCTAATTGACTGTTTTTCATCGTAAGGTTGCTGACAGATACTAGAATTGGGTGTAATGCTGCAAACCTTAGCTAAATTGTCATCTATATCTAAGTGCTGTGATTCATCTTCATTAACCGTGGCAATATCGAATGTCGGCAACAAGTGAATATTATTTAGCCCTGCCGCTTGCAGTGCTTTTAAGTGTTCAATACCATCAGATTCTTTTTCGCTAAACGCTTTATATTTACCTTTAAATTTTGCATCACTTAAGCGTTGTTCGTTCGAGCTAAAATCACGAATATGTGTTTCATAAAAAACATTATCTTCAACATTTTTTACTGTAGGGATTTTATGGTTATTCCAGTTAGCTGGCTGAGTGATAGCATCGTTCAAATTAACTACTTGTGAGTATTCACTATTGACCGACAAGCTTAAAGAGTATGGGTCAGTCACTGATAAAGACTCAATTTGTTTTGAAGCTGGATGGTATACATTCACTTGATATTTATAATAAGCGTAAGTGGCACTTTTACTTGCTTGTACCTGCCAAACGCCGGTATTGCTGTCTTCGACCATAGGCAGATTATCGCCAGTAATGGCTTGAAGGTTATCATCAAATAGTTGCACTGAAACTGTTTGCGCTGTTGGTGCCCACAGCTTGAAGCTAACACCGTCAGTGGTAACAACTGAGCCTAAATCATTGACTTCATCAGCATCATTTTTCCCTTGGGTATAAAGTGCATCAATAACGGCCCCTGTTTGTAAATAGGCTACTTTTATAGCTTGTTTATTTGAAGCTACCGCGACAACAATGACTTGTTGCTTTAACCATTGCTTGCTCTGTTCTGGCGTTAACTTAACTTGGTATGCTTGAAAATCACTTAAATGAGGAAAGCTTGCTGCCAATTTGTCAGGAAAACTAACAGCAACTAAATCAATGCTATTAAAGCCTGCTGACTTTTTACTCAACAGTTGATATTGATCGTGGTTAGCTGACTTTGGCAAAACTATTATTTGTGCTGTTAACCAATGTGCCGAATGATCATTTGGTAACTTAGCTAAGTCTTCAGCAGTAAACATGCTGGTTTCAAAGGTATTCAGCGGAGCTTCGACAATAGTGGCCTGTTGCTCTGCTTGAGTTGTTTTACTGCCATCATCACAAGCCGTGACTAATAAAGAAGCTGATAAAGCAATATAAAGGGCGCTATTAATGGGTAAGTTAGCGAAAGAAAAAGCGGGTATGTTCATAAGAGGCAAGCCGTTAAAATTGTTATGGATAATAACTTACTCGCTCAGCCATTATATAAACACTGATTTTGCCTAATTGCATACGTATTCAGTACGTTCAATCATTTTTAAGCACCTCTGATTGTAGCTAACATTCCAAATTTTTTACTAATTAGTGGTAATAAAAAAGGCTTGCTGATTTGATTCAACAAGCCTTTCTACTTAATCTTTAAGCAGCTTAAGGTCTACTTTATCTAGGTATTATTTGGCTGCAATGAGTGACACCTTTTACTGACACTGTTGAATAACTAACGTGCCAACATTAGCGCCTTGCGCTGGATTAGCCTCATTAAGTGTTAACAAGAAGCTGTAAGTTCCTGCTGATAAGGTAGCGGTATTGTTATCTGTACCTGCACCATTATAAGCAACCGAATAACTTACACCGACAGCTAAACTTTCAGAGCTTATCTCTGTGCTGCCTTCTGCCTGAGCCCATAGTTGTGTTGCCCAATCACCATCATCTGAAGCCAGCTTAAATTGCATGTCTCCATCAAATTCAGCCACAGCTTGATATTTATTATCACCTTTATAATGTAGGCGATAAGCTTCATCAGCACCCCAACCAGAATGATCTCCTTTAACATAAAGTTGACCACCGCCAGCAATAGCAAAAGGAATAACATCAATAGAGTCAATGAGTGCAGCACAGTCAAAGGTTGGTGCAACACTGGTTATGGTAATCCCTGGAGTTTCGCTACTGGCATCAAATTTAAAGGTATATAAACCATCACTTTCAACGGTAAAAGTCATATTACCACTATCATCACTTACCGCAATTGAGCCTGGAGTAAAGCTAACGTCGTTAAAACCTAAATTGACATTAGCCCAATCAGCATCAGCAAATTTAAAGGTTTGTTGACCAGCAGCTAGCGTGATTTCAAGACTATAAATATCATTTTCTTGATAAACAAAACTTTCGTGCTCAGTTAAACCGTCATTGCCCCAGTTATTCATACTACCGCGCAAGTAGATAACGGTATTGCCATATGGCGCGACGTCAGGAGCATCACGTGTAATGCCCGCAGCTAAACCAGTACCTTGGCTAACACCTTGAGGTTTAACAAATACAGCTGTTGTTAAGGCAGGTACGGTAAATGTACCGTCGCTAGCCCCTTCACCACCCTCAACAGTAAAGCTTGCCATTTGCACAGCACTATCGATTGAAGATTGCTGTACGCTGTGTAATTCAAAGCCGTTGGCGGTAGCAATAGTATGAGACTGCTCTGTACTTGAACCATTAATAATAACCACAATAGCATCGTGATTAGGGTCTAAATCAGTTAATTGAAAAGGGCTACCGCTACCATCATCAATACTCATAACAATCAAACCTTGGGTTTGGTTTGCGCCTGTATTGTGAAAACCAACACGATCATAAACATCCTGTGCAGTCGTTAATCTAAATAACTTAGAGCTATTACGAATGCTTAAGAACTCAGTAAAGACATCACTAGCAAACTCAATATCATTCATGTGCACTTGTGCTTCACTGTTGGCATTTAGACTTATCATTTCCTGCCACTTAGCTTCATTGTCTTCAGCTAAAGGTAAACCTTTGTACCAGTTATTATCACTTTTAGTAAAATCAACTTTGTTAAACCAATCACCGGCATCATAGGTATTTCGGTCCATTGATTTAGAGCGGATAAAGTCTCCACCGAGTTGAAAAAATGGAATACCTTGGCTTAATAACCCCATAGTCGCGGCAATATTTTGTGCCCTTACACGATCAGTTACCGACATATCCGTTGCTAAGCCATATTGCAGTTGATCCCATAGAGTTTCATTATCATGTTTTGAAACATAGTTAATAATATCAGCTGGATCTTGCGCATAAGAAGATTGAGAGAAGTTTTTGCCTGATTTAGTACGACCACTTTTATCTTGCAGTTGATAATCAGCTAAGGTGCCAGCAAGACCTAAGCGCATAGTATCTTGTGCAGAAAAGTTATTTTCTATGCCGAAAAGGCTAGCTCCTCGGATAGTATCGCGTGATCGGTCGTTGAACGTACCGACTTGTGTACCAGCCATATTGTTTTGTTGTGCTTGTATATAACCTTGCTCTGAACGTGTCCAACCTTCACCATAAAAGTAGTTATCATCATCAATTGCTTGTACAGCAGTACGTGCACTAAGAATAGAGTCAACAGAATTATTACTCATAATATCAAAACGGAAACCATCAAACTTATAATGCTGAGTCCACATCACTAAAGAGTCACTCATTAGCTTATCCATCATTTGATGTTCAGGGGCGGTATCTTGACAACAGGTTTCAGTAAGCACATTACCACTGGTTAAATCACGACGATGGTAATAACCCGGTACCACTTTATCGAGTACTGAATGATCATATAAACCTGATGAATTGGTATGGTTATAGACCACATCGAGTACCACACGCAAGCCAATTTCATGCAATGCTTGGTTCATAGCACGCATTTCAATAATTCGAGCAATGCCATCAGCATCTGAAGCATAACTGCCATCAGGTGTGGAGAAGTGTTTAGGGTCATAACCCCAATTAAAACTATCTAAACCACGCATTGACTGTGTTAAAGCTTGTGCATCAGTAGAGCTGGCATCATAACTTTCAAATACAGATAACAAGGTGCTTGCATCATCTTCAATTCCACATACAGGCGCAGAGCTATTTACAGCACATAAATCAGCCACTGTATCGGTAATATTAACGCGTGTGCTTTCATCCTCATTAATACTGGCAATATCATTAGCAGGTAGTAATTGAAAATGGGTTAAACCCGCGGTAACCAAGGCTTTCAAGTGCATCACTGGCACAGAGTTTTCTTCGGTGAAAGCTAAATAATTTCCGCGATTCTCTTCACTGGTACTTGCATCTAGAATACTAAAGTCTCGAATATGACCTTCATAAATTACTGCATCTTCAGGATCGTTTATTGTTGGAGTATTATGATCATCCCAACCAGCAGGCTTCAAATCGGCATCCGTTAAGTTAACAAATTGTGAGAAGTCACCATTGGTTGATAGCGATACTGAGTATGGGTCAGTTGTCTCAATCGTTTCAAAAGCTAAATTTTGATGATGATACACAGTTAATTCATAGCGATAGAATAAACGATCATTGCTTATAGGTGTCGTAATTGACCAAATACCGGTGGCACTGTCAGAGGCCATAACTTCAGTTGTTTGCAACTCTTTAGCACTGTTGTAAATTTTTAAGCTAACTTGCTGTGCTGTTGGAGCCCAAACATTTGCACTAATATCATTGCCGTTATAGGTTAAACCAAGCGATGCTTCATCAGCATCATTCTCGCCTTGAGTATAGAGAGCATCAATAACACGCGGTGTTTGCACGTAGGTTGCCGCAAGAAGCACATCTTCACTATCATAAGCAATTGCAAGTAACTTGCCTTTGAGCATTGCTTTAGCTGTATCATTTTGTGAACTTGTTGAGATGAAAGTTGTTTGCGCACTATAACGCGGCATACCTAACGCTTGCGCAGCGTTATCACTTTCAGCGATAAATTCAATATAGTTATCACCAATAATACCCGACTCTGTGTCATAGGCTAAATCATCAACATCGCTACTATAAATGCGGACTTTAGCCACATCGGCATTATCGACTTGCCAAAAAACAGTATCAATTGCTGCCCAATGCGCAGCAGTATTAGCAATAAATGCGCCTTCTGGATATAAAGTGGCGCTACTGTAAAGTTCGCTAAATCCTGATAATGCCCAGAACATACGATCGCCAGTTAAATCAACTTGCAAGTCACCACCGATATCTTTGTCATCGCCTTTGTGCACGATAAAGTTTGCGCAATCAGCATGTGCAACGCTTAACTCAAGCAACCAATAAGCGCCGTAGTTAGGGTCTATGCCTGTTTGAACTTGGCCTGTTTGCCAATCGGTTCCTTCACCTGCTCCTAATTCTGCATAAGCATTACAGCTTTCGTTATTCCATAAGTGTAATACCCAGCCATAGTAGTCGTTGTCTGGGCGGTTATAATAAATGACTAATTGGTTTTCCTCCGCAGTAGTTGTTGGTATAGGCAGCGTATCAACTACAGGGATTGGTGTTGGGGTGGGTATCTCAGTTGTTTCACTACCGCCCTCACAGGCAAGCAAACCTCCTGAAATAAACGTAAGAAGTAAAACATCTCTTAAGCTTTTTATTAAAATCAAAACTATTTCCTTTTATTGTTTTTTAGTTTCTCTTTTAACCTAAAGACTTGTTTATTTTTAAAACAGTCGTTGCATACGTATTCAATGCTTATTGAGGACATGACCGACCTCTGAATACGTATGCAACCTCTATTCATCTGCAATTTGCCCCTTTATATTAATGTTGTTTACAAATAATAACGAATTAATACACATGAACTACATAACGATATAACGACAATACAAAACACAAGCAATATAATTATTAGGCTAAAAGGAAGTTAGCTAATAAAATTAATCAAGGATGGCTAGGGGAGAATATTCAATGCTACATTTTAAACCAAGTAAACTGACACTAGCACTACTTTCAAGTGGCTTAATGGCATTAAGCACTGCAAGTTTTGCGGCCGAAGAAGCTAAAGCAAGCGATAAAACAGCTGAAGAAGATGTTGAAGTCATTCAAGTAACTGGCTTTCGTAAGAGTATCGTTGAGTCAATTAACTTAAAGCGCTATTCATCAAATGTTGTTGAAGCCATTTCGGCTGAAGACATTGGTAAATTACCAGACTCTTCAATTGCTGAATCTATTGCACGTTTACCTGGTCTTGCTGCACAACGTATTGACGGCCGTGCCAGTAAAGTAAGTATTCGTGGTTTTGGTGAAAATGAAAGTGGCACTACCTTAAATGGTCGTGAACAAGTGTCTATCGGTGATAACCGTGGCGTTGAATTTGATTTATACCCTTCTGAAATTATGAGCGGCGTTACCGTTTATAAAACACCAAATGCCAGCCTTGAAGGCGAAGGCATTGCCGGTGTTATCGATTTACAAACTATTAAACCGCTTAACCAAGATGGTCGTGTTATCCAGTTTAACGGTACCTATGAAAAAACAAGTTTTGATAAATTAAACCCTGATGGTGATGATGCTGGCTTAAAAGGCACCTTCTTCTATATGGATCAGTTTGCTGATGATACATTAGGTGTTGCTTTTGCTTACACCACCATGACATCACCAAACCAAGAAAAACGTTGGAACTCATGGGGCTACCCGACATTCACTTATGAAGATGGCTCTGAAGGCTCTATTTTAGGTGGTGCCAAGCCATTTGTTCGTTCTTCTACCTTAGATCGTGACTCAGCTATGTTAGTGATAGAAGCTGCGCCAAGAGATGACATGAAGATGACTTTTGATGCGCTTTATGTTGATTTCCTAGATACTAAAATTTTACGTGGTATCGAAGTACCATTCGCATGGGGTCAAGGTTCAATCTCTGGCGATACAGCCACTATTGACCCTGAAACTGGTTTTGTAACTAGCGCTATTACTCAAGATCAACGTGTTGTAGTACGTAATGATTACGAAGAACGTGATGCACAGTTAATGTCATTTGGTTTTAATACTAACTGGGCAGTAAGCGATAACTGGATGTTAGACTTTGATGTAAGTTATTCAAAAGTTGAACGTGATGTTTACAGTGTTGAAAGTTACTCAGGTACCGGTCGTGGTGATAGCCGTGGCGCAGCTGATGATTTAGGTTATACCTTTGATTCAGGTAATACTGGCGCTACTTTCACTCACGGATTAGACTATAGTGATTACAACCTAATTCAATTAGGCGGCCCGTTAAGTTGGGGTTGGAGTGGCGCATTAAATGATGCACACAACATTACTGGTACAGAATACGAAAACCAAGCGCAAGATGGTTTCATTAACACCCCGAATATTGATGATGAACTAATGTCATTAAAATTTGCTGCAAGTCAGGAAATTGATTCAAACTTTATCACTGATATTACTTACGGTGTTTCTTACCGTGAACGTGAAAAAACTAAAAAGTCTGAAGGTTATTTCATGACCCTAAGCAGCTTTAGTTACCCTGATAACCCGGGCATGCAATCAGTACCAGAAGAGTATCGTTTAGGCAGCGCTAATTTAGACTTTATTGGTATGGGCGACATGATCGCTTACGATACTATGGGTTTAATTAACGATGGATATTATAGCCTTTTACAAGAAAGCTTAACTAACCCAACCCATGCAACTAAGTCTTGGACTGTAAATGAAAAAGTAATGTCTGCATTTGTACAAGCTGAAATTTCTACTGAGATTGCTGGAATGCCGTTAACAGGTAACTTTGGTGTTCGTTATGTTTATACTGACCAATCTTCACAGGGTAATGCTTTTAATACTGTTAATGGTTTAGTAGTAACTGAGCCAACTGATGTTAGCCATGACTATAATAACTTCTTGCCTAGCCTTAACTTATCAATGCAAATTGATGATAGCCAAACTTTACGTTTTGGCGTAGCACAAACAATTTCTCGCGCCCGTTTAGATGAAATGAACGCGTCATATAGTGCTAAATATAATCAACAACCTGATGAACAAGGTAACTTCTGGGAGATCGAAGGTGGCAATCCATCACTAGAGCCAAAAGAAGCACTTGGCATTGATTTATCTTACGAAAACTACTTTAGTGATGAAGGTTACTTCGCAGTAGCTCTTTTCCATAAAGATTTACAAAACTGGATTTTCGACGGTAGTTACGCTGTTGATATGACTGGTGTCGCAGACCCTTCAACAGGTGAATTACCACCAACAACTACGGGTACTGGTAAAGGTAAAGTAAATGGTGGTGACGGTACTCTTTGGGGTTACGAACTATCAGCAACCTTACCACTTAACATGTTATCAGAGCACCTTGATGGTTTTGGTATTATCGCAAGTTATACTGGTGTAGAGTCAGACATGAAAGACCAAAATGGTGATGACTATGAGTTACCAGGTTTATCTGAAAGTATCACTAGTGCTACTTTCTACTATGATAAAAATGGCTTCTCCGCACGTGCCAGCATGCGTAAGCGTGATGCATTTAAAGGTGATGTTTATGGTTTAGGTTTTAACACTGTGCAAGTAGACATTGTTGGTGAAACCATTGTAGATGCACAAATTGGTTATGACTTTGGTGAAGGTGGCTTTGAAAACTTAGAAGGTTTATCTATCTTCTTACAAGCTTATAACTTAACTGAAGAGCCGTTCACTTCATTGCAAGGTGATAACGCATTGCAAGTACGTGATTACCAAGATTACGGTAGCACTTACTTACTAGGCTTTAGCTATAAAATGTAATACATTTTAAGTTAACCGCTTTTAGTTAAGCTCTTAGAATAAAAGCCCTAGTGAACATGTGTTACTGGGGCTTTTTTATTTAACACTAACCATCAAAAATCAATCACGTAATTTTCGATGTATATTATCGAAAATACATTTTTATAGGAATAATGATGAGCCAGAATAAAAACCAAGATAAAATTCAAAATGTTGTTATTGTTGGCGGCGGCACCGCTGGTTGGATGTCAGCCTCATTATTTGCAAAGATTCTAGGTAAGTCCCTAAATATCACCTTAGTAGAATCTGACAAAATTGGCATTGTCGGTGTGGGAGAAGCAACCATTCCACCTATCGTAAATTTTAACAGTGCCATAGGTATTGATGAAAAAGCCTTTGTTAAAGCAACTCAAGGCACTATCAAACTGGGTATTGAATTTAACAACTGGTACCAAGAGGGTGACAGCTATATGCATGCCTTTGGCAATATAGGTAAAAAATTCCCTTTTTGTGAATTTCATCACTTTTGGTTACGCCAGCAGCAATTAGCAACATCTGAGAGCTCTAGCCCTGCTGACGGTAAAAGCTTTTGGGATTATTCCTTGAACTACCAAGCAGCTAAACAAAACAAGTTTGCCGCATTTAATAATATCCCCAATACCAATTTGCCTGGCCTTGCACACGCTTATCATTTTGATGCTGGCTTATACGCTAAATTCTTAGCAAAACATGCCCAAGGCATGGGAGTTAAGCGCATTGAAGGCACTATCACACAAGTACAGCAAAATCATGATTCTGGCTTTATTGAAAGCTTATTACTTGAAGATGGCTCCTGCATTACCGGTGATTTATTTATTGACTGTACTGGACTTGCGGCCCTACTCATTGAAAAAACCCTCAGTACTGGTTATGACGATTATTCACACTGGTTGCCTTGTGATCGTGCCATGGCTGTACCTTGTGAGAAAACGGACAATATTGAACCTTATACCCGATCAACTGCGCATAAGGCTGGCTGGCAATGGCGTATTCCACTTCAACATAGAACCGGTAACGGTTTAGTTTATGCCAGTAAACATATGACAGATGAAGAAGCCAAAGAGTTATTACTTAAAAATCTTGATGGCAAACCTTTGGCTGAGCCAAGAGTCATTCCTTTTCAGACAGGACGTCGCCGCAAACAATGGCATAAAAATGTTATTGCTATCGGTTTATCTAGCGGCTTCTTTGAGCCGCTCGAATCAACCAATATTCACCTGATTCAAACC
This sequence comes from uncultured Colwellia sp., assembly GCA_913063325.1. Lineage (GTDB taxonomy): Bacteria > Pseudomonadota > Gammaproteobacteria > Enterobacterales > Alteromonadaceae > Colwellia. The sequence goes on along the minus strand of CAJXYE010000015.1, from coordinate 30,019 downwards.
GCTGCGATACGACTACTCAAGTTCTTCCCGCACAATGGTATTAACATAGAAGAAGTAGATGAATTTAACCGTCAATCGAAACAGGAAGCAGAAGGCATCCGAGATTTTATCATCTTGCATTACAAGTTAAATAATCGTGGTGATAGTGAGTTTTGGCGTACTTGCCAACGTATGGATGTACCTGAATCATTGCTAAATAAAATTGAGTTATTTAAAAAAACAGGTAAAGTCTTTTGCAAACCTGATGACTTGTTTACCGAGATTGCTTGGCAACAAGTGATGATAGGGCAAGGCAATATCCCTGAAGATCACCACCCGTTAGTTGATGCCTTATCAAAAGAACAACTAGATGATTTAATGGCTAACTTAAAAACCTTAATCAATCGTACGGTAGAAAACCTACCCAGCCATGATGAATTTTTGCAGTCGCTTTAAGTAAGCCCTGCTCATTAGAATAGTAATAAAGGTAAAACATGCAAAAAATAAAATTAAACTCATCAGACATTACTAGCTCACGCCTTATTTATGGTTGTATGCGTATCTCCGGTGATAATACTCCCGCAGATAAAACAAAAGGAAAATTAGCCCTTAGAGCTGCACTTGATGCGGGTTATAACCACTTTGATCATGCCGATATTTATGGCGGTGGACACTGTGAAAGCTTATTTGGTGAGTTATTAACAGAGCTTAAACACGAAACGCCAGCAATACGTGAACAGCTTATTATCACCTCTAAAGCAGGTATACGCTTTGAACCACAACGTTATGATTTTTCACCAGATTACCTAACAACAAGTGTCGAAAATTCACTTAAACGATTGAATGTTGACTACCTTGATATGTTTTTACTGCATCGCCCTGATTATTTGTTCAATGCAGAACAAGTAGCTCAGACTTTTCAGCAATTAAAAGCAAGCGGTAAAGTGAAACATTTTGGTGTCAGTAACTTTAGTCCGTCACAAGTAAGCTTATTGCAATCAGCTTTAGATGAACCATTACTGGTTAATCAAATTGAAATTAACATTCATAATATTAATAGCTTAACCGATGGCAGTTTAGATCAGTGTCAGCAGCTTGGCATTACGCCAATCGCTTGGTGCCCATTGGGTGGTGTCGCCTACCCAGCTTGGGGAAATACCTTTTCTACGGCTGATGAACAACGTATTGAAACTGAGTTAACAAGGCAAGCTGAGCAATATAACTGTTCACCTTGGCAACTTATATTAGCTTGGTTGTTAAAACATCCAGCCAATATCTGCCCTATCATTGGCTCAACCACGCCAGCTCGAATTGTTGCGGCGAAACAAGCCTTAGCGATTGATTATAATCATGCTGATTGGTATCGCTTGCTTGAAGCTAGAAATGGTTATCCGCAGCCCTAAATTCTCATCGGGTTTAGGTATAAATAACCCATCAACTACTTAGTATAAAGAGCGTAATTATTTACGCTCTTATCCCATAAACATAGCTACATACCGGCAAGGTATACTGGTCATCTACTGGTTTTAGTTCAATAAGTTCTATCTTACCAACGACATCTGAATCAATACTTTTGTGTATTTCATAATAGAAACGCCACGCTTTATTTGACGAGGTCAACTCAATGTACGGGTAACTTGTGATCTGCCAATTGCCTTTTAGTTGCTCATTTTCATTGTCATGCTTATTTGAGTATAAGAACTGGTAAGTTGCGTCACTTTTTAAGCTAAGCTTTATCGAGTTTTCACACTTTTTACTTTCATATTCATTGGCAAGGTCTTGCGCTGTGACTTGATCGTTTTTCATCAAGCCATCAGGCAGTAAAAGCAAGCCAACACTATTTTTAGTGTAATAATGATTACCAGCAAAAATAGGCTTCACGTCAGCAATAATCCAGCCCGATTGTTCAAGTGAATCGATTAAAAAATTAACACTATTTTCCCCTTCAATAAAGGGAGAATATAGTAATGTCGATTGCGCAATATCGTCAGGAAAAACAAGCGTATTATCCACTACATCAAAACCTAACGCCTCTAAATCATTAGTAACTCCCAGCGTTTGTTCTGTTGATAAATAACGCGTATAAAGATGAACTTTTGTTGAAGAACACGACAAAATAAAACAGCACACCAATAAAACACTTATCATCTTCATTTTATTAATCCCTTTGTTTGAAATAACTAACCTAGATAAAAATAACAATTGACAGTTAAGATTACAAGTGTAATCTATAGGTGTTGATTACATTTGTAATAGTTAATAATACCTAGAGTAATACCTAGACTAATACCTAGACTAATACCTAGAAAAGAAACCTGGAAATAATATGACTGAAATAAGCAATGCAGAATTTGAAGTATTAGAAGCCCTCTGGCAACACTACCCTGCTAGTGCGAACGATATCATTGCTAAACTGAATGAAAGTGGCAATAGCAATACTCATGGTACTGGAGAGGTAAATCAAGAAAAGCAGTGGCACGATAAAACGGTAAAAACATTACTCAATCGCCTCGTTAAAAAACAAGCAGTAGGCTTTGAAAAACAGCAACGCCATTATTTATATTCTCCTTTATTAGAGCGTGAAGCCTACACCTTAAAAGAGAGTAAAAGTTTAATCGAACGCATGTTCAGTGGAAAAATAGCGCCCTTAGTAGCAGGGTTTGCTAAGCAAAATGATTTGAATAAAGATGACATCAGCGCACTAAAATCATTGATTTCTGATTGGGAGAAAAATAATGATTAGCGCGTTAGTTAATTCATTATTGCCACTAACCATCTTATTATCGCTGATGTTACTTATCCGTCAGCCATTAAGAAAGAGCATGGATGCTAATACTGTGTATAACTTGTGGCTGGTTATTCCGTTAAGTTTAGTGCTTTATTTCTTGCCCTTACCATGGCAGAGCCTAAGCTGGTTAAGTATCAACGAATTCAGCAATCTTGAGTCACAAAATGGTTTGATTCAACGCTACCTTGTTTCGTCAAGTCAGACCATTAGCCAGCAATTATCAACGGAGAGTCTACTTGGCTTATGGCTTAGCAGTACTTGGATTTTAGGTTTTACTCTGCTTATTAGTTACTGGGGATTAACACAACATAATTATCGCAAAGCGTTAAAACTCGAATTATTACCGAATAGCAAACATCAACAACAAATCTTCGATAGTGATGCCAACACATTAATGCTTGCGCAAAGCAGTCATATTCATAGTCCAATACTTATTGGCTTATTCAAACAAATTATAGTCATTCCTGAGGACTTTGAAACACTTTACACGCCTGAGCAGCAACAGCTGATCATCAGCCATGAAGTCTGTCATTTTTCTCAGCACCATATGTGGACGAATCAACTAGCGCTTATGCTCTTAGCGTTATTTTGGTTCAATCCGCTAGCTTGGCGTGCTTATGCGGCATTTCGTCAAGATCAAGAGCATTCCTGTGACCAAGTTGTTTTGGCGCAAAAGCATACTCAATCCAGGATCCAATACTGTAAAGCACTAGTATTAGCGGCTGAAACATCACCACCTAACGCTTTTACTTTACTTAGTTTCAAGCAAAACGGAGAACAACATTTTATGTTTAATCGAATTGAACAAATAAAACAGATGTCAAAAGCCTTTTCAGCAAAGAGCACCATCACTAAAGTGGCGAAATTAAGCCTGGTTACCCTAGTATCAAGTTCGTTACTAGCTGGGGTTAGTTATGCGGGTCATCAGTTACATCAAGATGAAAGTAGTAAGGCTGGCATTAAAAAAGTTGTCAATGGTGTATCCCCAACCATGAGAATAGAGCCCAAATACCCTATTGAAGCAGCTAAAGCAGGGACTGAAGGCTCAGTAGTTTTAAAGTTTGATGTCGAAGCTGATGGCTCAGTAAGTCATGTAGAAGTAATTAATGGCAAGCCCGTTAATGTCTTTGATAAATCGGCTGTCACCGCTTTAAAACAATGGCGATATAATGCTACAGAGACCAGTCATACAAATTTATTAGTGCAATTAGACTTTGTAATGGATGGTTCATCTACCAAACCCGAATCCCTGATTGAACGTATTAAAGTAAGTCAGTAAATAACCCTTCGCAATAGTAAAATAGCAAACCTGTACTCCTCCCGGATTTACAGGTTTTGTCATTTCTACTTTTTACCAGTTCACCTAATTAGTACTAGTAAGTAAATCTTCCTATTTGCTCCACGAGCTTTGCTTGCACTTGCGTTAATTCATTGGTTGCCGCGTGTAAAGTACTTGCCTCTTGCTCCAACCTTTCTGCGCCATCATCAACCTGCTGCATACCTTGCTGAACGCTTGAGGTGACTTGAGTTTGCTCTTCAGAGCCACTGGCAATAAGTGTATTCATCTTATTTATTTCATCAATTTTCTCATTGATTTCATTTAAGGAGTCATTGGCATTTCTTGTCGTTTCTATGGTTTCACTAACTAAGTCTTTACTGCGATGGGTTGCATCAAATGAAGCCTGAGCTTGAGTCTGCAAAGAGCCAATAATCGTTTCAATTTCATTGGTTGAATCATGTGTTTTACTTGCTAAGGCTCTTACTTCATCAGCTACAACTGAAAATCCTCGACCAGACTCCCCTGCTCTAGCAGCCTCAATAGCGGCATTTAATGCCAACAAATTAGTCTGTTCTGCTATGCCTTTTATGACGTCTAATACACGCGTTATATTTTGGCTTTCAACACGCAACTCAGTCACGATATCCGAGGTGTTATCAAGCTCCTTGAATAATAAGTCAACTTTTTTGATATTATCTTCCATTTGGCTAATGCCACTTTGAGAAAGCTTATGTACATTATTAGTATTTAATGCTGTTTGCTCAGCATTTTCAGCTATATGAGCTGTAGTCTCTTGTAATTGAGTTAGATTCACCAATGCGTCTTTAGTTTGCATTCGTTGCTCTTGTGAATCTCTATTTGTGCTTTCACTAACATTTTTTACCCGTTCAGCCACACTCGACAATTCAGTATTAGCTAATGCTAAGGCTGAAACAATTGACTGAACGGTATTAATAAAGTTATTGAAATTTCCCGCAAGCTCTCCAAGCTCATCTGCTGATTTAACAGGAATTCGTTGAGTTAAATCTCCGCCACCTTGAGCTATATCTCCCAATACAGACGATAGACTTGCTAGTGGGTGAATGACTATTTTTCTGAGAAAATAAATAACCACCACACTTAACAAAATGATAGTAACAATCAAAGCAATGAACTTATCAAACAAAGCATTATTCAAACGGTTGTTAACAAGCTCATGAGAATAACCAATGTGAACTGAGCCTATAGTTGAGTTATCAGTCCATAATAAGGGCAATACTAAACGCTCATCTGGCTTTTCAGATGAGCTAACACCTGTTGCCAATACCTTGTCACGCTGATCTAGTACTTTCAGGCTTGTGATAGCGTTGTCTTTCAATATCGCAGTAAGAATTCCTTTAATTAACGGCTTGTCATAAGCAAAAACCGGCTCTTGAAAAATAACAGATAGCTGACTATTAATGACGCTACGTTTATTTTCCCAATCAGCTTGTTCATCTGATTTTTGTACAAAGTAACTGATACTGGAAACAAGGAATAATACCAAGATAGTAGAGCCGACCAAAGCAAGTAACATTTTGTGGGTGATAGATTGCGTCATAATTATTTACCTTGTACTTCTAAAGGATCAAACCAAAGCTCTTTTCGATTGAGAGGGGTATTTTCTGAAAGTGTTGGGTTATCTATTTCAAAAACAATTCTGTTTTTAACGTTGGCTTTATTGATAGCATTTTTTACTTCATTGTCTTGGAAAAATAATTCAACAAAATCACCACTTGAAATAAGTTCATTAAGTAGAATGGTCAGTTGTTTTGCCAATTGAGGGTTATCTTTGGCAACAAAAAAATAGTTTGGCGCGGTATATCTAAGCATTACGTTCTTTTCAACAGCGAGGTTTAGCTCTTTATGATCAATAATTTCTTGCCAAGGCTCATGCAGTCCGCGTGGAAAATAATCAAAACGTTCACCTTCTAGCATTGGGAATAAATTCTGATATTTGAGCGTTTTAACAACTGGTAGGCCATTATGTTCAAGTATTTTAGTATCTGACCAAGTTTTACCACTACCTGCTTTGAACTCTTGCAATTCTGATAAGCTATTGATGTCAGCAAACATATTGACATTTTCTTGTTTAACAAGCGGAATGCGCATACCTAGTAAGCCTCTAAAAATAGGTATGTAAATGGCATTAAACTCTTGCTCTAACTCCCTTGAGGTCATAGTCCAAAACACATCAATTTTTCCAGAAATAATATCTTGTTTCATTCGATTAAATGATAGGTCCCCTCCTTTAATGTTTGAATAAGGAAAGCTTGGGGTAATGCCTGCTCGCTTCATTACTTCTTTTAACAAGGTAGGTGGTAATGAAGATTCATCTACAGTTCCTGGCATTGCAATTGTTTGAGAGTAAGCATGACTTGATATCAACAAACAACAAAATAACGTGAATAAAAATAACCGCATATATTCCTCTATATTTTTAATTAATAACTATTAAATGGGTGAAAAATCTACCCACATCATTTCAACTTAAAAAAGCTGTAATGATATGTTGTGGTGTTCACCAATTAAACAACCCTACATGAAAGCGCTTACACTTTAAAGGGTGCCATTGGATAAATGTACAAGGTAAAGATAAACAAGGAATTTATAGTGAGCCATGAATAATCGGTATATTGTATAATGTATATATTTTGTTAATATAGAAGTTAATGGTTACAGCAATATGCAAATATTCCTATCCACGTAGTTGTCTCCAAATATTTTATTTGTCGATATGAATTAATTTTAAGAATAAAGGTGCTTTTGTGAATTGTGTAAAAATAATCAGTTTAATAGTCCTATTAACTTGTACTCAATTGTCAGCTACACCTGAGCTACCAAATAACAGAGAGCAGAAGAAACTAGCTTATAGCGATATTAAGAATAAATCTGCTGTGGTACTGCTCAAAGACAATGTTATCGACAGAACAGGTTCCCCAAAGCAGCATAAAGAATACGACAAATACCAAAACCAACGCTTTAACCCATTGTTTGATTTAGGTGCTTGGCATGGCTTTTTATTACCTGAGAAAAAAAATAGCTATGCTGCCTTTACAGGTCCTATGGTGATTGCCGAAGAATACCGCTTATTTATTGCTGAAAAATTCGAAAATTTAGCCATAACTGATTTAAGCAATAACCAAACGTTAGATTTTTCAAAAGCTAAAATAATCCGTACTTCGAAACCAGGTGAATTACAGCAAAAGTTTGTGTTTAATCAATTTACCCTAGATTTAACCTTAAACTTTATCAGTAACCGAACAGCTATTATTGAAACAAAAATCACCAATAATAGTAATAACAAACTTGATTTAGCACTGGCTTGGCAAGGTGAATTACTGTCAAAGTGGGATGATAAAAAAACGGTTAAAGAAGCCCTGCCCCAATGGAAAAGAAGTTTAACGGCTAATGCTAATAAGATAGTTTTTCACTTTAGTGAAGTGCGTAATACTTGGAATATTATGACTAGCAAAAGTGCGCAATATCAAATAAACCGCTCGCTGGTAACTAAGACAATGCTTAACCAAAAACAGCATAACTACCAAAGCACAGCAACAATCCACATTGCTAAAAATAGCAGCGATCGTATTTATAGCACGCAAAGTTACTTCCATAATCAAAGCGAAGCTGATGAAGGACAGGCCTTCATCAAAGCAGCTTTAAAAAATCCTCAAGTAGAAATATTGGCGAGTAAACGCCGCTGGCAACAGTATCTAGACAAAGGCATGGCAGTAGGAAAACGTAGCCCAACACAAGATAAAGTCGCTATCAAAGCAGTAGAAACTCTTAATGGCAATTGGCGCAGCCCTGCTGGAAACTTAACTCATGATGGTATTACTCCATCTGTAACCGCACGCTGGTTTAATGGTGTTTGGGCTTGGGATAGCTGGAAACATGCTTATGCCATGGCGCATTTTAATAGTGATATTGCCAAAGAGAATATTCGCGCCATGTTTGCTTATCAAATTGAAGCGGACGACGCCCTTAGGCCGCAAGATGAGGGCATGGTTATTGACGCAATATTTTATAATAAAGATAAAGCACGTGGCGGTGACGGTGGGAATTGGAACGAACGTAATACTAAGCCTCCGTTAGCAAGCTGGGCAGTATGGGAAATTTATAAAGCCACCAATGATGTTAGTTTTATCGAAGAGATGTTACCTAAATTGCAGCGTTATCATCAATGGTGGTATCGCAACAGAGATCATAATCAAAATGGTTTGGTTGAGTATGGTGCTACTAAGCACAGATATCATAATAATGCTCAAGGAAACATTAGCTTTAAAGTACGCTATTTACATAAACCAACCCAAGCTGATATCAACTTAAGTGCTTGCCAAAGCGAAGAGAAAAGTTGGTATAGTTGCTCTGGTATCACTTTATACCAAAACATCATAGCAAGTAGCGATTATGATGATATAGATATTGGCGCACAACATGGCGCAGGTTGGGAGTCAGGCATGGATAATGCCGCTCGATTTGGTTTTATCAATGCAGAACAGTTAACAGATTATGCCAAAGATAAATATCAAGGTGATGCGCTAAAAGCCCGTAAAGATTGGCAAGTGATGTTTTATCAAAATAACAGCGCCTCTGGTGAGTTGCTTGGCTTCTCAATTAATCAAGAATCCGTTGAACTAAATACTTACCTTGCCCATGAAAAAACTTTACTGGCGAATATGGCTGAGCTGTTAAAGCAAAATAAACTTGCTGAAGATTACCGGCAACAGGCTAAACGGTTAGCCAAACGCATTAACCAATGTTTTTTTGATGATGAAAGTGGCTTCTTCTATGACAGAAGTCTGCCTGCCACTAATATGAAGAGTGATAAAACCGATAAAAAGGGCTGCACAGGATCATTGCTAACAACCCGTGGCCGAGGGCCTGAAGGCTGGAGTCCATTATGGGCCAAAATAGCTGATGCGGATAAGGCTGAACGTGTCAAAAATCTCATGCTAAAAAGTAACGAATTTAATAGCACTATTCCGCTGGGAACTGCAGCTTTAAGTAATCCAGCCTATGATGCTGACATATATTGGCGCGGTCGTGTTAGGTTAGATCAAGTCTACTTTGGTTTAATCGCACTTGATAATTATGGTTATCATCAAGAAGCCAAAGCTTTAGCTGAAAAGTTATTTAATAATGCTGAAGGTTTGAGTGAAACTGGCGCGATAAGAGAGAACTACAATCCTGAAACAGGTGCTGTACAAGGCGCAACAAACTTTAGTTGGAGCGCTGCACATTTACTGATGTTATATCGTGAGTTTTTAGCTGAGCCATAAGAGTTAATAGAAAAGCTGCTAATAAGTTATTAGCAGCTTTTTATTAAACATGCCTATGCACATGGCTCTGGGGTGTCATCCCCGTGGTATCTTAATCGGGGATCCAGTATCTAAAAATAAATGGATCTTCGATCAGTGACTTCGAAGATGACGTTTACAATAATGGCCTGAGTTAACTACATAGTCATGTTTTTAAATGAAGATCAGATAACTATAAATCTATACAGTAAGTGTAACTTTGCCTACCGCTTTGCCAGAAGAAAGGTGATCATGAGCTTTTGCTACCTCCCAAATTGAGAAATTACTTTCATCAATGATAGGCGTGATTTTTCCTGCATCTACCAATGCAGCAATTTCAGTCAAAATACGGCCATGTGATGCCTGATTAATACCATGACATAACGGGATCAACATCAAAATACTATGAAATGACAAGCTTTTAAGAGCTATTTGTATTGGATCGCTAATAGGCAGAATAGTTGCTACATGGCCGTTAAACTTGGCTGCTTCAAACGATTTTTCAATGTTATCACCAGCAACAGTATCAAAAACTTTATCAAAACCAACACCACCAGTGTAAGCCTGCAGGTAATCTGCAACTGATTCAGTTTTATAATCAACTAAATTATCTGCGCCTAAGGTTTTTGCAAGAGCCAAATTAGCTGATGAATAAGTTGCCGTGACCTTGGCGCCTAATACTTTAGCTAACTGAATCGCAATATGCCCCACACCACCCATTGCACCATGGATAAGGACATTGTCTCCTGCTTGCACATTCATTTTTTCAACAAGTGCTTCATAAGAAGTAATTGCTACTAATGGCAGAGCCGCTGCTTGTTTCATGGTTAACGTTTTAGGCTTTTGCGCCATTAAGCTTGCATCAACCAACATAAACTCCGCTAATGCACCATCAACACCGTTAATGCCACCCGCCATGCCGTAAACTTCGTCTCCAACATTGAAATCAGTGACGCCTTCTCCAATTTCACTGACAATACCTGCTACATCACCGTGAAGTACTTCAGGTAAATTCGCTGACCAAGGTAATTCAATTGAACGCAGCATGGTATCAATTGGGTTGACACTCGTTGCTTTCACTTCAACAACCATATGACCTGCTTTAACTACTGGTTTTGCTTTTTCTGCCAGTTGGAAAACGTCAGTAGAACCTATTTCTTTAATGATCATTGCTTTCATAATTTTACTCTCTGTATTTGGCTATTAATTTATCCATTAACGAACTAGATTTACTGGTTCGTTTTAAGTGTGGCTATTCTATCCTTTGCTAACTTGGCAAACCATAACCCAATAAACAAATCATTTTTGCCTTTTAAGCAATGACAAGGTAAGGTGCTAAACAATAGATATCGCAACAAGAGAAACGCTGATGAGCTCATTAAACCGATTACTCTATTTTAACTGCGTGGTCGAAACCGGTAGCATTTCACAAGCAAGTCGAATTTTTGATGTACAGCCCTCTTCTATCTCTAGACAACTAGCTGTACTAGAGCAAGAGTTAGGTGTGCGCTTGTTAAATAAAACCACCCGAAATATGGGCTTAACTGAAGCGGGTCAAAAATATTATGAGTATTCTCAGCGTATTGTCTCTGAGTTTGATGAGGCTAAAAAAGCGGTCAATGACTTACAAGAAAAACCCAAAGGAAAGCTAAAAATAAGTATGACGGTAGGTTTTGGTGAAAGTATTATCCTGCCATTAATTCCGAAGTTTATGACCTTGTATCCGGATATTGAACTTAAACTAGAATTAACTGAGCGCGTTGTTGATTTAGTTGAAGAGAATATCGATGTTGCAATTCGAAGCGGACGCTTAGTTGATTCAACTATGATTGCTAAGCGCTTAGCTTTCAATAATTTTTTCCTTTGTGCCAGCCCACAATATTTAGCAAGCAAAGGCACGCCAAAGTCCCCCGAAGATCTACTAGCACATCAATGTATCCGCTACAGTTATTCTCGTTGGCAAGATTGGTACTTGATGGCTGATAAAAAAATAAAATTAACGATTAATAATACTATTTCAGTTAATTCAGTAAATGGTCAAAAGCAGCTGGTATTAAATGGCGGTGGCCTGACATTAATGCCACTGTGGGCTGCTAAAAAAGAGCTAGCAGATGGTTCCCTGATTCATGTTATGTCTGATTATACTTTTAGCCCATATGAAGAAATAAGTTCCACCTATGCTATTTATTTAAAACGAGAAATGATTTCAGCTAAAACCCGTGTCTTTTTGGATTTTTTAGTGGAAAATATAGTCGAGAATACCGTCGAATAAGATAACTAATATCGCTCATCATATGGAGTTTACCTTTGGTAATGTTTGAAGCCTTTTTAATGCTATTTTTTGGCCTTATAGTGCTATTGATCACAGTATCGATCATTTATAACACGGTGAAATTGGGTATCTCACCGATGCCAAGCTCTAAGAAAGCCTATATTGCAATGATGCAACTAGCCGATGATACTGGCTCTGGCACCATAATTGATTTAGGTAGTGGTTGGGGCAACTTTGTTATTGGTATTGCTAAAAAGTTTCCTCATAGAAAAATCGTAGGGTACGAATTGTCTTATCTACCATGGCTGACATCAAGCTTACTTAAAAAGGCTTATGGATTAAAAAATCTCACGCTATATCGGCAGAATTTCTATCAGGCAGATCTATCAGAAGCATCTGTTTTAGTGTGTTATTTATTTCCAGAAGCAATGATAAAGATCAGTAATAAATTACAGTTAGAGCAATCAAACATTCAGTTTTTGATAAGCAATAATTTTGCTCTACCAAAATCAGAGCCACTTAAAAAAATTCAGCTCAATGACTTTTATAATTCTCCTGTTTACCTATACAAAATGAGTGAACTTTACTCTCTTAACCTCGAAAAGTAGGTTTGTTTAGAAGATATCTTTAGCACGGGTTATACCCGTCACCATTCAAGATGCAGGTTTCAGAGTGCTTGAGCAAGTTCAATTCAAGGCGCTGTGATGAAATAATGGTTGTTCAGGAGAATAAGCTCCTGCATTCTCTAATAAGCTACATCCATGCAGCGCCATTATAAGCACAGCAACGACGAAGTGATGCTGCTCAAACACTTCTTTGATGGGTTTTAAATGACTTTATACCGCGTTAAATAATTAAACCATAGAATGACTATGCTTAAATTATTCTCCTCGCCTAAAGCCATTTAAATTCCCACTGAAATCCTGCACTTTGATTGGTAACGGGTATATACTGTGCTACTTTGATTTTACAGTGCCGTGTTACTTAACCCCCTCACCGTTTTTCATCATCATAAATATTATAATGCATTCAACAAGGTATACGTCATGAATTCACCAATTCAACTTAGTAAAGAAGACCTTAGAAAAAACAAACCAACACGAGATGACTACTTAAGTCAGCCTAAGCTTCCTTTGGTACTTGTATTAGATAATGTCACTAATAGTTTTAATATTGGATCTTTTATCCGTTTAGCTGATGCCTTTGCTATTGAAAAAATTATTGTTTGCGGCGCATTAACGATTTCAGATAAGAAGTTAAGAAAAGCTTCGAGAAATGAAGCTAAGTGGGTTTGTATTGAATATAGCGATAGCACCACAGCAAGTTTACAAACGTTAAAAGACCAAAATTATACTATTTTTAGTGTCGAGCTATGCAATCAGTCTGTTGATTATAAGCAGCTTGCCTACACATCTTCTTGCGTCTTAGTATTAGGCAATGAAAGAAAGGGGGTCAGTGAAGAAGCACTAAAGTTGAGTCATCACCAAATACATATTCCCATGTTTGGTATGGGCAACTCTTTGAATGTTTCAACCGCCGGCGCTATTGTTATGGCAGAATGTGCTAGCCAACTTCGCGCAGCATTAAAAGTATAAAGATAAATAAAAGCGCTTGATAAATCACTTTATCAAGCGCTATATATACAGTTACTACAATTGATAAATAGCAAAACTTAATGGGGCTATTTGAGCTTCTTTTTTACTCTCTGCCGAGATATAAACGGCCTTAGAACCTTTGAAGCTATTAAGTAAATCAAGTTCTTCCCAATGATCGGCAGTATTAAATACGACCAGTAACTCTTGTGTTTGTTCTTGATCATTTACCTTCATAGTATGTGAACGTTTTATCGCAAAAATGCCCGGTTTATCTTGTGCGTATACGGTACTTTGCTGACCAAAACGTAACGCAGGATATTGCTGATATAACGCTGAGTACTTGGCAAAGTTTCTATAGAATAAGTGGTTAACATCAAAGTTATTATCAGCCGTTGTCTTATCTGTTGCTAATAAATCATCATCGTTATAACTTGCTACCAGTGAAGGCATCATATCTTGACGTGAGGCTTGATCACCACCATCACCGACAAAACCTTGCTCGTCACCATAATAAATGACTGGCACACCCCGACTAAAAAACATCATCGCATGAGCTAACAAGTTACGCTGAATTTGTGCTTGTTCACTGTAGTTATGAGGACTTTGTTTAAGTGCGTACGCAAAGCGCCCCATGTCATGATTGCCGGTAAAGTTAACTAATTGATTAGCATTGGTATTGCTAATAGCTCTATGCTCAGTTTGATAGAAATGATCTTTAGCAAATAATTGCGCCAATACTTCTGTGCCCTGCTGTTCAACCAAGGCTTTGGTCATTCCGCCTTGAAAAGCAAAATCTAATACTGAAGGTATTTTAGCTTCAGTAGTAAAGCGGCTCAATAACTCAGGTTCAAAGCTATACACTTCACCAAACATGAAGAAATTATCTATACCCTGTGTTTTAGCATGGCTCATTAAAGCAGGTGAAAATTGTTGCCAAAACTCTATATTGACGTGTTTTACCGTATCAATACGAAAGCCATCAGGTTTAAACTCATCAATGATATCGGTATATATCTCTATCATGCCATTAACAACACTGGCCTTTTGAGTATATAAGTCATCAAGTCCGGCAAAATCACCACGCACTGAACTTTCGCCTCGCCAAAATGAATCGCCTTGATTATGATAAACATCTTTGTCATTTAACCACTGAGGAAATTTTAACGCTTCATCGCCCTTAGGAATTAATGGACTATAAGACTTGCCATTAGCAAGTTGTGCCATAGAAATAAATGGGCAATCATTGCCTTTACTTACGTCAACTATCCAACCTAAACCGTCTTCACCATGACATTCTTTGTACTTGATCACGTCAGCAGTATGGTTGGTAATAATATCAAAAAAGACTTTTATATTACGTTTGTGTGCTTGGTCGATAAAGTTTTTTAACTCCGCATTACTGCCCAAATGCGGGTCAATTTCAGTGAAGTCTAAAATCCAATAACCATGATAACCAGAAGTTCCCGCTTGCATCGCGCGATTACGTAATACTGGCGTTAGCCAAATGGCACTCACCCCCATATTATCAAGGTAAGGCAATTTTTCAGTAAGGCCCGCTAAGTCACCGCCGTGATACATACCCTTATGGCTTTTATCAAAACCGCCACGAGACACAGCACGCTTTTTATCATTCGCTGCAGCGCCCAAATCGTTACTACTATCAGCATTGTAAAAACGGTCAGGTAAAACGAAATAAAACACTTCTTCTTGAAAATCACGTTGTTGATATGGCGCTAACTTTTCTGCCTTAGCTGTTAGCTTAACTTCACTGGCCTCGCTTAACTGCGATGTTACACAAGCCAAACTTATTGCAGCTAGTGCCGAACATTTACTGAAAAAATTCATAAAAGTACTCTTAATGCATTTATCGTATTTTCGTCACTGATATTACAACAGTGACTCAATTTAACTTAGCTAGCTTACCGCTCTAGTTCACTGCTCTAACTTACAGTAAAAACAACCAAAAGCGGGTAATTGTAAGTTACCATCAGTAATAGTTGCACTTGTTAGTTTATGATCAGATAACACAGTGAGGTTATCACTTGCTTGAGTTAATGAAGCTAAAGCCACTGTTTGGCTCTGGTCACTAAAGTTAAAACAAACTAATAACTGCTCACCTTGGTATTGTCGAACAAAAGCTAAGATAGGCTCGGGAGTATCAATAAAATTGATGTCACCGTAGCGCAAAGCTGGTTGCTCTTTACGCCAGCGATTAAAGTGTCGATAGCTATTTAATACCGAGTTACTCTCTTTATCTTGCACATCAACTGATTGTGAAAAGTGCTCATTTGAAACAGGTAACCAAGGCTTGCCTTCACTAAAGCCAGCATTTACTAAGTCATGTTGCCACGGGTGTGGCGTTCTACAGCCGTCTCGCCCCTTAAACTGTGGCCAAAAGGTTATGCCATAAGGGTCTTGAATATCTTCAAAGGCAATATCCGCTTCTGTTAAACCTAACTCTTCACCTTGATAACTACAAATACTGCCGCGTAATGACGAAATCATTGCAAAAAGCATTTTAGCAAAATCTTTACTGTTAAAGCCGCCCCAACGAGTAACAACACGCTCTACATCATGATTTGAAATAGACCAACATGGCCAACCATCTGATACACGTGACTCAAGCGTTTCTACCACTTGTTTGATATAACTAGCACTGAAGTTATCTGTTAATAAATCAAAGCTGTAGCCCATGTGCAAACGGTGTTCACCTTGAGTGTATTCTGCCATGGTTTTTAATGAATCTTCTGAAGATATTTCACCTAATGCCACAGTACCTGGATACTGATCAAGCAGGCTGCGAATGTCTTCCATAAAACCTAAGTTTTCATCTTGAGTATTATTAAAGTAATGATACTGATACGCGTATGGATTTTTCTCATCAAAACCTATGCTTGTTCTTAACTCTTTAGGCTTAGCTGGATTATCACGTAACTGAGCATCATGATAACAAAAGTTAATCGCGTCAAGACGGAAACCATCAACACCACGTTTAAGCCAAAAATCAATATTATCTAATACCGCTTGGCGAACTTCCGGATTATGGAAGTTTAAATCCGGTTGACTCGTTAGGAAATTATGCAGGTAATATTGTTGACGTCGTGGATCCCAAGTCCAACCTGAGCCACCAAATATAGATAACCAGTTATTAGGTGCTGTGCCATCTTCTTTAGCATCACTCCATACATACCAATCAGCTTTATCGTTAGTTTGATCTTCACGTGAATCAATAAACCATTGATGCTGATCTGAAGTATGACTAAGCACTTGATCAATCATAATTTTGATACCAAGAGCATGCGCTTTAATAACAAGCTCATCAAAGTCAGCCAGTGTGCCAAAAATAGGATCAATATCACGATAATCGCTGATATCATAACCAAAGTCTTTCATTGGGGATTTGAAGAAAGGCGAGATCCAAATAGCATCAATACCTAAACTGGCAATATAATCTAACTTGCTAATTATTCCTGGTAAATCACCTATACCATCCTGATTAGCATCATAGAAGCTACGTGGATAAATTTGATAAATTACCGCGCCACGCCACCACATTTGTTCATTCATTTGAAAACCCCAACACTGATGCTTGTTTAGCTGGTGATATTTATTATCAACAGTCGTTGTTCAAGCATTTAATAATTCTTCAAATAAGAATACGCAATAAAAAAGTAAGCCGAAAGCCTTTGCATACGTATGTATTGCTATTGTGATAAATTGCATACGTATGTAATAACAATTCATGACTTTGTTAATCTTGCATACGTATTCAAGATGTTGAGTACTGTCTACTAGGGTTATTATCGATGACACTTCCGTATTCATATCAACCATAAAGGTATTGTTTTGGCTTTATTCAAACACTGCACCACTTACTTATTAAAAATATTATTCATAGGTTTATTCTCAAGTTTAGCGCTATCAACACAGTCATTAGCAAGTACTAACGACTACCTTAGCCATTCATTAGAAGGTAATGCGGTTGTTATCAACACAAACACAGCCAAAGTAACATTACGTGCTTACGGTGAAGGTGCAATTGAAACTCATTACCAGAGTATTGAGGAAAAACTCCCTGCGAGTCACCTGCCCTCTTACGCTATTAAAGAACAGGCAATGAGTACTGAACTGGTGATTAAAGAAAATGAAAGCCAGTTAACGTTAACCTTGAATAAACTCAGCGCTGTCATCAACAAATCTCCTTTTGCTATTAGTTACTACCAAAAAGATAACCATCAAAAAAACAAATTACTTATCGCCGAGCAGCAAGGTTTTTTTAGCGGAACAGTAGATGAAATCACTGAGATAGCAGCCATTGATGGCAGTAGTACAGTTAGTAAAATAGTAAAAAAATTACCGGTACAAGGTTTTCGTTTTCATTTAAACGACACCGAAAAACTGCTCGGTGGTGGTGAACGTGTATTAGGGATGGATAGACGAGGTTATAGTTTTCCGTTATATAATCGTGCGCATTACGGCTATACCACACAATCAGAGCAAATGAATTTCTCTATACCTGCGGTAATGTCGAGTGAAAAATACATAGTGTTATTTGATAACTCTGCCAAGGGTTATATGGATTTAGCTAAAAAAGAAAAAAATACGCTCGAGTTTTCTGCCGTTGCCGGCCGTATGTCTTATATCGTTTTTTCCGCTGACACCTACCCTAAATTGCTCAATAATTATGTTGATGTTACCGGAAAACAACCGTTACCACCTCGCTGGTCTTTAGGTAATTATGCTTCCCGTTTTGGCTATCGTAATGAAAAAGAAGTACGAGACACGGTAAACAAGTTTATTGATTTAGACTTCCCTCTTGATGCTTTGATCTTAGACTTATATTGGTTTGGTAAAGATATTAAAGGCCATATGGGTAACCTAGCTTGGGATAAAGATGCCTTTCCTACCCCTGAAAAGATGATAAGTGATATTAAAGATAAAGGCGTCAATACTATTTTAATCACAGAGCCCTTTGTACTTAGCACATCAGCTAAATGGCAAGATGCAGTTGAGAGTCATGCATTAGCTAAAGATGAACAGGGTAAAGCAAAACAATTTGATTTTTACTTTGGTAATACCGGTTTAGTTGATGTCTTTAATGACAAAGGCCAGCAATGGTTTAATGATATTTACCTGAAGCTTTATCAACAAGGCGTCACTGGTTGGTGGGGTGATTTAGGTGAGCCTGAAGTTCATCCTAGCGATACCCTGCATACATTGAGTGATGGTAGTGTCGTTAATGCTGATGCTATTCATAATGTTTATGGTCATCAATGGGCCAAAATGGTTTTTGATAATCAACTCAACATGAGTCCTGATCAGCGGCCATTTATCTTAATGCGTTCAGGTTTTGCTGGCTCACAGCGTTATGGCATGATCCCTTGGACTGGCGATGTTAGTCGCTCTTGGGGGGGCTTAAAACCGCAAGTCGAATTAAGCTTACAAATGAGTCTATTAGGTATGGCTTATACTCACTCTGATTTAGGTGGCTTTGCCGGTGGCGAAGAATTCGACCAAGAAATGTATATACGCTGGTTACAATACGGTGTTTTTCAGCCAATTTACCGTCCTCATGCTCAAGATAACATAGCACCAGAGCCAGTATTTCATGACAAACAAACGCAGGATATTTTAAGAGAGTTTATAAAGTTAAGATATAAACTTCTGCCGTACAATTACAGCTTAGCTTATCAAAACAGTACTACAGGTATGCCACTAATGCGCCCTGTGTTCTTTGAAGACGATACAAACTTATCACTTATTGATAACTCTAGCAGTTACCTTTGGGGCGATGCATTTTTAGTAACACCTGTGGTATCAGCCAATGTTAGCTCTGTAGAGGTTAATTTACCTTCAGGCATTTGGTTTGATTACTTCACCAGTGGCAATAAGCCAGCTAAAAAATACCAAGGTAATCAAACGATACAGTTAGCAACACGTTTAGAAACGCTACCAGTACTTGTACGCGCAGGTTCATTTATACCTATGATTGATGATATTCAATCAACACAAGATTATGACGCAAGCAAATTAACCTTACATTATTATGCTGATAAATCAGTATCCGCCGCTAATTATGAAATGTATGAAGATGATGGAAAAACCTATCAAGCTATCGAAAAAGGTTCATTTGAATTATTGCAGTTTTCAGCTAAACAACAGGTTCAACAGTTAAGCATAAAGCTAACCCGTAAAAACCAAGTTAATAATCTAAGCTCAAATAAGTACCAAACTCAGGTTGAAACAGGACTGGGTTATAGCGGCATGTCTCAAAATCGCAGCATGACGTTAGTTATTCATAATATCGAGCAAACGCCAAATAAAATTAGTCTAAACAATACAGTGATTAACAATGCTCTTTGGCAAGAAAAAAACAATACCTTAACTGTAACTTTTGATTGGCAACATCAACCTATAACCTTAACGATACAATAAGTCATGAATACACATTTACCTAGCGCCGAAAATAACACCATCAACCTCATTGCGGATATTGGTGGTACCAATATTCGCTTAGCGCAGGCAACAGTCAAAGCTATTACTGATAGCGATACTATTGATACACCTGAAGTTGATATTAATGATATTGAAACGTATCAATGTAAAAAATTTGCTACCTTAGCTGAAGTGCTTGCGCATTATATTGAAGCTAAACAACTTAATGCCCAAGTTATTAACGCTTGTTTTGCTATTGCTTGTCCCGTTGATCAAGACTTAATTAGCATGACAAATTTACCTTGGCAGTTTTCGCAAAAGGAGCTAAAACAAGATTTACAACTCAATAGCTTAAGCTTTATTAATGATTACACCGCCATAGCTATGGCTATTCCACTTTTATCAGAAAATCAAAAAGTAAAAATTGGCGGTGGTACAAGTGTTGAGGGTAAACCTATTTCGGTATGTGGACCCGGCACGGGCCTAGGAGTAGCCAACTTAATACCGCTAACGGATGCAGGAAATGGACAATGGCAATGTATTAGCGGCGAAGGTGGTCATATTGATTTTGCACCTATTAATGAAATAGAGCAGCAGGTAAAAGATTTTATCTATAAGATAAAAAAGCGTGTTTCATATGAGCAACTATTGTCAGGTTACGGCTTAGAGCAAGTCTATCAGGCGTTATTATTTATTAATGAAGCGAAAGAAAATATCACAATTAAAGATAAGCTTTCGGCTAAAGATATCACGACTAAAGCCCTTAACGGCACGTGCTCTATTTGCGATAAAACATTGACCCTCTTTTGTAATGTACTAGGTAGCTTTGCCGGAAATCTAGCCTTAATAATGAATAGCCAAGGTGGTGTTTATATTGCCGGTGGCATAGTGCCGCGCTTTATTGATTACTTACAAGCGAGTGATTTTAGAGCTCGATTTGAAAGTAAAGGCCGCTTATCAGCTATTACGAAGCAAGCACCTACTTACGTGATAACAGAAGAACAACCTGGTCTTCTTGGCGCCGCTGCTTATTTGTATAATATTGGTTAAATAAAGTAAGTGACAATAAAGTCAAACTGATTTCACATTTATTGTCACGTGATCTATATATCAAATTTCGTTTTAATTACTTCTTACCTAACACAAGCCATAATTTTTTATTATCCAAGGGGGCTTCTAAGGACAAGTTTAAATTTGACAACTTGAAAATAGAAGCACTTTGCCATTTATTTATTGGAAAAATGAAACTTGTCAGTTCATGAGACGCCATTAATTTTAACAAACTCCCATCATGCGTAATCTCAACTAGCCCATCATAAAGTCTCTTTGCTAACTCATGATTATCCTGTCTAACAAAATAAAACATGGGTAAGGGATATTGCAATATTATGTTTTCAACAAGTCTTATATCAGGATATTTATCTTTTAATTGAATAAGCTCAGCGCGCCCTTCAAAGAGTGCTCGAGGAAAAAAGTCACACCTATGTTTTTCTAACATTTTAAACATAGCATCGTAATGGACAGTAGGTGATACCGTATAACCATTATCTTCTAAGATAGTCGCATCAGGCCAGTGTGCACCTTGACAAGCAATCATAGATTTCAATTCATATTCATATTTGATTTCGCTAAATTTTTTTACATTATCCTTATGCACTAACAAGGATCTATAACCCAACAACCCTTTTACTAGTGGCACTCTTATAGGTAAATACAAATTTTCTCTCGATTTGTCAGTACCAGACCAAACAATGTCCATTAATTGATCCTCGACAAGACGAAATAACCGCCCTTGGGTGACTCCTTCAAGGTTAATTATTTTAATTGTATCATTAGGGTATGAGTGTGCTGTTCGTGATAGAACTAATTTTGTTAAGGCAATAAAGTAGCTATTGGCAGGATCAACAACGGCACGAGATCCCATTATTCTTATTTCTTGCGCTTGAGTCTGAGAAAATAGGAAACAAAAAATAATAATAAATTTATACATTAAAGCGATTAAGAAACGCATAGAAGAACCTCCACAATGAAATGTAAACTATCCTAATGAGCTTATTAAATTAATTTTATTTCCATTAATTTAATAAGCTTTAATCGAAGTTATATTGCCGATTCGTTTGTGCTTTCATAATACTCAACATGAGACTTCAATAATTTTAACATCAACACAATGATCACAATGGGTAATAACGTAAAATAAAATGCTGTTTGGCCATCAAAAGCCGAAAAAACAAATCCCGTAATCATAGAACCCGTAGTCCCCCCTAGCGCCGAAAACAGTACTATGAGCCCTGTCATCGCAGCATGTCTTCTTTGTGGTAAAGCACTCAAAATAACAGAGTTTATTGCGGGGTATATTGGTGCCATAAATAAGCCAATAAAAGGAAATAACCAAGCAGCTAGAGGTAAGTTATGCCAACCAACGTTTTCAGATACAACGAGCTCTTTCGTCAACGGGAGCGTTAATAGCACCAAAATTCCCATACCTAACAAACAAGCATTCAATAAAACATACCAATTAACTCGCTTTAGTATTGCACCTGCGCCTAACCGCCCAATAGCTAAACAAGCTGCAAAAATACTTGTTACTTGCACACTAATATCAGTGGGTAAATGCAGCACTTCATTATTAAAGGTAGGTAACCAAGTACCAATGCCTTGCTCGATAAGTACATATAAAAAAGCAGATATCACAAAAACATACACCATAGGCAGCTTGACTAGTTTTATCATGGCAATAAATTCATCAAACGCGGACATTTCTTTTTCAGCTGTAGGTACTTGCTTAAATGGTGTAGATAATAAGAGTAAAATATTTATTGTGCACAATAGAGCAAGCCAATAATAAACATCAAACCAATCAAGTGATTTTGGCTCATCCGGATTAATAAAAAAACCAAATATCCAATAACCAGATAAAACTCCAACCATAAAGAAACCCTCTATAGTATTGAGAAATGAAGCATGTTCTTGACGGTTATTCGTGATTAACCCAACAGTTGAATAAACAGAAACTTTCACTAGAGCAAAACCAACACCTACAGATAAGAAAAGTACTTTAGTCATAGCGAAATTAGGTAGCTGAGGCATGATTAAACAGGCCAGAGTAACAATGCTCAAGCCGATTAAAATAGCATTTCGGTAACCTAATCGAGGTAAATACGAAGCAACCAAAAAAGAAACCAAAGCGATAGGCAAGTCTTTAAAGCCTTCCAAAATACTGGCTGACGGTTTGCTAATATCAAAATTATTAATAACTTGTAAAATCACAACACCAACACTGTTTAGCAAAATAGCAAAAACAAAGTAAGTGAGTAATAAAGCTAATTTAATACGCCAATTTTTCATAACACTCCCCAATTTATATTTATATAAGCATAGTTAATAATAAATAACGAATTATTTAACTGAACGGTTTTATCACAAAAACAGCAAACATTATCGTTTGCATATTTAGCAGTATGTAAATTATAGTAGCGTCAAAAAATATATTTTGCAAACGATTGCATAATTTAAATAACCGAGTATTATTAAAAGCAGAAGTGAATAGTTAAAGAAGGTCAACGCGTGAAAATATTAAATAGCAGCTCCCCTGTAAATGAAGATACACAATGGATTTTATCCCAAGATCAATTAACCCATGTTAATGAAGGTGTTATTGAAACATTATTTTCATTAGGCAATGGAACACTAGGTACCCGTGGTACTAGTGGCTATAAAAGTGATGTTACTCGTCCCGAATGTGAAGGTACCTATATCAATGGTGCTTATATAAGAGAGGCTATTGAGTATGATGAATCAGCATACGGCTTTGCACAATTCAACAATAAGATGATGCAAGCTTTTAATAGTAAGCTTATTGAAATATCGACAAATAATGAAGATTTCAAACCTTATAACATCGCAGACCGTCATTTAAACTTACGCCAAGCGTCCTATCATGAGCTAATACAACTTCAAACAGATTCTGGTAAAAAAATTGAGCTGCAGATCACTAGGATAGTGTGCCAACATCAACAAAACATGATGATAAATCACTACAAAATCAAAGCGATTAATTTTTCTGGAACATTGAAAATTACGTCTTCCATTAAAGGAAGTGACGCTACCAATACCAACAGTGATGACCCTCGCATAGGTAATTTATCTATGAATGATAAATTGCACTACCTCGACTCATTATCTTCACCTGAGTATTCCTACTTATTACATCAACTGACCAATCCACAAAGTTTAATGATTGCAGCGACAAGCCATCAATTTGAGCAAAAACATAAGCATGTACATATCAGATCTAATAGCAAAGATATTTTAACTGAGCAATTTGAAGTTGATCTTGAAGATAATATGGTTAGCTTCAGTAAATATAGTCTCTATCTATGTCCGCAAAAGTTAGTAAACGTTCCGCAAGAAGAAAATTCTCTATTAAATGCTGATGTGTTAATTCAACAAGCTCGTGAAGAATTACGCTGTGCGAAACAACTTGGTTATCAAAAAAATATGCAATTACATCAAGAATTGATGAATGATTTTTGGCAAGATAGTGACGTAATTATCGAAGGGAACAATCAACATCAATTAGCCATTAGATTAAATATGCTGCATTTAACTATGTCTGCAGGAAAAGACGGCCACAGAAATATTGCCGCTAAAGGTTTAACGGGCCCTGGTTATGATGGACACTATTTTTGGGACTCAGAAATATATATTATTCCCTATTTCATATACACCCAACCCACGATAGCCAAAAGCCTGTTAAGTTATCGATTTAATGGCTTAGCACAAGCTAGAATTCGTGCCAAAGAAATGGGCCATGAACAAGGAGTTTTATTTCCTTGGCGTACCATAAGTGGTGAAGAGTGCTCATCCTACTTTCCAGCAGGAACAGCGCAATATCATATCAATGCAGCCATTGCCTACGCTGTACGACAATACTTTAAAGCAGCTAAAGATTGGCAATTCATTTGGGATCAAGGTGCTGAACTCGTTATTGAAACCGCTCGGTTGTGGCCTTCTTTAGGGCATTTCAATAAAAATAGGAATAATCTTTTTTGTATCGATACGGTCACTGGACCAGATGAATACACCGCATTAGTTAATAACAACTATTACACCAACGCAATGGTAAAAATCCATCTCTCTTTTGCTATTGAGCTTTTGAACGAATTAAAAGTGAATAACAAAAGCCAATACAAACTATTATCACATAAGTTAAACATATCAAATACTGAGCTCGATGTTTGGCAAAAAATTGTAGATAAAATGTATCTACCACATCAAGCAGAGCAAAATATTAGTCTCCAAGATGATAGCTTTCTTGATAAAAAACCTTGGGACTTTATTGGTACACCAAAAGATAAATATCCACTTTTATTGAACTTTCACCCGCTCGTAATTTATCGTCATCAGGTGCTAAAACAAGCCGATGTAATACTTGCCAACTTCCTACAAGATGATGAAGTAGATATCAGTTTAAAGCGTAATAACTTGGCTTTTTACGAGCCGATAACTACCCATGATTCAACCTTATCTGCCTGTACACATAGCTTAGCGTACAGCGAAACAGGTAATTATCAGGCGGCCTTTGAATACTTTGATAATACCGTATTAACTGATTTAAATAATCTACATAACAATAGTCATTACGGTGTGCATACAGCCGCAATGTCGGGTTCTTGGATGTGTATTACTCAAGGTTTTTCTGGCTTACGTATTAGAGATAATTACGCTAGTTTTCAGCCAAACTTACCCAAGCAATGGCAACGTTTACGCTTTAAATTAAAATTATTCGGATGCCAAATCCAAATAACATTAACGAGTAGTCAAATTTCTTACCAGCTATTGTCTGGTCAACAATTAACTTTAAAACACTATCAAAAAATGCACTTATTAACTGAGCAAGAACCTACATTGGACATTGCT
Source organism: uncultured Colwellia sp. (assembly GCA_913063325.1). GTDB lineage: Bacteria > Pseudomonadota > Gammaproteobacteria > Enterobacterales > Alteromonadaceae > Colwellia. The sequence goes on along the minus strand of CAJXYE010000015.1, from coordinate 4,428 downwards.
ATTGGTGATAATAAATTATTGGTAAAAGAAGTAATCGCGGGAGTAAAATAATGAAAGCAAGAGCAGTAATATTCGACTTAGACGGTGTATTAACTGATACCGCGGAATTTCACTTTATCGCTTGGCAAGCTACAGCCGAAAAACTCGGTATTGCGTTTGATAAAGAAGACAACGAAAAGCTTAAAGGTGTAGATCGCGTAAATTCGCTAAAATATATTCTAGCTAAAGATAACCTCATTGTAGATAACAATAAATTTGAGGATTTACTTAGAGAAAAAAATGCGCAATATCTAACGTTAATAGATGGAATAGGTCCGAGTCATTTGTTTGATGGCGTATTAAGCTGCTTTTCAACATTAAAAAAGGCAAACATCAAGATTGGCTTAGCCTCTGCTAGTAAAAATGCAAGCTTAGTCATAACTAAATTGGGTATTGAGAATTTATTCGATTTCATTGGTGACGCAGCATCAGTTGCCAATAGCAAACCTGCCCCCGATATTTTTCTATCAGTCGCACTAGGATTAAAAGTACTACCAGAAAACTGTATCGGTGTTGAGGATGCTGTTGCAGGTGTAAGCGCTATAAAATCAGCCAATATGTTTGCGGTTGGTATTGGTGATGCTAAAGTTCTCACTCAAGCAGAGTTAGTTTTCCCTAGCATGAGTGAGTTTGATTATGATTTGGTCTTAAATACGCTCTCATTGATGTCTACTACTTGATTGTCTTTGTACAACTTCAACATCTAATAACTGCGATTTAACGGGTTGTTGGTTAATTTTATTTAAAAGAATCTTAACTAACAACCGCCCTCCTGCCGCAGTATTTTGCTTAATGGTTGATAAAGACGGAGAACAAAACTCTGACATAGCAATATCATCAAAACCGATAATAGCTATGTTATTGGGTACCTCTATTTTTTGCTCAAACAAGTACTTACTTGCCCCAAGCGCGATGGCATCACTTACCGCAAAGATACCGTCAATACCTTGATCTTCTATTAATAAGTGGTCGCGAAGTTTTGAGTAACCATCATTAGAAGTGAAGTCCGTTTTAATTTGCAGCCCATGTTCGATAGGTAGATCAGCTTCTTTTAGTGCGTCTTGATAACCTAACCAGCGCTGCTCTACTTCGTTATGATTTATATCACCAAGAAACGCAATTCGTTTGCAGCCCTGTCGAATCAAATGTTGTACAGCAAGAAAACCACCTTTTCGATTATCGCTTCCTATTGTGGTATAGCTGTTCTCATGAATTTCAGTACCCCAAACAACAAACGGTAACTTAGTATTTGCTAACGACTCTACACGTTGGTCATGCTCGCCTTGGCCAATAATGATTAAACCATCAGCTCGTTTTGATTCATAGTAATAACTATACCAATCATGCGTGGCGGTTTTAGTCGTAGTGAGCAACATATCATAACCAAACTTAGTTAACTCATCGGCAATAGTACCTAATATTTCCATTAAAAACGGATCAGAGATAACTTGTCCAGACTTACGCTCTAACATTACCACCACAGCAATCGTATTAGTTTTTTGTGTGCGAAGCTTACTCGCGGTGACATTAACTTTAAAGTTATGTTCTTTAGCAACCCCCTGAACCAAGTCCCTAGTAGCCTGTTTAATAACAGGATTATCCCTTAGCGCTCGAGATGCTGTCGATGTCGATACATTCGCTAATTTAGCTATGTCCGCTAGTGTCATTAAATTTTTTTTATTCATGTCATTGATTATTACATAATTTACGCGCGAAGTAATCCTTTCAATCAAAAGCAATGCAAACGATTGCATTTATGACTTGCAAACGATTGCAATTCTAACTATATTAATTGTGGGGAAGAAAAAAGATACAAAATATTACTATAATTAACAGTTGATGTAGCTTTTGCTAATATTGACAACAGAGGACAAGAACATGCCAAATAAATTTAAGTTATCATCATTAGCACTTTCTATTGCACTAACTTTTCATGCCAGCAACAGCTGGGCTGAAGAGCAACCTTCTGCCAATACTGACAACCTTGAGAAAATAGTTGTTACGGGTACTTTTAGCGGTAAAAGTGTTGCGAAAGAAGAAGCGAGCTTTGCTGTTAGTTCTTTTTCAGAAGACGACATAAAAAAATTAGCACCTAAAAGTACCGCTGATTTATTTAAAGCTATCCCTGGTGTTTGGGCTGAAAGCTCTAGTGGTGTTGCAGGTGCCAATGTTTTTGTACGTGGTTTTCCTGGTGCTGGTGATGCTCCATTTTTAACTGTTCAGTTAGAAGGTGCACCGATTTTTCCACCACCGACACTATCGTTTTTAGAAAACTCTTCAATGTTTCGTTTAGATGAAACCGTTGAATTTATGGAAGCACTTCGTGGTGGTACTAACCCAGTAATATCTAACGGCCAACCCGGCCTTACCACCAACTTCTTGTTAAAAGAAGGCTCTGAAGATACTGAAGGTTTAGTAAAATATTCGACCTCTGACTACGGTTTACAACGCCTAGACGCAGTAATAAGCGGTGAAATAGCGGATGACTTGTACTTTATGGTTGGTGGTTATATTAAAAGCTCACCAGGTGTTCGTGATGCCGGTTTTAATGCCGAAGAAGGTAACCAATTTACCATTAACATTACTAAAGAGTTAGACAACGGTAAAATCAATTTCTATACCCGTCAAACTGATGACCATGGTACTTGGTATTTACCAACACCTTTAGATGTTGACGGCGTTGACAATGAATTTACCCAAATTGGTACGCTAAATCGTCAAGCAACTATTGAGTATGGTCCAAATGGCACCACAGAGAGTATTGACTTTGGCCAAGGCCGTGGTTGGGATGGTTCGGTCTCTGGCGGTAGTATTGACCTAGAACTCGATAATGGCTGGGTGATGGTTGATCGCTTTAGTTATACTTCAGGTAATGCTGATACTTACGGTTTAGTGCCACAGGGCGGTTCAGTTAAATTATCAACCGTTGCTGATAACGGTAGTACTGCTTTTGGCACAGTGACTGGCACTGAATACTCAGGTGATACTGATGTTCAGCAAATTGGTCGTTGGGTAGTAAAGAAAGAAATTGAAGCATTCACCAATGATTTTGCCTTAACCAAAACCTTTGATAAAGGCAGTGTCACCGCAGGTTTATATAACTCTACCTTTTCATCTAAAGATTGGTGGTCAATAGGTAATCAGTCTTATCATGTTGTCGCACAAGGAGGCGAAAACCTTACCGGTATAGATTGTAATGACAATGCAGACAGCTGTACTTGGAATTACGATATCGATAGTATTGGCGAAGGACAGACTACCGCACTCTACTTAGCTTCATCTTATGAAATAACTGATTCAGTTACTATCGATGCGGGCCTTCGCCGTGAAAATCATGAAATTGAATATACGATTGATGAAGGTTTAGATGGCATCATAAATAAAGCCATCTCTTATGATGAGTCAAGCACTGCTTGGACTGCGGGTATTAACTGGATGTTTGCAGAAAAACAAGGCGTGTTTTTCCGTGCCAGTGAAGGCAGCAAAATGCCATTCTTTGATGACTTTAGAGAGAACTACGGCTCTTATACAAATGGTGACGATTTAATTAAGGATGTTAGCCAGTTTGAATTAGGTTATAAACATTCAGGTGAGAACTTCGAGCTTTATGCCACCGGTTTTTTCAACGAAGTTAACTCTACTTTCGCCGTAAGTCCTGAGCTGGCAGCAGTAGCATTTACTAACGAAGCGTACGGTGTAGAAATTGACTTTAATTACTACACCGACAATGGCTTCTCTGTAAACTTAAATGCGACCTTGCAAGATACAGAAGTCACGGCACATGATGATCCAGATGTTATTGGTAAAGAAGCACAGAGGTTACCCGGTTATCAGGTTCGCGTTACACCAAGTTATGATATTGAATTTCAAAACGGTATGTATGCAACGTTATACGGTACGATTACCGCGGTAGATGATCGTTTTAGTGAGCAATATAACAAAGAAGCACTAATATTAAAGGCTTATCAAAAGGTTGACCTTGGCGTGATTTTCAATATCAACGACGAAGTTAAAATGCAACTTGCGGTAAATAACTTAACCGATGAAGAAGGTTTAACCGAAGGTGACCCTCGCGGAGTATCTGGAGTGTTAGATAACGGTCGCTATATCTTAGGCCGTACAATTGATTTTAACGTTAGTTATAGTTTTTAAACATTCGACCGATAACTAAAAAGGTTACCTTCACAGGTAGCCTTTTTCTTTACCCTGAAAAGTAAATTTATCAGGCCTTTCAACCATCCCCTTAAGCTAACCAACTAGATAAGTCTTATCAATGAACAACGCCATAAATAATACCATCAACCTCATTGCCGATATTGGTGGTACCAATATTCGCTTAGCGCAGGCAACAGTCAAAGCTATTACTGATAGCGATACTATTGATACACC
>CAJXYE010000014.1 GCA_913063325.1 uncultured Colwellia sp. | reverse complement strand
CACTCCCGTCATTCCAGCATTGTTTTGGGCTGGAATCCAAAGAGCAACAACTGGATCCTCGACAAGAAACTTCGAGGGTGACGACGAGATAGGTCTTGAAGCCGAGGGGACTGATACGTCATGCTAGTAATATCTCCCTCTACGTCATTCTAGTGGTCTCTTTCTCTACGTCATTCCAGTAATGTCTTGGGCTGGAATCCAAAGAGCAACAACTGGATCCCCGACAAGAAACTTCGAGGATGACGAATAGTGCAACTTGAGGATGACGACGAGATAGGTCTTGAAGCCAGGGGACTGATACGTCATGGCAGTAATCTCTTCCCCTACGTCATTCCAGTAATGTCTCCACTCCCGTCATTCCAGCATTGTTTTGGGCTGGAATCCAAAGAGCAACAACTGGATCCTCGACAAGAAACTTCGAGGATGACGACGAGATAGGTCTTGAAGACGGGGGACTAATACGTCATGCCAGTAATCTCTTCCCCTACGTCATTCCAGTAATGTCTTAGGCTGGAATCCAAAGAGCAATAACTGGATCCCCGACAAGAAACTTCGAGGATGACAAAAAGTCAAATTTAAGACAATAAAAAACCCCGCAATTGCGAGGTTTATTTAATATAACTAACAAGCAGTTATATTTATATTATTTTGCTTTTCTTCTTGAAAGACCTAGACCAACAAGCGCTAAACCAAAGATAGCAACGGTTGTTGGTTCTGGAATGGTACCAAACTCAACAAGGTGTAAATCCACTGCATCAACCCCATTAGAGGAAAGTTTAATTTGAACAAATGTTGCTGCAGAAAAGTCTGCTCCAGGTCCAACATCAACAAAGCTATCAAATGATGCCGTTTGGCGTGTAAGGCTATCAATTTCTTCCGAAATGCTTGACCAAATACTTACGCCACTTAAGCTACCGACAACCACTTCAATAGCAAAACCAAAATCTGATTGCATTACATCAAAATAGAAGGCACTCATTGATCCACCGAAAGTAAGATCTAAAAAACCAGTTCCAGGTAAACCACCAAATTCAGAATAGTAAAGTACTAACTCAGATTCTACACCAGATGGGTTGCTCCATTTTAAATCTCCATCTAAGACGTTAAATGATTCAGCACCAGCCGAACCAAGAGCCCCAGAAGTACGTGTAATAGTATATCTCACATCTCCATTTGCGGGATTGATATCAAACCGCTCAGCAGTTGAAATTCCAGGATGTTCGATATCTATATTAGTATCATAATCAAAAGTATCTAAAGTAACTAAACTTGCATTTGCAGCACTAATCACACCAAAAGCTAGTAAAGCAGCTAGCCCTAATTTTTTCCCTAATTTAATCATAATATTTCCCGTTAATGTTTTCGTGAATTCTTTAATGTAATCTAGATAAAGCACATCGTGTGCCAACAATAAAAACACGATATAATACAATTAATTAGAAGATCCTCTTAACCACAGCGAAAAAACTTTGTAAAAAAAGCTGACAATTTAAATAAGTGGTTATAGCCATTATAACCCTTTCAATAATTGCTTAATACGTACTTGCTCTTGCTCATTATCGGTTTTAAGACTTTTTAATAGCAACTTAGCCTCATCACCTTGCTGGTTAAGAATTAACGCTTCTGCTTTATTAATATGAACTTCAATAACAGAGTTGTCTATCGATATTGATTTATCATACTGTTTCATCGCCAAATCTAGTTGTTTATTAGCGACTAAAGCCTTTGCATAGGTATCAATAACCGCTGCGTTATTACCTTTAATTGCTACTGCTCGTAATGCATAATCTAACGACTTTTTATCTTTCCCCTCTTGTAGCAACAAGAAAGACAAATTATTCAACGCTATAACATTTTGAGGATTTGTTGCCAAAATATTTTCATACATCTCTATTGCTTTTGAAGTATTGCTAATGTTTATATATTCTTCTGCCAATACTACTTTTACGCCAACGGCCTCTTTATCTTCTGATAAACTATCAATATGACCTTCTAATATATTAACAGCTTTCTTTTTATCACCTTTTAATGCAACAGATTTTGACCAACCTACAGCATTGCTATTACTTGTATTTTTCTCGTATGCACTGGCATAGTGCTTAGCAGATGCGTCAAAGTTTTTATAGTTAGACGCAAAATTTGCTAAGGTTTTATCTAAGAGTGAATGATTAGCGGTAACTTTACTCGCTTTTATTTTTACCAGATCAGCTTGATTTGGTTCAATTTTCAGTATTGATTGATAATATAATTTCAATAACAATAGGCCATCATTATCTTGATTATATGTTATGGCTTTATTAAGTTGCGTTAACGCTTTATCTACTTGACCACGTTGTTCAAACATTGTTAGTAATTTTTGAGTAGCTCTCAGATCTTTAGCATTAGCATCTACAAATTTTTGATATGAATTTATTGCTTCCTGCCAATTTCCCTGAGCTTTATAAGTATCACCAAGTGCAATATCAATACCTTCAATCGGTTTACTACTGCTCGCGATTGTCTGCAATAATTTTATTGCAGATTCATAGTTTTCATTTAGTTTGTACATATAAGCTAAGCCTATTTTTATATGATTGTTTTCTGGCTTAGCAGCTAACTCTGCTTGATAAAAACTCACCGCTTTATCAGAAAAGCTTTTATCTTGTATAAGTGTTGATGAAATTAAACGGGTATAGTTTATCATTGCTCTCATGTGTTGAGGCTGTTGCTGCAATACTTGAGTATAATAACGAAAAGCTAAATCTATATTTTTATCTTGATGTGCATAGGCACCTAATTTATACAAAGCAGCAACATTATTACTATCTAGTGTGAGTATCTTATTAAGTATTTCTTGAGCTTCGGTTATCATCTTTTGTTTATCTAATATTAAACTTTCAAGTAAATAACCTTGCACCTTTTTATCATCTTCTTGTTGCCATTTTTTAGCTATAACTAAAGCCTTAGCGTACTGCTTATTACCGATATAACCAATTGCCAACCCTTGTTCTGCAAAAGCCAATTCAGGGTCTAACTTTAACGCTTGCTCTAATATGGCTATTCCTTTATCAGCTTGATTCAAACGAAGTTGCGTAACACCTTGTTTCGCCAGTTCTCTTGGGTTTGATGTATTCAAATCTATTGACGATTGAAGTAACTCTTGCGCCGCTTCTATGTTACCCGAGGTTAGCATTTGGTTACTTGCCATCGTTAACATTGAAGGGTCTACAGCATCGAGTTCAGCTAAAGACTGTAGCTCAGTAACGGCTTCAGTGTCGTAACCCAACTTAAGCTGTAAATCTATTATTAGTTTTCTTACTATATGTTCCGGCGGTAATATATCTTTAACTGAGATTAAATATTGATAAGACTGCTCATAGTCTCCTAACTTATAAGCACTCATACCCGCAATTATTTTTGAGAGATTGAAATCTTCATTTTGTTGAAAAGAAGTAACAGCATGCTCTTTCGCTTTGCTAAAGTTTTCTCTTGAGTATTCAATTTCAGCCTTTAATTGATTGGCAAGGGGATGAAACTCTGAAATTTTCAATAATAAATTAACGTGCGGCTCTGCAACATCAAAGTTCTGGGCAAGCACATAGTTTTTGGCGATGAAGAATAGCGCTTGAATATCCTTAGGGCGCAATTTGGCATATTGTTCAAAGGTTTTAGCTGCTTCATCAAACGCTTCCGAGGCTTGTAATAAATACCCCTTTAATAACACTGCTTCAGCAAAGTCAGGTGAACTCGCTAAAAGCTCATCAACTGTCGCTAAACCGTTTTTATAGTTATTATCTGAATGAGAAAGGTATGCCCTACCAATTCCACCATAAACAGAGTCATCGCTAAGACTTACCGCTTGCTCTATGTATGTTTTTGCTTGCTCTGATTTGCCTTGATGAATTGAAGCAATACCGGCGTAAGTTAATATAATAACTTGTTCAGCGTCTGGGTATGAACCACTTTGGTCCGCAATTTGATAAACATTGTCAAATTTACTGAGTTTAAATTTTGTTTGCACTAAGTTAGCGATAAGCAATACATCATTAAGACCTAATGTTTGAGCCTTTTCTAATTCTTTTTCTGCACCTAAATAATCTCCTTGGTTCAAATAGGCTACACCTAATGCATTTCTTACTATTGCATCTTTAGGATTAAGTCTAACAGCATTTTTCAGGGCAATAATCGCGCTGCTATGGTCACGTTTTTCAGAAAATTCTTTTGCTTGTGCTACATACTGCTCTGCTGTCATTTTAGGCGAACAAGCACTTATACTTAGGGCCAAACATACCGCAAGAGTTAATTTATTATTGATTTTCATTGGTACTCCATCACGCTTCTTAATTTTGGGTAATAAAACCATTGTGATTTAACACGTCATCCCCAATTAGCACTTTTAAGGATAATGGCAGGTAAGTAGTTTTTATTATTTAATCACATAGCAGCCTTTTAAGCATTAGTTAAATGCACTGGTTAAATACATTAGTTAAATGTAGACTATTTTAATTAACGTAAAAATAAAATAATAATAAAGTAAAAATAAACTTAGAAACGGAATATTTCGAATGAGTGAAAAACTAACAGTTAATATTACTGATATTAACACTCAAGAACTGGAACAATTAAAAAGACAATGGGTTACATTGGAGTCTTCTGCAAAAAATTCTATTTTTACTAGTTGGTACTGGATATCAATTTGGCTGGAATATATCAATTATTCAGCAAAATTGCTTACTGTGCGATTTGAAAATAAGCTAGTTGGCTTAGCTTTTGTTAATGCCAGTTGCCAAACTAAAAATGGCCTTTCTTCAAATCAATTATGGTTGAACAGAACCGGAAATTCTAGCCTTGATCAAATATGGAATGAATATAACGATATACTTTGTGAAAAAGGATTAGAATATTCAATACGTTCCGCAGTTTTGTCTTATTTTGACCAAGACCTAACCCATATTGATGAATTTGTAATCGGTGTGAGTAATAAAAACATATCTCAGACACCTACTCCAAATAGTTTAATGCAGTACACTTCATGGAAAACGAATAGTTATGCGACATATTTAAAGCCTGACTATGCTAGTTGGGATAAATATTTACAATCGCTATCAAAGAATACCCGCAATCAATTAAAACGTTCCGCAAAGTTATATGGCGGAGCTGAAAACATCTCTATTTCCTCTGCTAATTCAAGCAAACAAGCAAAAGAGTTTTTTAATGCAGCAGGTGAATTTCATAAACTACGTTGGGCGAATCAAAATAGTGGTTTTGAAAATAAGCATTTTGTTAATTTTCACCATCAATTAATAGAAGACACCTTTACCCTTGGATCTATTGATATTATTAAAGTACATATTAGCGGAAAAACTATTTGTTATTTGTATAATTTAATTTATAAAGAAACTGTTTATTTTTATTTATCAGGCATTGAATACTCTAACGATAATCGATACAAACCAGGTTTACTTTCTCATAGCTTGGCCATTTCACATTATGCAAGTCTTGGTTATAAAAAATATGATTTTATGGGTGGTGAAGGAAGGTATAAAAATTCTTTATCAAATAAAAAGAGCGCGATGATAATTTCCAACTTTAGAAGAAAAACGTTACCTTTTTTGACTAGTCACTTTTTAAGAAAAGCTAAAACGGCCTCATTAAATTTACTTAAAAAGTCTAATTAATTATGAATATACTGCTAACTCTTTTAAAAGTTAAAAACGTCATCTTCGATATCTATTGTCGAAGAACCATTTATTTAAGGCTTGGATTCCGGCCTAAAATACAACCGGAATGACGATGGGAGATAAATCTAAAATCATTCAAGGAATAGGTTGGTTAGTGATTTTAAACTGGACCAACAGGTTACTCGGTTTTTTTTCAATCATAATTTTAGCTCGATTACTGACACCTGAAGATTTCGGTGTTATGACTATCATTTTATTAGCTTTACAATTAACAGAAACTTTTACCAACATAGGCTCTGAGCAATATTTCATTCAGAAAAATAACGCAACAAAAGGTGATTTAAATTGTGCATGGAGTAGCAATTTAATAATTAAATTCATCACAAGTTTAGCTTTTGCACTATTCGCCCCATATATTGCCACACTATTTAATTACCAACATTTAATCCCTGCACTGTTAACCATTGCTTTCTTACCCTTTGTTAATGCATTAAGTAACGGACAAATTTATCAATACAAGAAAGATTTAAATTATAAAAAATTTGTACTGGTGTCTGCTGTTTCAAAGTTTTTTGGCAGCGTATCTGCCATTGTAATGGCCATAATGCTTAAAAATTATTGGGCTTTAATAATTGGCACCATGGTTGGTGCTGCGGCTTATGTTTTTTTATCTTACTTCATTATTAAACAACGAGCTTCTTTTGCATTAAAAGACTGGCAACAACAATTTCAATTTTCAAAGTGGATCATACTGAAAAGCCTAGTTGGCCATATCAGAGCAAAATTTGACTCATGGTTTGCCATTAATATTCAGGGTATCTCTGGACTTGGTGGTTATAACTTAGCTAAAGATTTAGTGCTATTACCTAGTAGAGAACTACTATCGCCTATGTCGGAAGTTTTTTTTACCTCAATAGCCAAAACTGAGAATAATTCTAACAATCAAAAGCAACAAATTAGCAAATCAATCACCATTATTTACATTATAGGTTTTCCAATAGCTTTTGGTTGGTCTTTAATAGCCGAGCCCTTTGTACACATTATTTTAGGTGATAAATGGGTACCTTTCATTTCTACAATTTCGGCCTTAGGTTTATTAGTAGTAACCTTTTCTGTGGGGAATTTTATTAGCCAAGTAATGACCGCCACAGGGCACGTAAAGCAACTTTTTTACTACGATGTACTCACGCTTGTTTTCGCACTTCTAAGCCTACTTTTACTGGCGAGTTCAATTAACAACTTAACTGATATGGCAAACATTAGGGTATTTATTGGTATCGGCATAATATTCATTGGCGCGTTATGGCTTTCCTTCTTACAAATAATATCATTACCCCAGTTTTTAAAGCCGGCTTTGTTCTCTTTGTTTTGTGCGGTAGTGATGAATAAATTAGTGCTTTTATTACCTATCATAAATTTCAACGCAGAACTCAATTTAATGTTAACCATTGTCGCTGCTTTTTTTATCTATACAATATGCTTACTTATTGGGTGCAAATTCAATGCTTTTGGTTATAACGAGTCAGCTTTTTTACGTAGTTTAGGCTGGGATCTAAGAAAGTGGATCCTCAACAAGACAACTTGAGGATGACGACAGCGCAAGACATAATCGTCACGCCGGTAGTACGCGTTTACGTCACTCCGGTAGTACGCGTTTACGTCATTCCAGTAGTAACTTAGGCTGGAATCCATAAACATGGATCCTCGACAATACAACTCGAGGATGACGACAGCGCAAGACATAATCGTCACGCTGGTAGTACGCGTTTACGTCACTCCAGTAGTAAGCATTTACGTCACTCCGGTAGTACGCGTTTACGTCATTCCAGTAGTAACTTAGGCTGGAATCCATAAGAATGGACCCTCGACAATACAACACGAGGATGACAAAAATAAAAAACAGATGGATGAAATGAATCAATTAAAAAATAAAAAAGCCCTCATATTTGGTGAAGACACTCGTAGTTTTCTCACCGTTGTTAGATCGCTAAGTAAAGCGGGTATGTTAGTCGATGTGGTTTGTTTTTCTAATACTTCTGTTGCTTTACAATCAAATTGTATTAACAAAACTTATCAACTTAATCATCAATCAATGACTATTGATGAATGGAAAAATGAAGTAAGCCAAATAATTATCGATAAAGAATACGATATAGTAATCCCTTGTGATGAAAGAGCTTTATTTCCATTAATAGACATAAAAGATAATATTCAAACCAATTCAATTTTTGCTTTACCAGAAAGAAACATTTTAGTTCCCTTATTTGATAAAGTTGAAACTAGAAATACCGCTCAACTCTGTAATATATCAGTTGCCAAAGGTAAACAACTAAATATAAGTAATACATCCTTTGCTCAATTAAGCCAAGAGTTTGGGTTACCTTTAGTATTAAAACCTACTCAATCTTATTCAGAAGAAGAATTAAATAAACGACAAAGTGTAAAAATAGCAGACAACGAACAGCTATTTTTAGAATTTCAAAAAGAAAATTTAAATCAAAAATGCCTCGTTGAAGGTTATTTTACTGGGTATGGCGTCGGCGTTTCGGTATTATCGAATAGAGGAGATGTAAAAGCAGCTTTCGCTCATGCTCGTGTTTCTGAACCAGAAACTGGTGGAGGTAGTTCGTATCGAAAGGCCATTCCAATTGAGCCTTCCATGCTTTATGCCTGCCAAAAATTTTGTATGCACCTGAAGTACACGGGTGTTGCCATGTTCGAATTTAAATACAACCCGAATAGTAAAGATTGGATTTTAATAGAAATAAATGCACGTTTCTGGGGCTCCTTACCTCTAGCTGTTTTTGCTGGCGTAGATTTCCCAGCTATGTATGCTCATGTACTTTTAAAAAAATATACCCCCGACTGCTTAACCTACAACCAATCTGTTTATGCGAGAAATTTTACCGCTGACATTTATGATATGCAAAAGGAGTTTACCTTATTAAAACAAAAAAAAGGCAGTGTAAAAGCAATAGCTCAACTAAGTAAAAGAATATTAAGCTTTAGTCGATTATTAACAACAAATGAAAGTATTGATTCATATTCTTGGCATGATCAAAAGCCCTTTTGGTTTGAGTTTTATGACTTATTTAAAGATAAGCTGTATAAACTACCGGTGATTAAAGATAAAAAACAAAAAAATCGCATTATCCAGTTTCAGAATAAACTGATCAAGCAACCAGACAACATTTTATTTATTTGTTATGGCAATATAATGCGCAGCCCTTTTGCCGGTAAACTGTTTCAACAAAAAATCAAAAACACGCCACTCGCAGACATCAAGGTTAATTCATTTGGTTTTCATCAAATAGAAAACAGAAAAGCTAAACCTCAATGTGTTGAAATGGCGAAAAGATGGGGTATTAACCTTGAGGAACATCGTTCACAATGGCTAAACAGAAGTCATTGCATAGTGCCAAACACCTTAATAGTAATTCTTGATAAAAAAAATGAATGGCTATTACAATCATTCTACCCTGAAGTAAATTACATATCGTTAGCTGATTTGGTACCTAAATCAATGGGCTTTTATCACGAAATAAAAGATCCCTACGACATGCCAAGGGATTACTTAAAGAAGTGTTATCAATTGATAGATGCTAGTGTAGATGTATTGATTAACAAAATGAGTTAATAGCTATTTAAAAAAGGTAATGCCCTTAAAATGAAAAGATTAAAACAATTTTTAATAAAGCTTATAGTTAGCATTTCAATATTATTTTTGATAGTTTTCTTTATCATTTCAACTTCTCCTATTATTGAAGAAAGTAAGCCATTATCTTCTTCAGAAGTAAAAAAAGCAAAAATCACGGTTAAAGAGCTTCGCAGAAAATTTGCTTCCACCAATACTTTTATTGACTTCTCATTATCTCAACGTGAATTAGACTCTGTAATGGCTGTTGCAACACATACAATTCCACAAGTAAGGTTTAATGCCGCATTGAGTCCTTTTGGTATGACGGTATCAGCATCTAAAAAAATCAATGCACGTTTTATGAACCTTTTTATCAATGTACATTGTTTACTTTCACCTAGTTTTGAGCGATTTGAAATAGACTATTGTGATCTTGGTAGTATACCTCTACCAGGTTGGTTAATAAAAAGTGTAATACAAATAGGTACTAAATTTATTTTTGGCAATGAAGTAGAAGAAACTCTCACACGACTATTAGATTCTGGTCACATTGAAAAAAATAAAATCATTTTCTCGACAACTAAAACAGCCAACTTTAAAGACAACGTTAACGCTTCAATGAAAACAGCGGCAAAAGTTATTAGATCAGTAAATAAAAGCGATGAAATTAATAACGATAGGGTTCAAAAGTACATTCAAACACTTCAAGCAATTGAGCAACCTGAAAAATCTCTTTCCTTCTACATAGGAAAAGCCTTTGCTTTTGCTCGTAAGGAGTCTGTTACACATGATCCTGTAATTGAAAACACAGCAGCGTTATGGGCTTTGGCAATAGTATATAGTAACCCTAGATTTGCTAAATTTATTGATTTAAAGGATGTACCTTTAAATGGCTTTGCCTCGCCAAATTTAAGAGGCAGAAATGATTTGAACCTGCATTTCTTATATTCAATAATATTAGAACAGCTAGGAGAGCGAGAAATAGCGTTAAATGTTGGAGAATTAAAAGAACTACTAGATAGCAATAAAGGTGGCAGTGGCTATAGTTTTGCTGATTTAGCCGCAGATAAAGCAGGTTCTCTGTTTTCGGAAAAAATAACATCTTCAAATGAAGAAGCCTTAAAAGCACAAAAAATATTAGCTAACATCACCAATGAAGATAGTTTTTTTCCTCATATTCATGATTTAGCTGAAGGCTTTAAAGGGAACGAATTTGAACAGATTTTTGGTGAAATCAAATCCCCACTTTATAACAAACAAGTAGCACGTATATCTAAACGAATAAATCAGTTAGCGTTATACCAACCACATCAGGTTTTGCCTAAAGAAAACCTCAACTCACCTAGTAACTTTATTTCCCAGGGTACTTGGTTATCCATAGATACTCATATTCATACTAAATATTCTGATGGCAACAAAACAGTGGCTCAAATAGCCTCTAAAGCTAATGAATTTGGTTGTGATGCTATCGCAATAACAGATCACGGAGACTACAACTTAAATAAGGTCGCCACCCAGAAATATTTTGATGTAATTAACATAGAAAATAACAAATACCCTTACATGACCATTTTGCCGGGATTAGAATGGAACATACCCCCTTTCATGGGACGAGAGCATGCAACAGTTTTACTACCAAAACATGGTAACAGCCAACGAGATTTAAAAGCATTTAAAGACAGATATGATAGTTGGGGTAGAAGAAGTAAAAAACTGCTTGATACCAAGCAAGCTTTTGACTGGCTTAAAACTAATGCTATTTTTAACAATATTAAACCTGTTGTTATATACAACCACCCTAGCAGAAAAGATAAACAACAAAGTGAAAACAAGCATGATATAGAAGAATGGTCAAACTTCTCAGATTTAGTCATTGGTTTTTCTGGTGCACCTGGACATCAACGAAATAGAGGTAAAACCAATGGCGCTTATAACTATAAACACAAAACTATACACGGCTGGGACCCATCCATAGCCAAAACAGGTACTGAATGGGATCAGCTTTTACAGCAGGGAAGGAGAGTATGGGCTGCAAGGGCTGCATCTGACTTTCATTCCTCCAAAGAGGATTTTTGGCCATGTCAATTCTCTAGCACGCACTTATATTCTCGTAGCAATGAACAAAATGATATTTTATTAGCATTACGAGCAGGAAATTTTTGGGCTCAACATGGAAAGTTTGTAAAACACTTAAGCTTTACTGTACAAAACTCAGTAGAAAAATCAGAAATGGGGCAAGTATTAACAACCCCTTCTTATGGAAAAGTTACTGTAAATTTAACTATTGATTTAAACGATAAAGACTGGCAAAACTACACTTCCAGCTTAGATGAAATAGAACTCGTTATTATTACCCCAACTAAAATCAAATCAAAACTATTTGAGCCGTTGATGCATGAACAAGGCAGTGATAAAAAATTCTCTTTCAATTATCAACATATTATGGATTCAACTGAGGTTACATTTAGGTGGCGCGGAAGAAGCGTGCAGCCGGAAAAACATCACTATATGTTTTATACCAATCCAATAAGAGTTATTACCAAAAAAGAATAAAGTATGGTTAAATAACATTACGTCATACTAGTAGTGTTTATATACGTCATTCCAGTTGTGTTCGTATACGTCATACTAGAAGTATTTACATACGTCATTCCAGTAGTATATTAGGCTGGAATCTAAAAACATGGATCCTCAACAAGACAACTTGAGGATGACAAGAATAGAAACGTAACCAGTAATCGCTTACATCACTCCGGTAGTGTTTATATACGTCAATCCAGTTGTGTTCGTGTACGTCATTCCAGCGGTATATTAGGCTGGAATCCAAAAACATGGATCCTCAACAAGACAACTTGAGGATGACAAGAATAGAAACGTAACCGGTATTCGTTTACGTCATACTAGTAGTGTTTATATACGTCTTTCAGTTGTGTTCGTATACGTCATTCCAGTTGTGTTTTAGGCTGGAATCCAAGCTTAAAAAGGAATTAGTGAGTGAAACAAGTATTAGCTACAATATTAATTTTTGTTAATATTCTTTTATTATCCGCTTGCGATTCTGGAAACAATGCAGAAAACAGCTCCGAATCAGACATAGTACTAAGGCCTTTTGATTTAAAGGTGGGTACTAAATTTACCCGCCTCCCCGCCAATATTTTTAAAGCACCAACACTAGAAGAAGTCCCTATAAAGTTACCAGCTCAGATTAATAATGCAGACGCCATTTGGGGAGCAACAGGGAGAGACGATGAAGGAAATATTTATTTTGGTGTTTCTACCCATGGTATTGACAAAGACATAGGTAACGATAGCAGAACAGCATATTTATACCAATACAATCCAGTAACACTGGAATCTGTTTTACAAAGCGATGTAATAACAGAATTAAAAAGAGCAGGGATTTATCGCGAAGGTACAGGACAAAATAAACTTCATAGTAAGATATATCAAGCTAATGACGGGTACCTATATTTTTCAAGCTTTGATGAAGCAGGTGAAGACGAAGGCATTAACCCTACATGGGGAGGACACCTTTGGCGAAAAAAACCACATTTACTCGAATGGGAACATGTCTTGTCGACCGAGGAAGCTTTAATTGCCGTAAACACAAACGGGCGCTATGTATACACGCTTGGTTACTGGAATCACGTACTTTACCAGTTTGATACACAAACACAAAAAACAACCCGCATAGTAGTTGGCTCTGTATCTACTCATATTTCTCGAAACTTTATTGTTGATGAAAATGGGCAGGTTTTCGTGCCATATTTAAAAGAAAACGACTATAACGAACTTGAAGTCTTTTTAAATCATTACGATACCAATTTAAGGCTTATAGCTGCCTATCCAATGACTTCTTACCAACACAATAAAATAAAAAATCATCATGGTATTATTGGTTATACTAGCATGGAAAGTGGCGACATCTACTTTACCACTGCCGAAGGTGGCCTTTATCAGCTGAAACTGACTCAGGGAAATGAAGATAAATTACTTTATAAAGGCCTTATGTATGAGAACACAAAATCATACACTCCCTCTCTTTTTACCTTTTCTGGTAAAGGCCATATTTTAAGTTTAGGTAAGGTTAAAAAACAAGGAATGCAATGGGCAATATATGACCTATATTCTTCAACAGAGATACATTTTCCTGTAAAGACAAAGTTATGGCGTAACCTTAACTTTTATGGCACGCTTACAAAAGACAACGCTGGCGCTTTTTATATTGCAGGAAATCAAAAAGTGAAAGGCCGAAAAGGAAATCAACCTTTACTTATAAAAATGTACATGTCCCATTAATAATTATATGACACAAACTACCTCACCAACGCTAGCTATTGTTATTCATACCGAAGAGGAATTCGATTGGAATAGTGGTTTTTTTCGTAGCAATAATAGCGTAACTCATGGTGATAAGCTCATTGATTTTTGTGAGAAGCTCATCGTTTTGGGAGCAAAAATAACATTTGCGTTAGACTATGCTTTTGTTAATAGTGCCAACGGAACAAAGGTAATAGAGCACTTTAAAACCAATAACTCTAATCATATAGAGTTTGCAACTCATTTACATCCGTGGGTTAACCCGCCAAACGAAGATAATGAAGATCAAATTTCTAATTTCAATTCCTATCCGGGTAATTTAGATAAAGACATAGAGTTTGAAAAATTAAAGACGTTAACCAATAAAATAACCGAAGTTTGCGGCAAAGCCCCAGTAACCTATCTTGCCGGTCGTTATGGTATTGGTGAACACACTGTGCTTAGTTTAACAAAATTAGGTTATAAAACTGATGTTAGCATTAGTCCATTCAGTGATTTTAGCCATCAGCAAGGGCCTGATTTCAGCCACTTTAATAATAAAAAATTCGAAAAAGACAACATTCAACACTGGCCGCATACTACCGCAGTGGTATCATTATTTCCATTTATTGAGCGCTGGTTTGACAAACATCCTGAGCAACTAGAAAAGCAACAAAAAAAATCGCTCAATCGCTTGTTACTAAAACTACTAAGAGTTAAGCGACAGCGACTATCACCTGAAGGTTTTCCTTTGAATGATTTAAAAAAAATCACCAAAACACAATTAAGGTTAGGCCATAATAATTTGATTTTTTCATTTCATTCACCCAGTGTGCAAGCGGGTTTAACCCCTTACGTTACAAGTGAAAAACAAGCAACAGAGTTTTACAACACTACCGCAGCATATATTCAATGGTTTATAACAAAGCAGCATGGAATAATAACTACAGTACAAACTGCTTATATAAATAAAGTGAAGGCTAATTACAATGATTAAAAAAGTGCAAAAGGCAAAAAAATGACAGCACAAAATATAACTCCATTTTTTACTATAGTAATTCCAACAAGAAATCGACCTGAATTATTTCAATTAGCGTTAGATTCTGTATTAGCTCAAAGCTTTAAAAGTATTGAAGTTGTTGTAGCAAACGACGGCACTACCGATGAATTTTTACCCGCCTATAAAGAACTAGAAAAACAATACGGCAGTAATGTTCATTTTCGTTATCAAATTCGACGCCCTAATGGCCACGGTCAAAGTTACTCTATGAATACTGGTGCCTATGTTGGTAGAGGAAAATATTTATGTTTTCTTGATGACGATGATTATTGGATTGATAATAACCATTTACAACGTGCCCACGATTCTATTGCTAATTCGGATACAGAAGTGGATGCCTATTACACCAATCAAGATGCTTATTTTTCAGATGGTAGCAAACAAAAGGATAATGTTTGGATTGAAGATCTTGCTAACCAAACACATAGTTTAACAAAAGATGATTTTGGTGCTTTTAATGTTGACGCAGAATTTTTATTTACAAGCGGAGGTTTCGCCCATTTAAATTGCACTATTGTAAAACGAGCGCTTTATATAGCAATTAAAGGTATGGATGAAAATATCCGTTATGAATGTGATCGTGACATTTTCATTCGCACAGTAGATGCCGCTGGTACTATTTTGTATAACCCCGCAGTTATTTCCAAACATCATATTCCTGACCCAAAAAAATCAGACAATATGTCCACTTTAGTTAGTACGTTTGAAAAGCGTTTATATCAAATAACCGTGTATGAAAAAGCTATATTGTTATCCGCTAAAAGCTGTATTCAAAATCACAGTAAAATAGGCTTGTCTGATGTTTTTAAACATATCACTGAAGAGTATCTTCGCCTGAATCAAACATCAAACGCTGCAATTTATGCTAATAAAGCGCTCGCATTAAATAATACCTGTAAATGGTGGTTATATAGTAAATACCTAACCTTAATATCAAAGCTTAAGGGCTAGTATGGAACTGTTCCAGCATTTAAAAACAATATTGCGTCATCCTTCGATACTACGCCCATATAAACGTATTACTTTACTTAGCCATATGCGTGCAAATACTAGCTTATTAGGTCATGTACTTGGGAGTAATCCACAGATTGAAGGGTATTATGAATTACATATTGGCTATTACAGTTGGAAAAGCTTTATTAGGCAAAAGTTAAAATATTTCTCGGAACATTCGCCGAAAAAAGATGCAGTTTACTTGTTTGATAAAGTTTTACATAACGAGCATTCTGTTAACCCAAGTGTTTTTTCGAGTGATGATATTGTCATTATTATGGTGCGCGACCCGATAGCAACAATAAAAAGTATTCAAAAGTTATTTTTAAAAGTGGATCCTTTCCACGAATACACTAATGCTGAAAATGCTCGTACATACTATATAAGCCGTTTAGAACAATTAGTGACTTTAGCAAAAGAATTACAAGGCCAATACTACTTTTTAAACGCAGACGACCTCACACAATCACCTGATAGTATTTTAGATTACTTAACTAAAATTCTTGAATTGAAAACGCCTTTATCTAAAAAATATAAAATGTTTAAAAATACAGGAGTAAAAGGTACTGGTGATAGTTCTGAAAATATGGTGAAAGGTGAAATTCAGGCTAAAGTTATTACGCCAATAAATTATTCTGAAGTAGATGTTGAGTTAGGTGAGTTATATCAAGAAGCCATTGAGAAACTATCAAATTTATCGCTCAATTCAGGTAATTAAACTCACTTAGCACAATACCATTAATTAATTTTATTTTTCAAAAAACATCCCCTAAACCTTGATGTTAATATTAAGTAAATTCTTGGCAAACTATATAGATAGGGATACAATCGATTAAAAAGTATAGCCTAATGAATATAAGCTCAATTCAAAATTAATTATTGCTTTACCGCTAATAAATGGACTGTTTACATGAAATTGATCGTTCAAATACCTTGTTATAATGAAGAAGGTACATTACCCGCAACATTTAATGATATTCCTAAAGAAATTGAAGGGGTAGATATTGTTGAAATCATGATTATTGATGATGGCTCTACTGATAAAACCATAGAAGTAGCTAAAGAACTTGGTGTAAACCATATTGTTATTAATAAAAACAATCGAGGTTTAGCAAGAACCTTCCGTACAGGTATTAATGAATGCTTGCATTTAGGTGCTGATATAATAGTTAATACCGACGGTGACAACCAATATGCTGGTTGGGACATACCCAAATTAATACAGCCCATTCTAGATGGCAAAGCTGATGTTGTGGTTGGTGATAGAAATACGAGTAAAGTTGCTCATTTCTCTCCTTTTAAAAAATTTCTTCAAAGATTAGGTAGTTATGTTGTAAAAACACTCTCAGGTGTACAAGTGCCTGACGCAGTAAGTGGGTTTCGCTCTTATAGCCGTGAAGCAGCATTACAACTCAACATTGTTTCTCCTTTTAGCTATACCATTGAAGCATTGATTCAAGCAGGCAAAAAGCACATGGCTGTTGCTTCTGTACCCGTGGAGACTAATGAAAAAACTCGTGAGTCTCGTCTTTTTAGCAGTATTCCAAAATTCATAGAACGCCAACTTACTACGATTATTCGTATGTATGCTATGTATCAGCCACTAAGAGTATTCTTCTTTATCGGCTTGACATTATCTATTATTGGCGCGATTCCTATTATTCGATTTTTATATTTTTATTTTAATGGTGATGGCTCTGGCCATATACAATCTTTAATATTAGGTGGCACGTTCACCATTTTAGGTTTTATTTCTTTTTTAATTGCCTTGTTAGCTGATTTAATGAATTTCAATCGACAATTAATTGAGCAAACATTGGAAAAGGTTAGACGCATTGAATTACAACAAGCGTCACAAGTTGATAACAAAAAATAACGTGCTTATGAATTTTACCCAGGAGTTAATTGATAACGTCATCTTCGAAGTGTTTTGTCGAAGATCCATTGATAACGTCATCTTCGAAGTGTTTTGTCGAAGATCCATTGTCTTTTAGTTTGGATTCAAACCTAAAACACCACAGGAATGACGTTTCGACCAATTTTGAATTAATACTGATTGATCTACACAGGCATGAAAAGTAATGAGAATATTAATAGTAACCTCTAACTACCCTCGTTGGCTAAACGACACGACAACCCCGTTTGTGCATAACTTTGCCAAAGAGTTAGTAAATCAAGGTCATGAAGTGCGAGTACTTGCACCACACTTCAAAGGCGCCAAAACAAAAGAACTTTTTGATGGCGTTGAAGTAAGGCGTTTTAGGTATTTATTACCACTAAAAGCTCAAACGGTATGTTACCAAGGAGGCGCGCTGGGTAATTTAGACAAGAATCCATTCAATAAGTTAAAGCTTCCTATTCTAGTAATGTGTGAGCTATTAGCTGTAATGAAAGAATTAGCATTATGGAAACCAGATATAGTTAATTCACATTGGTTATTACCACAAGGCTTTGTATCGGCATTAGCATGCAAATTATTTAAAACAAAACATATTGCAACAGTGCACGGTGGAGATGTTTTTGCACTAAACTCCCCTTTAATGAGAAAGCTTAAAGCATTTGCCATTAATAATTCAGCACTAGTAACCGTTAATAGCAGTGTTACTGAAAAAGTAACTCGTGAACTAGCCCCAGACACTACTACGCTATTCTTAAGGTTACCAACGGGAATTCTTCCCTTACCTAAACTTGATAAGCAAAAAATCACTGAATTACGAAGTAAGTTACAAAAAAATTCAAATGAAAAATTAATTCTATTTGTTGGTCGCTTATCAGAAGAAAAAGGGGTGCGCGAGGCACTGCTTGCCACACAGTTATTACTTAAAGAAGATAAACTTGTCCGCTTAGTTATTATTGGTGAAGGACATGAAAAAGAAATTTTCCAAAATTTAGCTAAAGACCTTAACATCGAAAAAAATGTTGATTTTATCGGCTGGGTACCGAACCAAGAAGTGTACAGTTACTTTGCAGCAAGCGACGTTTTTGTCGGCCCCTCTAAAAAAGCAAAAAATGGCCAAGTTGAAGCACAAGGCTTAACCTTTGTTGAGGCTATGTTGGCTGGTTGCCCTGTGATAGGTTCAAATAGCGGTGGTATAATTGATGCAGTTATTCCTAATCAAACAGGTTGGTTATGCGAGCCTGATAATGTGAACAGTTTAAATGAGCAATTAACAACAATACTTTATTCAGATATAGACCTTATTGATAAAATAACAGTAAGGGCTAAACAATTTGCTCACGATAACTTTTTAGTAACTAATGTTGTACAACGATTTGAATCGGCATTGGTTCATTAAAAATAGGGAGTTAGTAGTGAAGTTTTGGTTACCTTATACTATAGGAAATAGCGGTAGTGACGTTTCAATTAAACAACTTGCCTTAGCCTTAGAAAAACTTGGGCATACAGCAATAGCAGAAGGTTTTCCACATAAGTATCAATATATACCATGGTTACTAACCAAAAATAACGCACCTGACAAAACAGATTGTATTATTGGAAACAGTTGGAACGCTTTTGCCTTTAAAAAACAAGGTATACCTTTAATAACGGTTGAACGACTGTTTGTTTTAGATAAAGAATACACACCTTATAAATCAATTCCACAATCACTATTTCATCGGTTTATTCTTTCGCATTGGCTAAAAAGTAGTTATAAAAAATCTGATGCAGTTATAGCGTTAAGCAAGAGCACCGCTGACGGCATTCGTTCTGTATTTAATTGGGCTAAGCCCGTTGTAATTTTGAATGCTGTAGATATCGATTTTTTTTCACCTGCCTCAAATACTGAGCAACGACCTGCAATTTTACCGTTAAAAGTTTTGTACGTAGGTAATTTATCGAAAAGAAAAGGAACTGATTTACTGCCTAAAATTATGGATGCATTAGGCGAAAAAATACAATTGAGCTATACAGAAGACAGAAATCAATTAAATGGAATAGACCATTTAAATGCAATTTGCATAGGTAGATTAGATCTTCAAGGTGTAAAGAAAGCATATATAAATGCTGATTTATTGATTTTACCAACTCGCCTTGAAGGACTACCAAGGGCTGCGATGGAGGCTATTGCTTGTGGTACTCCTGTTATTTCAAGTGACGCTTCTTCATTACCTGAACTAGTGATAAATGGTGTTTCAGGTTACACCTGTGAAAAAGATAATGTTGATGAATTCGTAAAAAGAATAACTGAGATAATTTATGAACCATCAGCATTATTAACATTATCTAATTCGGCAAGAGAGTATGCAATAAACCATCTTGATTTAAATTTAATGGCACAAAAATACGTCGAATTAACAGAGCAATTAATAAGAAGCCGCAATGAGCCAAATAATTAAGAAAAATAAAGTTAAAGTGATGTTTATTGTCGGCAGCTTAGGCACCGGCGGGGCAGAACGTTTTGTTGCCAACGCCCTAACATCATTATCGCGAGAAAACTTTGAATTAAGTGCCGCCTTTTATCGACCGGATCGTACCTATGATATCCCTGACGATGTATTAGTAACAATTCTAGGGAAGCATAAACCTTGGGATAATATTAGAGCGGCTTACCGCTTTAAATGTTGGATAGATAAAGTCAAGCCTGACGTCATTATTAGCGCTTGGTCAGTACCCAATATATTTACAGCAGAAACACTTCGATGGACCAAACATAAGCCGAAATGGATAGCACGTATTGCAAATGACCCTACTAAACAAGAGTTAGGGTTATATGGAAAATGGGCCGAATCAAGCTACAAAAAAGCGGATGCTTTTATTTGTGTTGCTTCTGAGTTAGCTAAAACATTTGAATACAAATACCCTTTTGCTAAAAGTAAAATTTCCACCATTCATAATGCTGTAGATGTTGAAGTGTTAAAAAGTAAAGCAAGTGAAGAAGTCATTTTTCCCGAAAAAATCAAACTTGCTAAAGATAAAGGTATTCCCATAATAATCTCGATTGGACGATTAGAAAACCAAAAACGCTTTGATATTATGCTGAGAGCTTTTGCTAACGTGTTAAAAGAGCGTTCTGCACTACTTATCATACTTGGAGATGGTAGCTTAAGACATGATTTAGATACTTTAGTAGACGCGTTAGGCATATCTAACAATATTATAATGCCTGGCTTCGTTAAAAACCCTTATGCCTGGCTGAAACAAGCTGATATCTTTAGCTTATCGAGTGATCATGAAGGAATGAGTAACGCGCTATTAGAAGCGCAAGCTTTGGGCCTACCAGCTATTGCGACTGATTGTCCTTTTGGTACAGCTGAAGTTATTGTTGATCATAATACTGGCTTTCTGGTTAATACTGGCGATGTGAAATCTTTAACTAAATATCTATTAAAATTAATTAAAAATCACGAACTACGCCAAAGAATGTCTATAAAATCACAAGATAATATATTGGAAAACTTCACAATTACTAAATGTATGGAAAGGTTATCAAAACTAATTTCTGACATAACACTTAAAGGCTAAACGATATGGAAATGAAGAAGAGCATTCAACATTTATTTGATAATAATTCAACCATTAGCAACTTGCTTTTTCCAATTAAAAAATTTAAGGATTTGTTACTTTATTCATTTAGATCAGATCAAAGTTACATTATCGAAAACTTTGAAAAACGGCTAGGTTATAAGTGTAATTTAAACTCACCTCAAACTTTTAATGAAAAAATTCAATGGCTAAAACTGCATGATCGAACGAGCCTTCATACAAAATGTGCTGATAAAATAGGTGTAAGAGAAGTTGTTGCTGAATGTCTTGGCGAGGAATATTTAGTACCTTTATATGCAGAGTTTGAAACAGCTGAACAATTCAATGAACAAAAAATTCCTTACGAATCATACGTAGTAAAAACCAATCATGACTCAGGCACAGTTTTTGTTGTTGAAGATAAAAATGATACTAATTTTCCACTGATAAAATCTAAGCTCAAACAAAAGTTGGCGACAAATTATTATTTAAATAAAAGAGAATGGCAATATAAAAATATTATACCCAAAATAACAGTAGAAAAATTGCTATCGACTGAAAATGGTGGAATCCCAAATGATTACAAAATTCTTTGTTTCAATGGTAAAGCCCACTTTATTCATGTGGACACTGGAAGGTTTTCTGATCATAAAAGAACCTTTTTTGACTGTAATTGGAAGCCATTAGAGTTAGAGAAGGGTTATATTCGAGATCTAGACATACCAAAGCCTACCACGTTAAATGAAATGATATATTGTGCTGAAAAAATAGCAAAAATGTTTCGTTTTGTCCGTGTAGATTTTTATGACTGTGATGGAAAATTATATTTTGGCGAAATTACTTTTCATCCTAGCTCTGGTTTTGGCAAATTTACTCCGGAAACATTTGATTTGGAGTGGGGAAAATTATTGGAGTTAAAATGAATAAATTAAACATAATATTAGTTATTAAGTCTTTAGCCGGAGGCGGCGCTGAAAAAGTTTTAACCTTATTAGCACATGGTTTTATAAAAGCAGGACATTCTGTAACCCTTATCACGTATGAATCTACAAAAAAGGATGTATATATACTTAATCCAAATGTTAAAAGAATCGATCTTTCTGAAAAATGGCTTAAAGGGAATGTAGTATCCAAGAATATTTCCTTATTAAATAGCCTTAGAAATAACATTAAATCATCGAATGCAGATGTAGTTATTAGCTTTGTTCATATGGTTAATATTAGAACATTAATTTCATGTATTGGGCTTAATATTCCGATTGTAGTAACTGAACACTGTGACCCGAGCAAATCTAGTTTAAATAATACTTGGCGTTTAATTAGGAAATTAGCTTATCCTTTCTCGTCAAAACTTATCGGTGTAAGTGAAGGCGTTACTGACAAATTCACATGGCTTAAAAAACGACAAACAATATATAACCCAGTAGAAATAGATAAGGTAGAAAAAGAGAGTAACTCTAAACGTTTAATTCTCGGGTCCATGGGACGGCTTACTTATCAAAAAGGCTATAATCGCTTAATTAAATATTTCTCGGTTGTTGCCGAAGAGTTCCCTGAGTGGGATTTAGTTATTTATGGTGAAGGTGATTTACGCACCCAATTAAAACAACAAATAATCGATTTAAAATTAACTGAGCGCATTTTTTTACCCGGTTTTCATCAAAACTCCAAAGAAGCTTTAACCAATCTTGAACTTTTTGTTATAACGTCTCATTTTGAAGGCTTTTGCTTAGTTATAGTAGAGGCTATGGCACAAAAGGTTCCTGTTATTAGTTTTGATTGCCCTAGTGGACCAGCAGAATTAATTGAAAACAACGTCAATGGCTCATTAATTGCTGCAGATGATGAAGAAAGTATGATTAATCAAATGCGACAATTAATGTTGAATAAAAGCGAAAGAGAGCGTTTAGCAGAGGCTGGGCATACATCAATAAATAGATTCAGCTTACCCGAAATTATTAATGAATGGGAAGGATTGTTTAAAGAAATTATTGATGAAAAATAACCTCTTTAAAAGTACCTTTAATGCGGTATACCGACATATGGTATGACCGCTTTAAATGCATACTTAGCAAAGCATCCAAATATATGGATTTCTGCCCTTTCCTATGAGTTAATTAGTAAGTTACTTTTGACAAAAGAGCTCGCTTCAACGCAATTAATATCCAATAGAGTTTAGTGAGAATATTTATTTTAACTTTATTATTAAATATCTGACAAACTAATATTTTAAATGTATTAAGCCCGGAGACCACCTGAAATTTTCTTAAATAAATAAACATAAGCAAAAACTGTTTTTGCATCTTCCGTTTCAATATCTCAGGTATTAATTTATGTCTATTTTCCTCGATTACCCACTCGAATAGTAACTGGAAAGAATGATTAGACATTAAAACTCTTTCTTCATGGCTTTTTTTACTCCAAATCCCACCATCATGAACTCTGTAAGCACTACCAATAAAATCCAAAAAATCCATATCACCATGTAGGCTAAGGAAATACCTCAATGCCATATCCCCGTTTTTTATCTTTGAATAGTATTTTATAAAGACTGGTGTATAGTTTGGTTTGTGATACATAAGACACGGCGTCATCAGATCTTTGTGCCCTTTATGTAACCAACGATCAGGGTAAATTAGTTCATTAACCTCATTAATAACTGTCGAATTATGGCCACAAAGAATAATGTTTTCATGTGTTTCAAGGTAATCATATTGAATTTGAAGTTTGTTTGGGTCTAACCAATAATCATCACCTTCACATAACGCATAATATTTTCCTTGGGTGACTCCATGCATAATCAAACCTGGTTTATTTCCTTGAGAATATTGATTATCGCTTTGAAAAATCGGTTTGATTATGCTCGGATACTCTTTTTGATACTTTTTGATAATTGTAGCAGTTTCATCTACAGAAGCATCATCATGTATAATAATTTCAAATGCAAAATCAGTCACCTGCATCAAAAATCCTGTTATAGCATCTCCAATGTATGATTCATGGTTATAAGTAGCACAAAGTACACTAACAATTATTTTATCTTTACTTGCCCAAGTCGACATAATCTCTTTTTCAGATCTCAATTCAACACTTTTAATATCTAACATTATCTACTCGCCAATATTTTTTGGTAAAAGCACATTTTTATTAATAATAAATATGCTCTTAACAACTGTAGTCTAGAGGTTTATTTACTTTTATTTAAATGCGGTATTTTAATCTGTTCAGGTGCAAAATCTAAAAATTTTGCCAACCTTTCTATTACATCTTGATCTGTTAGTTTGATCGATAAAAAGTAACCCTTATTTAAAAAGAAGTCCTTTACATCTTTATTGTGTTTTTCATAATTTTCAATATATATATCTTTATCATATAAAGTCGTTTCATCTATTCCAAATACAAATTGCTGACTCTGCCATAGAAACCCTTTTTTTCTATAATAAAAAGCCTTTAAATCATCTGCACTAACAACATCACCTTGATTAACTATTTTCCTTTGGAAGTTGATCACCGACTGATACCAAATATCAGAAGACTCGCGCTCTAATAATATATACTTTGCTTTAGGGTATTTTTTATATAAATACTTATAAGTATTCGGCCAACTAAACGGCGCATCTTGAAAGACTTCGGCGCTATCACAAAAATTTAATATATTGTCAAAATTATTACTTTGATAATCGTCGATAAAGAGTTCACCTTTAACTTGATTCCCTACTTTATAACCAAGAGATTTTAAACATTTCTCAATTGATGTTGTACCAGTTTTATTTCTTCCAATAATAAAAATTTTTTCATCGTTACCAATTAATTTTTTTAGTCTAAATTTTATTTCACTGTACAGTATTTGAAATTTTCGTTTGAAAATCATATTAACTCTTCTTAAAGTATTTTATATATAGCGGTGAAGCCTGTTTAGATATGCTTAACCATGAACCTGATTTGAATAACCAATTACAGAAAATAAATATCACTACAAAAACAGTATTGCTTACCAAAAATTCTGCAAATTTACTAAGTTCCACTTTTTCAAGAAAAATTAATGTTAAACTTAACGACACTAACCAAATGAACATCTGCACTAATAGTGGTTTACCAAGAAGCCATTTACTAACCCCTATTTCTCTGCTTGAAAAATGTATAGATATATATATATTGATAAAGCTTACAAATATTAAACCAATTAAATAACCTTTTATCCCCCAAGTGAATCCCAAAGCCAAATTTGTCACAAAAATTAATTTTTTAATTATCGCCATCTTCAAAAAAGATTTTGAGTTACCTCTACTACTTAATATATTTACATAAAGAGCATTTAAAGGATAAGAAAAAGCACTTAATAGCAATAGTTCCATATATTGCACAGAGGGTAACCACTTATCTGAATACAAAAATACGATAATATTTTCAGATGACAAATAAAGACAACCAACCAACAAAAAAACTAAAGCGGCTAGTATATTTAAAGATTCATTAACAATATTTCTAAACCTTACTAAGTCTGTTTGAACTTCACTCAAAATAGGAAACAATACCGACATTAAACTTCCTGATGTATATTGAATAACCAATAAGTTTAGTGATTTTGCTCTTTGAAAATACCCTAATGTTGCTACAGGGAAAAGCTTTCCTATTATTAAAAAATCTAAACGAGTAGTAATAGCATTCATTAAACTAACAATGAACATTCTAAAACCAAATGCCCATAATTGTCGTAAGGCTCTGAATGAAAAGTCTGTCCTGGGACGCCATCCAGAAAAAAGCCATAAGTACACATTATTAAAAATACTATGAGACAACATTTGCCCCACTAAACTCCAAACACCAGCACCTTTATAGGCTAAACCTACGCCGATAACTCCACTTAACACTGACGCAATAACTCTTCCCTTAGTTATTACCGAGTAAAGAAGTTGCTTCCTCAACTTTATTGTTTGCATGCTACTCAAAGCATTGAGAATATACAAAATACTAATGACTTCAATTAACGGAACTAACTGCTTATTTTCATAAAAAGATGCGACAGAATCAGCCGACAAATAAGTAATTAACGCCAATATAAAAGCAATAGATAAATTAAAATAAAAGACAGAAGAATAATGAATAGATAAAACTTCTTTTTTTTGAATCAGAGCACTACCTAACCCTACATCAGAAAAAACTTGAGCCATTCCCACAACGACCATTATCATTGCAACTAAACCAAAGTCACTTGGCTCTAATAGTCGAGCAAGTATAATCGTAACTATAAATCCCATGCCTTGGGTAGATAGCTTGCCAAAAAAATCCCAGATTAATGCCGTTAGGCCTTGCTTTTTTAAACTACTCAATGTTTTTCCATTTTTTATTATTTAGTAGCTCTTGCTGAGCAAACTTAGGTACTACATGATCACCTAATGTTCGAACAACTAAATCATACTCTTGTCATTGAGATAGATTTTTAAAAGTAAAGCTAGGATAAAAGGCTTTTCTAAAGTATCTCTTTCTTGTGAATTGAATTTAATTTTAATAACTTTCTAACATCAATAGGACTGGCTATTTCACGTTCATAGGCATTGGCAATGCTCACTACCCTCTTTACAAGCATTTCGTTTGTTGCCAACTTGGTTCGTGCATTGTCATACCAAATATTATCTTCTAAGCCTATCCTTACACCTTCAGCTTCTACTACACCCAATGCCGTCATTCTATTTTGATTCTGCCCTAAGCCAGTAACAGACCAAATTGAATCTTCGGGTAACTCATTAACAATGAGTGACAAATGGGCCATAGAGGCTTGAGCAGTAGCGATATTACCGAGTAAAATATTGAAATAATAAGGGGGTTGTAATAGTTCTTCTTTAATTAACACATGGGCAAAATTTACCATGCCAAGGTCAAAGACTTCTAATTCAGCTTTAATACCATTTTCAAGCATAGTTTTTGCTAAAAACTTAATGGTGTCAGGTGAATTTACACTGGCACCTTTAATAAAGTTCATTGATCCTAAAGTTAAACTTGCCATATCAGGCCGCAGTTCTTCTGGTAAATTTAATACTGTGGCTCGTAAATTAGGATCGGTTACATTTCTACCACTGGTTGTTCCGCAAGTTATAATGTCTGAATTAATAGCCTTTACTGTTGCCATTAATTCACTCCATATCCCCACATCTATCGTTGGTAAGCCATCTTCACCCCTAGGATGAAGATGAAACATAGATACACCGTGGTTCATCCCTATTTTTACGTCGTGAGCAATTTCAGCGATTGAAATAGGCACATGGGGCGTATGCTTTTTAGTTGGTACCATACCTGTTGGTGCCATATTAATAATGAGTGGTTTCATATTTTACTCCTTCTTTTATTGCCTTATCACAGAATGAATGGGATAAATTTCTGAAAGTTCAATTGCCATCTGCTCTTTATATTTACCTAGTTGATTAGGCGTTATATAGCCAACTATTTGTTCAAGCTCATCAAGCTTACTTTCGTTTCCTGTACTTGTTGAAAATAACGTGTCCGCCGAATTTATCGAGCCTTTAACAAAAACAAAGCTATTTGTTTTCTTTAATTCTTTTTGCTGGAACTCCCATGTACAAACTGTCTTCTTCAGTATTTTTTACAACGACTGAGCCTGCACCAATAAAGTTTCCTTTGGCAATATTAATATCGTCACGAATGGTTGCATTAACACCAATAAAGCTATATCCGCCAATAGTTACAGCGCCTGCTAAAGCTGCGCGAGCCGCAATAAAGCAATGGTCACCTATTTTACAATGATGAGATATATGGCTGCCACTTCTAATGATGACATTATCGCCGATTTTGGCAAATGGTTGAACAATAGCCCCCTCATAAATCATACAGTTTTCACCCATTGATAAATCTGGCCAGATATGAGCCTTTGTAGAAACATATGAAATAAATTGATAGCCTTTTTCTTTAGCCTGATGATAACGATCCGCCCTGAATTTATTGGCATCTCGACTTCCTAAAGGAATAAGCATTCTATATTGATCTGGGGGATATATTTCTTCCAATGTTTCAAAAGGTACAACGGGTAACCCGTATAATTTATCATTATTGATAAAATCTTGATTTACTGTAAAAGCTACAACTTCATCAGGGCTATCATGTGTTAAACAATAATATGCCAATTCTGATAGCTGTTGAACCCCAAAAATTATAACTTTCATAATGTACTTGAACCCCTTTAATTATTGGAAAGCGGACTATTTTCAATAATTAAATGTTTTAGCATAAATAGTTGTTTTCTACAATAAAACCATTTATAAAATAACACTACTTCCTATAGTTATTTATTAATGGCGCAACGGAGCATATCAACAATGAAAAATAGAAAAGTGTTTATCCATATCGGTTGGCCAAAAGCAGGCTCTTCTACCTTACAAAAGCAGGTGTTTAATAAACTGGATGGATTTAGATATTTAGGTAAAACCCCCTTTGAGGCGAAAAAAAACAATCTAACCTTTAACATTTCGTACTTGTTGAATTATGCTAACGAAAATTACTTTTCTGATAATTTAATCACAGTTAAAGATGAAATATTACGGCATGAAAAGTTACTTTATGGAAATATTAACAATGATGTACCTTTAATTATATCTGAAGAAGGCATTCTTACTGGTTTGATAAGGCCCGTTAATTATTTCCATAACGGAGTGGGAGTTTCATCACCTAACAAGTTATTTCAAAGACTATCCATCCTACAAAAAACTTTAAATTTTGATTTGCAATTACTTGCGGTGACCAGAGAATCTTCAGCAATATTACATAGCTTCTATTGCCAGATGTATCACGAATTATCATTAATAAACAGACTCAATACATTTGACAAATATATAGCAACAGGTGTTTCAAAAAACGTAAGAATGGACTTAGGGTTTTCTAATTTAAACAATAAGAAACTTCAGGAACTTGCATCTCTTCACCTGAATCAAAATATCTACTTCATTGAAATGAAAAAACTATTTATTGACGATTATGTCATGCTAAATGAATGGCATCCTGATTTTAATAGTAGGATTAAAATAACTAAAAAAGAAAATGTTAGAGCCGATGAAAATAATCTAAAAATCACTCATTTACGTCCTATTTGGATAAAAAAGGTCTCTGTCAAACGACTAATAAAGAATTTAATAAGAATGATAAAAAAGGATTTCTTCCCGCATCGCCTTATAAAAATAAAAATAAAAATAACGAAAAAACAACAGGATATGGTGAACGATTTTATCCAAAAGTAGAAAGCTAATATACCTTTAGTTGATTTGAACAGCATTATATATTTAAATCATCGTATGACACTAACAACACTATTTCAGGATGATGCTCTTTTATTTCAATAAAAAGATTTGCGGTATCTTTCCATTTTTCATAACCATTGAACTATTCTACTTTATTGCCATTCTTTTTCAAAACCCAACATAAATCAAATCTAAATTCACGGGGCAATCTTAAACGATGCTATAACGCTTAGAGGGTTTCTAATTAAAAGAATACCTTTAACAGTTAACTGCATTATTTTTGCTAAACATATTTTAAGTATATTGTGACAACATACTTCTTTATATGTCAGATGCTGGTTTATTTTTTAAACCTTGGTTTTTTTTCCTTTATTTCTATGCTTAGTTTGTTTTACATATGAGCTTTTTGTATCTTTTAACTTAGAAAAAAAATCGACCTGAGCCTCTGAGGAATTATCACTTAAATAACTTGAAACTCATGTGAGAATAATGGTTGAAATTGATAAAGGACATTTGGTGAACTATTAATTATCTCCCCCAGCCAAGAAGATCCAGAACAAAGTACTGAATGTATAACGATATTATTCATTAAGTAAGCTCACATCATCTAACAATTTTTGTATTTTTAATGTTGAATTAAACATCATAACGTCAATTATTGATAGATTTGGCTCAAATTTGCCTCCCAATTGTTTGTATTCACTAACACCTTGTTTAATAAAACATAAATCAACATTATTCCGGGTATATTTCATTCGGTCAAAAAAGTTTTTTCCTCCTTCTGCATTTATATATGAACTTGCCCCTAATGCTTGACAAATATTCAGTGCCCATTCATCAGCTACTTTAGGGGGGGAGATTTGTAAATCCATACAGGAATAAACAGATATTTTAGTTTTAATACCTAAATAAGAGCATACGATTTTTAATATATTTACGTTTAAATCAGCTATATGGGTAAAGTCACCATCTAGGGACTCTTTTACAATATCTAAAACAATTCGATAATAAGGGGCTTTATTTTTATATACATTTAGTTGAGCTAAAATTTTATCTTTCCATAAAGAGTCATTATTAATCTTCATTTCATTGATAGCAGTACTCACTGGTGCTTTTATTAAAGGTACTTTAATATAGGAAGATCCCCCACTCCTCCTAATAATTCTATTACGTTCAATCCACCCTTTTCTCATAAATTGTGGAGTATCAAAAACAATATACTCATCGCAATTTTTTATGAGACTAAAGTAGCCGATATAGGGGAAAAAATAAGGCTGCATTATTCCCACCTTCATTTCAACATCGCCTTAATATCTTTTGTTACTCGCATCTGTTGTTCTTTCATTGTAGTGGCTAAAATGAGTTGACCACTATACTTAGTCTGCCAATACTTATTTATAAACTATTCATTGTTAAAATCTATCATAATATATTGGTGTTATCAGCATTTCTTTTGTTATCAACATGGTTCAGGCATCCTCATCACGAATGCTACCCTATTGATCTGATTTAGTTGCGCAGAACAATTTATCTAGCAATTGAAATGCAGCCAAGAAATGGGCAATGCCCATTAGAAACTTTAAAACAGCCTTGAATCGATTTTTGATTAAATTCGAAAACCGTTTAAAAGACTTTATATAAAACTGGCAATTATACAAAATTATTTACAGGGTCAATTTTTATTAACTTATTTAAATGAATCTCAATTACATAGCACAGGGACTATATCTTTATAGCCCAACGAATTAATTTTAGCGATTAACAAACGCATATCAGTTTCATCACCTTTTAACCATTTGACTATTTGTTTGGGTAAATCAACACCCGCTAGGTGAGAAAAAGGGTACTGTCCGCCGAAACGAGCATTCATTTCTAATACGTAATATTTATCGTCAGAAATAAATACATCAACATCCAAATTTGCTATATGTTTTAAACTAAGCGATAATTTTTCACCTAGGCTGCTAACATCTTCATTTTCTATCGTTATTGCTGAATCAGTTTCTCCCGCTCTCATAGCAAGTTTTTCTTTAGATAATGTTGTTATATAGTTTCCATTCAAATCATTGATGACTTCTAAACCTAATTCGACTCCGTTTATATATTCTTGTATTAAAATACATTCATCAATATTTTGATCGGATTCAAATTTTAAATATGTTTTAAAAATCTCTCTATGCAGTTTTTGATAGAAAATATTTAATTCATCTAAATTTTCTGCAATGTAGAGACCTATTGACCCCATACCCCATCGAGGTTTTAAAATTAAGGGGAAAGAAATAGTAGTATTATCAAGTGACTGTTTAACGCCTTCCAATGTTAGATGGGTTTTTGGAGTTAAAAGGCTATTTTCTTTAAAAAATAAATAAGATATCCATTTATCATTACAAATATTGATGACTGAGGAATCTGACACGACAAGGGTAATGTCGGCATCTAAGAATTGTTGTTTATGTTTAGATAATATCGGTAGATCTATATCAAACAGCGGTATTATGGCTGAAATTTTATTTGAAAGACAATATTCCAATAAAAATGAAATGTATTCATTACTATATATTTCAGGTGTTAGTGTATATTTATCTGCCTGAGTAACCGAATATGTTAATGAACTATTTGCAGCATGGATTAAACCTTCATTTTTTAACGCAGATTTAAAGTAATTAATTAAGTAAGTTCTTCTTCCTACCGATGTTAGTAAAATATTCATAATATTTATGATGCCATTAAGTTAAGCAAGCCGCCAGTATGCCAAAAAAGTATGTTTTGATTTAGTGTAATTTGTTTAGTTTTTACATGATTTAACATTGCTAAAAAAGCTTTTCCTGAATATGTTGGATCTAATATGATTCCTGACTTTTTAGCTACATATGAAATCATTTCTAATAGTTCGGTTGTGCTTTTCTCATATCCACCACACAGGAAGTTATCATCAAAATTTATAGGTTCCAATAATTCATTTGGGCCAAGGTAGGCTAATAATTCTTCGGCTGATTTAGTTACCGCTACCGTTCCTTTTGCGTTATCGCGAGCGATACTTACTCCTATAACTTTAGTTACAGGGGACAATTCACAAAATCCTACATGTAAGCCCGCTTGTGTCGCTCCTGTACCACTTGCATGGTAGACTTTATCGAATTTTATTGCTGTTTGCTTAGTTAACTCTTTAACTGCATCGTAATATGCAAATGTACCTTCTAGGCAATGGCCCCCTCCCCATAAATAGAAAGGTTTTTCTCCTTCGGCACTAAAGTCGTCCACTGCAGCATCCATAGTAGATGCAACATTTTCCATTGAGCAATAAATGATTTTTGTGCCCAATAATTCTAATATTTTTAGATTACCAGTAGTTGGGTGCATTGGTTTATTAGCATGGATAATGACAGTACACTTTAATCCCAGATTGTTGCACATTATTGCTGTCGATCGAGTATGATTGGACTGTATACCACCAGCAGTGACTACAGCAGTATATTTCTCGTTTATCACTTTTTTTAAAATATACTGTAACTTTCGACCTTTATTGCCACCGCCTGAAATAGGGAAAAGGTCATCTCTTTTAATAAATAAATTGATTCCTAGGAGTTTGGATAGTTTCTCTTCTTTTTGAATTGGAGTGGGTTGAAAGTCAAATTTTTGCATTTGTTTATCCAAATAAATTTATAGAAGTTTAATCAAATAGCAAAGGTAAATTTCATTAACACTTTGCTTTCTTCCTTTTCCTCATGTAGGAAAAATCCATTCTTTTTATAACAACTTGTTGCAATCTTATTATTCTTATTAACTTCCAAAAAGATATTTTTTTTATTTTTTGTTGTTGATATTCTTTTTACCTGTTCGATAAGATCATTCGCTAACCCCAAACCTTTAAACTTTGATTTAACGGCTAATATCGTTATGTAAGAATTTTCGCTATCAAACTCATTGGCATAAAAACTTACAAATGCAATATCTTCGGTATGGTTCACAATAAATAAATTAGTGGCATATTTCGCTAATTTAACTGAATAATCGACGATATTTAGTCTAGTTTTTAATGGCGGTAAGAATTCTTTCTCAACTAAGTTAAGAAATTCTGATATTCGATTTGAGGATGAAGATTTTTCAATCGAGTGCATAAGTTTCCTATATAGCTTTATTTAAAGTGGTAATAGTTTTCTGTATGTCTATTAAAGATAGCTTGTTATGTAGTGGCAAGCATAATACCCGTTTGGAAATATGCTGACTGTTTGAAGTACCAAAATTATCTTGAGCAGAAAAAACACTATCTAAAGATGGCGAAAAATAATGCCTACTTTGAATTTTATTTTCTAATAATTTCTGTGATATATATTCACGCTCTGTTGCATCTTTTAACAATATTGGCATATAAGCACCATTCATATTTGCTTCTGGGTGCCATAGTGGTATTTCTACTAGACCTTTTAAACCTTTACAGTATTCGTCAAATAATTGGGCTCTATGCTCAAGAATATTATCTATATTTTCTAAGTTTACCAACCCTACTGCTGCTTGATATTCATTCAGTTTGGCATTGGTACCAATGCTTTGAATACCTTTACCTGCTTTGATACCAAAGTTAATAAGTTCTTTAGCTTTCTCATAGTCTTCCGCTTGCTTAAATACTATCGCCCCGCCTTCTACCGTGTGGAATACTTTAGTTGCATGAAAACTTAATATGCTGGCATCACCGTAATTAAGTACTGAATTATTCTTTATTTTTATGCCAAAAGCATGAGCGGCATCATAAATAACTTTTTTGTTTTTTGTTTTTGCTATGTTTTCAAAGCTGACTACATCACAAGGGTTGCCATAAACATGGGTAGCAACAATAGTATCGGCAGTACAACCATTGTCAAACGCTGCAGATAAGGCTTCAGGTGAAAGGTTGTAGCTGTCTCTGTCAATATCAGCAAAAGCAAGGTTATTACCTTGCCATAAAAAGGCGCTACTCGTGGCAACAAAACTAAAAGGTGTCGTAATTATTGACTGAGTATTTAATGTTTTTCCTGCAACTTGTAATGCAGAGGTACCGTTATTTACTAAAAGTAAATTTTGGACCCCTAGGTATGCTTCCAGTTTATCCCTAAATTCTTCGTGTATAGGCCCAAAATTGGTGTACCAACCGTTTTTATTTATTTGCTCTAAATAAGGCAACAGTTTTTTAAGATCAGGTTGTACGGGTGAATTTAATGCAATCATATTATCTATTTACCTGTTACTGCAATAAGCTTAATAGGTATTGTCCGTAGCTGTTTTTCATTAAGGGCTTAGCAATGTCTTCAATTTCTTTTTGAGACAACCAACCATTATTAAAGGCAATTTCTTCTAAACATGCAATTTTAAAACCTTGCAAACGCTCTATGGTCTCAACGTATTGAGCAGCTTCTAGCAAGCTATTATAAGTGCCAGTATCAAGCCAAGCAAACCCTCGTCCTAATACCTCTACATGTAATTTTTGTTGTTTTAGGTATTCGTTATTTATACAGGTGATTTCTAGCTCACCACGATGAGAAGGTTTAATGGTTTTTGCTATTTCTATAACGCTGTTATCGTAAAAGTATAAACCTGTTACCGCATAGTTTGATTTTGGGTATGTAGGTTTTTCTTCAATACTTATTGCTTTACGCGTTTTTTTATCAATTTCAACCACACCAAAGCGCTCAGGGTCTTTTACTTGATAGCCAAATACTGTGGCGCCCGATTCTCTCTCAACAGCTTGTTTTAATTTTGGAGTTAATCCCGCACCATAAAAAATATTATCGCCTAATACTAAGCATACATTGTCATTACCTATAAATTCTTCACCAATTATGAATGCTTGGGCTAAACCGTCGGGGGAAGGTTGAATTTTATAAGTTAAATTTATGCCGAATTGCGAACCGTCACCCATTAAGCGTTTGAAACAACTTTGATCATCAGGGGTGGTGATAATAAGGATATCTTTAATACCTGCTAACATAAGTACAGATATAGGATAAAAAATCATCGGTTTGTCATAAATAGGTAAAAGCTGCTTAGATACCCCCTTCGTAATTGGGTATAACCGTGTTCCGCTACCACCTGCAAGAATAATTCCTTTTGTCATTTAATATACCTTTAATTTAATCCAATGCGCTCTCGAGAATAAGAACCGTCTAACACACGCTTCCACCAATCTTGATTTGCTAAATACCATTGTACGGTTTTTTCGATTCCCGTATCAAACGATTCTTTAGGTTTCCAATCTAATTCTCTGGCTATTTTTGTTGCGTCTATCGCATATCTTACATCATGCCCGGGCCTATCAGATACAAAGGTGATTAGATCTTTATAGCATTTAACATTCTTGGGTTTATTCGGCACTAATTTTTCTAAAATTTCACATATTGTGGTTACAACGTCTAAGTTTGTTTTTTCATTATGGCCACCAATGTTATACGTTTCATTGGTTTTGCCTGACGTAGCAACTAAATATAAAGCTCTAGCATGGTCTTCAACGTATAACCAATCTCTAATTTGTTGTCCATCGCCATATACAGGGAGAGGCTTTCCTTCTAAGGCATTTAAAATCACTAATGGAATTAGTTTTTCAGGAAAATGGTAGGGGCCATAATTGTTTGAGCAATTAGTGACTACGGTAGGTAATTTATAAGTACGAGCCCATGCCCTTACTAAGTGGTCACTTGCTGCTTTAGAGGCCGAATAAGGAGAACTAGGATCATAGGGTGTGGTTTCAGTAAAAAAGTCATTTGAATTGTGTAAATCACCATAAACTTCATCCGTAGATATATGATGAAAACGGAAGGTCTCTTTTTTATCTTCCGTTAATGATAAGTAATAGGCTTTTGCGTTATCTAGTAGGGTATATGTACCAACAATATTCGTTTGAATAAATTCACCCGGCCCATCTATAGATCTATCTACGTGGCTTTCTGCCGCTAAATGCATGATCACATTAGGTTGATGCTCGGTCAATATTCGTTCTACATCACTTTTGTTGCAAATATCAACTTGTTCAAAGTGGTAACGGGGGTCTGTTTCTATTTCTGATAATGATTCTAAATTTCCAGCATAGGTTAATTTATCTACATTAATAATAGAATCATTGGTATTCTTAATGATATGCCTAATTAAAGCTGAACCTATAAAGCCAGCGCCGCCCGTGATTAAAATTTTCATATTTTATAACTTTACAAAGATAACGACTTATTCAACACTATACCATTACCATCTATATGAACAATAACAATAATGTTGAAAATAAAAACTCAAAACAATAGATACAAAGAAAAATGAAGAGTAATATTCATTTCTTTAGCACTGCGTTCTGGACTGATTATAGATGAATATATTTAATTCTATGTGCGAAAATTAATATTGTTTTGAAGTCATTATGTTACATGCCTATGTAGATCAATCAAGAATAATTCAAAATTGTTCGAAAACGTCATTCCACAGGTGTTTTAGGCTGACGTCATATGGATGATACCTATTAGAGAATGCAGGAGGCACATTCTCCTGAATCCAAACTAGAAAGCAATGGATCTTCGATAAAAGACTTCGAAGATAACGATATCAATGAGTAAAGTGCATAGGCACGTTATGTTATTAATTATAATTTTTTTGATCGGGCTCACTTGATGCCCTCCTCGCCAAAGGATTGAACAATGCTCTATAGATTTGACATTGATGGTTTAAGGGCCCTCGCTATTCTTGCGATATTAGTTTTTCATATCGACCCTCGCTTTGCCGGGGGCTTCATTGGTGTTGATATTTTTTTTGTTATCTCTGGTTTTTTAATTACCGGTATTATTTGGCGAGATTTAGAAAACAATATTTTTTCATTTCAGCTTTTTTATTTAAAACGAATAAGAAGGTTGTTTCCAGCGCTTTTTGTTATGCTTTTGCTTTCATTCCTATACGTTTTATTTTTTGGGTTAAATACCGAAATTGAAATGTTTGGAAAAAGCATGCTGTCTTCTCTTTATTATGCTTCAAATATTTTTTTCTACAGTCAAAGTGGTTACTTTGACAGCTCTCTTGAATTAAACCCACTACTACATACATGGTCGTTATCAGTTGAAGAGCAGTTTTATTTAATTTTTCCTTTAACGCTTTATTTTATTTACAAACAAAAAAATAGAGTGGGCCATTATCTCATTGGCTTTTTACTACTTTCATTTCTATTAAGTGAAATGTTAATTAGTATTGACAGCTCTGCTGCTTTTTTTCTATCACCTTCTCGGTTTTGGCAGTTTTTAGTCGGCTCTCTTATTGCTATATATATAAATAAAATCAATTTAACAAAGCATCAAAGTGAACTAATCGCTGTATTCGGCTTTTCTTTAATCACAATCGCTTTGTTCCTTTTTTCTGAACATACACCTTTTCCTGGTTTGTATGCCGCTATCCCAACCTTAGGTACGGCATTACTTATTATTGCGGGTGTTAACCAAAAAACCGTTTCTTATAAAATACTCTCTTCACGACTTTCCAAATTTTTTGGCAATATTTCTTATTCTCTTTATTTATGGCATTGGCCGATTATTGTTTTTTATAAAATCACAATAAGCCCTACTTTTGACCGCTATGATAAAATAGCAATTTTTTTATTATCTATACTCACTGGCTATATTAGCTGGCGCTATATTGAAAAGAATAGCGCAAAAATATCCATTACTAGTGCCCGAACTAAGTTAGTTATTTTTTCAAGTGCTTCAATAATAATTCTATCTATTTTGGGGATAACAGCGTTTAACAGTAAATTTTTTAATTCAAACGACAAACAATTCTTTGAAGACTTTTTAACCTATAAAATGCAAGCTCGCACAGGAAAGTGCTTTTTGACTTCTAGCGCGAATGACGTAAAGTTTTTTGATGAAGGCTTATGTATTAATCAACAGAAGGGAAAAAAAGTATTACTCATAGGTGATAGTCATGCAGCTCATTATTATCAAGCATTGCAAAACGACTTCTCACAAATACAACTATCTCAAGTAACTTCTTCAGGTTGCCGCCCCCTTTTAAATTATTCAGGCAAGGAATACTGTAACCAATTAATGAAGCGTTTGTTTGACAACTATATAGATAAATATGAATTTGACTTAATTCTTATTTCTGGTCGCTGGCTAAAGAACGATGAAAAATCATTGCATGACACATTACGCTTTCTTAAGAAAAAAAATAAAAACATAATATTGTTAGGCCCTGTTATTGAATATAACCAGCCATTACCTGCCTTATTAGCTCGATTTGGCGATTTTGAAAACCAAAATACCACCATGCCAATACTAGAGGCACAAGAGTGGGCTAAAATTAGTACTATAGACAATATTATAGAAAGAGTAGCGCTAGTTACTCAAGTGCCATACGTTTCAATTTTAAAAACCGTATGCCCACAAAAAACATGTGCGCTTACTACGTTAAACGGTGAGCCTT
The DNA here is from genome assembly GCA_913063325.1 of uncultured Colwellia sp. GTDB lineage: Bacteria > Pseudomonadota > Gammaproteobacteria > Enterobacterales > Alteromonadaceae > Colwellia. The sequence continues at coordinate 49,830 of CAJXYE010000014.1, read as the reverse complement.
TACAATTTGATGGTAGTCATTTTACAACAGAAGGCGCATCTTTAGTGCTTAACCATATTTTTGATGAAGCGTTGAATATTAAACATCTTAATACTGAAATTAATGAATAAGTTATGTTAGCATTAACCCATAAAGTTTATTGGCTATGTAGTTTACTCAAGAGTTAATTAATACCGTCATCTTCGAGATGTTTTGTCGAAGAACCATTGTCTTTTACCTTGGATTCCAGCCTAAAACACAACTGGAATGACGTTCTCTGTCAATTGCGAACCTTTCCTGGTTGATTCTACAGTGGCATACGAAGTTAAAATAGTTTTTATTTTTAGCTGCTTTACGTCATATACATTATAAAAAGAAGCTTATGCGAAACACCAATATACTGTTAAATTTTGCAACACTAATTGCAATTGTTTTTGGTTTTATAACTGCCGATGTTTGGCTACTTATGCTGTTAAAGGGGAGTTTTAACACCTTTGTTGCAACAAGTTATATACCTATTGTTTTTGCAGGTTTATTTCTTACTTACTACTTTAAAAATTCATCATCTAAATTTGTAATAACGAGTAGCACATACCCATTTTTTTCAAGTCAATCATTTAGTAAGCCCATATCTATTACTGGCATCGTCTCATTACTGATTTCTTTAGCATTAGTAGCCTTAGGTATAGACGAATATTTTATCTTTCCATGGTTATTCTTTGCCTGTGGCATTATATGCTTGTATTTTGGCTTAAAGCCTAGTGAATATTCAGATGATTTTTCTGTTACCTATGCAATAATATCGCCAAAAGAAATTATTCAACTATGCACCTTAGGACTTTTCCTTGTTATTTGTTATTTGTTTAGTGTAAAAAATAATGCCGATGACACCCATTTTGTATCTTATATTGTCAGTTTATTACAACACCCAAATATCGAGATGTTCAGTGTAGATGCCATTTTTAATCAAGGTAAAGATAATTTAATATTTGCACTAAATTATGGTCAATCGTGGGAAGCGTTAGCAGGTTTACTAAGTGTATTATTTGAGGTTGACCATTTAACTATTTACTATTTTTATTTACCTTGCTTATTCTTATTTATTTCGCCTATTCCTTTATTTTATTTTACAAAAATTTACTTCCCTAAACACGCTTTTATTAGCGTTGTATTCGCGTTTACAATGCTCATCGCGTGGTCAAGTTATAATCATTTACACGGTTCTTTTTTTATTCCACGTTTTTACCAAGGTAAGGCAATATTACTGACTTTTTTATTACCTATGTTATTTTTGAATGCTCGACAGTTTTACGTTGAACCAGAATTAAAATCAGGCTTGATCTGTACTCTTTTGTTGATTGCCTGTGGTGGCAGCTCCAGTACGGGCTTATATATGTCAATTATAGCCTTAGGCTTATGTTACTTTGCTTACGCACCTATTAGCGTTAGAAACATCATACAATCGGGCTTGTTAACTTTATTAATTATTCTCCCCAACCTATTTATGTTGGGTGTTGTCAAAACAAACTTGAACGAACTTGAAAGTAAAAAAGCAGAATTTAAAATTGAATCCAGAAATCACATTGATACTGGTCAGTTAAAGGCCCCAAGCATAAAAGAAAAAGTTAGACCAACCCATTCAATGTATTGGCTATTTGGCGACAATCGTTATCTTGCGGCTTTTATGATTATGTTTTTAGCAACGTTTATGTTAACGGCTTTATCACCTAATGTTAGAAGTAATGAATTAAGGCGATTATATTTAGTATTAGGTTTGGTAGCTTTCAGCCATCCATTAGCTTATGTTTTGTCTAAATCTTTGGGGCCTGGGAACTTAATTTGGCGTTTTCATTGGGCGTTACCAATGAGTATCATATTTAGCCTTTTTTCTGCCTCTATTTTGAATATACGTACTGAATTTATTAAATCTAAGTTACCAACCTTTTTAAGAAATGCTCTCCCTTTAAAGGCAATACGCTTGATGACTTATGGTTCAGTATTTTTTTCAGCAGTGCTATTCTTATTGTTAAGTGCAGGTCATCTTGCAAAATCTTATTCAAATAAAGTATCCATACACAAGGTGAACAAGGAGGCCTATTCAGTAGCGCAGTTTGTTGTTAACCATGAGAATAAAAACGATGTAATTTTAGCATCTAAATTAGTAGCTCAAACTTTGCCTATGTTAGAGCGACATTCTGAATTAATAACTTCTAGACCTCTGTATTGGAGGCTCCCGTATTTTTCAGTTGAAGATACAACTAAGAGAAAACGATTACAGTATTTGATTAATAATATGGATGTGTGGACAATTAAAGATACGTTGTTTATCAATACTGAAATTCACCAACGTAAAATATCAATACTCATATTTCAAATAAATATCTTTAACACTGAAAGTATTGAATCAGAGGTACACTCTAGAGTTCTATCTCAATTTTTATGCAAAACTCATAACTCGCGTTGGACTGTATGCAAGATAAAAAAGCTATCAAATCAAAAAATCAATTAGAGTAATAATTAAGAAAAACTCAGTACCTGGTGCAAGGTTTTAAAATTAGTTGTCCATTACAGGGTAATCACTTCACTATATAATGAGCATATAAAAATGAAGGCAGTTTACCTTTATTCTTTATCTGTTCACCTATATATTTAGCGCCAGCTTTTGTTAAATGCTGGCTATCATAATAAAATAAACCTTTGTTTTTATCAAAAACTGAGCATTTACTGTCATAGCATAGAATATCTGTCATATTTATATATTTATAATCAAACTCAAGCTGGCTTTCTTCGAAAATTTTATTTTGATAACTAACATCCGCTCTTATTTCATCAAATGCATAATTATTTAGTTCAACTTTTTTCAGATATGCTTTGTACATCATCTCAGGAACTTGCTCACTAAAACCTTTGTTGCCAACAAGGTATATACCTGCTTTCATATTTTTAGATCGAATGTTAGATATAGATTCTAAAATAAATGGAAAATGAGTATCGCCCCAAGACATAGATATAATAATAACATCAGCATCATCTACTACTCTATCCCCCCTCAATTTTGCAATCGAGTTATGACATTTATTAGTATCAAAATTATTTATTTTCTTAATATTATTATCGAACAGATTTATTAAACTTTTACTTTCAATATAAAACGCACCACACTTTCTTTCTATAACTCTAGAAACGATATCTACCTCATTGTTAACCCCGACAGTATATAATGCATTGATAAAATCACCGGCCTGAGAATCTCCAATTATCAATATTTTATATTTCTTATCGGCAAATGATACTTTTTTATCTAGTTCATGATGTTTACGCCAAGTAAACTTACCATAACCATCTGTATTTTTATCAATAATCATTCCATCATAAATTTTTTTTGGTATGCCATATATAAAATAATTTTTTTGGTAAACAAAACCTCCTAACGCAATAACAAAAATAGCTACCCATACTGGCTTACACTTTAAGTAGCTTAATGCAAGATCAAAATTATTTTTGATCTTGATTTTTTCAACATATTTATTACTCAAAAAACCAAGCAATATAGATAATAAAATGCCTAAATAAACAAAGATACCTTTTAATGAGAAATAGTAAATACCAACAACTATTGGCCAATGCCATAAGTAGATTGAGTAAGACCAAACACCAATTTTTTGGAAAACTATATTGCTCGTAACCAAGCTATCATTACGTTGGGCTTGTATAATTAAGAATGAACCTAAAACTGGAAAGATAGCTAAATATCCAGGCCAAGGATTATCCTTTGATATAAAGAAATAAGAACCGGCAATTAAAAGTAAACCTAACCATTCTAGGAACTTCTTGTTTTTTTCCAGCAAAGTTAAAGGATATATATAGGCTACACCACCTAGCATCATTTCCCAAGCTCGAGTAGGTAGTAGATAATATGATGGATTAGGCCATTGGTAGCTGGCTATGATACAAAAGATAAAGACTAACAATGACCCAAGGAGAACAGTCGTTTTCATTGCTTTTAAAGACATAATATTTCGCATCACAACAAGTACTATTGGATATATTATGTAAAATTGCCATTCAACGGATAGCGACCAAGTATGTAATAGCCACTTTCCGTGTGAAGCTGAGTTAAAATAGCCTGATTCACTCCAATAAATAAAGTTAGAAAAAAAACCAACACTGCTAACAGTATGTTTCCCTAATGTTCTGTAATCTAATGGCGTAAGAAAAAACCACCCAAAAAAAAGTAACACCAAACAAAGTACCGCTAAAGCAGGAATAATTCTATTTGAACGATCAACATAAAATTTTAAAATAGAAAAGTTTTTCTGTTCAATGCCTCTAAATATTATTCCTGTCATTAAGAAGCCCGAAATAACAAAAAAAACATCAACACCTGCAAACCCACCCGACAACCAAGAAGGGTTAAAATGAAATAACACTACAGCTATTACTGCAATTGCCCTCAGCCCATTTATATCTTTTCTAAATTGCATAACACCACTGAACTCCACACTACTAGAAAAACATTATATCTGTACGCAAATAAGAATTAAACTATATGTAAAGTGAAACACATAGAGTTCAAAACTAATATTTAAAAAGCTCGGTTAAATAGGAAACAATACATTCAAGTATTATTTTTTAAGTAGTCCATAAGTAATAGATTGCTGTGCAGGATGAATTGGATTAATTTCAGAAAGTTCAACCTCCTTGTTTTTTGTCTTCAACCCTTTATATTTACCTAATTGATTAGGTGGAATATAACCAGCTATTTGTTCAAGCTCGTTCAGTCGCACCCCTTCTAATGTCAAATACACTAAATAACTATGTCTGATAAAATTCAGATCGACTTGATCAGCATTTTCAATTACTGCGTCTATAGCTGCTTTTCTAATACTTTGGGAAAGATCATCAAATGCAAACTCTTTTCCGGCAATTGCTGCTAGTAACGTTTGCTCATTATTATCAACCTGCAGAGATTGTAATATTCGTTGTAATGTTGCTGGCATAACCAGAGAACGCTGAAATCGTCCTGTTAAGTGAATCAGTCCAGCAACGACATCGAGATGACCCACGGTAAGTTTCAACAACTCTTCAGGCGTTACGCCGCTATAAATTAACATTATCGCAATTTCGCCTTCACCTGATAAATGCGTCAATAAAAGGTGGCTTTGCTGCTCATCCAGATAGTTTTGATTCTGTGTTAAATCCTCTTGCACAGCTAAGGCTTTAGGTTTCATATTGTGCGACAACACCTGCCGCTCTTCAACTTTCATTGAAGAAGATTCAATTAAATTACTTTGCGGCTGAACTAAAGTATAGGATGTAGAAACAGGGGTTCGTTTAATTGCAATTAATTTAAAAATGATAAGTGCAAAAAACGAACTTAACAAAGCGACAATAAAAGCAATTCCTGAATTTAGCCAATAATTAGGACCAATCGGATAGTCAGGCGTTATCGGGTATTCTAAAACATCTATTCTTGGCGTAAAAGGTTGTGTAACCGAGAGCTCTAATAATTTTTTCTTTTGTTTCTGTTCACTTTGTTCTAGATTTTTTAGATCCAAAGTCATACTTTTGTATTGAGACAATTGCGTGGAAAATGTTTGAATATCACCTTTTAATGACTGGCGTTGATTTAGTAGCTCAACTATTTTCAATTTTGCTTTCGTCAATTGCATAGTTGTTTCATGTTTATATGTAATACTACCTTCTTCAATTTGTATCTGTAGTGTTGTTTCAAGTTCAGTTAGTCGCCTTAATTTTTCGACAATCATAGGATCTTTTTGCATATATTTTTGCGTATATTTACGACTTAATGCCTCCAACTCACTTCGCTTTGCTTGAATCAATCGTTGCGTTTTTTTTATTTGTGCTTCTGTATACGGATTACTAGTTTCTATTCCATCACGATTTGCCTGATTAATAGCGGCTAATTGTGATGTTAATTCTGTTTGTGCTATTTCAGCTTTACTAAGCTGCTTAGAAACCGTATTCATTTTATTGAAAATTCTATTTTTACTTTGCTCTAAGAAAACGATGTCATTAACTTCCCTAAATAGCTGAAGCTCTATACGTTGTTGTTGAATTAGCGCTTCAAGTTCAGTAAGTTTTTTTTCGGTTAACTCCCTATCTTTTACAGAAGTGTCATTCTGCTGACTTTCGAATTCTCTCAAATAAAGAGAAAGCCAAGTATTAATAATAACAACAAGGTTGTCACCAGAACTATCAACAGCATAAAGATAAATAAGTCGCTCATTGGCATCAACTTTATTATCGATCATTGAAGACAATTCTTCAGTAGTTAACATAACTCCTTGTGTATTAAGTGACTCTTGAAGTAGCAAGAGTATCGATTGACTAGCCAAACGATACTCACTCACGGAAAAATTACGCTTAATCGTTTCGTTTTGAGCAGCATTTGTAGCTTCAGGGTAAACAAATCTTAATAACGCACTACTTTGGTAGATAGGGGATTGTAACCAGGTATATGACAAACCAAGTAACAGTACAACCATAAAAGTAACAACAGATATTTTTATTCGTTGCTTATAGTCCAAAACAGCCTCTTGCTGATGACGAATGTCAGACGTTAGCGTTGAATAAGGTGACACGTCGATTTCAGGGGTAACTGCCATGTTGATTATGAAGAAGTTGTAAAGTAGTTTTTAACAGTATACATAAAAACCCTTGTTGTTTAACCTAGCAGAGACAATTGTTTAGTTGGTGCCATAATAGTAGTAGCCAAATTGTGAATGAATTGTTTCATGCTTTTACCAGAATACTAATATAAATAGTGTATTCATTAGTATATTTTATAATTATAGTGGATAGTTAAAATCCAATGAGCTACCTATAACCAACAAGAACAAAAGTTTAATTATTATATTTGTAAAAGGTGCTAATGAATAATTTAAAATACAGAGCAGAAATTGATGGACTAAGAGCATTAGCCGTATTATCCGTTATTATTTTTCATGCGGGTGTTGACACATTGTCTGGGGGTTTTGTTGGGGTTGATATCTTTTATGTTATTTCAGGGTATTTAATTACTACGATCATTTCAACATCATTACAAAAACAAGAATTCTCTTTTACTGCTTTTTATATTAGACGGATTAAAAGACTCTTACCAGCAGCATTGATCATGGTGTTTACCACCGTTGCTTTAGGCATTGTATTTTTAACACCCGACAAATATATTGAATTATCAAAAAGTGCTATTTATGCCAATTTATTTATGGCTAATGTATGGTTCAGTAATAATTCAGGGTATTTTGATCTTTCAACACAAATATCACCGTTAGTTCATATGTGGTCTTTGTCAGTTGAAGAACAGTTTTATTTTGTTTTCCCCTTTATTTTATTCATTTCCTATAAAATTAAAGGCATGTTAGGAGTTAAATTATCGATTTTTGTTATTTTTGTATTTTCATTTGTTTTGAGTGTTGTACTTACAGATAAATATCCTAATTTTTCTTTTTATATGCTACATACCAGAGCATGGGAACTATGTGTTGGAGCAGGTATTGCTTTGTTACCAGCGCTAAAATCAGATCATAAATTAGTAGCCAGATTCCTTTCCTTTTCTGGATTGATTTTTATTGGTCTCTCTTTATTTGTTCTAACTGAAAATGATATATATCCTGGATATTTAGCTTTGTTTCCTGTGTTTGGTACCGCACTTATTCTCTTCTCATTAGCAAATAATAATAGTGCCGTGAAGTCGTTATTAACATTTCCCCTTATCACTTTTGTAGGCAAAATTTCTTATTCTGCATATCTATGGCATTGGCCAATTGTTGTTTACTATCGAATACATATTAACCAGAGACATTTCAACTCATTAGAAATATTGTTATTAATAGTCGCTAGTTTAATAACTGGATATTTGTCTTGGAAATATATAGAAGAAAAATTTCGTTATCAAAAACAAAACAATAAAAAAATCACATTGGTTACATCGTGCGCTTTAGCTTTATCCCTTAGTCTTCCTTTTACTATTTATTTCCTTAAAGGTATCCCATCTAGAATTTCTCAAGCTGAATTAGCTATTACTGATTCAAATTTAATGTGGAATTGGTCTTGTACTGAAAAAGTAAAATTGTTTGCTGAATTACCTGATAAATTCTGTGTAATTGGTCAACCTTGGGAAGACTCTGCTGAAAAAGGTATAATATGGGGTGATAGTCATTCTATGCATTATTCTCAGTTACTCCATCATGAAGCATTAGCTAACAACTTATCACTAATAATCGCACCTTTAAAATGCCCTCCTTATTTAAACCGCCTTTATGTCAGTGAAAATTATTTAAAATTTCCTAACTTTACTCAAGAGTGCACCCTTAGGAATAAATTGGCACTAAATTGGTTAAAAGAAAATGAAGACGTAAATTTAGTTATTCTGGCGGCCGCTTGGTCAGGGCATGTACGACAACTATATACCGAAAAAATGATTGAAAATAAAAATCAAACTGGTAATGCAAAGATAGGCGCTGTTTTAAGTGCGAAGGCATTTAATCAGTTCCTTCCTAACCTTACAGAAAAAGAAATACTAATACTTGGTGATGTACCTAGGCCTAACAAAATGTTAAATGATTGCGCTGCTGCTGAAATGACGAACTTATTTAAAGCGCAATGTATGCCCTCAGACTATAAATATTTACCATCCCCTAAAACAATAAAGTGGCATAAACCGAGTGATGAAGTATTAGTTCTAATGGAAAATATTTATGCTAATGTAAATACAATTATACCAAGTAACACATTATGTGATGACGTTGTTTGTTCAACATACATCAATAATGAGTTGATTTATAAGGATGGAAATCACATCCGAAGAAACTTAAATTTCCAAACGGTTAATATTTTGTCAAAAAGAATAGGCTTACAACAATATTTTTCTGAGCGTATAAAGAGTAATGTTGATTAAATATAAAGTGAGAGCCATTAGAGCAGGTCAACCCTTGTTGCTTAACCTAACTAAGGCAATTGTTTAATAACCCTTAGTGTTAATGAGTGATTTCGTTTTTACTCTTTAATAAATTTCAACTTAGAAAATAGTGGTAAATAAAATGTTTTCCATAAAAACTCATATTCATCTAAGTATTTTTTCAAAATAAATACGACTAATAAACTCAATAATGAATAAAAAAGGACACCTAATAGAATACTAAATATAAGCTGACCAGCCAGGATTTTTATCAAATAGAACCCTGCAATAAAGTTAACAAAAAAATACATACCTAACGCCATAATAAATACCGGTAGTATTAATATTAAAACCTTACCAAGACTAATTTTAGATACTCTTTCTAAATATAAAAACATTACAGCAGCACTAACAATACCGATGGCAACTCTTAATAAAGCAAATTCAGAAATATTTAATTTAGTAGCCAAAGTTACAAATATAACAATAGTAAAAACACCTAATATTACATCAAGAAAAAATGATGCTTTCACTCTACCAAGCACATTAAGAATTTGGCCAGTCAATGAATTGAATACTCCTGAAAGCAATAGAAATGAAAGTATTTCGACTATTGAAATTGCTGCATGCCATTTTTCTCCCAACAACACAATTACAAGAGGACTCGCCACAGCAGAAATTCCAAAGGCAATAGGAAAAGCAATCATTGCAGCAGATAACATCGATTTATGCACTTTATCAGCGAAAATTTTGGGAGAGTTTTTATATGATGCTAACCCAACATACAAAGGCTGAGTAAGCGGCTCTACTATCTGCCCTGCTGGCATCGTTGCAATATCTTTAGCTGTTGAATATAATCCCAAAGCTTGAGCGGAGAAAACTTTAGCAATTAAGATATTGTCTATTTTATAGCGAATATTAGAAAAAATTCCCTTTGCCAATACCCACTGAGAAAAAGCCCACTGATCCCGTATGTTAACCAAACTAAATATTGGTCTAAAACTATGCAGATAATAGCTACCTACAACGAAAGAAATTTTTGCAACCAATTCAGCAACAATGAAGGCCCAATAATTACCCCAATATAAAGCTAAACCTATTTTTGTTGCTAAAGATAGTAACTGAGCAAAGACGCCAAGTTTAAATGCCGGCTTATAGTCCATCTCTTTTTTAAATAACAACATGCCTATATTGTTAAAACTGAGCACAAACGGAAAGATAGAAACTATTTGCAGAACTTCAATCAGCCTAACTTCATTAAAAAAATCTCCCACTAGTGGCGCGGTAAAAAACACTCCGAGAAATACTAAAAATTTTAATATAATACCTACACTCCATGCGGTATTAAGGTCATCCTCACTTATATGTTCTTTACGAAGGAGGTAGGTTTCAGGGCCAACAGAGGTTAGAGTGAAGAATATACTTGTAACAATAGCCGCAGACGCTACAATACCAAAGTCATCTGGTGTTAGAATTCTCGCTAATACAATAGTTGAAATAAAGCCGGCTAGCTTACTAAACCATTGAGCAAAATACACCCATACAGAGCTTCTTAACATTTTACTTGAAAGTGACAAGTTCTTCCCTTTATAGTATTTTTTTCAATGTTCTAAAACCAGAAGCAAAATTATAACCTCAAATAATTTAGTTCAAATAAATATTAAATTCTGAATATTCAAGATATACAGTATTAGAGTTTTTAATTTTTTAATTTTTTAATTTACTCACAAGCTTTCTCATTTTACTACCTTTTGGTAATAAGTGATCTAACAAGCTTTTTTGGTTAATCAATTGTTCCGCTTTTTTAACCCAAGGAGCATTTATGTTATTGTTTTTTGCAAAATCAACAATCTGTTGCCAATCTTTTTTTATACCTGGAGCATTTAACCTAATATGAGAAAAGTCCAAAGCTTGCCTATCAGCATAAGGAAAACAAGAAGGAAAATCCGTACCACAAGCTTTAAAGTTTAGCTTTGTTCTAATGCATTTCTCACACACCCCGCAATTACCACTCTTTTCTTTACCTTGCCAACAAACTCTTAAATTTTCAATACCTGTTTGCCAATCAATAATCTCATTTGTTTTTTCAGTACGAGTATGTGAAGCTCCGTCATGTATTACATTAAAACTTTCAGAACTTAACAAATAATCATTAATGGGTGTAGATCCCCATGGGAAATTCAAATAACTGTAAGGGTAACTACTTCCAATCAAACAACCGGACGCTGTTGCTTTTAAAATTGAAAATACTGCAACTAAGGCCGATGCATGTGAATGCTCCCATTTAGCTTTTGAAATTTCACGATAATTAGTATGAATGGGTACAAGAGTTAAACCAATATCTGCTAGCGTTTTGGAACTATTAGAGAATACTTTTTCAAAGGCTAATGTATCTTTTAAAGGTATATCAAACCCATGTATTAGAGAGCAATAATTAATTTTAAAATTTCGATAAGCACTTTTCTTTTGTGTATGCCGCCAAACAGAAAAAGTAGAATCAAGCCCCCCAGAAAAAGCACATACATTTCCGCGGGCAGAAACGTTTTCTTCTTGAAAAAAATCAACTGTTATTTTAATAATAGAATATTCCTTTGGGCACCATTTATTCCATATGGCTTGATATTCGTCTAAATTAATCAGTAAGCTTTTCGACACCCCCCCTTTAACATGGATATCTAATTTTTTTTTCATACCATCCATCAATACTGCCAATAAATAACTATCGCAATCATCGTTAGCAGGTGGAGTTATGCTACTTGGAAAACGAAACCAAAGTATTTCTTCACTATTATTTTCAACAATTTTACAACTCCTTGTATAAAACCCATCACATTCTTCTAAATAGGAAGGTATTATGAAAATTTTATTCATCTACTTTCTCCCTTCTGCCGATATAAATTTTGTACTAGGATATGAATTTTTTAGAGATGTTTTAAAAATAGCATTATTTTTGAAATAAGAACCTTCATATAAATTGACCTCTTTACCAAGTAAAGAAGCGCCAATTGAAACATGTAACCTATCCGTATTAATTACAGAAAATTGCGATATATATTGAAAAAAGCCATAGATGTCGTCGTCATGTCGACCTTTACTGCTTAAATCATAATTATCATGTGGCAGTGTTATTTCACCGCCGGACTCAATGTCAACGCGAAAAGAATTTGCGATACCTTTCGTTGGTTCCGTATTGCACTGTAGAGGTTCGAGAAAAAAAGCCATATCATGACAAAATTTTGCTGTAGGCATATTTTTTTGGCTTTCAAATTGATCTCTGCAATAAAAAATTATGCCCTTTATATTGTATGTTTTATCGTAAGATGAAGGTAACACTAAGAAGTTGTTGAAGTTATATCTCTCAACCATATTTTTAGATGCTCTTGCCATCTGGCCATAATGTCCACACCAAGCACCACCTCCAGCCAATACAATTAGCTGGCCATTTAGTTTTGCCTTCAACAACATCAAATTTCTTTGTAATGCAGAATAACTTACCGGCAGTTCTTTATATTTAATATTAAAGTGTCTAAAAAATGCTAACGTACCTGCATGTATTAACGCATCTCCCCAGTTCCCGTCATTTGACACATAAATTACAGGCTTATTACCTGCCAATCGAATAATATCTTCTGCCAATCTATAAAACTCTAATCTCATATTTTTCTCTTTTTAAAAAACGTCAATGTTATTAAGTGTAAAATTAAAGCTTACTAAAGTATATTTGGATTATTAAACTCACTTATTACTCAGAAAAATAGCTACGCATATTTTCTTTATCTCGGTGAAAATGCATACAACAAAACTCCCAACGAGTAAATGATGATCTATTTGTAATTTTTTTATACTCGTCTGGAAATAGCATTAAACGGGTACAATGAAATGAATTTTGTTGCTCTTCAAATATGGTGCTAATGACCTTATCTTCTCCCACTGAATTGATCTTCTGTGAAATATTTTCAATATCATGTAATGATATCTTTGAAAGGTTTTGTGCAATTTCTCCCATTCTAATCATATACATTCCCCCTTGTATAAAATTGTAGTCTAAGAAGTGGGCATCCCCTGCAGCGTGGTAGTTAGATCTAAGCAGTCGATGTAACTTATTGCTTTTTATGAAAATAATGTCAGAATCAACTTTAATCATAAAATCATCCGGCTGTTTTATTTCTTCAGCAAGTGACAAGTAACATTGAATTTCACTTAGAGTAGATTTTGGGCTACCCCATTCAAAGTTATTTATTTTTCTAAAAATTATTTTGGAAGAAAGATTAGCTAGCGCTTTCACTTGAACACTTGTAAATACATCTTTTTGATCTACATAAATATAAATATTCCTAATATCTGTAATTTTAGTGTTTTGCAATAAGCTTTTTAGTGAAATATTTAAGTATTCAAAATCAGGCTTATACGAAAAATACACGAAATTAAATTGTGCTTCTGAATACTGTTGACTCTTTCGCATAATAATATCTTGCCACCAGCTCAATAGTATTTTTAGAATAAATTTAGGCTGTATAGGGCTGTTGAGAATGATCATAAACTTCCTTTATTCGAACTACCTGTCCTTTGCCATTTTTCAAAAAGTGAAGTCAACAACCCCTTATAAATTCCACTATCAAATCTATTACTACCGATAAAGTGGATAAAATTCATGCTTTTTATGCATTCGTTAGATTGCGGAAATTTAAAATTTTGATAGTACGGCCATGGTAAAACACTCGCATTTTTTGTTTTTGAGATTAAACACATTGTTGCTGTTTGCTCACTGCCCCAACCATGCCATGTTTTTCCAATATAGCTTTCAATTTCATCTGACAGCTCTTTTATTTGCTCTATAGTAGCAAAACCTTTGGGGTAGCCAGCAAAGCCAGCACAAGCTCTTATATATTTAGTGCCATCAGAAAAAAAACTCATTTTATGAAAGTTTATTTCAGCTAAGGGCTGTACATGCGTATTGTCCCACTGTGAAACAATGTCTCTTAATAGCTCAACATTCACCGCTTTCCCCCAACGCTCACTACCTATTAAATAGCCAACATTATTGATAACCCTATCATGTACTTCAACCAAAGGGCCTAAAGAAACGGTATCGGAATCTAGTTGAATCACATAACTAGTTTCCGCTAGCTTTTGAATACGAAACAATCTTTTCCACGAAATATACGTTGGACAACCATGAGTATCAACTTCACTCGCGAGACTGATATTTAAATTAGGAATTTGATGTTTTAACATCGAAATATCTTCTATTGTTAATGTACCATCATTAATGACTTCAATGGCTCCGTAACCAAAATTTTCCATAAACGATTTTATCGCGACTAAATACATAGAAACAGTACTTGAACCTACCATTGAAACAACCGTTATTGAATCGTCAAGCCTATATTTCAACGGTTGTGTTTGTAGGACCTGCCTTATCTTTCGTTTAAAAAGAAAACGATTTAACGCGCTGTTTATCATTTAATTTCCTATAATTAATGCTAGTTTGACTGAATGTCTAGATTCAAGATACGGGATAAATATTACACAACAGTATTGCTCTTAATTCTCATACCATTCTCGTCCAATTTCATAACCTTTTCTGACGTTTTAGCTGCAATTTCAAGACAAAGCACCAAAGCAATTAAAAGATATAATAATTCAAAATATGCCGCACTCAGAGCCGCACCACAAATACAAAAGGTTGCTATAGAAACCTTTATTGCATTTAATAAATCACTCTGCCAATTCCCTTTTTTATAATAGGTCCTTTGTAATGAACTTATTTTAGTCAGGGTAAGAAATATGATTAATAAGAACATAAATAAACCGAGAAAACCTTGGTTACCTAATACTTCAAAATAAATACTATGGGCAACATAACCTTTTGTTGGTATCGGTGTATCTACGCCCCAATCAAGACTACCTAAATCATAAACATAATTTATCCATACTCCTTTTACTGCAGTACTATTAAAGCCCCACCCAACAAAAGGGTGATCAAGAGCGGCTAAATAATTTAATTTCCATGAGGTAACTCTAGAGGTTAAAGGACTCACTTCTTCTTTATTATTACTACTATTGTTATCAATAGTCTCCATACGTTCAAACCATGATGATGGCATTAAAACGGCCACAAGAGCTGCTATTAATAGTGCACTGAAAACAATAGACATTTTCTTGCCATTTTTCCACCAATAATATATCGCCATAAAAACAAGCCCAATAAACCCCCCTCTTGAACCGGTACCAATAATTGCCATAATACAAAAAAAAGCAGCACCTTTTAGTGCTAATTTAATGTACTTGTCTTTTACATGTGTAATCAAATACAAAATCAAAGGAATAGTCATATTTAGCCCTAAAGCTACTTTATTATTATCTCCTAATGGCCCATGTATACCGGCCATTTTGTGTCCTCCACCGCTAAGTATAACTTTCATGCCTTCCATTACGCCAAAAAAACAAAGTGCTAAACATAAATATAACAATATCGCTTCAAAGTGTTCTTTTTTTCTTAATAACAACACAGTAAAAATAAAAAACAACATCACTTTAAAAAAATATTCAAATTTGGTCCACACACCACTGTATGCTCCATACAGTGCCCCACCTAATGCACTATGAAATGTAAAAATAAGAATTAAGGCAAGCAACCCGCTCATTTTAAAAGCGGGTTTGTTTTTCATAAACACATAGCCAAGCATGGTTGCTAATGAAAAAACCATATTAAATCGCAAGGATAAGCCAAAGCCAAAAAGCCAATTTTGCAGAGGGTACATCGACGTCCAAAACCACAGGTATAACGCAACTACTGGCGTTCTAAATCCATAATAAAGAAAAAATGGAAAAAGAATTACCAAGAAAAGGTCTCTCATTAACTACTCTGCTTCTTTTTCTTTGTCAGAGTAATAACGTGCTAAATATAAAGCTGCGCACATATTTACTAAATAAAAAAGTGTTGTCATAAACCTGTGTTCCTAAATTTTATATATGAGTAATCTACTTGTAAGTTGCGAGTAAAACTAATGGTGTTATGAATATTCATTGGTATTGAATCCGTTAACTATCTTTCCAGCATTACCTACCCATGACAAATTTAATTGTGTAATGGTTTGCTGTGCATTAATAGAAAGTTTTTCTCTTAGTTGTGAGTTTTCAATCAATAAGTGAATTTTGATTAACATTTGGTCAAGCTCATTTTCATTAAAAAGAACACTGTTCTCATCAGACAGTAATTCTTTAATATTATCTGAATCTGGGGCAACTATCGCTAACCCTTTAGCTAAATACTCAATCATTTTTAATGGTGAAGCCCATGGTGTAACCGCTGGTTGAAGCGCAATATCCATTTGATCAAGCCAGTAAGGCATATCTTCGCGTTTTACTAAACCTGTTGTTTCAAATTGTTTTTCAAAACCTAACCCTTTTGCTTGAGCTTTTAATTCAGGAATAATTGGGCCATCACCTACCAAAAGGAAAAAAACATCGTCTCTCTTTTCACCTGCTAATAGCTCAAGCACTTCATCTAATTTATGCCATTCTCGACAAAAACCAACAAAACCTACCACTAATTTCCCTTCAAATCTTTGTGCTCTATTAGCTGTGTTTTTTGGTGTGAATATTGCGGTATTAACACCATTAGGTATTACAGTAATATTTGCTTCGGGTACGCCAACGGCTTTTATATAACTAGCCATAACATGAGTAACGGGTAACACCTTGTCAGCATTTTTCCATACATATGTTTCAGACCACTTGGCTAAACCATCAAGCGCAATACCCCCGTACTTTTTACGTTCTTGATATAATGGTGAATTGACTTCTAATTGTAGTGGTAATTTAAAAAGTTTTTTAGCCCAAATTCCTGCAGGCAAAAACAAGTTACAACGTTCATAAATAGCATCCGGTTTATGCTTAATAATGGCTTTACATAATTTAAAAAAAGCATAGAAACTATAAGAAAACTCTAATACCTCATAAAAAGCTTTTGGTAATTTAGCCTTTAAAAGATCAACCCAACCACCATCGCTTCCAAAGTCTGAATGTTCAGAAATGTTTGGAGCAACAATAATGACTTCATGCCCAAGCTGACGAAGTGCATTAATAATTTCTTCTACATGAACATATTGCCCATCTTTCGATGCAATACGGTGGTGATATATTATTTTCATTCTTTATTTACAATTGTATTAAATATTTTAAATTGCCCTGCAGATGTAGACTGCCAATCAAATTTTTCAGCATACTTTCTTGTGGCAGCTCGTTGAATCGTTTTTCCCATAAGTGTTTTTATACCTACACCTATTGATTCAACCGTTCTATCAACCAAAACCCCAGCATGTTGTGTTGTAACCACCTCAGGCGTGCCCCATACTTTAGTTGCAACAACAGGCGTGCCAGACGCCATAGACTCTAGAAGTACATTTGCCCACCCTTCTCTGCTTGATGCTAACACAGTAACATCAGCAGCTTTAAACCATTTATTCAGTTCTGGCTGAGATAATGAACCTAAAAATTTAACATTATTTTCCAAACCAAGTGTTTTAACTTGAGCTTTAAGTTGGTTTAAATCTGGTCCATTTCCCGCAATAGCTAAGGTGGCATTATCAATATTTTGCATAGCATCAATCACTAAATAGTGACCTTTTCTTTCTATTAACCAGCCAACAGACATAATAAGCTTATTCTTAATACCAAGCTCACCCTTTATTATTTGCTGTTCAACTTCATTAGACGGTGAAAATAAATCAAGATCAACACCATTTCTTAATGTAGAGATTTTATCTTTGTCTGCACCCAGGGTTATCATTTCATCTTTAAGTGCCTGGCAAACAGTCATCATATGTGATGCTTGCTTGAACACTTTCTTGATCATTCTTAACGCTTTAGGGTATTGAGGTACTAAGTTAATGTCTGTGCCGCGAGCTGTGCAAGTAAAAGGGATGTTATATTTTTTAGCTGCTTTTGCGATGGCAACACCATCAGGGTAGAAATAATGACCGTCGATTAAGTCGAATGGGAGCTTTTTTGGATTCCGGCCAAGAAACTGCTTGAATGACGACAAGGTTTTTCCCAGAAAAAATAACGATGAAGTTGGATCTTGCTCTGGATTCCGGCCTAAGACATAACCGGAATGACGGGTGGAGGCATCGGAATGACGGAGATCATCTTCCGTTATCCTAGAAGTTTCACCTTCCGTCATCCTAGAAGTTTCACCTTCCGTCATCCTCGAAGTTTCACTTTCCGTCATCCTCGAAGTTTCATCTTCCGTCATCCTCAAAGTTTCACTTTCCGTCATCCTCGAAGTTTCACTTTCCGTCATCCTCGAAGTGTCTGATCGAGGATCTTGCTCTTCTGAAATAGCGCTTAATTTTTTAATTGTTTTTGCTATTGCCCAGCTCATAAATAATGGTGTTAAGTACATACCTATTTTGGGGATTACTAGATATTTAGGGTGATGTACTTCAATGTCATTACGAACTTCTTGTTTAACAACACCAGCATATTTAGCATATTCACCAAAGCGTTTAGAAGAAAATGGAAACCAAGGTACAGGGGCTATAACAGTTGGCTTTATTTCAGGAAAGTCTTTAACTAAATGGCGCAAGCGCGTTTCAACAAAAATGCCATGTTTGGGATCTTTATTGTTTGGGTACAAGCTTGATATTGTTAATATGCGCACTAAAACTTCCAATGTCTGCGATTTTTTTAAGTATTATTTACAAAATAATACTGGATTCCAGCCTAAAATACCACTGGAATGACGGGGAGTTGTATACCTAGATTCCAGCCTAAAACACCAGAAAGATTCGGCATAAGGCGATACTGATTTCAAGCTATAACTGTTTGAGTGGCTAGGTTATATTATTGACTATTTTATCTCACGTTTTATTAATATGAAAAGATCACTCTAACCTTGTTCAATCCAGTTTTCAACGCGAATACCTTGCACACGTTTAAATTCACGGATATTGTTAGTCACAATAATTAAACCTTGGCTTCTTGCATGGCCAGCTATCATAGTGTCATAACAGCCTATTTGGCTGCCTTGTGACTCCAATTCAGCTTTAACTTGGCCAAATTGTCTTGATGCCGGTTCATCAAACGATAATATTTCTAATCGAGCAGAAAAACCTTCCAAGGTTGCTAAATTATTTTCTATCTGTTCAGATTTTTCAGCACCACAAATCAACTCTCCCCAAGTTACTGAAGATATACATAATTGACCTATGTGCATATTAAAAAGACGTTTCAAGTGTACTGGTTTCCGTTTAATGGTGAAGATACAAGTATCTGTATCAAGCATGTACTTCAACATTAAAATGTCTCTCTTTTTTGAGTTTCAGGCTGTGAGCGTGACACCATGAAATCATCAGATACACTACAATTATCAAACCATTCATCCCAAGCAGATCCAGCAGGGGATATAATACGAGTAGTGCCAATAGCTACAACATCAACATCTTTAACATCGTCAGGCATTTCCACAGCTTTAGGGAAGCGTACAGCCTGAGACTTATTGCTTTTAAATATTCTTGTTTGAATCATAATACACCACCATATACAACGTGTATATACACAATACAACATTACATGAGTATGTCAATCTAAAAGGGCAGGAATGGCACAACTCAGGAATAGGAACGCTTGTTTCTGATTGTTTAAAAATTTGCGTACTGCTGCGTAAATCATCTTCCTCGAATTTTCTTGTCGAGGAGCCAGTTGTTGCTGTTTGGATTCCAGCCCAAGAGATTACTGGACATTGCTTGAATGACGTGAGTGGAGACATTGCTTGAATGACGGGGATTGAGACAATACTGGAATGACGGGGAGGTAACTACCTAGATTTCAGATTAAAATACCACAAGAAAGACTTTGCCCGTGAATCAGCGCAGATTAATATGGATTAGAGATTTAGAGCAAGAACAAAACCTTTATAGGGTATAATACTATATTGCAACTCAGTAAACTTGATTGTGATCTCCGATATTAATCAAAATAATTTCTTTATTTCGAATTTCAAACTCCAACGTGATCCTATAGCTCATATTTATTGAAACTGAAGATAAATGCTTTAGCCTTCCTGTCAGGTTGTGCAAGCGAAGAGATGTGTGGTATGGATCAAGCTCTAATAACTCAAGTGATTTTTGATATTGTTTATGAATTTCAGGATGCTTTCGAAGGAACTTTTTAGCTCTTTTATTATAACTATCGGGATAAATCAGTAAATATGACATTAATCAATTACACGCTTCATATGTGCTTCAACGCTTTCTTTTGTAACTCTGTCATTTGCAATGTCAGCTTTGGCTTCAAGCAACGCAATATCTAATTCATACTCTCGTATTTTATCATATCTTTTCAAATCGATTATTACATACTTGTTTTTTCCTCGAACAGAAATGATCGCTTCATCTTCATTCTGCAGAATATTTTCCAGTACTGAAACTCCTTTTATTTTTAATTCATTTGCTGAAATGCTTGTCATAATGCTTACCTATAAAAAAATTAGAATGCTATTAATAATACTCTAAAGAGTACTTTTTAACCATGTTTATTATAATTTGCTAGGGTGTTTACTTGAGTATTACCCTGAAGATGTTGTTGTCTGGATTCCAGCCTAAAATACTACTGGAATGACGTGAGTGGAGACATTGCTTGAATGACGTGAGTGGAGACATTGCTGGAATGGCGGGGATTGAGACAATACTGGAATGACGGGGGTGGAATCATTACTAGAATGACGAATCAGCCCCCTGCCTCAAGACCTATCTCGTCGTCATCCTCGAAGTTTCTTGTCGAGGATCCAGTTGTTGTTGTTTGGTTTCCAGCCCAAGACATTACTGGAATGACGGGGTGGAATCATTACTAGAAAGCCGAATCAGTCCCCGGCCTCAAGACCTACCTCATCGTCATCCTCGAAGTTTCTTGTCGAGGATCCAGTTGTTGTTGTTTGGATTCCAGCCCAAGACATTGCTGGAATGCCGTATCACGAAATTATCTTTGGCTTTCTCGCTCAATAAATTGCCCAAGCATCATTAATGTCCATAAAGCTGCGGAGTGATCACTTTTTCCAACAACATGCTCACTTATCATTTTACTTATCTTATTCGCATTAAAGATATTGGTTTTTTTAAATGCAGTAGAGGTTAGTAACCTTGTCATTTTTTCTTGTAAAGGACCACGAAGCCATTGCGCTAAGGGAATACTAAAGCCCATTTTTTTACGGTACAAGTTATCATGTGGTACATGCGGCTCTAGTTGTTTTTTAAATTCAGCCTTACCTTCATTGCCATTTAAATTAAGGTTTGACGGCACTTTAAATGCCCATTCTATAAATTGATGATCTAATATTGGTACTCGTACTTCTAAACCATGCGCCATACTCGCTCGGTCAACTTTGGTGTTAATATCGCCCGTAACCCATGTTTTATAATCTAAATATTGAATTTCTTTTAAGGGATCATCGAAATTCTTGCCCACTAAAATTTTATCAAAAACTTGGTTTGCACTATAACCGTCCAATTTTCCTTTAAATGTTGCGCTATATAACCTTTGTCGTTCATCTTTCCTTAACTTGCTCATACTATTTAAATAAGCTTCACTACTAGTCATTGCGAGTGATTGGAAAGTAGTTTTTGCCCGTAAATATTGTGGTGCCCAATCAAGCTTAGGATATATTTTACCTAACAAGCCAAAAATGGGTTTTCTTATCGTGGCTGGAATTTTATCTCTTATCGCTTGCTCTGCCATATGAAAACGATAGCGACGATAACCAGCGAACAATTCATCACCTCCATCACCAGATAGTGCAACGGTTACATGTTTACGTGCTAGCTCACATACTCTGTAGGTTGGTAATGCTGAACTATCAGAATAGGGCTCGTCATATATATCAATTAATTTATCAATTAAGTCAAAATCTTCATGATTTATAGTTTCTACGTTATGATTCGTTTTGTATTGTTCAGCGACAAGTTGAGCAAAATCAGTTTCATTAAATTCAGGCACATCAAAACCAATAGAACAAGTTGTTACAGCTGTTTCTTGTAATTGTGACATCATGGCAACAATGGCGCCAGAATCAACACCGCCAGATAAAAATGAACCTAGTGGAACTTCAGCCTCCATACGTACATTTACAGCATCTTTCAGCCGTTCAATAAGTTCACATTCAATTTCTTTGGCTGATAATTGTTCTGTTGCTTGCCAAGGTAAATCCCAATATTGTTTGGATATTAACTTTTCAGGTATTTTGCCTTGCTTTAAATGCAAATAATGACCAGCTTCTAACTTATAAGTATTGGTGAATATAGTTTTAGGATCAGGTACATATCCAAAAGTGAGGTAATCTTCAATTGCTGTTGAGCTTATTTCATTTGAGCACAGTGGATGCTGTCGTAATACTTTTAATTCTGAGCCAAAAATTACTGAACCGTCGGTTAATAAACTATAGTGAAGTGGTTTAATACCTAAACGATCTCGGGCAACAAAAAGCTCTTTTGTATTATCATCCCAAATAATAAAAGAAAACATGCCACGAAATTGATGAACGCACTCTACGCCCCACTCTTCCCAAGCGTGAACAATGGTTTCAGTATCACTATTCGTTTTAAAGACATGCCCTTTATCTTTTAGTTCTTTTTCAATCTCGTGGTGGTTAAATATTTCCCCGTTAAACACTACGCTAACGGTAGCGTCTTCATTATAAATGGGTTGATGACCACCCGCCAAGTCAATAATAGATAAACGGCGATGCCCTAAACCAATGCCTTTACCAATATGGTAACCCTGATCATTTGGGCCGCGATGCGCTTGAGCGTTGTTCATATTTTTTAATAACTGTTCATCAATAACATGATGTTCATTGAAACTAAAGATACCGCTAATGCCACACATTTTATTGCCCTAGAGATTGTAGATATAAGTTTTGATAAGCGTTTATCATTGCAGCTTCAGAAAAATTTTTCTCAATAAATTGATGTGCTTGTTCACCTTGCGGCTTAATTAATTGAGGGTTTTTAACATAATTATGCATCGCGTTAGCCAGTGCTGTTGCATTTTGCTTCTCAACTAATAAACCA
This sequence comes from uncultured Colwellia sp., assembly GCA_913063325.1. Lineage (GTDB taxonomy): Bacteria > Pseudomonadota > Gammaproteobacteria > Enterobacterales > Alteromonadaceae > Colwellia. Next base: position 26,859 of record CAJXYE010000014.1, on the reverse strand, counting down.
CTTACTCCGTTTTCAACTAATTCTGACAAACCACCCACATCTGTAGATATTATTGGTAAGCTCGCTGCCATTGCTTCCAATATAGTCATGGGTATTCCTTCAGCAATCGACGATAAAACAAAAATATCTGCACTTTTTAATAATGCTGGAATATCATCTCTCGCGCCTGTAAATATCACAAAATCATTCAACTTTTTATCTATTACTAACTGTTTCAATTCGTTAGTAAGATCGCCATCACCAACAAGGGTTAAACATACTTGCTCAGGCAAGTGAGAATTTTCTTGAACTAACAAGGCAAAAGCATTAATTAAGTTTTGTTGATCTTTAACCGGATTAAAACGAGCTATATGAATAAATCTAATGCATCTTTCGTCATTCCAATTATCACAACCGTCGTCATTTAGGTTGTCACACACATCGTCATTCCGGTTGTCATTTAGGCCGGAATCTTTAACATTAAGCTCTGGATTCCCGACTAAAACACTTCGGGAATGACGGTCGAGAACATCTTGGGAATGTCGGTCGAGGTCATCTCGGGAATGACATTCAGACCCATCGTCATTCCGGTTGTCACACACATCGTCATTCCGATTGTCACTTAGGCCGGAATCCACTGCTTTAAGTTCTGGATTTCCGTCTAAAACACCACGGGAATGACGGTCGATAACACTTCGAGAATGGCGGTCGAGAACATCTTGGGATTGACATTCAGACCCATCTTCATTCTGATTGTCACATCCATCGTCATTCCGATTGTCACACACATCGTCATTCCGATTGTCACACACATCGTCATTCCGATTGTCACACACATCGTCATTCCGGTTGTCACATAGGCCGGAATCCACTGTTTTAAGTTCTGGATTCCCGTCTAAAACACCACGGGAATGACGGTCGAGAACACCTCGGGAATGATATTTAGACCCACCGTCATTCTGATTGTCACATCCATCGTCATTCCGGTTATCACATCCATCGTCATTCCGGTTGTCACTTAGGCCGGAATCCACTGTTTTAAGTTCTGGATTCCCGTCTAAAACACCACGGGAATGACGGTCGAGAACACTTCGAGAATGGCGGTCGAGAACACCACGGGAATGACATTCAGACCCATCGTCATTCCCATTGTCACACCCATCGTCATTCCGATTGTCACACACATCGTCATTCCGGTTGTCACATAGGCCGGAATCTATAGTTTTAAGTTCTGGATTCCCGACTAAAACACCACGGGAATGACATGCAGACCCATCGTCATTCCGGTTGTCACACACATCGTCATTCCGGTTGTCACACACATCGTCATTCCGGTTGTCACACACATCGTCATTCCGGTTGTCACTTAGGCCGGAATCTATAGTTTTAAGTTCTGGATTCCCGACTAAAACACCACGGGAATGACGGTCGATAACACCACGGGAATGACGGTCGAGAACACCATGGAATTGACATTCGGAGTGTAACTGATTTTTAAATGAAAATTTTTCAATATCAATACCATTATGTATCAGCTTTACTTTATCACCCGAAATATTAACAACATCAATGAGCCAAGTTTGTAAATCACTGGACACTGGTACAAAATAATGAATAAAAGGGGATATTAACTTTCGTAACAAGTTATGCTTTTTATTTAATCCTAATGGATCACTTATCTCTCTACCATGCTCGGCATGTATATGACCTTTAACACCAGCACATTTTGCAATGGGATGATACTCCAGTGCGGCCAAATTATAGGTATGTAATATGTCAGGCTTTAGTTTGCGTAATAATTTAAATAGCCGCCAATGGCTGGCTAAATCTTTACCTGACTTTTTATTAAGTTGATAGGTTTTTACATTAGGGTTTAAATGTTTTGAGAAGTCACCAATTTCAGTTAAAGCAATAACTACATGCTCAATATTGTTTTCTTGCATTGCATTAATACAATTAGCCATGACACGTTCTAACCCGCCAATATCAAACCGATAAATTAGGTGACACACAAGACTTCTAGATGCATTCATAACCATGGTAATGATTTACCAATCTGTTTTATTTGTTTAATTGTAACTTGTCTGTCATTGATAGACAGTATAACGACACTGCCACCGCCTGATCCGCCTGACAGTTTGTTTAATAACTGTGTTTTTTTAACTGTTAGCTTGTCGCTTGTTCTAACATTATCCACATCATACCAATAAATTAAATTTCTTTTAACGCCATTTAAAGTCACTAACTGAAGTAAGGTCGCATTTATATCACCATTTGTATTTTCTAACGTAATATTTTGCTTATTGATAATCGAAAATTTATCAATATCATAAATTCGATTACCCCAGTTAATTAGCTCACTGTCTTTATGGTCTGCATAAAAATGTGCTACATAAACTTCTAGCTTGGTGTTGTTATGAACCACCTCTGCTTGATATGTATTATCTGCTTTATCAAAGTTAGGATTAAAACTCACCAAAAATTCTGTATCAGCTTTCGGCTTTATAAATATTAGCAGAGGACTTTCTGTAGTGATTTGTTGATACTGGCCTACCACTAGTTTTTCATATAAAGGCTTAAAAGCGAGTGTGGATAGCGTTAACAATAACAATATTAATGTGGTCTGTATTGTTGGCTGCAATTGTATTAACTTTAATGGCACTGATTTAGGTGTTTCAGTCGATTCCACAGCGTTCGTATTGTCATGTAAATCTTCCCGCCAAAAGTTTCCTATAGCCATAAGTAAGAGCAATACAATAGAAAAGAATACCCAACCATACACTAAATGATCAGCCCCTACAGCATGTTCCATGTCAGTTTTATGTCCGACATAAATAATGCCAAAAGCGCGAATACCATTGGCAATAATAGGGATAATTAAACTTAACGCCACAAAAACCAATCTGCGCCATATGCTCTGATAATATAGATAGGCATAGAGTGTACCTATAGCGATCATTGAAATTAAAAATCGTATTCCTGAGCAAGCTTCTGCTACTTCAAAAGTACCATTTGGAATATATAGATATAAGCCTTCTCTATAAATCGGTATCCCAATTAATTCAACTAGAAAAACACTAATATCGGCGGTAACATTTTGTAGTACTGGTATTAACTCTTCTCCCATGGGTATGCTTAATATTAAGTAGCCTAATGGGAACATCAAAAATTTAAGTATGTCTACACCATACACAATGCCAATAAGACAAATTAAGCTGCCGTATGCAGATAAATGCGTCAGTACGTCTATGCTTGCAAGGTCTGAAAGGAGAAAAATAGCCTGACCAAGTAAAAGAGGTATGAGCAAGAATAGCGCGGGTTTAATTTTTACTCGCACAAGCTGTTCTTGTTTTTCATATATTAGATATATACAAATAGGTAGGATGAAAAAACAATAGCTATACGTTTCAGAGCCAAGCCAAACATTTACCATACTTACAAGTGCTTGAAAATAAATATAGAGCCACGCTAATATTAAAACGATAAAAAGGCTATGTACTCTACTCACACTTTGCATAATATTAATTTCTCAATAGCTCAGGTAATACCTTTAACACATTATTCCAGCGATAATGCTCTTCAACCCATGTCCTATTTTCATCACCAATTTGGTTAGCCACACTAATTTCTTTTAGCAGTTCAATAACTTTCTCTGCAAATAATGCGGGGTCATTAACAATATATTTTTCTTGGTTTTTTGGAAGTAGTATGCCTTCTGCAGCCAATGATGTCATAACAATGGTTTTCGACATTGCCATAGCTTCTAACACTTTATTTTGGATACCTCGTGCAATTTGCATGGATGCAACTACGCACTGCGCTTTGTCAATATAAGGACGGATATCTTCCACTCGTCCAGTAACAACAACACCGTTTTTATTATTTAAGGCTTTAATCTCTTTGCTTGGATTGCCACCAACGACATAGAATTTAAGCTGAGGAAAGTTTGCCTTTATTGCTGGCCAAATAGCGTTAACAAACCACTCCACTGCTTCAACATTAGCCCAGTAATCCATTGCGCCGGTGAATGAAATAAATACTTCATCTTCAGGTAATGGCTCAGGTTCAAATTCATTGTTAGTATCAAAAAAGGTTAAATCTACGCCATTTAAAACCCCCAATATTTTGTTTCTATATTCTATCGGCTGTCTATCGGCAAATAATTTGGCTTCTTGTGGTGATACAAAAAGGCTATAATCAAAATTTCGACAAACGTAGTCTTCATATTTAGCTAAGTGTTTATACTCTCTTTGGTATATCCATTTACTTATAGCTGATGATTTTTCTGCATATTGTCTCCACTTATCAGAATCTACATCAACAAAATCAATTACTCTTTTAAATGTATTGAAAGACTCTCTTTCACAGTACTGTGCCATAGAAGAGGAATAAACAAAAATTTTAGAAATTTCATTTTTTAATAATGTTCTATTCACCCAATGTTGCATTCGTTTATCAAAATAATAAGGCAAGGTAATTGGCTTGTTTGTTAAAAATGAAGTTAAACCCTTTATTTTTGAAATAGTTTTATTCTGATCTAAATGAAAAACCTCTCGACAATATTTATTTAATGTTTTCACATATTGCTTGTCATAAGGGTCATCAATAAAAAATCCTAAATAAATATCGTAAGTAACACTCAATTTTTTTAGAATATTAAAAGATCGAATTTTATCACCTTTGTTCGGCGGAAATGGGATGCGATGGCATAGAAACAACAAGGGTTCTTTTTTACTGGTATCAGTCATTATTTGGATCCTCGATCAGAAACTTCGAGGATGACGGAGGGTGAAACACCGAGGATGACGGAAGGAGAAACTTCTAGGGTGATAGAAGGTGAAATATCAAGGGTGATAGAAGGATAATCATCGAGGACGACAGAAGGAGACACATTGAGAATGGCGGAAGGAGATGCATCGAGGGTGACGTAGTATATATAAGCACTTTCGTCGTTACGCCTTTCTACCACGTCATTCCAGCAGTGGTTTAGGCTGGAATCCATTCGCTTAAAATAGTTCATTCTTCGTTACCCCAAATACTTAGATAAAAAGGGGCCAATAAGCTGGCTCAACTTTAACGGCAGTTTCTGCCACATTGAAATAAAGAATTTGTATTTTGGGTTATTAGGGCTGAGATTGGGCAATTCATCAGCATTCACTAGGTAATAATAATAATATAACGGTTTTGGCTCCATCCCCCAATTTTTCTTATACTTATACGGGCCACTATCATTTTTGCTGCGACCAAAATCAAACCAAGTTTTACCTTTATCTAAAGCATGACACATGACTTGATAATACATAAAATCAGCACTTTTAAGGCCCCTGGCACTATCTGTACCACCACCGTAATAAGGTAATACTTCTTCATTAAAATAAAAGTTCATTACCGCTGAAGAGGGCTGGTTGTTTTTGTCTCTAACTACTGCAATATCACTACAATCACCAAAAGTGCTCATTAGGCTTTCAAAATAACGTTCAGTAAATATAGGTGTTCCCAAGTTACGGTAGCTAGTAGAAAGTAATTGATAAAAATCGGTAAAATCGGTATTTTTAGCGGTTGAACTGATAGAACAAGAAAGTTCATTTTTCAATGAATGGCGAATTACAGCCCGTTGTTTTTTCTTTATATTGGCAAGAATTTTGTCACTGTCTTCTGCAATGTCACAACCAAAAGTACTGTGTGCTTGTTTCAACAATAATGTAGAGTCTTGCTTGTTTTTATATCTCAGTTCAAGATAGTCAACACCAAGCTCTTCAGCTAGTTGGCAGGCTTCCCCCTCTAGCTGGCGAGAAATTTCAGAAGAGTCTGCAATTGCGCCTCCATAGACGCAAAAAGGGGTTGATACTAATGAATGGCCAAATAGCTTACTTTTGACTTCCACCAACGGTAAAACGCCACAAAACATGCCTTCTTGTTCAGCATATAAAAAATAACTAGCATGATTAAAGCTTTTTTCAATAACCGTTTGCCAGCCACTCAGGTGAAAAAAGCTCCCTTGCTGGTGAGCTTTTACATAGGCATCCCACTCAGTAAACAGTGTTGGAGATAAACGTTTTATTTCACAATTAGTCGTCAAGTTTCCATTCTCTTATTGTTATTGTTTTTACGTGTTTAACGTTATTTCATTTATTCACTGCTCAGAGATAAGTTTAAGCTCTCATATTTTAGATCTAACCATTTTGGATTCATGAAAATATGGTCTATAGATTCCAGCCTAAAATACTACTGGAATGACGATGGTCATTCAATACCTCTAGAATGACGATGGCCATTCAATACCTCTAGATTGACGGTGGTCATTCAATAGCCTGGGAGTGACGGTAGTCATTCAATAGCCCGGGAGTGACGATAGTTTTCGTTAACATTCTGTCATCCTCGAAGTCTCTGATCGAGGATCCATTTCTAAACTATTTCTGAATATAGATCCCGCCATTGCGGGTTACTTTTCTCAATTAACTTAATTTTCCAGCTTCTCTGCCACTTTTTCATCTGTTTCTCACGCTTTATAGCATCAACAATACTGTCATATTGCTCAAAGTATACTAATAAGTGAACGCTATACTTATGTGTAAACCCTTCGACAAGGTTACTCTTATGTTGCCATATCCTTTTGACTAAATTACTTGTGACACCAATATACAAAGTACCGTTGTACTTACTTGCTAAAATATATACTGCCGGAGCTTTCATTTAAAATCTTCCTTGATTTTATAATTAAATTTTTTGGATTCCAGCCTAAAAAACTACTGGAATGACGGGTAACAACACTACTTGAGTGGCGGATATCAACACTACTGGAGTGACTCTTGTCATTCAATACTACAGAATGACAGTAGCTATTAAACATTACAAGAATGATGGTAACTATTAAATACTACAAGAATGACAGCAGCTATTAAATACTACAAGAATGACAGCAGCTATTAAACATTACAATAATGATGGTATCTATTAAATACTACAAGAATGACAGCAGCTATTAAACATTACAAGAATGATGGTATCTATTAAATACTACAAGAATTACGGTAGAGTTTATTAACAATAGGTAATCCTCAGGATCACTACTCTGTCATACTCATAGTCTCCCCACTCCGTCACCCTCGGAGTCTCTCCACTCCGTCACCCTCGAAGTCTCTCCACTTCGTCACCCTCGAAGTCTCTGATCGAGGGTCCATATCTTTATTTACTTTTTCAAATAAACACTTTTCATTGTGCTCCACTGATAATCTTCCAAAAGACGCACGATCTTGCCTTCCATGCGAGATAAGTTCAAGTAATGGCGGAATTTCGATTTTATCGGCGCGCCTTTCACTTTAGGTTGATGCGGGTCTATCTCCCATGGATGAAAATAAAAACTATAAGGTTGCTGCTCAGTTTTTAAATAATTATCAATGCGTTTTTTTGAAAGCCAGTAAGGGTATAGACGAAAGTAACCTCCTCCTCCTATACCTGTGTTTTTTCCGTTTCTACGAGAAGTAGGCACTGGAATTTCAATTATTTTTTTAGTTTCAAATGACTCTGTTCGTTGGTATTTAAATCTAGGCCAATGAGGTACACCATATAAATCATGTTCTACCGGATACGTGCTTGAGCTATATTCAAAACCTAGTTCGATTAAAATATCGTACACCCAGGTATTACTGTCGTTAATAGAAAAGCTAGGTGCCCGGTAACCAATAATAGCTTGTCCAGAAGCATCTTCTAATAAATGTTTGCTTTTAACTAAATCGTCACGAAATTCTTTTCGTGTTTGGGTGAAGGCCCTTTGATGAGCATAGCTATGGCTTGCCAGTTCATGGCCTTGTTCGACAATTGCTTTAATCAAATTAGGACAACGTTCAGCAACCCAACCCAAGGTAAAAAAGGTGCTTTTAACTTGATATTGTTCAAATAGCTCTAATAAACGGTAGGTGTTTTTCTCAACTCGGAGCTCTAAATTAGACCAATTTTTTGGGGCAATATTGTCTTCAAAAGCAGCTACGTGAAAATAATCTTCTACATCAACTGTCATGGCATTAATTATTTGGCTCATTAACGTCCTTTGCCGAACAAGACTATTTCAACGGTTCTTATTAAAATTAGAATGTCTAATAAGAAACTTCGGTGCTTAATATAATACAAATCGTATTTCAGTTTTTCAAGAGAATCAGCTTCAGTCGCGCCATATGGGTATTTTAACTGTGCCCAACCGGTTAATCCTGGTTTAACATTATGACGTTCATTATAGTAAGGGATGTTTTTAATTAAACCTTGTACGAACTCAGGACGTTCAGGCCTCGGCCCAACAAATCCCATGTCACCACGCATTACATTATAGATTTGAGGTAACTCATCAATGCGGTATTTACGTAAAAAATTACCTATTTTCGTAATACGTGGATCGTCTTCTGAGGACATTTGAGCGCCAAACTTCTCCGCATCCAAACGCATACTTCTAAACTTGAAAATGTTGAACGGTTCGCCATCTAATCCAACCCGTTCTTGGGTATAAAAGATAGGCGCGGAAATACCTTCATCAAATTTAATCAAGATGGCTGTTAACAGCATTATTGGCCAAGTTAACGTAAACAACACAAAAGCCATGCTCGCATTGAAAATCCAATCTAAAGTATTGCGAAGGTGGTTTAGCGAAGCAAAACCATTAGAGTAAATAACCCAACTCGGATAAATAAGGTTAACTGCAATTTGTCCGGTTTCTCGCTCAATAAAATCTAAAATCTCAGTGATTTCAATGCCACGAATTTTACAGGCAAAGAGTTCATCTACAGGTACATTATTACGTCGTTCATCACTAGCAACAACGATTTCATCAATATCATGTTTTAGAGAATAGCTAACCAGTGATCCTCCAAGATCTATTCGAGTTTCTTGTTTAATACCTTCTTCATCATCGCCATTCATTATAATATAACCATGAACTGAAAAATTTTGCCTGTCTACATCTCTACGCATTCTTCTTTCTATAATTGAAGCTCTTTCTCCTGCTCCAAGCACTAAAATAACGCGTTTATTAAAACCAAAAAAGTCAATTTGAAAAGTTAAATAACGAAATGAACTGATAAAAACAAAACTAAGCATTGATGCTACTGCCAAGATTTCAATTGGTAATGCAGATTGACCATATAAAGGGTTTATTATAGTGATAATAAAAAATGCGACGGAAACACACATTAAAACACGACGAATTACCCCTCTAAAATTAACACGTAATTTAGAATTATATAAACCCAAAGCTAAAGACGTTAACTGATTTAATAGAGCAAACACGAATGAATATACGAGTAAGTAATCATCGGAAATTGAAGGGAATTCAATAAAGTTAATGAAACTATTGCTATATACTGCAAATGGAAGTGCTCCCAAAAGCAACAAAAACTCAATTAATATTAATGACTTACTCGCAAAAGATAAATCACGGAATTTGGGGCTAGACATAGCAGACTAGTTTCCTTGATAACATATGTATGACTAGCTAATAGATTAACTTGCTGAGTAGTTTATATTTATAAGAATGAACCACATCCATACAAAGACATATCTCTCAACTAATACTAAAGCGCTATTTTACAAAAACAAAGAAGTAATTCTAGCAAAAATACCTATAAAGTTAACGTTTTATTTACAGTTGTTAAAATGTGTGCATATGAGAAAAAAATACAATACAATCATTAATGGAATAAAAAATGAAAATCACTCTTATTTTTGAAGTAAAAAGGTATCTCTCATGGATAAACGTTTTACCCAAGCACTTAAGTTAATTACTTTGTTACTTATGGCACAATTAGTTTCCGCCTGTAGTTCCGCGACCAAACCTTTACCTGAAGCAACGTTACACCCTTCCAATACAGTCGATATTGATTCATATAGATATCTTGTTGGTGCAGGTGACTCGCTACATATATTTGTTTGGCGTAATCCTGAAGTATCAGGGTCATTTACTGTTCGCCCTGACGGTATGATTACTACCTCTTTAGTAGAAGACATACCCGTTACAGGGAAAACGCCTACAGAACTAGCTCGCTCTATCGAGAAAATTTTAGCCACTTATATACGTGATCCCATTGTTACTGTAACTGTAGGTCGCTTTATTGGTCCTTTTAGTGAACAAATACGCATTATTGGTGAAGCGACCAACCCACAAGCAATCAGTTACAAACAACATATGACACTACTTGATGTCATGATTGCTGTGGGTGGTATTACTGAATATGCTGATGGTAATGGCGCAGTGATCGTTCGAATTGAGAATGGAAAACAACAAGAATACAGTATTAAGATTGATCATTTAATAAAAGATGGTGAAATCAGTGCTAATGTAGACATGTTACCTGGCGATATTATTATTATTCCTGAAGCTTGGTTTTAAATTGAAAGACAGTAAAGAGTTGCGAGTTAATAGTTACGAAAACAAGGAATTGAGTGTATGGGTTTTCGAAATTCGTTAACTTATTTTATCGTAACTTTGTTCATACAATGTAGGTTGGACTTCAGTCCGACAAAAGGGGTAATAAATTCCCCCCTACAGGTGATAAGGATTAAGATTTAGAATGCAGGAAATACTTGAAGAGATACTGAATTATCTAAAAGGGATTTGGATAAAGCGACGGTATATTATTATATCTACTTGGCTAATATGTCCCCTGGGCTGGTATTATGTTTCCGCAATGCCGAATGTATATAAATCTCAAGCAAAAGTTTATGTCGATACTCAGTCATTACTTCGACCGTTATTGCGTGGTTTAACTGTTGAAACTAATCCAAATACGCAAATTCGCTTAATGTTGAGAACTTTACTTACTCGTCCAAATTTAGAAAAAATTGCGCGCATGACCGACTTAGACGTACAAGCGACTAATGATGCAGCTTACCAAGGTATAATTAATAGTTTAAAAAGCAGAATTAAAGTATCTCGTGGTGGCCGAGAAAATATTTACACTATCTCTATTCATGATAAAAACCCTGAAATGGCTAAGGATATAGTCCAATCTGTTTTAACCATTTTTATTGAAAACACTTTAGGTGAAACACGAAGCGATTCTGATAGTGCACAAAAATTTCTAGATAAACAAATCAAGGAATATGAAAGTAGATTACTTGCATCAGAGGCTAGGCTAACGGATTATAAGCAAAGATATAGCGACATTTTACCCCAATCAGGTGGTTATTATGGCAAATTAAGCAATAATAAAGGAAAACTGAAAGCAATTAAATTAGAAATATTAGAGAACAAAACTAAGTTGGCCTCTGCACAGAAACAATTGACTCAAAATATGTCAGATGGCTCACAAGGAGATAATAAAATAAAAACGGACAGCTCAATACGTACAACTTTTGACAATCGTATCAATGGGTTAGAGCTAAGCCTGGATAAATTAAAAGTACGCTTTACTGAAAATCACCCTGAAGTAAAATTACTTACAGAGAGGCTGAGTGTGCTTCAGAAACAGCGTATCAATGAAATTAAAAAATATCTGACTTCTAACAGTGAAGGTAACAGTGTTTACAGCAAAAACCCCGTTATTCAGGATATCCAGATTCAAGTCCATCAATTGGAAAGTTTAATTGCTTCGTTAACTGTTCGAGCTAACAACTATCAGAATCAAATCGCTGCATTAGAAGCTAGAATTCACACTATACCTGAGATTGAAGCCGAACTAGTTGCCTTAAATCGTGATTACGGGATGATTAAAGGTAAATATAATACCTTAGTCTCTCGTAAAGATACTGCCCAATTCGCCCAAATTGCAAATGAAACAACGGATAAAATTCAATTTAGGGTTCTTGATGCTCCTAGGGTTGCATCGAAACCATCAGGTCCAGCACGATTTCTGTACTTTGGTGTTGTGGCATTTTTTGGCGTTGTTGTAGGTATTGGTTTGTCATTATTATTTAGTTTATTAAACCCCGTTGCTGTTTCATCTTCTCAACTATCAAAAGCGACTGGAATTCCTGTATTTGGTATAGTGTCTGCCAATGAAAATTTAGGTTTACAAAAGTGGAATAAGAGGAAAACACTAATATTTATCAGTTCGAATTTATTGTTATTTGGTATTTTAATGGTATTTGTCAGTTATTTTTTATTTCCTGATGCTATCCAAGAACCACTGAAAAGGATATTTTAAACTGTGAGTACTATTGAAAAAGCGCTAGCTAAACAGAAAGCTGCTGAGCAAGTTAAGACTAAAAAAGTTACACCCTCTATTGATAAAGCTGTTTTCGATAAAGCATCTGATGCCTTAAGTCAAACAAATGAAATTAATGAGCAAAAGAACCTTGATACCCCTGAGACAATACTTCTTGATGAAGCTAAATTAAATGAACGTGGCTTTATTTATAGCCCTGATAGTGCTCATCATATTCAAGAAGAATTTCGTCATATAAAAAGAAAATTATTGAATAACGCTTTTGGCCCAACGGCAAAAACCTTACATCACAGTAATTTAGTTATGGTAAGTAGCTCAAATCCAAATGAAGGTAAAACATTTATCTCAATCAACCTTGCTTTGAGCATAGCCTTAGAACAAGAAAAGACTGTTCTTTTAATAGATGCCGATGTTCTTAGGCCTAGCTTGCATCGTGAATTAGGATTTGATAAAAAAGAAGGCTTATTAGAATACTTACTTGGTGAAGTATCTTCCCTTTCAGAAGTGATTTACCCAACTAGTATCAATAATTTAAAAATTATGCCTGCTGGCAAGCCCCACTATTTAACTAATGAATTATTAGCGAGTACAAGAATGGAACATTTGGCAAAGGAACTTGCTGAACGTTATCCTGACAGAATAGTTATTTTTGATTGCCCACCAATACTAGGCGTTACTGAAACACCTGTTCTTTCTAGCTTAGTGGGTCAAGCGATTGTTGTTGTGGAAGAATCTAAAGCAAAGCTTGAAGATGTAAAACGCGCCGTATCACAGCTAAATGAAGATATGGCCATTGGCTTAGTTATGAACAAAACGATTAGATCTAAGAAGGATGGATATGGCTATTACAGCTATGGGTACGGTAAGAAACATCAATAGAAGCTGCTTAACAAAGTTTGCTATTATATTATTATTGGCATGTTCATCTTTTATTACATTGGCTGGCGATTGGAAGTTCATCCCAAGTTTATCGTTAGATGAGACTTACTCTGATAATGTTAATTTATCCGTGTCTGAACCCACATCAAGTTATGTTACTCAAGCTAAGGCGACTATAAACGCTACTTATCGTTCAGGCCTGACCAATTTAAATTGGTCAGGTACACAAAGTTATGCACTGTATAGCCATGACAGTAGTTTAAATACGAATTACCGAAGCCTAGCTGCTGATGGACTTTATTCTATGTGGGTAGGTGGTCCTGATGTTATTGCTTCTGCTAACATCCAAAACGTAAACAAAAACAATGCCGACAATGACTTATCCGACCCGATAACTGGTGATACTGTCCAAACTCAGAATTATTCTACTGGCCTACGATATAATTTTGGCAACAGCAGTTATTCAGTTCAGTCATCGATCACGTATAGTACAAATAGGGCTGAGGATAGCATTGGTGAAAGTGATGGAATTGCTGCACAACTGAGTAGTGTGAATGGAAACAGTACTCGCTACATATATTGGAATATGGGTATTAATTATAGCAAAAGAGAGCAAGAACTTGACAACAATATAGATAATTATGGAGAAAATTATTCTGTAAATGCGCTTATTGGTGCGAAAACTCCATGGAAATTAAGGCCTTTTGTTCGGTTTCAAGATGAATATGTGAAAGGCACAGGGATATCAGAAGACTTTCAATTCAACCCCTCATGGGGAGTTGGACTGAGTTGGTTTCCGACACCCCGATTTAATTTTGATGTTTCATATAACGTTTTTGCCAATTCCGATACCGATACCGATACCGATAATAGTGACAATAACAATAACAATAACAATAATGACTATATTGCTGCATCACTCCGGTGGCAGCCGTCATTACGAACCTCTTTAACGGCAGACTATAGTCAACGTTTTTTTGGAAAAGCCTATAGTTTTAATTTTCAACACAAAATAAGACGATTAAGCAATAGTATTACTTATAACGAAACATTAAGTGTGTTTGATAGAAATAATTATCAACTAGTCCCTTTAGGTATGTTTTGGTGCCCCCGTAACACCGTTATTGAAGATGCTTCTTCATGTTTTGTCACATCTGAAACACCTCCAGACTCACAGTTTATTGCTTTATTTAATCTAGCGCCTGTGGACAGTAATGAGTTTTCTCTAAATAAAATTTTGTCCTGGTCAACTATACTACAACTTTCCAGAACATCTTTTGCATTTGACACGTCGGCATCTAGACGAGAAAGGCTAGGAGAAACTGCTACCATAGATGATAGCTTTAACGTTGGCCTGAACATTACTCGTGATACCGGTGCACGAACGAATGTTTCTTTAGGTATGAATTTTAGACATAATATTTTTGACAAAAGCAACACAGAAGTCAGGGGTCAAGAAGATTATTATCGGACTATTTCTGCTAACTATAATATAAGCATGGCCTCATCTTTAACCTCTGATTTTACTTTAAGGCATGTAAATCGTAGTTCTACCAATGATCAATTTGGCTATAAAGAAATACGAGCAACAATTAATATAAGAAAAGTATTTTAACATGTATGAAAGTTACTATGGCTTTAATGAGCGTCCATTTCAATTAAGCCCAGACCCACGATTTTTCTTTGCTACTAGTCACCATCAAAGGGCATTGTCCTACTTACAATACGGCCTAGATCAAGGTGAAGGTTTTATTGTGATCACTGGCCCTATTGGTACAGGAAAAACCACAATTGCAAGAAATTTGTTATCGTCTATTGGCGATAAAAATATAGTTGCCGCACAGTTAGTCACTACTAAACTATCGCCTGATGAACTACTAGAGCTGGTGGCCGCCGAGTTTAAAATTCCATTAAAGGGAAATGGCAAAGCTGAAGCATTGCGTAGTATTGAAGCTTTTTTAATTAAACTTCATAAACAAGGAAAGCGTGCATTACTGATTGTTGATGAGGCTCAAAACCTACCATCTGAAACGGTTGAAGAGTTAAGAATGCTTTCAAACTTTCAACTTGATGACAAACCACTTATACAAAGTTTTTTACTTGGACAAGAAGAACTTAAAGATATTATTCAAGCGCCGAATATGGAGCAGTTCAGACAACGGATTATCGCTTCAGCTCACTTAAAACCACTCAGTGTGGAAGAAGTAAAAGACTATGTGAATCATCGATTACAGCAAGCAGGCTGTGAAAAAGTATCTTTGTTTTCGGATGATGCATTTGAATTAATTCATAAAAAAACATTAGGTGTGCCTCGTAAAATTAATATTTTTGTAGACCGGTTATTATTATTTGGTTTTTTAGAAGAGCTAACTTGTATTGATGTTGATAACATTAATGATGTAGCAGAAGAAATGTCGGTTGAATTAACGGGTTCATTAAGTACACAAGTACCTGAAAATGATCAACAGAATAGCCAAACAGTTAACCAACAAGTAGTGATTAATTCAAGTAAAAATGTTGAAAATATTAAAGACGTGTTAAGAGAAGTTGAAGAAATATTAGAAAGTAATATTAAGCAAAAAATAAAGATGGCTCGTTATGTTGATAAATTACTCAAGCAGAAAAATCGCCAATATGCACAAGATCAAATTAACAGATAGATGCAAAATAACACCGCTCTACAGTGTCCGTTTTTTTTACATTAATTTTCAATCCATTTTAACAGTGACAACAACAACCTTGTAACGCATTGTTAATAGAGACTAAAATCAACAACATTTAAAATGTACTGTGATGGCTCGATATTTGCTTAAACTGAACAATAAGTAGGAAGTTGTAACAAGGGAAATAATAGATGAAGGTCATTAAGATAATAGCAGCTAGCATATTATTGCTAGGTTTTTTAAATACAGCATTAGCCGGGAGTGTGGTTAGTTGTGCTACAAAATCAGGTTCTTATGACTATGGCAATGCAACTGGTCAAGAATCATCTGCATGTCATAGCACAGATCAATGGCAAAAATTAGGTAGTAACTGGAATAAAGAAACTAGAAATGATGCACTAAATACACCTGACTCATCAAGTAATGATGGTGTAACATGGAGAACTTCTACTGACGGTGTAAATTGGACTGATTATAATAATACAGGTCAATTAACCTCTGGTGGTTATGTTCAATTTCAATTTGAAGTTACACGCTCTATCGTAGGTAATCATAAATATGATCAATTAGAATCTTGGATCGACTGGAACCAAGATGGCGATTGGGATGATAGACAGTACAGAAATCAAAATCCAAATAGAGAAAGAATCATCGCTGAAAAGTGGTGGAAACATAAAGATTCTGAGGGTAATGTACAAAAGTCAAAAAATCTTGACCCCAGTAAAGTTATAGATAACTATAATTCCAGAAAAGACGGTACCAAAAATTGGGACTTAAGTGACTGGAAAGGTAGAACTATTTATAATAGCCAAGACACCACAGCAATGTTCACCACTAGCGAAATGCAAATTCCAATTTTTGATACTCTTACAGAAGTCTGGTTGCGCGCCAGAATAGTATGTGAAAATTCATTAGAACATTATTCCGATGGTATGAATTTAATTGCTACAGGGTTTCAAGACCAAGGTGAAGTTGAAGATTATAAGTTAACAATAGCAAGAAAACCTAAAAAACCACCAACAGAAGTACCTGAGCCATCTACTATATTCATCTTTGCTATTGCTTTAATTGCTTTAGGCACTCAGCGTAAAAAGCTTAAAAAACATAAGTAAAAGTACTTTAATAATAGTTATTAAATGCCACACAGTGTAACTGTATGGCATTTTTGATACGTAAATCAAAACAATCTTACCTTAGAACAAAATTAACACTTTCTTTACGGTTAGTCCTATTTAGGAGCGACCATACAACTAAAACATAGTGAGCGAAGTCATCATTTAAAGGTTTTATAAGGTACCCAACAACTGTTTGGCTAATTTATATTCAGCAAACGTATCTTCTAGCTTTATAAGCTGAGTTAATAGCGATTTAGCTTCCGCTTTACGATTCAACATTACCAATGCATAAGCAATATGATACTGAATATCTGGCTGAGAAGAAGACATACTGAAAGCTTGTCTTAAATAAGAAAGACCTTGTTCTGTTTCCCCTGATAACACTAACGACCAACCAAATGTATCGATAATTGCAGGAGATGGAAGCATTTCAAACGCCTGTTTCGAGACCTTTATCGCGGCTTGATAAGCATTTTCATGAAGGTATATAATCGCTAGATTATTCAATGCTGCAGCCCTTTTAGCTGTAGGAATATTTTGTATTATCAATAATTGATACTGAAATTTTGCCTGATCAAATTTTTTATGTTCAAAAAGATGATCTGCAAGAGTATGTCTTTGAAGCGCTAGATCGGGGTATTTATCCACCAGATAATTTAGCTTTTCAATGAATTTATTTGATAATACTTCTGCTTGGCTTACCTGTGAAAGTTTAATTAAGGCAATTACATTCGCTTCATCTTTATTGAGCACACTTAAATAATGATTAAATGCTGCACTAACATTGTTTTTAGCAAGCTCAATATCACCCCTTAAAATCGTGAGGTAAGTATTGCCTTTATAGCCTGCTTTCTCTGCTTCTAATAAAAGCGTTGAAGCTTCGTTTATTTTATTGAGTCTAATTTTTACTTTAACAAAATCAATGATTATTGGTAATGCTCTCGGCTGAATAAAGTATGCTAGCTCTAAACTCTTCTCAGCACCAACATCATCATGAACTCTCAGTTGTAATCTACTAAGTTGTAATAAATTACGAGGTTCTTCACGCCACAAACCTAATAAAATATTAAGCTGACGTTTAGCTTCTTTAGTTTGCTCTAAAGCTATCAAATTTTTTGCTTTCATCAATATTACTTGACTATCAAGTCTATTTTCTTTCAAAAGTACATTAATAACTAATAAGCTTTGCATAAACTGTTTTTGAGAATAATGGACCTTAGCTAATTTATTGAGTGCTTTAATTCTATATTCACTATTTTTGGTTTGCCTTTCTAAAATAGCGACGGCTTCTTCTATATTACCTAAATCATATTCTATTTGAGCCAAGAAAAACCAACTTTCACCATCTTCAGGGTTTTCAGCTACCAAATTAGCAAACACCGGTTTAGCAATAGTTAAGTTGTTCAGGTAAAATTGAAACGAAGCATAGCTAAAAAGTACTTGTGTATTGTTTGGATGTTTTTTATATAAAGCTAAAACAGTCGCTTGTGCATCGTCAATCTTTTCAAGTTGAAGTAGTATACGTACATACAATAATTGATATTCAATATTCTCTGGTGAAATTGAAATGATATACTGAATATGCGCCAAAGCTTTATCAAGTTCACCTGCGCGTAATGCGGTTACAGCTAAACTATGCTTATAGCGAATACCATCATTTTTCTTGGATGATTCTAATAATAATAGCGCCTCTTTATCTTGCCCGAAATTACTTAACACTTTGGCCGAAAGTATTAAAATTGCCTCATCATCACCATATGATTCTTGTAGCTTTTGCAGTAAATAATCAGCTTTAACATTTCGGTTGAATTGAAGATATAGCCCAGCTAAAATAAGTGCATAGTCCTTATTTTTAATCAAATTTGTCTCGTAATTAGACAAGAGTTCTAGTGCTGATTTTGGTTTCTCTAACTTCACATAAACATCAGCTAATAAAACTATTGAACTCATGTCATTATTATTTATTCCCTGATCAATATATCTTTTAAATTTATTTTGAGCTTGAGTCCAATTTTCTAAGCCATAACTAACCATGGCGTCAATCAATAATAACTCTGGTTGAGATAGCATGTAACTTTCGTCTATTAACGATAGCTGACTTGTTATCTTTACTAAGACGTCATCAGATAATTTTTTTTTGTTTAACATCCTCAATATATTGCTTTGTATTAGTTGCGTTTGAAGATCATTTGGCGATAAAGCTAAAGCTTGTTCAATTAATACTTGCGCATTTTTAGGTTTTTCTAATTCTATGTAGCTACTTGCTATAGCTCTTAAAATGACAATATTATCTGGGTCTAACATGTTCGCTTTATTATAATAAATAATCGAACTTTCAAGTTCTCTTTTACTTCTAGCTAACTGCCCTTTAACTTGCCACAACCGACTACTTTCAGGCGCTAATAAATTTGCTTTATCGAGCAATGCTTGAGACTTTTCATAGCTATTTTTAAAATTGAAAATTGAAGCTAACTCCAAAATGGCTTCAATGTTTTCAGGATATTGATATAAAACAACTTTATATAAATCTTCAGCTGCATCTGTATCCGATAAGCCTCGATAAGCTTTAGCTTTAATTAAATTAAAAGCCAGCTCGCCCTGCTTGTTTAAGGTTTTCTTATCAGCTAACGTTAAAACTAAATCAAATTTTCCCTGTAATAATAAGCTCCTACCTAAAGGATCTATAATGAGGTTAAAATCTGCCCCCTCAATAGCAGCGTCATTTAGCTCTTGTTCTGCTGATGAATATAAATTTTTCTTAATAAGAACTTCCGCTAATAACAACTTAGCGGGTAGGTTGTCCTTTTTTTCTTGTAATGCGCTCTTTAAGTGGATAAATGCTGTATCAATATCATTCAAATTATAAGCCTGTAAAGCGGCTTCATAATAGTCTGTTTTGGCAAAAATTTTATTAGATTGTAAACCACACCCTATTAAAGTTATTAACAAAACCAATTTAATTGAAAAACTCATTTAGATCATTTCCTTAAAAATTTATGTACTTATGTACTTAACTCAGGAACTCATTGATAACGTCATCTTCGAAGTATTTTGTCGAAGATCCATTGTCTTTTAGTTTGGACTCAGGAGAATGTGCGTCCTGCATTCTCGAATAAATCACATCCATGTGACGTCAGCCTAAAACATAACTGGAATGACGTTTTCGTCCAATTTTGAATTGTTCCAGATTGATCTACATAGGCATGAAAATTTATATTTAGTTAGCTATTAATATTCAATTCATATTTTTCAATTAATGAATACAAAGTTGGCCTTGTGACACCTAATAATTCAGATGCTTTAGACATATTCCCTGCTGATAACGCATAAGCTTTTTGTATCGCAATAGTCTCTGCCTGCTCACGTACTGCGCGTAAATTCAAAGACAGTTCATACTCCGCATTACTATGGTCATAAAAACCTAAATCAAATGCAGTAACTTGTGAGCCCGTAGTCATGATCACAGAAGATTTTACTTTATTCTGCAATTCACGAATATTACCAGGCCAGCGATGTTCTTTTAATGCTTGAAGGCCATCATCAGAAAAAGACTTAATATTTCTTTTATAGTCGGTAGCATACTGCTGCAAAAAGAAATTAGCTAAGATTATTACATCTTCATCTCGATCGCGTAACGGTGGTATATTTAAGGTAATTTCGGTAATTCGATAAAATAAATCTTCACGAAACTCTTTATTGGCGACCATTTCTTCCAAATTTTGATTAGTCGCACACACCACCCTTACATCAACGGGGATCTCTTGCCTTCCCCCTAATCGCTCAATCACTTTTTCTTGTAAAAATCGTAGTAATTTAGCCTGTAAATTAAAGGGCATATCGCCTATTTCATCAAGGAATAATGTCCCTCCTTGAGCGCATTCAATTTTACCCATAGTGGTTTTATGGGCACCAGTAAAGGCACCTTTTTCAAAACCAAACAGTTCACTTTCTAATAAAGTTTCTGGAATTGATGCACAGTTAATAGCAATAAATGGCTTATCTTTTCTATTACTTACTTGATGGACAGCTTTTGCGGTAACTTCTTTACCTGTGCCACTTTCACCCAATAATAAAGCAGAAATCTCTGTAGGTGCAATTCGGTGAACCATAGTTCTTAAGCGTTCTATACTCTCACTACTACCAATAATGCCTGTATCACTTCCCACAACAGCCTTCATTGTGCGATTTTCAGTTTCAATATTAGCTAAACTAAAAGCGCGTGAAACAATCACATTAATCACATCAGAATCTACTGGTTTTTGATAAAAATCATAAGCGCCCATTTCTATTGCTTTGAGTGCATTAGTACGATCATCGTTGCCGGTTATAACAATGATTTTAGTATGTGGCGCAATAATTAGTATTTCTTTTAACGCAGCTAAGCCTTCACTTGCGTTGGCTTCATCAGGTGGTAAACCCAAATCTAAAGTGACCACTTTTGGCTCATGACGCCTCACCGCGGCGACAGCACTTTCTCGAGTATCAGCAAAAATCACATCATAATCAGATAAGCTCCATTTTAGTTGCTTTTGTATACCAGAATCGTCATCTACAATCAGTAATTTTTCCATAGCAACGCTATTTCCTTTTTTATTTTTTGCTTTTTTATTATCTGTGAGGGATATTCAAATGAAAAATACTGCCTTCATTTTCAAAGCTAGTCACCTGTATAGTGCCACCAATACTTTCAATAAATTGTTTGGCTTCATAAACGCCAATGCCCATACCTGCATTCTCTTTAGTGGTATCAAAAGCTTTAAACAAACGATTTTTAATAAAATGTTCTGACATACCTCTGCCATTATCTATTATGGCAATATGTAAAACATCTTCCAATAATTCTATCTTTATCTTAACCCAGCCGTCGTTTTTTGTCGCCTCTTGAGCGTTTTGAACTAAATGATTTAATACAGAGTAAAAGGTTTCTTGTTCAATAACAATTTCAATTTCACCCGAAACTTCCGTACTCACTTTTGGAAAATCCACATTACGTTGTTGAACAACTTTATCAATAACGGAATTCACATTAACCTTTGTCAATGTCGATTCAGCGACTTGCTTATTCCGTAGTTGCGTTAATACCTTTTCAAGACGAATTGTTGCAGATTCTATTGTGTCAAAAACATCATCAACAAATTCTGGGTTATTACGATGTCGCTGAGCATTACTATTTATCAGAGACAGTTGTGCCTGAACATTTTTTAAATCGTGTACTAAAAATGCAGACATTCGGTGGAATGCTTCAAATTGTTTTGATTCGGCAATACTTTCATTGGCTTCATTTAGCGAAAGGTAATTACTTAACTGCTTTGATAAAGCGAAAAGTAAGTCTCTATCTTCCCAATTTAGCAAACTTCGATCTGACGGTAGTTTTAACAAAAAGAATCCATAAATATCTTTATTTTTAAACATAGGAATGATGATATCAATACCCTGATCTCGGCAATAATCAATGTTCAACTCTAAATCAGGGTAGCTATTTTCAATAGTGGCATACTCCCTGGTATCAACGATCCAACCATGCTTGGAGCAAAAATCATCGACCGTTACTAAATGGTGTAATCGCTGCTTATCTAACGGTAGATCTTGCTGAAAAGCACAATGGTACTTTCCCAATGGCGATCTAATGACTAAAGCTCCTTGGCGCACATCAAGCAATTCGAAAATAATTTCCATGGCTTTATGGTAATAATTATCACTGTTTTCGACTTCCAGTTGCTCATTTGACTTTAACCATTCAACACGATAATCATATTTATTTGCAAAAAAATGCTTAGTTATAAATACTTTTACTTCTCGACGTAGCCGTTCAGTAATTAATAATGCGGCTAAAACAGTTCCCCCTAGAATGAAGAAAGTAATACTAACAACATCACTCCAAGCACCACCAAAATAGTTAATAACATAACCTGCCAAAGCTAACAACAACAAATATAAACCAGAAATCAATAACATAGAACTATAAAAAACTACATCTCTAGACACAAAGACATTCACCGACCAGTCTTTTATGCGTTTAGTACTAACTAAAATTAATGGCATTCCTACTGCTACAACAAAACCGCGAGCGTACCAATAATTAAAATCAATTTGATTAATCATCGCCGCTTGTGCAAACAGTACAAAATCGAAAACGGTTGACATACCTAAGGCAATTATAAGTGACAACAGGGCCCATTTAACTTTTACCACAGCATTACGGTATAACTGCTCTAATAATACTAAGAGCCAAAGGTTAAGTAGTAAAAACAATGAAAATATATACTTACCTCCTTCAGGGAAGTATAAGGCTGCGCCCCAACAAACAGCAGATAAGATAGTCCAAATTGTTAGATATTGCGTTATTTTTGTTTGAGAGAAAAAATCTTTTAATGAATTAATATTAGATTGAGAGCAAATAATCAGTAATGACCAAAAAGCCAATTTGAAGGTTTCAAATACTAAAACATATTTAAGTGAGAAGCCTTGATAAATTTGCAAGGCACCTGCTACGCTGGAAGAAAGCACGAAAAGGCTTGAGAGCAAAACCAAACGACCAGAAAGGGTTTTATTTCGTGCGGCTAATAACAACAAAATAAACACAATATAAGCGAGAGCCGCTAATACATAACCTGAAACGCCAATTAACTCCATTAAAGCTTATCCTCTACCGAACTCGTTTATTATTCCTGCAAAACATTGTACCACTCACAAAGAAAAATTCGATAACTGTATAACTTATTTACACTCAGGTATTAAACCCCATAATTTTCCATGCTAATCATATGTTTTAAATAAACTTAACTTAATAGGCACAAATAGTGCATTGGTATGCAGATATTGATATATTAGATGCTGTTTGTAAAAATAACTGACAGTATAGTTGTAAAGAGGGCTAACGGAAATGACAGAGCAAAAGAATACCCTAAAGGAAAAGAGTGGTGTTTCACCTGAAATTAACTCCTCATCAACTGATTCTAGGCGTAAATTTTTAACTAAAGTAGCTATCGGTGCACCGTTATTAACAACTATTGCCTCTAGGCCCGTTTGGGCAGGACAATGTACCTTATCGGGGAATTTATCAAACAACGTATCAAACCAGGATGATACGACCAAATGCTCTATGTGGGGTTATAGTGGTGGTGCTTGGTGTAATGGCCATGCCAATAACAATGGATTTTGGGCTCTAATTGGTCTAACTAAAGACTCACCCCTATCTTCTTTGTTAACTTCTACTTCATTCTCAGACGATGTTAAAATAGCTGATGCATTAAATTGCAATTGCAAAGAAAAAGAAGATGAAGAGGATGCTAGTAGTGAGCAAACTTTTGATACCAGCACTTTTGGTTTCCGCGGTGGCAAACCTAAAAAATCTGACGATGACGAACCTGAAAAACCTGACGATGAAGACCCTAAAAAACCTGACGATGATTGTTATTATGATTATGATAAATTGGGTAAGGATCCGAGTGAAAAAGGATTGTGGAAACAACGTGCTGTTGCTGCACTCAACTTACTTCTTTGGGAGTATATGGTTGAGGACTATGATATAGGCAATGGCTGTAGTCCTTCAAAATATGGGGATGTCCATGCTGATTTTTATTTCGTCACCACATTAAGCGTAATCATGGATGCAAGTCAGTCAGTTTTAGAAAATGCGAATAGAGATGGATTTCCAAAAAATGACTTCCAAAATACGTGTACATAATAAACTCAAATGTTCAATCTGTTCAGTTTAAAGAGGGCATAGCCCTCTTTAATAACTTCACTGGTAATACCCATTTTTTACCCTCTTTATTTAATTCTATAATTACTGCGTTAGCTGAGACTTCAAGTTCGAGAGAGACTTTATTTGCACTGTTTTTGTCTGATTCACAAAAAAATATTTCTGAAATAAATAATACGAAAGAAGAGTTTCAGCAATTTATTACAGAAGCACTAAAGTCTGGTATTATCAGTGAAATAAATTGATTTTATTAGCTAAGTTTTATCGCTAAGAATACTTTTAAGAGAATATTTTAACGGATCATGTTTGCTCAATTCACATTACCTATTGGCCCTTTTACTTTTTCAATAAAAACTGATCACCAAGCAGTTATTGATAATTTATCAGCTTTGTATGCTGACTATGCTTTTTCTGAAAACTCTCTTTTTATAGACTTTCCCATTACGATCACCACTCGCTCAATGTTAAGACGCTTTATTAAGCCACAAATTGATTTTCTCCTTGATGAATTTGCTCCTTTTAAGCCATTACCTAAAGATCAGTCATTTGCCATGCTTGAGTGGGGTATGAATTGGTGTATTACTACACGCGCCCATCAGTTCTTAATTCTTCATGCTGGTACAATCGAAAAAAATGGCAGAGTAGTAATTATGCCTGCCGAACAAGGATCAGGCAAAAGCACACTCACAGCAGCAATGGTTTATAGTGGTTGGCGATTATTTTCAGATGAATTAGCCCTTATTTCTTTAACTAACTCGTTAGTTCATCCCTGTACAAGACCGATTAACTTAAAGAATGATTCTATCGAGGTTATTAATAATTATGTTGATAATGCAGTGTTTAGCACCATTGCAAAAGATACTCATAAAGGAACAGTAGCTCTTCTTAAACCACCCAAGGAAAGCGTTGAGCGTATGCTTGAAGCAGCCCCCTTGCATTGCATCGTTTTTCCAAAATATGTGGCTAATGCACAAGCAAAATTAACACCTGTATCTCAAATTGCAGCTTTTCAACAATTAATTCAGCATAGTTTTAATTATCATATTCTTGGGGGGGAAGCTTTTAATATGATAGCCAATTTATTAAAAAATATTACTTGTTACCAATTTGAATACAGTGACTTTGAAGAAGCTAAAGAGATTCTTTCGAGTTTAGTAGATTAATATGTCAATCTTAGTCCAAGCATTATCAAAACCTTATATTTTATCCACATTAAATCAAAACCAATGGCAAATTTTGCTAGCTCAAGCAAATGTATGTCAATTAGTTGGGCGTTTAAATTATTTGATGGATGTACATGAATATTCAAAACCAAGTTATGCTAAATGGCATTTAGAGTCAGCTTATAAAATTGCAGAAAAGCAACGAAAACAGGCTTTAGTTGAATTTTTAGAGGTTCCTAGAGCGTTGAAGTCTATATCAAGCCAATTAACTTTCTTAAAAGGTGCTGCCTATATCGCTAAAAAATTGCCTTGCTCTTTTGGAAGAACTTTTTCAGATATTGACGTATTGGTAAAAAAAGAAGATTTAAAAAAAATTGAGAATATATTAAAATTTTCAAACTGGTTGAAATCTGAAGTTGATGACTATGATGAAAAATATTATAGAACTTGGATGCATGAGATCCCTCCCCTATACCACGTTACTCGCGGTAGTGTTTTAGATGTGCACCATAATATTTTACCTTCAACAAATAAGCATACTCCAAACATAGATAGTTTTTCATTTACTCAAGTTGATGTAGAAAATGCAGGAATAATTAATACGCTTGATGATACAGATTTATGTATTCATATGGCTGTACACCTGTTTACTGAGAGTGAGTTTCATAATGGCTTAAGAGATATTTCAGATTTTGATATGTTGATACGTCACTTTCAACAAACAAGACCCAACTTTGTTGCAGAGCTTATTACACGTGCCAAGTTTATAGGATTATTTGATTACACAAGACTTGCAACTCGTTATGCTCATATTATTTTCTCAACGCCAATTAATGGTATAAAACTCGATAATTTAAAAGATAAATCCAAAATTTTAACCCTTTTTCAAGATTTTTGTTTTGTTAATATATTCAAGCCAAATCACCGTAGTTGTCGAGATTGGAAAATGACAGTCGCTGAATTTTTCTTATATTGGCGAGGACACCTTATTAGAATGCCGCTTAGGTTGCTTATTCCGCATTTAATAAGAAAATCATACATGCGAGTAAAAGACTATTTTAAACAAGATGATGACTTAACTCAGCTACCATAATGTTTGTTTTTTTAATTTGTTTCCCTAGTAAATAACTGAGTTAAAACAGGTACTAATAAAAAGCTTGATATAGCAGAAACACAAAGCCCTGAAATAAGCACTACCCCCAATGG
>CAJXYE010000013.1 GCA_913063325.1 uncultured Colwellia sp. | reverse complement strand
CAAAAACAACACCGCCTACACCTTCCATTGAACCAAAAAGGTCGAATGAAATGGTAATTTCGCTATTAGGTGTTACTACGTCAATACCTAAGTTAGCTTGTTTGATTAGCGGGAATGAACCAGCACCATCAGCAACAAGATTACCTGAGAAAGTGCCACCATTAGTTTGTGCAGTCGTTACTGCAAAAGTGCCGTTATTATCGCTAGCATATGAAGTCCAACCTGAGCTATCGCCGGTTTCAAAATCACCGTTGATGCTAAGCTCGATGTCAGTATCGCCACCTTCAGAGCCTGTGTCGCTATCACCTTGAACCGTGACACTAACATCATCAATGTACACAGTACCTGCTTCTGCGCCCATATCAAATAATACACGGCTGTTATCATCACCAAAACCTGTTGTGGTTAAAGTGTATGAAAAGGTCTGCCATTCAGTAGTAAGTACAACATTTTCTGTTTCACTAGACCATGGTGCAGCATTAAGCCCCAATCCAGCAATTATTGAACGTGCAACAGAAGCTTTTGCTTTAAAACTTAAAACATAAGTTTCATCAGGAACAATGGTCATGATTTGACTTAAGCTAACATCCCAAGGGTTACCAGGTGCTGCTACATCAGCTACAAAAACGTTAGTATCGCCTTCAGCAACAACAGTTCCACCGTTCCAACCGGTAATACCATCGTCAAAAGAACCGTTAGTTAATAATTCACCTTCAGAGCCTGTGCCACCTGTACCAGTATCGCCACCGCCGGTGTCAGTATCACTGCTATTAAAAGTAATGTTGTCAAAATAAATGACATTTTCTTGACTACGTGATTGGAAATCTGGAAAGACAATCACTTGGTCGACATTAATAGACTCGAATAAACCAATGTTATCTGAGAAATCGAACGTTAATTCTTCCCACTCATTAATTAAGGTATTGGCTACTTTAATTTCTGGTTGGGCACCGCCATTAGCAATGGCAAGCTTAAGACCAACATCACTAATAATCGTTTTATAAACCATTATTTTTAAGCTGCTGTTTGTTGCATCTAAGGTAATTGGACCAATGTCGCCGTGTGCTGTTTCAGCACCTGCCCATGGAGCACCATCGGCTCTAGCGGTAAACATAGCTACTGTTGTAGAAGAGTTAGTACCTGATGTATCGGGGTTCGCAACTAACTGCACGGCTGGGTTATCAGTATTCTCAAATACGTTCCAACCAAAATCTGCACCAGTACCGCCCAATTCAAAATTAATTACCGGAAGACCGTTGTCGGTTGTTGGAGGAATTAAAGTACAACCATGTTCATCAATAACATCATTTTCGGCTGTATCAGGACAAAAATCGAGTTCATCATTAACTCCATCATTGTCACTGTCTAATTGTGCAAGGGCACAACCGTTTACATCTACCTCAGCATCAACTGCAGTATCAGGACAGAAATCGAGTTCATTATTAACACTGTCATTGTCGCTATCTAATTGTGCAAGTGCACAACCACCAGCATTAACGTCTGCATCTGCGACAGTGTCTGGACATAAATCTAGATCGTCAATCACACCATCGTTGTCTGTATCTGGTGGCGGATTACTTTGTAAAGAAGCTGCAAAGTTTAAACGTAAACGCTGACGTTCAAAATGTGCAGTTACTGACATTGACTCGTTTGGCGCTAGACTAAGTGCATCAACATCAAAATAAGGTGTATTGCTGTCAGTTTCACCGTCTAACAATGCAGCAGGAATATTTGTAGTATCGATTAACAGGCGAAATGGACCTTCTAGGGTCTCAGTGCTGTTATTGGTAACGGTCACTTGTACCGCAAACAAGCGGTTAATACGATCGTAATGAGGTCGAGATTTATCGATGGAGATGTCGTTATCGACATTTGCCCAGTCAGCTAAGGCTGAGTTGGACAATAGTAATAGCAAGGCACAACTAAGGCCTTTATACATATTGAATATCTTCATTGGAAGCCTTTTTATTTATTTATAGATTTACGAACTAATTCGTTAGCGACTTTTCGACGGTTCATTAAACCAGCAAAACCTAAAGCAAAAATAGCGAGGCTTGTAGGCTCAGGAACGTCGGTGACAGGTGCAAGTACTTCAGTTAGAGATACGTTGCTAATAGAAAGGGTTGACCCAAAAGTATCAAAATCATCATCGAGTTGAAAATTTAGTGACCAATTAGATTGGTTGACAAAAGAGCTGTCGAGTATGAATTCAAGACTATCAGAAAAGAATCCATCGACATCCATTTGAAACAATGGACCAACATTACCATTTTCATCGAAAAACACTTCGGAATTCGAATCTTTTTGCAGACCTATAAATAAACCTTCTCCCCAAAATGAAGGGTCGAGAGTTGAATTATTTACGCTATCAACACTAAAGTCCATCGATAATAAAAAAGTACTATCATCAGCTCCAAATAGGTCTAGTTTCTGCGACAAACTATTGGCATAAGAATCGCTAGTACCCCAATCGCCAACACTTACATCAGCAGTACATCCCGATGCCGAGCTTGTAGTTGAAAAACTATCATCAAAGGTGGCGTAAGGATCTACATTTTGACTCCAGCCTGATAAACTACAATTCCCAGTAGTACCAAAATTACCATTGGTAATTGACGCCGCTTGCGTCTGTGCTGCAATAATAAGCAAGCTTAATATCGCAATCCCTTGTGTTATTTTATTCATATTCTACCTCAATATTTTTTGTTAGTGCTTTTCAGCTTTATTCTTGAGCAAATAGATATTCAACGTAATCGAAAGAATTTGAACGTTTATTCGCGTGATCGTACTCGTTGAGCTCCGGCAAGGTAATGGACTCCCTGTTCGTCTATTTAAATCAATCAAGTTAAAACGACAAATTTTGAAACTATAAGCAACACTTCATCATCTTGTTTGCCGATAAAATAGACAACAACAATGCGCCAAAATGGACTTTTACAAAGGCGAATTGGAAAAGTTAAAAAAGCAGTGCGCCAACATGGACTTTGTCAGCGACGAATGGGAATTTTATGATATGAATAGTGGGGCGCAGTGAAGTTAAAAAATCAAAAGCTCACTTTTATTAATATTATTTAGCGAAAAAATGATTTTTATTTAAGAAAATAATGAGTAATAGCAATTAGTATAAGAAAGGATCGCTTAGCGTGAATTTAAAGATTTAGAGGTAGAACATAGAATTCAAGAATTGTTATGCCTTTATTAAAATCAATAACGCAGCATGTAAGAGTTTAAAATTCGCATTTCGGGAACTAATAACACGAACTATTGAGTTCACTCTGCTACTTATCAGATAAAAAGTCCTTTATTACTTCTCGATAATTGCGACTAACTTTGACTTGATCGTACTCGCCAAGCTTTAAAAAATACTCACCTTTGGTATGAGGGATAACTTTTTGAATGTAATTAAGATTTACAATTGTTGAGCGGTGAACTCGTTTGAATATTGATGGGTCTAGATCCTCTAACAAGTTTTTTAGCGTACTTCGCTTAATATGAGTAACACCTTGTGCGTGAAGACAACAATAATCTCCTGCGGCGTCAATCCACTCAATATCCACCTGTTTTAATAAGGTAATATCATCTCTTTCTTTGATAATTATTTTATGTTCAAGATTACTTTTATTTTGTCCTTGAGAACTTTGCTTTGAATTATCACTATTTTCTTTTTCATTAATCGTATCTATTGCACCAATAA
Organism: uncultured Colwellia sp.; assembly: GCA_913063325.1. Classification (GTDB taxonomy): domain Bacteria; phylum Pseudomonadota; class Gammaproteobacteria; order Enterobacterales; family Alteromonadaceae; genus Colwellia. The sequence goes on along the minus strand of CAJXYE010000013.1, from coordinate 87,065 downwards.
TTCTTGATTTGTGCTCAGTTTCTTCTTCTGTTTCAGAAAGAGCAATAGCTCGATTAACAGCCCGAGTAATTCGCTCTTCATCTATTGGCTTAAGAATATAGTCAACCGCATGCACATCAAAAGCATCTAATGCGTATTGCTCAAAGGCAGTTGTAAAAATGACCAAGGGCACAATGTCAGATTGAAGGTTTTTAATAACACCAAAACCATCTACACCCGGCATTTGAATGTCCAGAAAGATTAGATCTGGTGCCAAGTCCATCGTCTTTTCAATCGCTTCTCTACCGTTCTTACACTCAGCAATTATTTCGATTTCAGGAATTTTATTTAATTTAGCGCGTAAAAGGTTAAGCGCCAAGGGCTCATCATCAACTATTATTGTTCTTAATTTTGGCATAGACTTAACTAACCTTCATTGAATTATAGGCTTGATTAACTATATCAGGTTCATCTTGACTTTCTAGTGGTAATTTAATGGTAGTTTTTAAACCTCCAGAAGGTTTAACATTAATAATAAATGCATAATTATCAGTGTATAACACTTTAAGACGTTCATCGATATTGCGCAATCCAACACCTCGGCCAGTTTTGCTCTTAATTTTATTTCTATCAACACCTTTACCACACCCGGTATCACTTAATTCTAGTACCAACATATTATCAGTTACATCAGCCCACAAACTTATGATGCCACCTTCTTCATTTTGTGCAATAACATGCTTCATCGAGTTTTCAATGATAGGTTGCAATAACAGGCTAGGTATTAACGCAGACTTTGCAGCTTCGGATATTTCAAAATCAAGTTGTAGCCTTTCTCCAAAACGGGTTTTTTCTATTTCTAAATAAAGTTCTAATGCTTTTAATTCAAATTCTAACGCTATTTTAGTATCTGGGTCATTATCTAGAGAATAACGTAAGAATTTACTCAACTGAACCGTCATTCGCTGTGCTTTTTCTGCTAGCTCAGATTCAATCAGAGAGTTTATCGCATTCAATGTATTACAAAGAAAATGAGGGTTTAACTGGTATCGAAGCATTTTTATTTTGGCATCTCTTGCAACGGATTGTGCACTTAACCTTTTTAATTGCTCCGTTTTTGCTTCAGCTTCCTTTTTAAGCATAATTTCATGTTCAAATTGCAACAATTGATAATAGCGAATACCATGAAAAAAACCTGCCCAGCAAAAATAAATAAAGATACTACTAAAATACCAACCGCCGAATTGAGACCAAATTTCATCTGTACCCGTCAGCCTTATGTAGAGTTCGACTCTAATGGCTGTCCAAACAAAAGAAATCAATAACACCGAAGTAATACTTATAATAACTCTTGTTAGGATAGGTGAATTCCAACACCTCATAAAGACCCAATACAATGGCAATGAAAATACTATACCAACAACAGATTGCCAAAATGTATGATTGAGGTGCGCAACATCAATTTGAACATACCAAAGTGTTAATGAAACGAGGCTAATTAATGAAACAAAAGACCAAAAACAAAGTTGTAAAAACCAAAATAAATAAATAGGTTTTTCTAATGTGGAATTAAATTTTTGTTGTAAAAAATGTTCAGACATAAGGACTCCTGAAGGTACAACTTATTATATTACAACTTATGAACAACAGGATCGAATGTAAAAATCCTATACGTCGCATGCATTACCCACTTTAGCGCAAATAGTAAAAAAAAATAAAAGCCATTAATTAATTATCTTAGACTATATAAGCAATAACCCCCGTTTTATTAAAAAGCGGGGGTTATTAAATAAGGCAGTATTGAACAGGTAAACGAAACTAAGTTACATCGTTCTTTTGCTTAATATCTATTACGGTACTAGGATAAATATCTTTCATCACTAACTTGGGCGTGCGATCAACATAAAACAATCCCCAATGCTTTTCTGGCTCTAGTGGATCTGACGAGCCCTTCCATGGCTCATCAAATGCTTCAAAGACAAATGTTAAAATTTTCTCTTGGGTAGTCCATGCAAGCAATTGTTCATAGTAGTGTGCCTGTAAGTCTTCATTAGCATTCCATGGTTCGATTCCACGACCATTTGACGCTGTTGTCCAACCCGCTTCAGTTATAATCACTGGTTTATCAGGGTAGTGGTTAGCCACACTATAATAATTTTGTTTAGTATACTCGAGGGCATCTTCCATGGTACGGAATTCCCATGCAGGATAAGTATGAATAGAAATAAAGTCTAACTCAGCGACTAAAGGCTCCAATTTGTACGTCCAAGGAACATAGTTCTCACAAAAAGTAACGGGTTGCTTAATTTCCTTTTTAATTTGTTTCACATAAGTCACAAGTCGTTCAACAGGTACCATATGATCAGTCCATTCAACGCTAGCCTCATTACCTACAGATACCGAAAACACAATGTCATCATATTTTGTCGATAGCCCGATCATTTTATGAATTTCATTGCAGTTTTGTTGTCTGTTAGCGCTAAGGGTTTCTTCACTAAATTCGGCCCCCCACGGGCAATGAGGATTACTCATTTCAGCAGCCATATCAACGCCAAGCATTACTTTGAAGTGTAATGCTTCTGTGCGAATAACATCTAATACTATGTTAGCGTGTGGTCCGCAATCGTAAATTCTAAGAAAGTGCCAGTTTTTCGCCAAAATAAGTAAATCTTCTTTTACTTCATCATAGCTTGGATATATCCCTTCTCTCGGATTTTGACCATCACGATAACCCGAATAACAAATTGCATTGGCATGATTTAAATTCATAGAACTAATTGTTGCTACTTTATCACTGTGTTTTTTAAACATATTTCAATTTTCCGTCTTTATTCCAAAGTCCCCAATGTGCACCCACACCACCTTCATCTTCCACTTTCCAAGCCTCATCAAAGGATGAAAAATAGAACACATCAATGTCTTCTTCTTCTGCCCATTGATATGTGCCAAGAAAATACTTTATGGCATTTTCATAAGAAGGCACTGCGCCCCATTCTTCAGGACCTTCGTTTGGCCAACCTGTTTCAGTAATAATAACTTTCTTACCATTACCTATTTTGATTGCACGACGATACATATCTTTCATGTAAAGTATGGAGTACTCAAGAGCACATCCTTCCCAAAATGGATAACAGTTAGCCAAAATCACATCACAAGCATCGGTAATATTAGGATGTACTTCAAATTCGTAGTAGGCATCCACATAACCCACTTCTATGTCAGGTAATGCCGATTTTACTCGTTTAATGTATGTTATTAGTTGTTCTTCAGTTAAATCTTCACGAAGTAAAACTTCATTGCCAACGGCAACAATATCGGCGTAACCTTGTCTTGCAACTTCTATAAGGTTATTGATCTCTTTTTCATTATTTTCTAAATCATCATCCAACCACGCACCAACTAAGGTTTTTAGTCCCTGTTGTTTAGCAATTTTTGGAATATTCTCATTACCGTCTGTACAAGAAAAAGATCGAATCCAGTTAACATTTGGCGAAATAACAGCCAAACGCTCTGTTATTTGAGCTTCTGTTATAATGGTTCCTGGCCCTTGCCCTTCTACATAAGGGCTAAAGGAAATACCATGAATTTTATTATCAAGAACCTTAGTAACCGCACTTTTCATTTCTTCTCGAGATGAATGGCCAACATTCATTCCCGCTAAAGACATATGCTTATTGTATTTACTCGACATAGCGTTCTCCAAAGAACACCACTTCATTTTCAAGTGGTGTTTTATTAATGCTTTTATTCAGCAAAAAGTTGAGTTGAATTTAGATTGAGTGAAATTTGACGAATTTGACCATTACGTAAAAATAGGTTTGAGCTTTCCTTCGCGGGTAGCGTTAATTGGCTTAAGCCTTGCTGTGTCCCATCTTTGAATGTAATCGTCAGTGCAGGCTCTTCACTATCACTTAATTGATAAACAACGGGTACCTGACACCAAGTAAAGGCTAGTCCCGATTTAGGTACAGTAATTTCTTGCCAATTATCATCAACATCTAAATATGAAAATGGCGTTGCTTCTTTAACAAATTCACATGAACGTAATAAATTAGTTTGAAATTGAACGACACCTTCTTTGACTCGAATACCCAACTCACCAAAACGGGTAAGTATTTCTTCTTTAACTTGTCCTGTCATCCCTGGTTGTTGAGCACCGGCATGCTTTGGTGTATGAGAATATGGATCAGCAGGAAATGCACCATATTCATTCGGCGTTTTATTAAAACCTAAACCTTCACGCACTCGATAATATAAGTTACCTAAATGCTGGCAAACATCTTTACTCTCGCCATTATCTAATGCTGTGAAAAAGTTTTCTTCTACCGCTAGCAATAACTTGGCAACCATATGCCAATAAATACTGCCTAAACCTTCAAAACCAAACATTCCACCAGAGCGCCCTGTAAACTCCTGATGATTAAAGACTTCTTCGTAAAGCTCTGCTAAAGAAGATCTCGACATCTCGACTAAGTCGCCATAAACACCAGAAAGTGTATCTAGTTCTGCCATTAAGTCATCAGCATTAGTAAGGTCAGCATTGAAGCGATATAAGCCATCACTATCTTGTAAAATAATGCGTTCATCCTGCTCTTTGAGCATTTGCTTTAACAGTAAAACATCTTGAACTTTAGTAGAATCAACACAGTTTTTTTGTAAAAAGCTTGGTAGTTTTCTATCTGGATAAAGCATAAAAGTGTCTTGATCAGCACGATAAACGTCACTTTTAAATAAAGCCTCCACTACCGATATAACTTTTTCAGAACTAAATGAGCCCGAGCTTAGTGCTGCAACCTGCCCTTCCAACATAGGATAAAGGTCATCAATAGTTAAGCTTTCTTGTTCAAAGGCAAGTAAGTTGTAGGCATTGTAAAGGCCATCTTCACGTTCATTAGTGCTTATGGTGTGCTCAATAGCTGCCAACGCATCGTCAAGCATGGACTTTATTTGCTCAATGGGTTGTAACATCTTTCCAGTAAAGGCTTCTTGTTGGTAAATTGTTTCGCGATAACGACTCGATGCTTGTCCAAGTTCAGCTGCGCATTGATAACGTTCATCAGCACTTATCGGTCCATTATTTAATAGCGGACGCACTTTCTTTAACGCATTTGCCGTTTCAACAATCCAATCATTTACTTCTTTAGAGATAATGGTTGATTCTGATTCATTCGTTAGCAGTGTTTGCAAGAAACAAACATATCTGCGTAAATAATATAAAGTAACGACTGATACACCCTGACCCACTAAAGCATTATTGGCATCATTCCATTCAGGCCTTTGGGTGTTTAACCAAATACCTCCGTCTATGACTAAATTACCCAACTTACAAAGTAGCGGTACCATTAATTTTTCAAGTAGGTTAACTTGATAAACGTCGCCACTTGAGTCGAGCATCAACTTACCATCTGCACCTATTTTGCTAACACGTTTTTCAATGCGCTCAGCCAGATCGTCATCATAAGTAACAGTACTTTTCGCATTTTTAACTAATGCATTAAACGGTTTTATTCTATACGGAACATTGGCATAACTAAAAAGTGGCTGTCTTAATAGCTCACTGAGTTTTTCTGGGTGGAACTCTTTTGAAAGTTCCAACATTTTTTGCAAATAAATGATTTGGTGATCACCCCAGTAGCCAATATAACTCCATGGGTCATCTGGCTCTTCAACCTCCCAGTCAATGCCTTCTTTAGTAATTCTATATGGGTTATAGCCATCAATAGTCGAAGCATTAACGAATTTGGCAATCACATTTTCAATAAATTGTGGATAGCTAAATGTTAGCGCTTCCCAATTTTGAAAAATATCTCGCCAATTACCTTGATAAGTTAACAAACTATTGTTGTCGTCATCTTTTAGTTTAATGGCAAACTGATTCCATGGACGACTCGGGTCCCCATGTCTTCGACCAAAGAAAATCGGTAGATATTCATAACAAAGTCGCTCAAGTTGCTGATCTTCCTGTTGTTGAACAACTTCAAGCAACTGCTCGGTATTTATGCTCTCTGGCAAACATCTAAAGAATTCTTGGTGGCGTAAATAGATATCACTATTAAATAAATTAACGGTACTTGAGAAATCTTTTGATGATACTTGGTAATGGTTATCAAAAGCACCACCACGCAATACATTGAATTGTACGTTGGCGTAATGATGTACTGAGACATTTTCTTCTGCAGTCACCTGAAAGGCATCTGCAGTCGCCATAATCCGAGCTAAATTATCTGAGCCCAGCTCAATAGAGCACTTTATGTTGTTTTCCAGTTTTGCGGTATGAGATAACTGACTACGCAGTGCTGTAGCTTGGCTTTGATTTTGCTCTAAATTAGCAACAAATTGCCAGGTTTTATTCTTATGTGGCTCGAGTGCTATAGTTGAGTTAACTAAGAATGCGCCACGAATGCCACGCTTATGTGCTTCTTGTTTTACTGATATCCCTCTTCGAAAAAGCGATAATTGCTCTGAAGACAGTAAAATTTTTGATTGCTCTAAACCCGAACAAAATACAGTGTTTGTTTTTAATGACTCACAAGGCTCTGCTTTATCAGTAATACCTGAATAAAGAGTAAAAAATGCCAACCCTGAACTTTCATCCAATTCAGTCCACTTGTATGCATCAACTAAGTTACTTGAATTAGTTTGCGTAAAACGTGGGGTTCCAGCAGGTAAAATATTTTGAAAACCATCGATAAGATCAATATTTAAAGGCTTGTTTGATAAGTTTACCAACTCACATTGACGTACAAAACCAAACTCTTCACTTGTCGCCCATGTGTACTTATATTTAAGCTGAAGATCTTCATTTATTTCTTCAAAACAAAGCTTATTACCCAATAAATTTTTATATAAATTACGGGTGATTTTATAACGATTGTCGTGTTCACGGTTAAAAGGTTCCCAATTTACAATGTCCCCATCATGTTCTACACGCAATAATGTTTTACAACCGGTGTGAAGATCACTTTCATGAATTCTATCAACCGTGATATAAGGAAATAATGCAGTTTCAGGAGAAACTCTGCCAGCGGTTAATCCGCCCGTTGATGATACAAATAACCAATGATCACTATTTGAAACGACACTGATAAAAAATGGCGCCATCTTGTTAACATTATTAATGGCGTAATATCGCTCACCATCTAACATTATAAATTCACCGGTTGTTTGACTGTTGTTTATTTCACAATTTTTCATTTTAATCCCTACCTAAACTAGAGGTATATCTATACCAAAACCAAATCTACTGGCACGGCATAACTACTTAAATACTCAGATTAGTTTGTACAGTTTTGTTTTTATATCTGTATCTACTCGTTATTTTATTAATACTTTCGAAATGATTTTTTAAGCTACTAATTATGCTAAGTGTTTTTATGCTTTTCTAACCTTCAATAAGTATCAATAAACAATAAATTTATTGTTTGATATTCAATAATTTCATTTAACAATAAAGTAGCCTGAAATAATGACAATAAAAACGAGTTAAGACGGACTGGGTATGCGGTGGATACGACAAGTACTGACTTTTAGCGAGAATATCAAACCAAGAAATTAACCCTATGAAGTCAATAAAATAGCGCTTTAACCATGAAAATTAACATCTTATATAGCTAGTTGTTCACTTCATCTCCCCCTTAGTCCGCTTGAGCGTTTTTCACTATAATTATCTTGTCAGACCTGCAACTTTACATAGTTCCTGATCCTTTTTAATAGTGGGTATAAAATGATAAGAAAGCACTCCATGTTTCAAAAGACGATGCTAATTGCCAGTATTTCTTTAGCTTTAAGTGGTTGTATTACAGATGCTGATGGGCCTGACGCACCTCAAATAATTGATAGAAATAGTGCGCCAGTTGTTGATTCAACTCCCGGACTAACAGCACAAACTAATGTTTCATATAGCTACACAGTCGTGACAAGTGATGCAGATGCTGATGACAGCATAAATTTATCAGCTACTGAATTGCCAAGCTGGTTAAGCTTTGATGCAGCTAGCGGTGAATTATTTGGTACACCATCGTCCTCCGATGTTGGTGGTCATGCTGTCACTATTACGGTAAGTGACGGACAAGACGAAGTTTCACAATCGTTCGTCATTAGCGTTTCTCTTGCCACTTCAGGTGGTGCATGGTCACTGGTATGGAGTGATGAATTTGATGGAACGACATTGAATACCGATAATTGGAATATTCAAACGGGTGATGGCTCTGAGTATGGTTTAACAGCTTGGGGTAATGCTGAGCAAGAATGGTATAAAGCAGAAAATATTACTGTAGCTGATGGCAACCTTGTGATCGCCGCGAAAGAAGAGCCGACCAATGGTTACCCTTACACATCTGGTCGAATGCGCAGTGATAATAAAGTAGATATAAAATATGGCCGTATCGAAGCTCGTGTAAAAACACCTATAGGTCAAGGTTTATGGTCGGCATTTTGGATGTTGCCAACCGATAGCGCTTATGGTGGTTGGGCTTCAGGTGGTGAAATCGATATTATGGAGGTTGTTAGTCCTGGTGAAAATGATGAAGTAACCTACGGTACATTACATTACGGTATGCCTTGGCCACTAAATACAAGTTCTGGAGGAAATGCTGACAGAACACCAATTGATGACTTTCATACCTACGCAATAGAATGGGAACAAGACGAAATTCGTTGGTTTATTGATGATGTGCATTTCGCAACCGTAAGCTCGGATACTTGGTGGAGTTATTTTTACGGCGGTGATGAGAAAGGTTATGTTTCGGCACCAAAAGCGCCATTTAATCAAGACTTTCATCTGTTATTCAATTTAGCTGTTGGGGGATACTGGCCGGGATCTCCAAACGCAGAGACTGTATTTCCTGCTGAAATGTTAGTTGATTACGTTCGTGTTTATCAATGTGACAGTGGTGAAGAGTCCGGTGTAGGTTGTGCCAACAATATCAACTCAACCGTTGTACCGTCAGCGCCAGGTGGTGTGTTTACTGCAAGCCAAACATTATTTGACGATGGTATAAGCGAACTGAGCTGGCAAATAGATGGAGTGCAAATTACTCGAGAATTAAAGGCGAGTATTGCTTGGGATAATGGTGGTATTACATTAGAAGAACAAGATGCAGGTGGTGAGCAAGGCATAGTATTAGATATTAACACCAGTGATAAGGGCAATATTGCTATTAGCTCGGTAGACGGTGAAATATTTGATTTATTTGGCATGGGGAATTCGACCAAGTGGTGGGAGTTAGCTGCGGGTGAGATAAAATTCGATTTATATATCGACAGTGCTGTAACACCAGAAGATAGTACTATAACTATAAAAATGGACAGTGGTTGGCCTGCACTCGGATTCAAATCTTTCGCAGTAGCCGATTTAGCTAAGGATACTTGGATTTCACTTTCAGTACCTATTAACGATCTAATTGCAACACCTGGTGAACAAGCCCTTAATACCTCAGCGGTTGTTAATATATTCGTGATGGAATTTAGCGCTGCAGCGCATGTGCAAGTAGACAATATTCAAGTTGCCTGTGCTCACAAAAATAACAATGGTTGTGCTATAAAAGCACCATCAGTTGAAATAAACACAGACGTACTGGAAGTCTTTAGTGATACTGTTAACAGCGCTGTTTGGACTAATGGTGCTGGCGGCTGGGATAATATTGCTAATACTGATTATTATACTGGCGATACCAGTAATCACGTAACTTGGCAATTAGTTGAAACCGACGAAGCAGAGCATGACACCGTTTTAGAGGTTGTTTTTGATGCTGATGGCGGCGATGGCGTGTTTTATATTCAATCTACTCAGCCTGTTGATTTAAGTTCATTTAGTGAAGGTGATTTGATTTTTGACATTAAAGTGACAGATTATGCCAGCACTACTGGCGGTATCACTTTCAAAGTTGACTGTGTTAGCCCTTGTGGTACAGGCGATCAATCGTTAGGTGTTATTGGTGATGGTGAGTGGGAAACTATCTCTATTCCTGTATCAACCTTAATTGGCTACGGACTAAATATTAGTTCAACTAATACTGGCTTGGTTCTTTTTCCTAAATGGGGAGATCAACAGGGTGTTACGTTGCAGTTAGATAACATTCGTTGGCAAGTCGGTGAAGCTACTCCAGGGGAAGATGTAATACCTGGCGAAAGTTCAACTATAGATTTTGAAGCATCTCCAACAGCTTATGTATTTAGCGATTTTGACGGCGGCGCGGCATCGGTTATTGCTAATCCACAATCAACAGAGTTAAATAGCAGCGCTCAAGTTGGCCAGATGCAAAAGTTCGCAAGTCAAACTTGGGCAGGCTCTACGATGACATTTGCTACCCCTGTGGCTATCCCCTCTAACACGGTTGTTACCATGAAGGTTTGGTCACAACGCGCTGTACCAGTATTGGTTAAATTTGACGATATGAATGCCGAACAAACGGTAAATCATACCGGTTCAGGCTGGGAAGAGTTGAGCTTTGATTTTACTGGCAGCACGAGTACAGGTGAAACTCGACTTACGCTGATTTTTGAAAATGGTGTAATGGGTGATGCCGAAGGTGATGCCGCGAACTGGACTTTCTATTTTGATAATTTCAGTACCTTGTAAGCAAGGTAGCAACTCAAGTCAATAATATTCACTGACTTTAAACTTACTGAGTGAAAAGTAAAATCAGCACCTTATTTGATCTTTTTAGGCAAATAAGGTGCTTTATTTATCTTTAATTAATTTCAATAATTTATATAAAAAAACATCCATATGAAACTTAATCCGTTTAATAACAATCATGTCTCTGATCTTTTAGGCGATACAAAATATGTAGTCATCTGCCTCATTGTAGTATTGATGATAACGCCCTCTGTTTCCGCTGTAGAGCGCTTTGAGCACGGTGACACAACAAACAAGTCAGACACACAGCAAAGCGCTAAAAGCGCTAAAAGCGGTTGGCACATTGATTTTTTCGATGACTTCGAGACTTTCAACACCGACAACTGGCAAGATCAACCAATCTGGGTTAATAACGAGACCCATTGTTATGTTCGAGATAACCAATTTGGTACGCGTGAAGTCAGCAACGGTAGTATCAAGCTAAAGGTAATCGATACAGGCAAGCAGCGTAGTTGTGATAATTTTAACAAACAAGGTGAGCAACATCCGGATACCCAATATGTTGCAGGCCGTATAGCCAGTAAAAACCTCAAGGAATTCGTTAAAGGCAAGTGGACTGCTCGTTTAAGAGTTGAAAACAGCGGTCAATCCGGCATGTTCCCAGCTTGGTGGCTACTCGGTGCTCAAAATAACGAGCCCCCTGTACAAGAGCCTGATGAGAATGTATGTTGGCCGATGGTTGGCTCAGGTGAAATTGATATTTTTGAACATCACAGTGATGGTGGTCCAGATCATTATGCTGCACGAGCCATTGAAAGTACTGGTAAATGCGGAGGCGGGGATTGGCAATCACTCATGTTAGTTCAAGAAGCCCAACTAGCCAAATATCATAATTACTCAGTGGAGTGGGTTGGCGATGATGTTATTTTCCGCCTTGACGAAGTTGAAGTATATCGACTCCCAGAAGAGGCAAATAAACTTGCTGAGCCCTTCTTTGCTATCTTGAATTTTGCCAAAATCAATGATTCCCCCATGACAGATAATTGGGTTATGGAAGTCGATTGGGTGAAGCACGAAGCATGGTTTTAATACGAGTTATAAAAATGGAATCGCGTATAGGTATCATCAAATTAGCTGTGAAATGCAATCCAAATTAGTATTCTAATAACAGACAACAAACACCGGAAAGCCATTAGGGCTAGGAGAAAAGTTACATGATTTCAATGATACAAACCATAGTGTTTTTTTTAACATTACTGATTTCAGTAACTAGCTTCTCCCAAAATCAAGATAAGGATAAGGAATTCACTTGGCCTGAAGGTGGTAAGTTAGCCGTAAGTCTCTCCTATGATGATGCCCTAAATAGCCAATTAGACAATGTAATACCTGAGCTAGATAAATATAACTTAAAAGCATCCTTTTATGTAACACCAAACTCCCCCGTTATAAATGTGCGAATGGAGGAGTGGAGAGCAGCAGCAATAAATGGCCATGAACTAGGAAATCATAGTATTTACCATCCATGTAGTGCTTCATTACCCAATAGGGAATGGGTTCAAAAACATCATGATCTTGATAAGTACAGCATCTCACAAATGATTGAGGAACTGACAACTGCTAACACTTTTTTGAAAGCTATTGATGGTAAAACCGAACGTACTTATACCGTTCCCTGTGATGATTTACTCGTTGGAGGTGAAGAATACCTTAGTAAAGTTTCTCATCTTTTTACTGCGATTAAAGGTCATGGGGCTGACAATAGATTTTCTCTTATATGGGTCCCAATAAATACGACAGGAAAGGAGCTCATTAATTACATTAAAAATATTCCCACTGACGTATTATTAGTAAATATTATTTTCCATGGCGTGGGTGGGGATTATTTATCTATTTCATCTGAGGCTCATGCCGAGTTATTAAGTTTCTTAGCTAAAAGCCGAGATACCTATTATGTCGATTCATATATAAATTTGATGAAATATGTAGATAAGATGGAATAATTGTCGATACACTAACTAATATAAATGAAACGTTCAATTAAGGTCGATACCGAGTTCCTATTAATTAATCGAGGTTTAAGTATGTGTTCAATATCTTTCAATGGCTCTTGGTAAACATATTTTAGCACCCAGTTTGCCGCCATTTCGCCAATATTTTCAACTTGATTATCAATGCTACTTAACTCAGGGTAACTGTATTGCGCTAAAATAGAATTATCAAAACCAATGAAAGAAACATCCCTTGGGATATCAATTCCTTTTTCATGCGCAACAAGCAAAGCTCCAATCGCCATTTGATCATTAGCACAAATAACAGCAGTAAACCCAACGTTGCTGTTAATAAACTTTTTCATTGCTTTACTACCGCATTCTTGATGAAAGTTACCTTGATAAAAAAGAGACTCGTTAAGTGATATGTCATACTCCAATAAAGCCTGTTGAACTCCTAGATAACGACCTTTTGAATCACTTTTTTGAAGTGGCCCTGAAATATAAGCAAAGTTGCGGTGACCTTGTTCTAGTAAATATTTTGCCATGATGTAGCCACCATGTTCATTATCTAAATAAATACAATGATGAGAAATTTCTTCGATATAACGGTTTATCAGCACAAATGGAGTGTTTTTTTTGCTTAGTTCAATTAAATATTCATCACTTAAAGCTTCCACATGTAAAACTAACGCATCACAATTTCGGCTAATAAGAAACTCAATACTTTTCTTTTCAATTTCTTCACTACTTTGCCCTGATGCAACTAAAGCATATTTGTTCTTTGCTCTTAACGTTTTTTCAATACTCCCCATGAGGCAACCATAGAAAGGACCATGAAATTCTGGCACCAAAATACCAACACTATCCGTTATTTGAGATGCCAATGATTTCGCTGAAGCATTTGGACGATAGTTAAGCTGCTCTATAACATCTAATACATTGCGCCTAGTTTTTTCATTGACAACTTTATTATTATTTAATACCCGAGAAACTGTAGCTATTGATACACCCGCAAGTTTAGATACCTCATATATTGTCGACATTTCAAGCCTGCTCTATTTGCTTGAGATCACAATGGATTTTTTCAACCATTTCTTTATCAAGTACATAACAACGCATCACTAACGCTACCAATATTGAGCCAAGAGCGGGGTAAACCGTAAATGATAACAAGATACCTTCTTTAGCTGCTTCCGTTTGCTCTATATCAGCTTGATAGCCATAATACGCAAGCAACCAACCAGCAAACGCACCACCAAAAGCGACGCCTAATTTGATAAAAAACACCACCGCAGAATAAATCATCCCGGTAATGCGAATGCCCGTTTTCCAATGCCCGTAATCGATAGTGTCAGCCATTTTTGCCCATAATAAAGGTGTTGCCATTTGTAAAAAGAAGCTCCAAAAGAAAAACAATGCAAAGGCAATGTAGACGTTCTCTTTAGGAACAAAATAACTAATGATGCAAATAAATGCTGCGATTAATTGAAGTACTATATATGCCTTGATTTTACAAACTTTTTTGGCAAGGGGCTGAGCAAGAGCACACCCTAATATACTGCCAATCATACCGAGGGTAATAAATAGGGTAATTTGCTCTTCAAGATCCAGTACATATTTTACATAATAAATAGCCAACGTTGCTCTGAGAACTTGTCCAGTTAATAAAAACAAACCAGCAAGGCACAAAATACGCCATTGGTCATTTTTCCAAAGAGACTTTAAGTCATCAAAAAATGAAGATTTTTGTTCAACGGGGGGGGCTACTCTTTCATTCGTCCCTTTAAAGCATAATAAAAATAACACCACACCTAAAAGACTCATCGCCATCATGGTTAATTGATAGCCTTTGGCCTTATCACCACCGCCAAACCACTCAACTAACGGCAGTGTACTGGCCGCGACAATGAGTCCACCTAACATGCCTAATACAAAACGATAAGACTGCACAGAAACTCGCTCAGAAGGCTCTGCTGTTAACACCCCACCCAACGCTGAATATGGAATATTAATCGCTGTATAAGCAATCATAAGTAAGGTGTAGGTGACAAATGCATAAACAACTTTGCCGTTATAGGAAAAATCAGGAGTGGTAAATGCCATTACGGATATGATGCCAAAAGGAATAGCTAACCATAGAAGATAAGGCCTAAACTGTCCCCATCGGGTCTTGGTTCGGTCTGCCATAGCACCCATTAATGGGTCAGTAATGGCATCAAAAAGTCGAACCACTAAAAACAGAGTACCCACCAGCGCAGGAGAAAGACCAACAACATCGGTATAAAATATCAATAAGAACATCATCACGGTTTGAAAAATGATATTACTTGCTGTATCGCCTAGACCATAAGCAATTTTCTCACGAATTGTTAGCATCTCTATTCACCTAAATAAATATAAAAATCTTTCAAAAAAAGTAAAAGTTAACCCTCAGTTGCTTCAACCTTTTTTTGAAAGATTTCTCATAAAAGAAAGCCGCTGAACATGCAGCGGCTTTATAGTTTTCAACTCATTTTAAAAAACGTAACGAGCACCAATGTTGTATCTTGCACCGTATTGATTAGCACGAACTAACTGCTCTTCATAACGAACAAAGGTACGTTGAACTTCTTCTGTAACGTTAAGTGCTTCAGCAAAAATGGTGAAATTTTCAGTTACAGAGTAACTTACATTCGCATCTATTTGGAAATACTCTTCGGTATATACAGGTGAGTTATGTTGCTCAAAACCTGAGAAGAATTGATCACGCCAGTTATATGAAATACGCGCAGATAAATCATCGTTCTCATAAAAAGCAGAGAAGTTAGCTGAATTACTCATGCCAGGTAAAGCAAACTCTTGCTCAATAGCATCAGGATCAGGATTTACGTCGCCATGCACAAAGGTAGCATTAGCCATAACACCAAAACCTGACTCACCAAATAGGTGCTGCACAGCAAGCTCTACACCGTACAGATTAGCTGTTTCACCGTTAGTGAAGCTATTTTCTACAAATATAGCCAGTGGATCATCACCATTAGGAGTAATAGGTGTGGTAACTGCAAGTCCCATGTTTTCATTTACGCGAGCAAACACATTAGGATCGGTTGCTTGTATGCCTTCTTCGACAAGTTGAGCACGAGCTTCTTCTGCACGAGCACCATGATATACATCGCCTATGCCACCGAACTCTACTTCATTAGCCGAAGTCGTAATAAAGTTATCGACCATTTTTTTGAAGTAACCAATCGATGCGTAACTGCCTTCATCATAATAATACTCTAATGATAAGTCGAAATTATCAGCAATATATGGTTCTAATCCAGGCGTACCAGTGTTAATAAACCTTTGGTTTAATTTAGGGTTACCTGGGAAGTCCCTTGTTGACGTCATTTTAGAAATATCAGGACGTGATAAAGAGCGAGCGTATGAAACTCGAGTGGTAATTTCATCAGTAACTTCTAAGCCAACATCTATGCTTGGTAAAAATTGTTTCGTTGTTCCGCCACCTGTTGCAGGTGTTGTATCAGCTGATTTTTCGTATGAAAACTCATTGCCGCCAACCCAAATAATATCGGTTGCAAGTTGCTCATTACCAGCAGATTTCACCTCTGACTCTTCATAACGTAATCCGGCCACAATGTTAATTGGCATGCCATTGAATTCATCTTCAAAGTTCAATTGGGCATAAACTGATGTTATCACTTCATTAACACGTGCATCCGAATCAGCATTACCAGACCAAAAACGGCCAGTACCATCAGCGTTTTGGAATTCTTCACCCCAGCTTCCGCTCATACAACAGTCTAACCAACCTTCAGGTACGATTGTTTCATAACCATTTTTAATATAATCAAAGCTTTGATTGAAATAACTTGGTTGCGTAATAGCACCACTATTACCAAAACCATCTAATAAACCGGCAGTACTGCCTTGTTCCCATTGAGCATCATCCCAATATATTGCTGAGCCAAGCCACCAACCTGCTGGTAATTGCCCTGAATAAGCTTTTACCGTTTGGAATTCTTGCTCTGTACGGGCAATACCAAAATTAATACTAGCTAAAGCACCGTCATTGTCATTAACCCAGGTACCCTTTAGCTGAAATTGGTTCATTTCATTTTCTTTGTAGTCATCAGTGACGCCACCAAACAGTGAACCAATATCTGAACTAAGCAATCCTTCTTGAGGGTTACCGTCACCACCGATATAACTCATATCATAAATTGGAATGCCACTACTTGGGAAAACAGAGGTTTTCTCGTCAATATTTGCCGTAGCCGGTCCCCATGGATCTTCACCCCAAAACGAAGTATTTCCGATGATCAAATAAGCATCATTACCTAAACCGGTTCCTTGAGAGGTTGCCGATGAGTCATGATAGTCAAATTTAAACTGTAACGTATCAGTAGCTTGCCATTCGATGTTTAAACCAAGTGATTTGTTTTCATTTTCAAAACCACCACGAGAAACGTTGGTAGCAAAATCACCGCCACTTTCTGTAACAGAAGTATAAGTACCACGCTCATTAACAGTAGCCTCTACAATAGAGCCACCATTGTTAAACCATATACCAAATCCGTTGGCATCAAATTCTGATTCCACTTGCGAATAAGTATAATCAACAGTTGCTGTTAAGGTATCAGTAGGTGCGTATTGTAAAACTAACTGAGCGTTAGTACGTTGACGACTTGTATCTTTAATACCATAACCAGTATTTTGTGGGTACCAAGTTGCCCCATCTTCTCTTTGGTTATTGTTTGTGATATTGCCAGTGCCTGTACCAACATTAGGTATCCAGTTATCAACAGCGGCATTTTCTTCACGGTTATTTCGGTCTTGATAAGAACCCGAAACAAGTACACCAATAGTGTCGTCGGCAAATGTATTACTAAACAACCCTGAAAATTCAGGAGTGAATTTATCACCAACATTTTCTACAGAAGTTTCATGAACAGCTTTAGCGCTTAATACACCTTTAAAACCAGGATTATTAAGTGGACGTGCAGTTTGCATGTTTACCGTGGCGCCGATACCACCGGTAGGTAGGTCTGCTCTAGCAGTTTTATATACCTCAACGGCGCTTACCGAATCAGCGGCAATATTACCAAAATCAAATGCTCGTTCATTAGCACCTGGTGATAAGTTTCCTACAGACGGCATTTGACGATCATTTAGGGTCACCATATTAAATTCTGGCCCCATACCACGTACGGTAATTCTAGCCCCTTCACCATTACTTCTATCGATAGAAACACCGGAAATGCGTTGTAATGATTCGGCTATGTTACTATCAGGGAATTTACCTATATCTTCAGCGGTAATGGCATCAACAACACCATTAGCGTCCCGCTTGATATCCATTGACTTTACTAAACTGCTGCGAATGCCAGTAACTTCAATTACTTCAAGTTCTTTTTCTGGCTTTGCTGAAGCTTCTTCTGCAGCAAAAGCTGGAGTGAAGGCGCTTACGCCTAAAACTAGTGAGAGGCAAGTTGCCAACTTTGTTCTTTTAAATTTACACTGTGTCATATCATTCCCCTAGATGCTCATTAATTCAACATCTTATAATTATGTTTTTTTGCAAATGTATTCCTATGGGCTAACATTTCTTATCGAATAATAGTTATTAATTCAATAAATATTAAATGTTGCCCAAAAATGATACTACTCCTTCAAAATAAGAAACCTAATGTTTTGCGCTCAAACGTTACCTTTTATGAGGTAAAATGGACTGAATAATAAAATATAGCCATTGACATATTTTTTAGCCTCAAATTCATTGCATTTGCTACGCTGAAACGGTCATTGGCTTTCTTTGATAAACTTTTGAGAACGGTACCTACACCTAAAATCTATAATATGAACAATGGCACAAAACTCTATTTTGCAGGAAATATTTTCGTTGTAGATATAAGAAGAGCAAGTGCCTATTTAAGCTTTCAATACATGCTCAATGGGGTTTGGGGATAAAGTTTAGGATTATTACAGGAGGTATAATGTAGAGAAGAAAGAACTAACTGCATACCCAAATAATATTTGAGCATGCAGTTTGGCATAAGGCTCTTTACGATGAAGGTGCTAATTCAGCATTCTGTGAATGTTCGTCATCATCAGCGATCATTTTTCCACGTCTTTTTTCTAGTTTTTGACGCACTTCGGCAGCCATGCTTTCAGTGATAGGGTAAGTGGCAACCATCCAAATGGCAATGACTGAACAAGTTACCGGCACAAGCACATCCGCTAACCGCATGAAATACAACGTCTCAGCTGATTGAGCACCAGCTAGCGCTACATCGAAGCCAGTCGCATTAAGTAAGAAGCCACCTGCCGCCATTGCAGCCGCTAAACCTAATTTAACTACCCACCAGAAGATTGAACCAAACATGCCTTCACGGCGTTCACCTGTATTTAACTCATCAAGATCACACACATCGGCAACCATAGAGCCCATTAGTGTAAATAAACCGCCCAAACCAAAAGCAAAAAATATCGGTGGGATCAGCACTAGTTGTGGATTATCTGGTGTAAAACAAACCCATTTCAGTGCATATCCGAAAATAGATATAACGATAGTAATAAAGAATGCATTTCGTTTACCATAAAGAGTCGACAGCTTGGTGACAATAAAGATAGCACAGGATGTAGCAATAAATGATACCGTGCCGGCCCAACCTACATATTCAGCACCTAACGCCTGATCGCCACCAAACACATAATAAATAATAACGTAACTCTGGAACGATGAAACCATCATAAAGCCATTAAAGACTAAAAATGTTGCTCCACATAAACTAAGAAAGGGCTTGAATTTAAGCGTAATTAAAAATCCTTTAAAAAAGTCTGAGAGTGCGAAAGCTATGCCTTTTTGTTTAGCAGATTGTCTTTCACTCGTTGAAATTTCTTTAGCCGTAAGGATTGGCATATGACGCTCAACAAGAAATATTGCGGGTAATATTCCAACGAAAATAGTAAAAACACCAATGATAAGTGCTAACCAACCAGCTCCCTCTACCATATCGCTGAAAAGTGTTTCATTTTGCATGAACAATAAGAACCATGGCGCAACTAACCAAGCGAATTGCCCCATAAAATTCTGAACGGCCATAATTCGAGTACGTTCATGGTAATCTGGGGTTAACTCATAACCCAATGCAACCCATGGTGTCGCAAATACGGTGTAAGCCAAATAGAAGGCGATAGAGCCAATTAAAAAGAACCAAAAATAAAAGTCTTCACTTTGATCTCTTGGCAATTGCCACAATAGAGTAAAAACAATAGCAGAAACAATTGCACCAATGAATATATAAGGTCGACGTCTACCCCATTTAGACTTAGTATGATCTGAAATATAACCCATTAGAGGGTCGGTAAATGCATCGATAAAACGAGGTAAAGCACCTAATAAGCCAACTAGGGCAGGATTCATCCCTAACCCTAAGTTAAGTACAATAACCATTGTGCTCATTGCTGCACCCAATAAATTATTTATAAATGCGCCAAGTCCATAGATAAACTTTTGAATTAAAGGAATTTTATCTACTTTATTTTTTTCGATAGTTTGGGCCATTTTATTTTCCGTGATTATTCTTCATATATGCCATGTCTATAATGGCCCTAGATATCAGACTATTTAAACCAATAACATTCATTTTCTCCAAAAAACACTATATCACTATGTAAATAACTCAAGACGGAATCGATGAGATGGCCTTTAAAAGACGGTGAAGTGGTCAAAAGTCAAAAAAAACAAACTTAAATCCAGATAATCTACTGATAAGTCCACCTTGGCGTATTTAACTTGTAACCTGAAGCAGTAGTAATAAGCTATCAGAAGAGCATTCATTATTTGTACACGAAATATATCTTCATTAAAAATGACTCAATCAAATGAGTTACATTAAGGGCAGTGAATGTCAGAAAAATCATATCAGCAACTTCGTACATTAAGTATTCCAGATACCGAATCTAGAGTTCTTGCCCTGCTATCTAAAATGACAACTAATGAAAAAATTGGTCAAATGTGTCAACTCTCCGGAGATGAAGGTAAAGTATCAAAAAAATTGCGCAAGGCAATTAAACAAGGTCAGGTAGGTTCAATTCTTAATGAAGTCGACCTTGACACTGTTAATGAACTACAGCGAATTGCTTTAAAAGAATCACGACTAGGCATCCCGTTATTAATTGGTCGAGATGTTATTCATGGCTTTAACACCATTTTTCCAATCCCCATTGCTCAAGCCGCGACATGGTCACCAAAAATTATCGAAAAATGCGCCCAAATCGCTGCAATAGAATCTTCAAATTGCGGTATAAACTGGACCTTTGCACCCATGATTGATATTTCTCGTGATCCTCGTTGGGGGAGGATTGCAGAAAGTCTAGGAGAAGATCCTTACTTATGTAAGACCCTTGCAAGTTCAATGGTAAAAGGGTTTCAAGGAGAGCATTTATCAGACACTAATTCAATTGCTGCGTGTGCAAAACATTTTGCGGGTTATGGGGCAAGTGAAAGTGGCAAAGATTACAATACAACTAATATTCCTGAAAACGAATTACGCAATGTTTATTTTTCTCCATTCAAGGCGATAGCTGACTCAGGAGTTGCTACATTCATGGCATCTTTTAGTGATTTAAATGGTGTGCCTGTTACAGGAAATGACTGGCTTTTAACTGATATATTACGTGATGAATGGAACTACCACGGCCCTGTAGTAAGTGATTGGGAAGCAGTTCCACAGTTGGTCACACATGGATTTGCCTTTGATGATAATGATGCAGCAAGTAAAGCATGTACCGCTGGTATTGATATGGAAATGGCCAGTGATTGTTATTTAAAGCACTTAAATAGTTTGATGAGTGATAACTCTGTTTCTATAGAAGAAATTGACAGCTCTGTAAAACGAATATTAACACTTAAATTTAACTTAGGCCTTTTTGAGTCTGCCATTACAAAACCAAATCAACCATCGAGCATTTTAAATCCACACCATCTAAGTATTGCTAAAGAAGCAGCAATAAAAGGCTGTGTATTGTTAAAAAATGAGAATCATATATTACCATTAAATAAACCAGCAATTAAGACTCTTGCGGTAATTGGGCCACTTGCCGATGACGGCTATGAACAAATGGGCACTTGGGCTTTTGATGGAAAAGCCTACCAAAGCCATACGTGTTTGAATGCACTAAAAGAAATAGCAGAAAACTCATTCAATATAAACTATGCCGTAGGGTTAGAAAACACCCGTTGTAACCATCATGACGGTTTTTGTGAAGCCATTGATGCTGCAAATAAAGCAGATATAGCGGTGATGGTTCTAGGTGAAGAGGCTATTTTGTCGGGAGAAGCACATTGCCGAGCAAAAATTGATTTGCCTGGAGCTCAAGAGCAGCTAATAGAAGCAATCCATGATACAGGTACGCCTATTATTTTGGTGATTATGGCAGGAAGGCCTCTTACTTTAGAAAAAATAATTTCAAAAGTAGATGCCATTTTATTTGCATGGCACCCAGGTACAATGGCAGGCCCTGCTGTAACCGACTTATTGTTTGGGGTAGAAAGTCCGTCAGGAAAGTTACCTGTTACCTTCCCAAGAGCTGTTGGTCAAATCCCCCTTTACTATGCACAAAAAAATTCTGGCCGCCCCCCAAGCGAAGAAAATTTTTTAAATATAGATAATATTAAGGTCAGAGCACCACAAACATCCTTTGGTATGGCTGCAACCTATTTAGATACACATTTTTCTCCATTATTTCCTTTTGGCTACGGCCTGTCCTATGGCCAATTTTGTTATTCAAATATCAAATTAAATAAAAAGGTGATTGCTATGGGAAGTACTATTGAGGTTAATGCAACGGTTAGAAATGTTGGTCATTACAGTGCGGAAGAAGTGGTTCAGCTCTATATCAGAGATCTTGTCGGCAGTGTAACTCGTCCGATAAAGGAGCTTAAGGGGTTTCAGCGCATTTTTTTAGAAAGAGGAAAAAGCATGGTAGTCAAATTTAAGTTACACACTGATGAACTTGCATTTTATAATCGAAAAATGGAACTTAAGCCTGAAGCTGGAATATTTAATGTTTGGATAGGCAGCGATTCAAACGCGAATCTAAAAACTGAATTTGAAGTGGTCAATTAGGAAATTACGGGACATAAAAAGAATATGCACTCAATACTTAGTACTCCTACTGTAAAAGCTAGAGTTGATGAACTCATGTCAAACATGACAATAGCGCAAAAGATTGGACAAATGACACAAGCTGAGCGGCTAAGTTGCACTCCCAAAGAAGCGAAGAATTTTCATTTGGGTTCAGTTATGTGTGGTGCAGGCTCTGTTCCAGGTAATAACAAACTTCAAGATTGGCTAGCTATGGCTGACAGTTATTGGCAAACCTCATCAGAAAAAGATGATCATCATAATGGTATACCATTACTTTTCGGAGTTGATGCTATTCATGGGCATAATAACCTAATTGGTGCGACGATTTTCCCCCATAATATTGGCTTGGGTGCCGCTGGTGATCCTGCTTTAATTAAAGATATAGCAATAATTACCCGTAAAGAAGTATTGGCCAGTGGCCTCGACTGGGTATTTGCCCCCAACCTTGCTGTGGCTAAAAATAATCACTGGGGTCGCTTTTACGAAAGCTTTTCACAATCACCTGTTATAACAAATAAATATGTAAGTAATATAATAACTGGCCTGCAAAATATACCGCAGACAGAAGGTATTATCGCTTGTGCAAAGCATTGGGTTGGCGACGGGGCAACATCTCACGGCATTGATCAAGGAGATGCCAAAATTTCTTGGCAAGAGTTGAATAAAACCCATATAAGTCCATATATTACAGCAATTAAATCGGGAGTAATGACGATAATGGCTTCGTTTAATAGCTGGAATGGAAACAAATGCCATGGACACCAGTTTCTGCTTACCGAGGTATTAAAAAAGCAGCTTAAGTTCTCAGGATTTGTAGTGTCCGACATGAACGGTATTGACTACCTTTCAGATGATTTCTACTTATCAATTGCACAAGGTGTAAATTCAGGTATAGATATGTTTATGGTTTCAGATAATTGGCAACAATTCATTAGACACATACATAACCATGTAGAATTAGGAACAATATCCATATCAAGAATCAATGATGCAGTGCGTAGAATTCTTACAGTAAAAGTCGCTACGGGATTACTTGATGCATCGACACCAAGTAAACGAAAATGGGCAAATCATAAAAGCTTCGGCTCTATAGAACACCGAAAAGTAGCACGCGAGGCAGTGAGAAAATCAATAGTATTGCTTAAAAATTATCAAACACTACCTTTGAATAAGGCCGCGAATATTATAGTGACTGGAAAAAATGCCGATAACATTGGTCATCAATGTGGTGGATTTACTGTCGATTGGCAAGGTGTTTCAGGCAACGATGATTTTGAACAAGCAACCTCAATTTGGCAGGGCATTAAAAATATTGCACCTAATGCCATATTAAAAAAATCACTCAATGATATTGAGGCAAAAGATCATGACATTGCTATAGTAGTGGTTGGTGAAACTCCTTATGCTGAAGGATTTGGGGATATTAGAGACAACGATAATCTTATTATAGAAGCAGGATCACAAATAAATGGCCAAATTAATATTTCAGACCCTTATGGCAGTTCGATAGAATTACAAGAATTACACCCTGAAGATTATGCAACAATTAAAGAACTAAAAGATATAGGATTACCTGTCGTCGTCATTTTGATATCGGGTAGAACACTAATTATTAACCCAGAACTTGAAGCGGCTGCAGCTTTTGTCGCAGCTTGGTTGCCAGGTACAGAAGGACATGGAGTTAGTGATGTTATCTTTGGTGATTTCAATTTTCAGGGAAAACTATCTTTTGATTGGCCCCAAACAAAATCAAAAAATTCCCCAACCTTATTTCCACAAGGTTATGGGTTACGATATTAATATATAAAAACAAGTACTTTCAGAGATTATGCGATGCTAACCCCAAAAATAACAACTCATTTATTGCTATGTTTAACCCTCTTTTCAGTTTGCTCTCCAGCTGAAGAGGTTCCAAAAAAATCAATAGAAAAGGTTAATGACAAAGAAGTAGTAAATCAATATTGTGGTGTGTGTCATAAAGTACCGCCAGCCTATCTAATGCCGAAAAGAAACTGGCCACTTGCAGTCAGAGCTATGGCAAATCTTTCAGCGAAACGATTGGGGAAAGAATTTATCTCTGAAGAGGTGGGCACCATTATCTCCAATTATTACGTGAGAAATAGCCCTGAATATCTCCCTGTTTTACCCTATACGCCCAGTGTGTCTTCAAGCAGAACATTTCAAAAGATAGATGTTCCAAAAAAATCGTCTTTTCCCTTGGTTGTGAATGCTAAATCTATAGATATCAATTTAAAATCAAGTAAAGAGTTATTGATTAGCGATGCTGAACGAAATGAAATTATTATTTTGAGCCAAGTTAAAGGAGAATGGCAAGAAACATTACTGACTAAGGCAAACGTGCCGGTAAACACCGAAGTGGTTGACTATGATAATGATGGTGATCAAGACATAATTGTTGCAGTTTTAGGTGACTTCCCTCCTTCAGATAAACTTGTCGGCGAGGTTGTTTTACTTACTCAATTAACCCCAGGGAAATTTAAACGCAGTGTTTTACTCAATAATGTTGGTCGAATTACCGATGTAAGTGCTGTTGATTTAGATGGTGATAAAGATCTTGATATTGCTGTTTCAATATTTGGCGGTGGTTTTGTTGGTGAAATTGCATGGTTAGAAAATACCGGCAATGGTTTACATAAAAGGCACACCATTTTAAAAGGAAGTGGGGCACTAAATGTTATACCTGCTGATATTAATAACGATGGTAAAATTGACTTAGTTAGCTTAATTGCCCAAGAGCATGAAGTTATTATTGCCATGATCAATAAAGGCAATGGAAAGTTTCAACAAGTTCGACTTGGCCAAGCTCCTCATCCAATGTTCGGCTCTACAAGTATGAAACTGGTAGATATGGATAATGATGATGATCTAGATCTACTTTTCACCAATGGTGATGCAAATGACCTACAAATGGATCCAAAACCCTATCACGGTGTACAGTGGTCTGAAAATAAAGGTAACTTAACATTTATTTATCATGATATTGGCCGATTCTACGGTGCATCAAATGCCGTTGCAGGAGATCTAGATAATGATGGCGACATTGATGTCGTTGCCAGTAGCTGGCACAACTACTGGGAGGATCCTCAACGACAAAGTTTGATTTGGTTTGAAAATAACGGAAAACAAGAGTTTATTCGCCACAACATCACTAATAGTCCCCGTAGTATCGTGTCTCTTGAATTAAAAGATATTACTGGTAACAACCACCTAGATATAATCGCTGGCGTATTTCGTATGGACTTAATGATTGAAATGGTTATGGCTGCACAGCAAAAAAATAGCAATCAACCTAGCAAAAAAACTGAAACTGAAACTGACGCCTTAAATGTTGGCATCGCCATTTTTGAAAATAAAAAAACTTAATAAATGACAATATCACTAATGAATAAAGAAAAAATATTCCTATTATCCGCCCTATGGTTAGCACAAGTGCCAACTAAAGCATCTGAAAAAATAGAAGTTTTCACCGTTACTGGAAGTCATATTAGTCATAATATTGCCAACAATATTCCAAAAGTAACCATAGATTCCCAAAATATTGCCGCACTTGCGCCAAATAGCATTGCTGATATTTTAAGCACTGTGCCCGGAGTTGATGTTTTTAATCAAGGAGGGATTGGTGGGTTAACCTTTTTATCATTAAGGGGTGGTGATCCAAACTTTGTTGTATTTATGATTGATGGCGTCAAGGTAAATGACCCTACCAACAGTCGAGGCGGCGCATTTGATCTTGGAACTATAGACCCTGCTATTATTGAAAAGATTGAAATATATTATGGCAGTTTCTCAACTATTTATGGTAGTGATGCACTTTCAGGTGTAATAAGTATTACTACTAAGAAGGCTCAGGATGGGGAACTTGCTATAGCTAGCATAAAAGTTGGCAGTAACAATATGTTAGGGGGTATGCTTCATTTAAACACTGATGTAGCAAATATTGCTAATTTAACTGTAACTGGCACAGTTCAAAATCGAGCCGAAGGTACCTTTGGTGATGACTTTAAACGTAATATATTTAATACCAGCCTTAGCTCAATCAATAATATCAATTCGCACTGGCAACTTGGCTTTTATTCATCTTCTGGCCTATCAAAATATTTTCCTGAAGATAGTGGCGGAAACCGACTAGCTATAATTAGAACGCCCGAATCTAGAGACTATAGCCAACAAAACTATTTTGCTAATTTACTCCAAAACATAACACCAAAGCTTAACGTAACTTTATCTACCGCTCTCGCCCAACGTAAAGAAACAATATCCAACCCTGGTATTGCCGCTGGTTTATTAGATCCCGTACCTGCTATAGATTCTATTAGTGACTATAAACATTGGGATATCAATAGCGTTGCTACTTACCAAATAAATGATAATGCATTATTGGCCATTGGTGCTTCATTGACTCAAGAAGATGGTAGTATGAACAGTAGCATTGACTTCGGCTATCCAGTTCCTGCTAATTACATCCTAAAACGTACAACTAAAGCTATTTTTATAGAATCATCAATTAATGTTACAGACAAAGTTAATATGACTGGCAGTTTTAGACATGACGATGCAGAACAACTCAATATAGACACCATACGATTTACCACTAACTATCAAATAGATAATGCAAGCTCCCTTTCTGCTGAATATAGTGAAGGATATAAGCTACCTAGTTTTTTTGCTATCGCTCATCCATTTGTAGGCAATCCACAACTAAAACCAGAAACAAGCCAAAATTACGATGTGACACTTGAACACGCCTTATCAGAAAAGTTAAACATGCGCTTAAGTGCCTACCAAAACACCTATAAAAACCTTGTAGATTTCGACCCTGAATTATTTACCAATGTTAATCGTTCAGAAGTTAGAGCCAGGGGCACAGAATGGTCGGTTGATTATGATGCATTAACTCAGCTTAATATCTCAGGAAATATAAGCTATGACAAAATAAACACTTTTGAAGATAATGTAGTATTGCGACGTAGACCCGAATGGAAAGGAAATTTACAATTCAATTATCAACCACTTAAAACCGTATCATTGATAACTCATTTAGCCTATAACGATAATTATTATGATAGCTCTATCCCTACAGGAATGGTCAGCATGGAAGGTGGTTTTCAAATGAATGTTTCAATGCTTTGGCAAATTAAGCCCAAAATAGCATTACGTTTTGCGATTAAAAATATTTCAAATAGTAAAACAGAACGAGCCATTGGTTTTGAAAATGAAGGTAGAAGCCTAACAGCAAGCCTTTCTTCAAATTTTTAATAAGACAACACTAAAGGATCAGCTTTCTTTAAGCAGTATGTTGTTACTGAAACTTCTCATAACATGAAGGTATGATGCATTAAGTGAAATAAATTCTAAGGCACATTGTGCCCCTTTGCGCCTTAGAAATAGGAAATTATGTCAGCTATATGATCGGAAAGTTGACGTTAACATTCAGGAATGTATTTATGTCTCGAATGCGTACTTTCCAGACGAAACTATTATATATAAATGAATAAGTCGCTATGTAATAAATACAATTGAATTAATTGTTTACCTGAATATTTGGCAGCTGCCACTGCTCAAATAGGCCATCACTATTTGTGGTAACCATCTTGCCTTGCTCTGAATAGGCAACACTGAGCACTGAAGCTCTTCCTTTTGTCGCTTCAGATTGCCATTCAGCCATCAATACACCGTCTGATACTCGCCATAGTTTAATAACCTGCTTAGGAGAACCCGTTAATAATAGTGTATTGTCAGCTGAAAAACGTGAATCATTAAATTCAAAAAATCGTAAATTAGTATCAAGCTCCGCTATCGATTTTCCCCTTGATAAGTCCCAAAAAGTACGATCTTTTATCGCGTCTAAGGTAAAACCAAGCTTACCATCAGCACTGATACTGACATGATTCACTCGTGAGGCATGTTTAAATTCATGAATATTATTTCCAGAGTCTGTTTGCCACAACATGGCTTTTTTATCACTCGAGCCAGTAAAAGCTATAGCGCCATCATCGGATAAACTTACTGAATTAATATCTAAACGGTGTTTTTCAAACGTAGTTACCTTATTGCGTTTAACATCAATAATGCTAGCCTCACCACTTCTAAAACCTAATAATATTTTGTCGCCGTTTGCTGATATATCCATCTCATTAATGATATGCCCTTCTACCCCCCATTCACCAAGCTGTTGCTTGCTTTGTACTGAATGTAAACGCACAGTCATTTGGTTAGAAGTCAGATAAAATTGATTGTTCTCACTAATATCAAGCAATTCAATAAACTCAGCTTCATTACCTGTTAAGCAATGTGATGGTGATTCCACCTGCTTATTGTTCCATAAACAAACAGTTTTACCATCCGCCACCAGGTTAAATTGACCATCTTTTGAAAGTGCTGATGCAGTGATGATATTGTCACTATGGCTTAATGCTGATAATGATTTGCCTGTATGTACCTCTTGTTGACTACAGCCAAAAAGACTTAATGTGCAAACTGCACCTAGTAATGTGATCAATTTGATCATTATTAATAATTCCTTAATAAATTTGACATGACATAGAAAATTAACCATGACGATTAATACCAAGTTGATTAAGCTCTTTCCCACTCAGCGAGAGGTAAAAGGCTAAGAGGCAAGGCATTGATTGAAGAGAATGGTTATTCCCTTCTCAAAATCAATAACGCAGCATGTAAGCCTTTTATGCTCGCCCTTGGGAGCTTACTCGACGCCCACTAACTTCGTTAAATTCATTTGATTTAGAGTGACTAAACCGAAACGAATTTTCCTTGTTATTGAACATCGAGTAAAGCTCTGAGTTGGGAAGAAATTTAATCAAATTGGTATAAACACGACTATAAACGATATTACCTGAGTCTAAAATAAATAGCGCTATTATAATATGCCAGAATTAGATTACTCTCTCGTTAATAAGTATACTGATTAATTAACCCCTTAATTCTCAATCACAAGGAAGTCAGCATGGAAAGCATAGCCTCTCATTTATCACTCAATATTTCATCATTAGCTACCAGCTCCCCTCAAGTGCCTACATCTCAAAAACTTACACCTCAAGAAACTTCAGAGAGTGTTAGTAATATTGAAAAAAGTAAACAGTTGCAACCAGACCAACTGGCTTTATCTGAAGAAGCGAAAGCAAAATCAACTGAAGCTGAAGAAAACGATGAAGATAAAAAGAATATAGATGCGAGCAGTTTAGGTAATGTTATGACTGCAGAAGAAGCTGCTGCCGCAGAGAAAGCACAAGAGAGTGAGCTCGATAAAGAAATTAGAGAGTTATCGATGGAGATTTTAGAGTTAAGTGTACAGATTCAAATGCTACAAGACAAAGAAGATAAAGAATCAGTTAAAGAACGACGATCACTTGAAGTCGATTTAGCAATCAAAAAAGGCCAGCTCGAAGCGGCTATGGATAGAAAATTACAACAGGCTGCAGCAGGCGGCTAGTCCCGACTAAAGCAATCAACGTACTTCTAGGAAAACTATTTAATTAGTTGTCCAGCCCCTAATTCATCATAAAAATACAGGAACATATATGCAAAGTTACCTTAAATACATCATTACAATGTTTGCCCTAGGCATAGCTAGTAATGCATTTGCCACGGACAAACCCAATATAGTTTATATGCTAGTAGATAATTGGGGGTGGGGTGATTTAAGCATTCAAGGCAGTACCATTCAAACGCCAAATATTGATGATTTAGCCAATGAAGGATTACGCTTAACTAACTTCAATGTGCAAAACCAATGTACTCCAACACGCTCTGCATTACATACTGGACGGTTACCTATTCGGACGGGTAATCAAAAGGTTCCTGCTCCTGGAGAACCCGATGGGCTTGCTTATTGGGAATACACGCTACCTGAGCTGCTGTCTGATGCCGGTTACCATACCTCACTTTTTGGTAAGTGGCATGTTGGCGCTAATATTAAAAAACTACCTAATTATCAAGGTTATGATTACTTTTGGGGCACACAAGAAGGTACTAACGCTGCAGGTTACACAGCAACACCCCAATGGGATCCAATAGTAGCAACTACGCCTTATATTTATGAAGGCGTAAAAGGCAAAGATGCAAAAAAAGTAAGAGTATTTGATATACCAGCCAAAGTCACTTTAGATCGTGAAATAACTAATCGCGCCATAGCTAATATTAAAAAGCAGGCCAAAACCGGCAAGCCTTTTTACAGCTTTGTAGCCTTTACCCACTTCCATCCCCCTTTCACTGTTCATAAGGACTTTAAAAACGCTTCTAAAGCTGGTATTTATGCCGATACGCAAATGGAAATTGATTACAACATAGGCTTAGTTTTAAAGGCGATAAAAGATGCAGGCATTAATGACAATACGATAGTTATTTTAACCGGTGATAATGGCGCAGGTAACTTTCCTCAAGGATCAGCGCTTGCTGCTGGTGAAGACGGTGGTGGTGGCTCAAATGGCCCTTGGCGTGGTGGTTTAAGTACCGCCTATGAAGGTGGTTTACGTACACCGGCTATGATCCGTTACCCAAATAAAATAAAAGCAGGCCGTGTCTCAGACGAAATAGTCGGTGATATTGACATGTATAACACCATAGCTAGTTTTGCTAATGCCAAAAAGTTAATACCCACTGATCGCCCAATTGATGGGGTTGATCAAAAAGACTTCATCTTAGGAAAAAAAGAAAAATCGAACCGTGAACATTTTATTGTTTTTGTAGGTGATGATTTATTTGCCATTAAATGGCGCAATATGAAGATGCATTTTATGGCGACTGAATCCACCCATTCAGTCGTTAAGAAATTTACCTTTCCACAATTGTTTGATATTAAAAATGATCCTAAAGAAGCCTATGAGCTTTGGGGCAATCAAGGTTATGTTCATGGTTGGGTAATGGAGCCAATTATGAAGCACATTGTCACGTTAAAGCAGAGCATGGTCAAATATCGAAATATTAAACCTGGAGAAGAGTTTACCGGTTATAAAAATAGTTCCGCACATGATTGAAGACAAATTTTTTACTGAGTTAAACAGATAGAAAAGAACAATGGCCTGTAACAGACTTTGTTATAGGCCACGATATTTTCATATTAAAGCCAATTTTATTCATACCTGTTTTGTCTGTCGATTAATATCCCAAACAAGTTTTCAATGCATGTTTCAAGGTTTAACCGAGTTAAGCTGTTTAGCTAAAACGTTTCACCTAGATTAGCCTTACCCAGTGTAATTAACTCAACATGGGTAATTTTAAATGGCTGTCCCCATTGTTGGATAGTCGCCATGTCTTTAATTAACTGACCTTGCACTTTAAGCACAGTACCGGGTAACTGATACTCTTTGGCGAGATTCATTGGCAACAATTTATCTCCAGTCTTAGCAACCAAACCATAGAAGCCACCTTCAAAATCATAATAATTCACGGTAACTTCTTGCCAATTTTTCTCTTTTGTATCTTTCACTTGGCTATTGGCCTCTTTGAGTTGTGCTGGTGCTTTACGCTGCTTATTACTTTCTTGCGAACATCCTGCTAAACACAAAGAGAGTATAACGCTGAGTAATAGCGGTAGTGCTAACGTTTTATTCATAAATTTTGTCCAATAAAAAAGGTCACGGTATTATCAATACCATGACCTTTATTCTATAACTTGTCAAAATAATCAACTATTAACAATATTATAAAAATACGACATATGTAATATGCAAACTAATGATTCTGATGATTAATCCATATAATTTTCTGGCATGTCTAACGCAGCTACACCTGAGTCTACTGCGGCTTGTGCTACAGCTTTTGCTACAGCAGCACATAAACGTGAATCCATAGGTTTAGGAATGATGTAATCTTTACCAAAAGTAAGTGATGTTACGCCACTGGCTTTCAATACTTCAGCAGGTACAGGCTCTTTAGCCAATGCTCGAATAGCATGTACCGCAGCAATTTTCATCTCATCATTAATTTTACGCGCGCGAACATCTAAAGCACCACGGAAAATAAATGGGAAACATAAAACATTGTTAACCTGATTAGGATAATCTGAACGACCTGTTGCCATAATTAAATCATCACGTACAGCAAGTGCCAATTCAGGCTTAATTTCAGGATCAGGATTCGAACAGGCAAATAGAATTGGATTATCAGCCATTTGTTTAACTTGCTCTTGATTTAATAGATTAGGACCTGAAACACCAACAAATACATCTGCACCAATAATTGCATCATCTAATGTGCGTTTATCTGTATTGTTAGCAAAGAGTCTTTTATATTCATTTAAGTCATCACGACGTGTATGTACTATACCTTTAGAGTCAAGCATATAGATTTTTTCACGTTGCGCGCCACACTTTATTAATAATTCCATACACGCTATTGCCGCAGCACCTGCACCTAAGCAAACGATGTTAGCCTGTTTGATATCTTTACCTTGAATATCTAACGCATTCATCATGCCTGCCGCAGTTACTATAGCCGTGCCATGTTGATCATCATGAAAAACAGGAATTTTACAACGTTCTATAAGTGCTTTTTCGATAGCAAAACATTCAGGTGCTTTAATATCTTCTAAGTTAATACCACCAAAACTGTCAGCAATACTAGCCACAGTATTAACAAATTCATCGATTGTTTTATGTGTTACTTCGATATCAAATGAATCAATATTAGCAAAACGTTTGAATAATAACGACTTGCCTTCCATAACGGGTTTTGAGGCCATTGGTCCTATATTACCCAAACCTAGCACTGCAGTACCGTTACTAATGACTGCAACCGTATTACCCTTTGCTGTGTATTTGTAAACATCTTCAGGGTTTGCCGCAATCTCTCTACATGGCTCTGCCACACCGGGACTATACGCTAATGATAAGTCGTTACTCGTTTCGGCTGACGTTGTTAAGGCAACGCTGATTTTTCCTGGTGTAGGAAAGGCGTGGTAATCCAAAGCTTGCTGGCGTAAATCTGTCATGAGAATTCCTAATGCGTTATTAATAAGGTTATTTTTGTTGTTTTGGTAAGTAACACTATTATTATCTTTTTATTATAGTTGTTATTAAAGTAGCTTTTACTTACTGATACCCAAGCTACTTGAAGCTGAATTTTCATATAACTTGGGTATATATGGTATTGCAAATGTCTAGCTCAATACAAGTCCGTTTTACTATATAACATCGATGTAAGCTATAACAAATAAGAGGTACACCCTAGCCTAAAGGAATATTTATTTGATAAATATTGGCTATTTCATTTAACTAATCAGGTAGAAACTAAGCTTTGACTAGTGCTACGGCCGATTAATGCCATTAAAAGAGCTTATCGGCCAGTAAGCTATATATAGTGGAGTATGATAATCGAAATGTATTAATTTACACATCCGATCACTTTCATAATATGATTATATTCATAAATTTTTTCCAAAAAAAAGTCCAGCACTTGGCTGGACTTTGTTATTGAATAATTATCATACCTTATCTTTATGAGATAAAGCAGGAGAGCATCCTTTAAAGGAAAGGATTCACTTTGATAATCGTTTCAACACGATCTGGACCTGTAGAAATGATATCTACTGGAATACCGGTAATTTCTTCTATACGCTTGATATAAGCAAGTGCATTTGCAGGTAAAGCTTCAACTGATGTTGCACCAACAGTGCATTCAGTCCAACCTGGCATTTCTTCGTATACTGGTGTGATTTTTTCATAACCTTCAGCAGCCGTAGGTGGCACAGTGATAATATCACCCGCTTCAGTTTTGTAACCAGTACAGATTTTTAATGTTTCTAAGCCATCTAGTACATCAAGCTTAGTTAAACAGAAACCTGTTACACTATTTACTTGAATTGCACGATGCATAGCAACAGCATCAAACCAACCACAACGACGTTCACGACCAGTAGTAGCACCAAATTCATGACCTACAGTACCAAGGTGATTACCAACTTCATCGTCTAATTCTGTAGGGAAAGGACCAGAGCCAACACGTGTAGTGTAAGCCTTAGTAATACCTAAGATATAATCTAAGTGGCGAGGACCAACACCACAACCAGTAGCAACGCCACCCGCAGTAGTATTTGAAGAAGTTACGTAAGGGTAAGTTCCGTGGTCGATATCAAGTAAAGTACCTTGAGCACCTTCAAACATGATTGACTCGCCTGCAATGCGGGCTTGGTCTAATATTTCAGAAATATCAGCAGTCATCTTTTTGATGGTATCAGCTACAGCTAATGCGTCAGCTAGTACTTCTTCATAATTTACTGGCTCAACTTTATAGTAGTTAACTAATGAGAAGTTGTGATATTCAACAATTTCTTTTAGTTTTTCTGCAAAAGTTTCAGCACAGAATAAATCACCAACACGTAAACCACGTCGAGCAACTTTATCTTCGTAAGCTGGACCAATACCACGACCTGTAGTACCAATAGCTTTGTTACCACGTGCAATTTCACGCGCAGCATCTAAAGCATTATGATAAGGAAGAATTAATGGACAAGCATCGCTGATAAGCAAACGTTCACGTACAGGTACGCCTTTTGCTTCTAGCATAGTGATTTCTGTCATTAATGCTTTAGGACATAACACTACACCGTTACCAATCAAGCATTTTACGTTATCACGTAATACGCCAGATGGAATAAGATGTAATACGGTTTTTTCACCGTCAATTACTAAAGTATGACCAGCATTGTGACCGCCTTGATAACGAACTACGTATTTAGCTTTATCCGTTAGCAAGTCAACGATCTTACCTTTACCTTCGTCACCCCATTGAGTGCCGAGAACAACTACATTTTTGCCCATGTTTTTCTATTTCGTAAGAAAATTAGGCGGGGATTTTACCAAATAAACGAACGTTGTCCAACAAAAAAAAGCAGCTTTTTAAGCTGCTTTTAATATAACCTATAAAGTTAATAGGTTAGCTTGAAAATTATTCGTAGCCCCATGGCGCTTTTGGCGTATTAATTGGCTTAGTTAAATCAAAATCAACTCTAAATTCTCTACCTTGTCGTATCAAACGATAAGTAAACTTTTCTGGGTAAATATACATTTGCCAAGTATTACCTACAGATTGTGGAATACCTTGTTCAACAAAGAGTTCTTTGGAATATTGATCAGCTGGAAATGACTGCATTTGTGGCCAACCGGCATCATTGGTATGGCCGCCATACATGGTTGATTTATCATTGCTGCCATCCTTGTGCCTGTGATCATGCTTTAACGATAAACCTGAGCCAGTTTTAGTAATAATCCACGTCCGTGAAGAATCATCACCGACATGAAATGGCACTTGTAATTGACTGTCAGTACACTTACGCACATGCATCACTAATTTTTTATTAGCAAAGCTACCTCCTGCGGCATTATCAACAGTTACCTTGCCTTCATACGACTTACCACAATGTTTACTTATACTGTTAAAGAAATCATCTTGTGTCTTGATTGAAACTAATGGTGCTTCAGCAGCCATCAGTGTTGCTGTAATTGGAAGTGATACGATTACTGCGATTATGTACTTTTTAATGCTCATATTATTACCTTATTGAGATGTATATTTTATTAACTTTGGAAGTGTAACTTACTTACCAAGAGCTATTTGTTTTTTGTTCAGAGAATATAGCAGAAGTTAACTTATCCCTTTGTTTCATAGTGTTCTTTATACCAGTTACTTTGCAGCAGGTATAAAAAAGCCAGCAAATAAGCTGGCTTCTTTTAATAACATCTGATTAATGTATCATCGATTATTATTTCTTAGCTTGACTACCGTCTTTTAAGAAACGGAAGAATTCACTATCAGGTTTAACTACCATGATATCATTTTTACTGCTAAAGCTATTTTCATAAGCTTCAAGGCTACGGTAAAAACTATAGAACTCAGCATCTTTGCTATAAGCATCAGCATATACTTTAGCTGCTCGTGCATCACCTTCACCACGGACGGTAAAGGCATTCTTTTGTGCTTCAGCTAACATGATTGTTACTTTAGCATCAATAGTTGCACGAATGATTTCCGCTTGCTCTTGACCTTGAGACCTATGCTCTTTAGCAACCGCAGTTCGCTCAGCACGCATACGTTCATAAATAGACTGACTTATCTCGGTAGGTAAGTTAATCGCCTTAATACGTACATCAACAACTTCTATGCCTAAGTCTTCACGACTACTCGCTGCGCTTTCTAACGCTTTACTCATTATCGCTGAACGATCACCTGAGACGATTTCTTTAATCGTTCGATTACCAAATTCAGTACGTAAACCATTATTTATTTTCTGTTTAAGTAATGCGCGGGCATTATCAACAGAGCCCGATGTACGTAGGTAATAAGTAGAAAAGTCAACAATACGCCATTTTGCAAAAGAATCGACTATTAAATCTTTTTTCTCTGCGGTTACAAAGCGATCTGCTGGTTCATCTAATGTTTGAATACGCGCATCTAATTTTTTAACGGTTTCAACTAATGGCCATTTGAAATGTAAGCCAGGCTCAAATACCATCATTTCGTCTGTGACACTATCACGCTTAATTTTTGAAAATTGAAATACGATACCGCGTTGGCCTTCGTAAATAACAAAAACTGAAGATACTGTTAAAATAAAAAGTGCCGCTATTATAGCAATGATAAAATTCTTCATTTGTTAGTTACTCCCATTACTAAATCGATCAGAGCGACCTGATGAAGAGGTAGGTGAGGTATTAACGTTAGGCTCATTTATTGGAGCATAAGAAGTTTTACCACTACTACGATGACTACTATTACTATTATTTTGCTGCTGGATTATTTTATCTAAAGGTAAGTACATCATGCTATTACCTCCATCAACATCAACCATAACTTTACTAGTATTACCGTACACTTTTTCCATGGTCGCGATATATAAACGCTCACGAGTTACTTTAGGTGCAGCTTGGTATTCAGGTAAAATTTTCTCAAAACGAGCAACTTCACCTTGCGCATCAAGGACAATTTGACTCTGATAAGCCAGTGCTTCTTGTTCCATTCGTTTCGCACGACCACGAGCACGTGGCTCTATACCTCGAGCATAAGCTTCAGCTTCACGTAAAAAACGTACTTCATCTTCTTGTGCTGAAATTGCATCATCAAAAGCATCTTTCACTTCATTTGGTGGACGAGCATCTTTAAAGTTGACATCAACAATGATCAAACCAAGGCTATAAGGAGAAATTATTTTATCTAATTCTTCCCAAACTTGCTGACGAATT
Organism: uncultured Colwellia sp.; assembly: GCA_913063325.1. Classification (GTDB taxonomy): domain Bacteria; phylum Pseudomonadota; class Gammaproteobacteria; order Enterobacterales; family Alteromonadaceae; genus Colwellia. Next base: position 49,165 of record CAJXYE010000013.1, on the reverse strand, counting down.
ACTTCACGTCCGCTTGTTAAGATATCGTCCATATCAGCATGACCGACAACATAACGAAGCGCACTATCAAGGGATTGATTTAAACTATCTTCAGCATTGGTAACACTAAAAACAAAATTACGAGCATCAACAACACGATACTGAATTTCCATTTCAACGCGTACCACATTTTCATCTTTAGTTAACATAAAGCCAGATGAAGGCATAGCACGTGTACTTTGCATATCAACCGGAATAATACGGTCGACAAATGTCCATTTCCAGTTAATACCTGGCTCTACCGTTCCAGAGTATTCTCCAAAACGTAAGACAATGCCTTGCTCAGCTTCTTTAATAGTATAAAAACCACTAAAACCATAAACAACTGAAGCAACAACAAGAAGAATGGAGAAACCTATACTGGAAAAGCTTTTACCCGACCCAGATCCACCTTTAGTTGTTTTGCCACCAAAGATCCCAGTAACTTTTTTACCAAGATCATTAAGTAGTTCATCTAAATCTGGTGGCCCTTGATTCTTGCCACCTTTATTTTTCCAGGGGTCTTTATCATCATTCCCCGGTTCGTTCCAAGCCATATTGTTCTCCACTAAAATCGGCGAAAGTTAAGTTATCGCCCCTACAATTAAAATTCATTTAAACTAATATACAATATAATCAACTAACTCACTGTACTTAGTAGCAATTAACCTTTCCCATTCACGTGATGGCATATTAACTTCAAGGTGACAATTACCTTGCTCATCAAAAGCCTCACTAATAATGCAATTTAACTTGTACAATTCACCACGTAATTTCCCTGCATTTGGCGGGATATTCAGTTGGTGATTTACCACCTGTATATCTAAGCGTTCGGCTAGCGCCGTAAATAGCAACTCAGTGCCAATATTTGCCTGTGCCGATAACCAAACACGAATAGGCATGCCTTGGTCATCTCTATCAATTCGTGGTTCAACATCCTCTAAATTATCAATTTTATTACAGATAATTAATTGAGGTACGTCGTTCGCATCTATCTCTTTAAGTACATATTCTACTTGTTCAATATTTTCACTACGCCTGTCGTCTGAGATATCAACCACATGCAATAGTAATTCGGCTTCTCTGGTTTCAGTCAGTGTTGCTTTAAACGCAGCAACTAAGTCATGGGGTAAATGACGAATAAAACCAACGGTATCAGCCAAGATAACACGGCCTACTCCGGATAAATCAATTTTTCTTAATGTTGGATCTAACGTGGCAAACAACTGATCAGCGGCATATACATTCGCTTGCGTTAAGGTATTAAACAGCGTTGATTTACCAGCATTGGTATAACCAACTAAAGATAGAGTGGGTAACTCTGCTCGAGTTCTCGCTCTTCGCCCTTGTTGCCTTTGTACTTCAACTTTACCTAAACGTTTACGAATATTAACCATCCGCTCACGTAATAAACGTCTATCGGTTTCAAGCTGAGTTTCACCCGGTCCTCTAAGACCAATGCCACCTTTTTGTCTTTCTAAATGAGTCCAACCCCGAATCAAGCGACTACTCATATGGCGCAATTGCGCTAACTCAACCTGTAGCTTACCTTCATGTGTTCTAGCACGTTGTGCAAAAATATCGAGAATTAAAGTGGTACGATCAACCACTCTACATTCACATAATGCTTCAATATTCTTTTCTTGGGACGGCGATAAACTATGATTAAATAGAATAACGTTAGCACCAACTAGCTGAACAGCATCACGAATCTCTTCTGCTTTACCTGAGCCGACAAAAAAACGGGGGTGAGGAGTATTTCGTTTACCAGTCACAACGGTTAACGCTTGTACGCCAGCCGAAGACACTAACATTTTAAATTCGCTTAGATCTTCCCTACTACTTTCATCAGGAAAGTCTAAATGAACAAGCACTGCTTGTTCACCCGCTTGATAACGTTCAAACAATAGCGTTAAATCCTAGTACCATAATGACTTGTAGCCAAAAAAAGATAAAAAGCTTTAATCATCTGAAGATTGATCATCCAAGCTCGGTACAGGTGCGGTATTAACAGCGCGAGAAGGTACAACAGTAGATATAGCGTGCTTATATACCATCTGACTAACAGTATTCTTAAGGAGAATAACAAACTGATCAAACGATTCAACTTGTCCTTGTAACTTAATACCGTTAACTAAATATATTGCAACTGGAATGCGATCACGACGTAACGCATTTAAAAATGGGTCTTGTAAAGACTGACCTTTTGCCATTATATGGTCCCTTTTATTATTATTAAACGTTACTGATAAACTTAAACACAGTAACAAAGTATCTGAAAAATTTACTATGAAAACAACACAACAAAACGTTGTATTAAATAGCTAACGAATTAATTATACATCAATTTTCAACTATTGCTTTATATTTGCTTATGCTTTATTTCTTTGTATTAAGCAGTGATAAAACTTGTGCTAAATTGGTTTTATCATCTGTTGTCAGCCAATGTAAATCAGGCCAACTCCTTAACCAAGTTAATTGTCTTTTAGCTAATTGTCTCGTTGCACAAATACCACGGAAAATCATTTCATCGTGGTCAAATTCACCTTCAAGGTATTGCCACATTTGTCTGTAGCCGACACAACGAATTGAAGGTAAATCTTGGTGCAAATCACTACGTGATTTTAATTTAATTACTTCTTGTTCAAAACCCAAATCAATCATTTGCTGATAACGTAGTGCAATTCGCTCATGTAGGGTACTACGCTCTTGGGGAGTTATTGCCAATTGTAGAACATTGCCGCCGAGCTTATCACCTTTAATTTGGGTCAATTGTGTCAAAGTGTTACCCGTTAGCCTATACACCTCAAGCGCTCTAGTGATGCGTTGTGGATCATTTGGGTGTATTCGCTCAGCTGAAACAGGATCTATTTCAGCTAGCTGATCATGTAATACTTGCCAACCTTTAGCTAACGCCTCTGTTTCAATAGCATTACGTATTTCAGGGTCAGCTGTTGGTAACGGAGAAATGCCCTCAATTAGGCTTTTGAAATACATCATGGTGCCGCCGACTAACAACGGAATACGATTATTAGCTCTGATCTCAGCAATTTCAGCTAAGGCATCACGACAAAAATCTGCCGCGGAGTAACTTTCACTCGCATCACGTAAATTAATAAGTCTATGAGGGTATTGAGCTAATTCATCTTTTGTTGGTTTCGCGGTACCTATATCCATATCTTTATAAATAAGTGCAGAATCAACACTGACGATATCGCAAGGTAATGCTTCTTGCAGCGCCATAGCCAAAGCAGTTTTACCTGATGCGGTTGGTCCCATTAAACAAATAACAGGGGGTTGATTTACTTCTTTAATGCTTTGAACTGACACGAATACTTAACTCTTATTTAGAATAACTAAACTAACTGCTTAATATGTGATGTAAGGTCAAGAGGGATAGAATTCAAGAGTAATTGTTGACTAAGTTGTTCATTAAACAATTTTTTCGATAATTTTAACAGGATATCTGTTTGTGTTTCATCAAATTGCGATGAAACCATCGCCAAGCCGAGGCTTTGGTGAAAGTCTGCTTCATCTAGCGACTCACCCTCATTAACAGCTGATTTTTTGAGTAATTCATCAATAATAGTAATGAATGCATGACTCACATCTTGCTCGCGTAATAACGCAGGAAACTGTCTGATTTGTATTTTATTTTTACTTTGCTCAACAAAAATAATACCCGCTATTGTCAAGGTTTCTTGTTCCATTAAAGCCAAGTTTAGTTGTTGCTCAGAAAGCGTTAACATTACCGGTAATAGCAAGGGCTGACTGACCAAACCTTCGATGACAGAATCGGCTTGCTGAGTTTTCTTTTTCCAGCTCTGTGCGACAAGTTTACTGTAAGTATTTTTTGCTAACTTAAAAAGTGATAAAACTCTCACCCCACTTGCCAATTTACAAAGTGCATAACCTGGTTGATGTATGCTTAATACAATATTGTCGTGAGCAGAGCTTAGGCCCAAAATATCGCTCTCCTGCGTAACTTCGACCTTAGAGTCACTGGAAAAAATCTCCTGCGTTGAAGCATCAGTATCAGGTGTCATCAAGCTTTGATAGTTAGTTGCTGCAATAGGGGAAATGCCTGTAGACTTTGATGGCTGAGTATTGCCACTATAACCATAACTCGATTGACTATTCTTCACATCATTCACATGCTGCAATGGTCTAACATAATCCGCACGCTGATAGTTTGCTGATGAATTACTAGTCGCTGTTGAATTACCGGCTTGTATTTCATTTTTATCAATAGAGGAATAGGATTGCTCAGGTGCTAACGCAAGGTCACTATCCGGTGCAATAAAGAGTTCTTCGCCGGCTAATGCTGACGTCAATGCTTTATGACAAACCGAATAAATAAAGTCATGCACATAGCGACTTTGATGAAAACGTACTTCATGTTTAGATGGATGAACATTGACATCCACTTCTCGATGGTCGAGTTGTAAAAACAGTACAAAAGCTGGGTAAGTATCCGGTGGTAGTAAATCGGCATACGCTTGACGAATAGCATGATTAATTAATTTATCACGCATCATTCGGCCATTGACATAACTATAACAAAGATCATTTTGACTACGTGAGAAGCTCGGTTTTGCTAGCCAACCCGATAGCGTCATACTGTCATGTGGACAATCGACCTCAACAGCATGTTCAATAAACTTTGGACCACAAACCATGGCAACACGTTTAGTAGATTGTGCATGCGTACTCGCCATACGGTATTGGCGAACAGTATTACCGTTATGCGTTAAAATGAAGCTCACTTCAAAGTGGGCAAGTGCAATACGGCGTACCACTTCATCAATATGATTAAATTCTGTTTTTTCTGTCCGTAAGAACTTTCGTCTAGCGGGTGTATTAAAAAATAAATCGAGTACTTCAATACTTGTGCCGTCGGGATGAGCAGCCGGCTTTATATTGACTGACATATCACGACCTTCGGCAATCGCTTGCCAAGCAGTTGCTTGTGCCTTGGGTTTAGAAGTTAACGTCAATCGGGCAACCGAACTTATACTGGCTAATGCTTCACCACGAAAGCCTAAGCTATCAATAGCCTCTAAGTCACTCAAGTTTTTAATTTTACTGGTTGCATGCCGGCTTAATGCCAAGGTTAATTCATCTTTAACAATGCCATGACCATTATCAGTAATTTTTATTTTTTTTATACCGCCTTTATCAACATCAATGTAAATTGATGTTGCACCTGCATCTAAACTATTTTCAATCAGCTCTTTGATAACTGATGCTGGCCGTTCGACCACTTCACCAGCGGCAATTTGGTTAGCCAAGCGTGCAGGTAATATAGAAATACTCATAGGGACTTATCCGGTGCGGGGAATTTTTAACGTTTGGCCAATTTGTAAAGAATTAGACTTTAAGTTATTAATAGATTTAAGCTTTGTCATAGATATATTATAACGTTTAGCCAATACGGATAGCGATTCGCCACTGCGTACTTTATGCTTCTTATAGCCAACCGAAGCAAAATACGATCCCGTTAATGGATGCGCTAAAAAGTGGCTTTTAATTCCCTGATGTATCGCATTAGCTAGGCGTTGCTGGTGTTTAGGCCAAGTTAAATTTTTCTCTTCTCTATGATTAGAAATAAAACCGGTTTCAACCAAAATAGAAGGGATGTCTGAAGACTTTAATACAGCAAAATTACCATTTTGAGGGGTTTTCTTATGCATTTTGGTGATTTTTTTAAGCTCTTTTATTACGTTATTAGCGACACCAAAACTAACGCCTAGAGAATGCTCCTTACTCATATCTGCTAAGGTTAACGCTAAATGACTATCTGAGGTATTTTTAATTACACCACCACCACCACCAAGCAATTCTGATTTTTTCTCTCTATTAACAAGCCATTTAGCTAACTCTGACTCAGCTCTACTCTTTTTCACTACCCATACCGAGGCACCACTAGGCTTCGGCGTATGAAAAGCATCTGCATGGATAGAAACTAGAAAATCTACATTTTTTTCTCGTGCTAAACTCGTACGGCGGTTTAAATTAACATAATAATCCCCCGTTCGGATCATTACCGCTTTCATGCCTTTTTCTTTATTAATCAGTTTCTCTAATTTTTTTGCTATCGCTAAAGTTACGCGCTTTTCATAAGTGCCTTTACCGCCAATAGAGCCAGGGTCTTCACCACCATGACCAGCAACAACACCGATGATAATATCGCCAACATTCTTTTTATCTTTAACACTACTTTTTGCAGTTGATTTCTTATCATACAAATCAAGTACTAATCGGTGACCGTATTGACCTGCGGGCGCTAGAGGGAAAACGGTGAGTTGATAAGATTGTGCTAATTCTAATACCAAGCGAGTCTTACCTTTTTTCGTGCTTGAACGAAAAAGCTTAACCCTAGGGTCGTTACCAGCAAGATTCTTTAATGCTACAGTGTTTTTTGTATTGGCAAAATCAATAACCAAACGATTAGGATTAGTAAGAGTAAAGTACTTATATTCAGGTTTTTGCTTAACATCAAAAACAATACGCGTATTCTCTGGCGCTGGCCACACACGAATACCATCAATGCTATTGGCGGCAAAAGTACTCACCGAAAATAAAATTGATAAAGTAATAACACTAAGTGAACTTAACGTACGTAACTTTACAATCGCTAGGAGAATTCTCCGATACATCCAACTACCCCAATTTTTTATAACTTTATAATTTGTGCAAGCTCTGTCATGACTTGTTCACCATGATCAGACTCTGCTTGCAGCTCGATGATTCTTTGTTCATCTTGATAAACTATATTAATGATTAAATCCGCTTTAGCCAATAGCCCAGTACCTTTTTCTGGCCATTCAATAAAGCAGCAACAGTCATTATTAAAATAATCCCTTATACCCATGTATTCTAATTCTTCGGCATCAGCAAGACGATATAAATCAAAATGAAATATTCGCCAGTTAGCTAACTCATAGGGTTCAACTAAGGTGTACGTAGGGCTTTTTACATTGCCTACGTGTCCCATACCTCTTACAAAACCTCGGGTAAGGGTAGTTTTACCTGCACCTAAATCACCGTTAAGATAAACGACTAATGATTGTTGAACTGTTGCACTTTTCAGAACTTCTGCCAAGCCAGAACCAATAGCAATGGTGGCCGCTTCATCAGGTAAAAAATATTCTAATTGCTTCATTTTGATTTTCTATGCTTATTTCGATTACGTTAGGATGTTAATGACAGAATGCATTCACACTGACCATTCTTATTGGCTATATTATCAGCTACAGCGCTGTGAATATATGCTGCCAAGCATCTTGGCTAAAATTATTGCTCTTTTGCATTATAAATTCTACTTAATTCATAACCCATATTGCCAAAGCCACAGCTGTCTTATCTGAGTTATTAATAATCTATACATTTACACTCGGCTTAACCTAATACATTACCATATCTTGACATCGCGCAACATTCACTGCGTTTATCAAGATTTGGTAATACCAAGTTGATTAAGTTCTTTCCCACTCAGCGAGAATTAAAAGGCTTAAAGGCAAGGCATTGATTGACGAGAGTGGTTATTCCCTTCTCGAAATCAATAACGCTGCATATAAGCCTTTGCCTTTTATTAGGTACTCGCCCTTGGGAGCTTACTCGACGCCCACTAACTTCGTTAAATTCATTTGATTTAGAGTGACTAAACCGAAACGAATTTGCCTTGTTATTGAACATCGAGTAAAGCTCTGAGTAGGGAAGAAATTTAATCAAATTGGTATAAGGCTATGTACTGATGCCACATGCACCTTTTGTGATAAACTTGCTGATAATTTAATGGTTATCACGATAACCTCTATCAATGGGCTCCACAAACGAGCCGAAGTCGACTTTATTTTATGACAATGTCTCCTATCAACTATCAAGAATTAGCTGAAAAAATAAAATGTTGGGGAAGAGAATTGGGTTTCTCTGATCTAGGCATTAGTGATATTGACTTATCAGCTCATGAAAGTGTATTAGAACGTTGGTTATCCAATAATTACCACGGCAATATGGATTATATGGCGCGCCATGGTTTAATGCGTGCTAGACCTGCAGAATTAGTGCCCGGTACCATTAGAGTAATAAGCGTACGTTTAGATTACCTACCACAAAATGCTAAGTTTTCGAGCATTCTAAAAGATAAAAATAAAGCGTATATCAGCCGATATGCATTAGGCCGTGATTATCATAAATTAATGCGTAAACGCTTACAGCAATTAGGCAAAAAAATAGCCGAACATTGCAGTGATTTTAATTGCCGTCCATTTGTTGATTCAGCGCCGGTAATGGAAAGACCACTAGCAGAAAAAGCTGGCTTAGGCTGGGCCGGAAAGCATACATTATTAATTAATAAAGAAGCCGGCTCATGGTTTTTTCTTGGTGAACTCTTTGTTGATATTCCGCTACCAGTAAGTAGCAATGAATATAGTGTTAATGCGATTAAGGCTATTGAAACAGAGACTAAGAGCAATGATTGTGGTACTTGTGTCGCCTGCATTAAAATTTGCCCGACCAAGGCGATAGTCGAGCCTTATACTGTTGATGCTAGAAGGTGCATTTCTTACTTCACTATTGAATCACCCGATGCCATACCCGAAGAGTTAAGACCTTTAATGGGTAATCGTATTTATGGTTGTGATGATTGCCAACTCATTTGTCCTTGGAATAAATACGCTAAGCTCAGCCTTGTTGATGACTTTCAGGCAAGAAATAACCTTGATGATATCAGCTTACTTGAATTATTCGCGTGGTCAGAAGATTACTTTCTTAATACCTTGCAAGGGTCACCAATTAGGCGTATTGGTTTTCAAAGTTGGCTACGTAATATTGCAGTCGCCTTAGGTAATGCTCCTTATAGTGATAGTATTGTGGCGGCATTAACCGAAAGATTATCCGAGGCAAGTGAGCTTGTTGTTGAACATATTAACTGGGCACTCACGCAACAGAATACTAAGAAAATGTTGAGTGATAAAGTTGCCGCAGAGCAAGCACAAAACCATAGATTAACACTACGCTTGATCCGCTCAGTTGAAAAAGGTCTGACTAGGGATGCTTAACCCAAACCATTCTAATTTAGCTAAATCAGAATGGTTATACCCAAGGTATTAGCTGGCTTTTACTTTATTGAACATTTCAATATCGGCTCTAGCTTCGTCTAGCTCATGTTGAAGTTTTAATAAGTTTCTTATCGCATCATTTTTTTCTGATGTTGCTTTTTTCTCTTTTGCTTTACTCTCTACCAGCTGCTGCTTAGTTTTGGTCAGCACAGTCATGATATTAGCAACATCGCTATTTTTAGCAAACTTTTGATCGTCTCGCGCATTAGCAAAATCATCATCCGCTGAATTTAAAAGCTCTCTAGATTTAAAGCTAATATAATTGAACATCAAACGACCAAGAAAAATGATGCAAGTTAACAAGAGCACGACTAGATATTGATTTTCTTCAAACGACGTTAAAGAGGTTGATACTTTCGTGAAAAAATCGCCTTGGGCATTAATCAAATCAACAAGTAGCTGATTATGCCAAACAAGCCAAGTAAGAATATAAATAGCAAAAAAACTAGGCGCTGCATGCTGGTTCTCGGTAAAGGTGAGTATTGATTTCAGTGTTTTCTTATTAATCACAAAAAGTCCTTTTTTAAGTTCGATTATTAATTCAATTGGCAGAGCTTATATTTCAGTAAAGGTATGCAGTAACGTATCTACTACATACCCTAGCTGTTTGGTTTATTCTGGTTTTTTTCGCGCCTTTCTTGGCACAAAACCGTCACTTGCTGCTTTTCTTCACTCGAGTAACCTCGCCAAGCGATTATCTCATCAATGTAACGAAAACACCCTAAGCAAAGATCATCACCATCTAAGCAGCAATTACGCACACATGGGCTATCAGTTAACTTTATTTGATTTTTGTTATTCAAGATAATCCCTAAAAGCTTTTAAATGAATCGACTCAATAAATTAGGCGACCAAATCAGCATACTGTTTGATATTTTGTACCGCTTCTTTTGTTTCAGACAATAAACTTATTTGTACTTTATCACTGCTATCTACTGCTTGAGTAGTCAGTAATTTTCGCCAAGCCTGGCATAGATTCAATAAATTTTCTGCTGCGAGTATTTGACTATTAACCAATAATTTTTGGATAGTCACCTCAATTTTTTTAGTATTATTATCCTTAAATTCTTGGCATAACTGTTCAACCAACAAGGTATTTTCGGTAGTATATTCTTGGATCATAAAAATAGCTAATTCAACAGAGCCTTGATGTTTTATATAGCGCTCAAAATTGAAACTTGCTGATGGTTTTTCTGCTAAGATTTCCGCATTAATATGCTCTTCAGTAACATTAGCACGAGTTACTTTGGTAAAGAGTACACTCTCACTCTTTTGTTCTTTTATCCATGGCAACATTATCGTTGTTAATTCACTTACGGCACTTTGAGCATTTAACTGTCCAGTAATCCAGTGAGAATATCCAACTGTTTTTTGGCTAATATCTACAGCATTTATTAACTTAAAAACGCCTCGTGCTAAGGCTACTCGATCAGAAGGTTGCTCATTTTCATCAATAATAAAAGTCGTGAAAGGCTGACAATCTAATTCTGTCATCAACACAGCAAAACGACCACTTCTCCATCTTTTTTGTAACATCCGCTCGCAGGTAACAAAGGTAATTTGTAATCCCATACTTTGCAATAATTGTTGCAAGCGCTGATATTTTTCAGGTGACTTTACACCAAGCAATACTTCGATAGGCATAGAAATATATTTAGCAGATAACTTTACACGAATTTTTTCAATATCAGCTAAATGCCCCGGAAATGACAGTATAGGATAACCTTGTTCTTGCTGATTGCAAGTAATCGCTAGCGGTAGAGTAAAACTAAGCTGGTAGCCATTATCTGTGACTTTTCTGTTAACATCCTCACCGTGCTGATATCGTAATAAGGTGTTAAAGTAATCGCCTAGTTCACTTTGCTTCGAGCTTTCATCATTAAAAGTTTGTAGTGATTCTGGCAATGGTACTGTTCTACCTTTACTTTGAATTTCACCACGAAAAGATATTTTTTGTTGACCATTATTTTTATCAACCAGGGTTAAGCTTAACGTTAACTGTATATCCGTTTGTTGAGAGAATAACAGTCTGATAAAAACTCTAAGCAGTTCAGAAAATAACTCTGCATCTAGGTGAGCCTCGGTAAGAATTTTGTCATCAATGGTCAACAATATTTTATTTTTACAAATAAATAATTTATTGCCTAAATTAAATAAAATTCCTTGTATATGAGCAGCAAGGTTTATATCACTTAACGTCAGTACTGCATCACTACTTTGTAAGTATCGATAACAACTCGCTTGTCTCAATTTTCTTACTAAATCTCGACCTTGAAGATGAGCATAATATAAATAATTACTCTCAGTGCTCACGCTATCTTCACTGTCTGTACTTATTGTGGTAACTGCGCCACTTCCTAATAATACTAATTGCTTTATAGCGCCTACATAAAGTGCTTTACAACGCTGTTGCTCAAGTAATAATTGTGACTCTGATTTTGAAAAAGCGTTAAACTCAACTAACTCCAGTTCACGTTTTAATTGCTCCTTATTAACGTTACCTTTAATAATTTTTTCTTCTAGCTCCTGATTTTCTTCGGCCAACGTTAGGAATTCCAACTCGCTATAATGACGAGAATTTATATCTTGTATTTTTTTAACTAACAACTCAAATTCAGCACCATAAAAATCACCTTCGCTTTGAGTTAGTAATGAGGGTTGCTCATTATTTAAAGTCTGTTCAACAAAAGTAGCCGCTCGTTGACTAAGAGATTTGATACGTCTTCGAGTTAACCAAAGCAATCCAGCAACACAGGTCAAGGTAAAAGAAAATAAAACAAATATCCATAGGGATAATTGGCTTGCCGATTTGACCTGTGCATTAGTTATTACATCATCACTATTTGGTGAATTTTCACTTTTTATATGGTGTGATAAATCATCAAAAATATTTTTCAACTGCAATTTTTGAGCAACAAGTTGTTGTTGATAGTCATGCATTAACTGCAATTTTTTTTGCCATTTAGATAATATTTTACTTTTTAATATCATGTCTTCAAAACGAATAAAGTCTCTGACAATATCAGCCATTCTTTGGCTTTCATATTGCTGATTAGCCAGTTTTTTTGAGTAATCAGTCATCAAAGCTGCATCAATTTGATTATTTAGTTGCTCAAAGGTTGCAAGTGGAGTTTGTAAACTCAAGGGATTAAGCATTGCCACAATGTTAGCTAGTTGGCGTTCTACTTGAGATAATAGGATGGCATGGTCAGAGGTGGTTTTCAGACTACGTAATTGTATTTTTATGCTATCAAGTAAAGTATCAAGTTGAATTAATACTTTATTCTTTAATAACTCATTATCTTCATGATTTGATTTAATAGCTGTAATTAGATTCGTAGTAATAATATTGTTACGAAACCATTGTTGATAAGTCGTTTTATACTGAGGATTAAGTGATGATAATTTTTCACTTTGTAGAAAAAGCGCTTGTTGCAAGCTAATAAAGTCATGCTCATTACCATTTCTTAATATGTCATCAATGAGCTTATTAGTATTAATTAAGTAGGCTTGTTGCAAAAGTTTCGCTTGTAACGGTAGAAGCTGTTCTGTTATTAGCGCTTGAGATGACTTAGTTTGTTGAGATAATATGAATAGTCCAGAAGATAGTGCAACAACAACAAGTAGAAATGCTGCCATAAGGTATGCAGAAAAATATTGATAAAATGGCCTCGATTTATTCTCGGTTTCAATAACTTTATTGCCGATAAAATTACTCCCGTTTTTATTCGTTTTAATCATGCTCATTACTTGTCAACATAGTGCAGTTCCCTTGAACACTATTTTATACTATCTCTCATAGCAAGGCATCAAGCATTACTATTCAGCTAGCTCTTTTTTCTTATCTATGCCATTCCATCTAGTATTCTCCGGGGAGCTTTATTGCCTCAGCATCTATCGTCGGTGACAGCCTTATCATATTGATAAAGCAAATGTGATTTATTCATTTTCCCCCTACTTAGTCGGATCGGTAAGGTTTATTAGATCCGCCAATTCTTCAATTGAATTTTCACAAAACACTTGAATACCATGCTCACGTAAAAGTGAAGTTGTGAACCCTTCACCGTTAATTTTTTTTTGAGAAAAAGTACCGTCGTAGATGGTGTTGCTGCCACATGAGGGACTCGATTCTTTTAATAAAGCGAACTTAATATTATATTGCTGGCATAACAACAATGCCTGATGTGCTCCTTGAGTGAACTGCTTAGTAACATCAACAGATTCAATGGTAATCACTTTTTTTGTACTTTGATTTATTTCTGCTGGCGGTCTGGGTACGGGTAAGCCCGAAATGACCTCTGGGCATATGGCAATCAAGCGGCCCTGTGTTTTCCATTGTTGCAATAACTTACTCGAAAGTTGTTGTGCTATACCGTTGTAACGAACGCGCTCACCTAAAAAGCAGGCACTAATTAAAATTTTTTCAATAGACTGCGCTTTTAGTTTCATTACTTTGTCATCGCCAAGTGAAGATCAATTAATGGTTGTGCATTCACACTATCTTGCCCTTCAATCCAACATGATTGACTATAGTATTCAAAATTCAATACAAAATAACAGTCATTCCAGCTAAAACGAATATTCTCTCGATCAGCGCCAATTATTTTTTCTTGTATAACTACTGGTTTTATTGGGAAAAATAGTAGCTCAATTAATTGACTAATATTATCTTGATACCATTCCTTTTTAAATTTCACGTTCAAGTGATCTTCTTGACAGGTTAACGATTCAAGGCTTTGCGAGGCTGTTAATGAGTTCATAATCATCTGTTTCAATATCTTATAGAATATAGTTAATTATACGACTAAAGTTTGATGTTAATCAGTGGTTTTGATAAAAAAATCAACGACAAGTTCGCTTATTTTTCATATACTCGAAATAGATAATTTACCTTTGTAACTCAACTATCATGCTTGCATTTTATTCAAGTTACAAAACCTTTGAACCAAAGAGAGTGAAACTATGAATAAACTTATGCTTGCTGTTGCAACAGCAACAGTTATGATGGCATCTCCTGTATTTGCTGGTGATGCAGCAGCGGGTAAAGGCAAGTCAGTAATGTGTGCCGCTTGTCACGGTGCTGCTGGTGTTTCTGCTGTACCAACTTACCCTAACTTAGCTGGTCAAAAAGAAGCTTACCTAGCGAAGCAACTTAAAGATTTCAAATCAGGAAAACGTAATGATCCTACGATGAAAGGTATGGTTATGGCGCTTTCTGATGCTGACATGGACAATTTAGCTGCTTATTATGCAGCAATGAAATAAGCGATAGCTTTTCCAGTCCTTTAAAAAGCCGCTGTTTAACTTAGTTAAACAGCGGCTTTTTTGTTGTTAATACTTACTTGGCCGAGAGTCAAAGTAATTACTGCAAATAAGTCATTAAACGCTGTATTTTACTACTTCAGATAAACTAAAAACGGCTGTCAAGACAGCCGTTTTATCATGAGCAAAGCACTGCTATAACTGCGTTAATAGCTTTGATTTTTTATCTTGCTGTTCATCTGTTTTGGTTATGACCTTAGCTAATGTGTTTTTAGCTTCATCTAAATGACTATTAGCAATAAGGGCTTCAGCATAATTTAATTGAATATCTACATCTTTTCCTTTTGAGAGTTCAAACGCTTCAGTGGCATGCTTTAAAGCAACGACTTTATCGCCTGAGCCAAGTAAAACCTGAGAGTAAGTATCGACAATGTTAGCAATGTGCGGGGCCAATTCAAAAGCTTTTTCCGCATGTCGCAGGGCTTTATCAATATTTTTTTGCTCTAAATATAACCAAGCTAAATTGTTATGGGCAACAATGTTTTTAGGCTGCTTTTTAACTACATCGTCATATACTGCAATCGCTTTATTGGTATCACTTTCAAGATATATACCCGCAAGCATAGTTTTGATACGATTTTCTTTTGGATTCATGCTTAGAAAGTGTTCTAAGACTTGTGCCGCTTTAGCATTATCTTTATTGCCTAAATGCGCTCCTGCTAAGTAAATAGCATTTTGACTACTCGGATAAGCTTTATAAAGCATATTTAACTTAGGGATCGCTTGCACATATTTTTCTTCAAGTAGAAGAATACGCCCAAGCATGCCTTGTTTAAGTGCATCATTAATATCTTTCAGTGCTAAGGTTTTATAAAGAGTTTTCGCAGGCGATATTTGTTTACTATTTAGCAATAGTTGCATTTGAATTAACTGCAAAACCAAGTTGTCATTATGATTATCAAGACCCCTTTTAACCACTGTTAATGCACGTTCATAATTTCTTTGGCTAGCATATAAATCGGTTAACAGCACTACCGCTTCAATATGATAAGGATTAGCTTTCAACCACTTTTCTAGTGTTTGTTGTACTTTTTCACCATCATTTTGTTTTTTATAAGTGAATAACAGTACTTGCCAATAACGTTTAGGTAATTTTTCGCTATCAGCTTTTGAAACAAGTAAGTTTTCAGCTTGATCTAATTGCTCCAAACTCAACATAGCTTCAGACACCAAGATAGCTTTACTGATATCCGACTTATCAAGTTCATAAGCGGCGTTGAGTTTTGCTAGCGCCATTTCATTACGGTAAACACCAAAATAGTGTCTCAATGCCTTATTGTTACTTGGGGCAATGGTAAGTAAATAATCGGCACGTTCCTTACTTAAGGGAATGTTTTTTTGCTTTCGTGCAATACGTAACTGTTCAGAGAGTGCAAAAAAATTATCTGGCTGTAGACTCAAACTTTTCTTGAGGTTTTGCTCTGCTTGCTCAAATTTTTCTTCTTTTATTGCGATACTTGCCAATAAATTATAACTTCCCATTTTATCTGGATATTGACTTTGCCATTTATCAGCAATGCTCTTAGCTTTCTTAATATCTCCCTTTTGTAGCGCAGCATAGGCGATTGCCAATTCCGCCTGAATCAGCTCAGGGTTTAGTTTTACTGCATCTTCCAAGTTCTCTATGCCTGACGGATCATTCATCATTAATTTTAAAATACCCTGACGGGCATTATGAGAAGCATTTTGTGAGTTATTCTGATCACTTTGAGCAAGTAATTTTTTAGCTTCTGAAGTCGCTCCTAACTCTAATAGCTTGTAACTTAACGAAGATAAAAATTGAGAGTTACCATCATCCTTGCTATCAAAATCACCAATCGTAGTACTTATTTCATCGATTAAACCTAACTCTAGCTGAGTAACAGCAAGCATACGACGTGCTTGGTGATCATTCGGTAAATACTTAACAACTGAACTTAAATGACGATGACTTTGCTGCCAATGTTTAAGATAAAAAGCACTTGCTCCTGCAACTAGTTTTAAATTAAATTGATTAAAATCTACCGATAATGCTGCTTCAGCATGCTCACTGGCTTTGGCAAAGTCTTTTTCTTGAAAGCGCACCATGGCTTTAATATAATTAGCAAAAGGTTGGTTTTTCACTCTAGCTAATATAGCATCTGCATGTCCTTCAGCTTCCTCAGTGTGTCCCGCTTTAAGGAGTGCATTAGCTAGTAATAACTGCACCATTCCAAATCGAGGTTGTAACTCTATAAAGTGTTTAAAGCTATCCACCGCTAGTTGGTATTCTTTAGTTACCATAGCGACTTGACCCTGTAACATTAGGGCATCTACTTGCTTAGGATCTACAGTCAGAATTCTTGAAATAAGCGTTTTTACTTCATCATATTGGTTTTCTGATAACTTAAGGTACGCCGAAGCAAGCATAGTATAAATACTTTGCTCAGCAATAGACTGTGCTGATTCAACACTTTGTTTGGCTAATTCAGGTTGTTCACTTCGTAGCGCAGCAAGTGTTTGATAAGCTAAATAGTGGCTTTTATCTTCTGCTGCCAAATCTTTAGTGGCTGTACTTAACGCTAAAACATCATTATCACTATCAGTTAAAATGTAAGCTCTAGCAAGTAAAGGCAATACTTTATTATCGGCGTACTTTAATGATTGAGCACGCTCTAATTCTTTAACAGCAGCGAGACCATCACCTAAATTTAAATAAGTTTTCCCTAATAGAAACCTCGCTTCAGCGTTTTTATTATCAGCTCGAATGGCATTCTTTAATTCAATAATACTTTCATTAACCTTATTTTGAGTAAGGTAACTTTTAGCCTTTTCCAGATGAGATTCAACAGAGGCTTGTTCACTACAGGCAGATACTGCCAGAGCGATACTTAAATAGAGAGAGGCTTTTACAAATTTCATCTTGAATTTCCTTTTATTATTATAGAGCCAATACCTTCAGGTATTGCATTTTCAAACTCGTTATATTTTCGCGTCACCAATAAATTCCAATGCAAGGTTTATGATAAATAATCAACTTATACTCAGCCGATTTTTTTTACCTAAAACTATCTTCATTTGTACTGAAATCCTACCGTTTTTACTGTTCTAGGTATTTACTTAACGTTTATAATTTTTTAACAAATATGCAGCATTATCTTATTGTATATTAATATTCACTCTTCAACGAGTTGCCGCAATTTAACTACTCTCACCTTTGGCATGTAAGCTTTATATTGATCATTATAAAGCTTAGCAAATGACATGCACGATAAGAGAAGAGTTTTCTCGGGGCTATTAAATAATTACTCGGCTAACAACAAGGCTAAAACTTGTGCTGTTTTTTCCTGCATTAATGCCACATCAGCTTTTGATTCAACATTTAAACGCACCACGGGTTCCGTATTACTACTGCGTAAGTTAAATCGCCAGTTACCAAATTCCATGCTAATGCCATCTGTTTTATCAATAACTTGTGCTTGTGATTGATAAAAGTTAAAAACACGCTCAATGGCTGATTTAGGATCGGCAATAGTATTATTAATTTCACCTGATGACGGGTAAGCCGCTATACGTTCTTTCACTAAACTAGACAGTGGCTGCTTACGTAAACAAACGAGCTCTGCAATTAACAACCACGGGATCATGCCGCTATCACAATAGAAAAAATCACGGAAATAATGATGTGCACTCATTTCACCGCCATAAATAGCATCTTCACTGCGCATACGTTCTTTGATAAAAGCGTGGCCCGTTTTACTTTGGATAGCTTGACCACCTGCTTTTTCAGCAATGTCGATAGTATTCCAAGTTAAGCGTGGATCATGAATAATTTTTGCTTCGGCTTTATTGCCTTCGATTTTATTTAAAAAGTTCTCGGCTAATAAACCAACAATATAATAGCCTTCAATAAACTCTCCGTTTTCATCGAACAAGAAACAGCGATCAAAATCGCCATCCCAAGCAATGCCCATATCAGCGCCGTGTTTGATAACTGCATCACACGTCGCAGCGCGATTTTCTACTAATAATGGATTAGGAATGCCATTAGGAAAAGACCCATCCGGCTCATGGTGTACTTTAATGAATTCAACCGGTACATTTAAGGCATTAAAAGCACTTTCAATGGCATCAAGCGCAGGGCCTGCCGTACCGTTACCTGCATTCACTACTAACTTTAATGGCGTAATGTTTTTGTTATCTATATAAGTTAATAAATGCTCAGTGTAAGGTTTAGTTATATCAACCGTTGTTAACGTACCTTGCGTATCAACTTCAATAAAGTCATTTTTCTCGGCAAGCGCTTGAATATCAAAAAGACCAGTATCACCACTAATAGGTTTTGAGTCTTCTCGTACTAACTTCATGCCATTGTAATCAATAGGATTATGACTTGCGGTTACAACAATACCACCATCACATTGTAAGTGACTGGTCGCAAAGTAAATATGTTCCGTGCCCGCTAAACCTAAATCAATAACATTAGTACCGCCTGCCATTAAACCTTCAGCTAACGCTTGCTTTAACTCGGCACTGGTTAAGCGAATATCACCACCGACTACTACCGTTTTTGCTTTGGTGTGTTGAGAAAACGCGCGGCCTACACGATAGGCAACATCAGTATTTAATTGTTCGCCTAATTTTCCGCGGATATCATACGCTTTGAAACAGGTAATTTTCGAGGGGCCTGACGTTAAAGCTACTTTAGAAGATGACATGTATTAATTTCGTCCTTGGTAATTGTATAATTTGTTTGTAGAAAATAAGGTTCAAAGGTGGTAATTAGTTTGCCGATATTTTTTCTTCTAACTCAACTAACTTAGCTTCCAACTCAGCTATTTTTGCGCGTGTCTTGATCAAAACTTGCGTTTGTACATCAAACTCTTCGCGTGTGACCACATCAAGCTGTGATAATTTACTTTGCAAAACAGATTTAGCTTTATCTTCAAAATCATTCGCCATATTTTTTAAGCTCGGCGGGATAGACTCTGTTACTTGTTTGGCAATTTCTTCAATTTTTTTAGCATTGATCATAATAATTTCTCATAAAATTTTCACTTGATCTCATTGTAACTGTTTTGCACATGACTAAAAACAGGTAAAATCTACCACATAAGAGTTTATTCGAATAAAGCAGCGAAAAATAAATGAAACTAAATCCTGGGCAAAATGAAGCGGTAAAGTTTGTAAGTGGCCCATGCCTTGTGTTGGCAGGCGCTGGCTCGGGTAAAACCGGTGTTATCTGTCAAAAAATTGCTTATCTCATTCAAAAGTGTGATTACAAAGCACGTAATATTGCCGCGGTAACGTTTACCAATAAAGCCGCTCGTGAAATGAAAGAGCGCATCCAAAAGATGTTGGGAAAAGACCTTACGCGTGGTTTAACTGTTTCTACCTTTCACTCACTTGGCCTTGATATTGTTCGCCGAGAAATAAAGATCCTAGGTTATAAACCTGGCTTTACCTTATTTGATGATCAAGATTCTTTAGCTTTACTCAAAGAATTAACTATTGATGAACTTGATGGTGATAAAGATTTACTTAGTCAATTACAAAGTAAAATTTCAAATTGGAAAAATGATTTATTTTTACCTGATGATGCCCTAAAAGCAGCAAATGATGCTGACAGTAGTGAATATGCTGAATTTTATCAGCGTTACCACAAACATATGAAAGCCTATAATGCCTTAGACTTTGATGATTTAATTCTTATTCCAACTCTGTTACTGAAAAACTATGCTGAAGTACGTGAACGTTGGCAGAACAAAATTCGCTATTTATTGGTGGATGAATATCAAGATACTAACGCTAGCCAATATGAATTAGTTAAGAATATTGCTGGCGATCGTGCTCGCTTGACCGTTGTGGGCGATGACGATCAGTCTATTTATTCTTGGCGTGGTGCCAAACCGGAAAATTTAGTACAACTAGGTAAAGATTATCCAAGCTTAAAGTTGATTAAATTAGAACAAAATTATCGTTCAAGTGGCCGTATCTTAAAATGCGCTAACGTGCTCATTGCCAATAACCCACATATCTATGATAAAGCATTGTTTAGTGAGCTTGCCTACGGCGTTGAGCTTAGGGTAATACAAGCTAAAAATGAAGAAAATGAAATTGAGCGTGTGATTGGCGAACTCATTGGTCACCGCTTTATGAACCGTAGCCAATACAAGGATTACGCAGTACTTTATCGTGGTAACCACCAATCACGGTTACTTGAAAAAGCTCTGATGCAAAACCGTATTCCGTATAAAATCAGTGGTGGTACTTCATTTTTCTCCCGTCCAGAAATAAAAGATATTATGGCCTATTTACGTGTACTGGTTAATCCTGATGATGACAATGCATTTTTGCGTATTGTTAATGTACCTAAACGTGAGTTAGGACCTGCGACATTAGAGAAATTAGGCACTTACGCTAACATGCGCCAAATTAGTATGTTTGCTGCCAGTTTTGAGCTTGGCTTAGAACAAACCTTAACAGGTCGCAGTTTAATGAAGATGCAAGCATTCACGCAATGGCTCGTTGATATAGGCGATCAGGCTGAGCGTGGCGATACTTCCGCAGTTTTACGCTCGATGATCCGTCAAATTAATTACGAAGACTTTCTGTACGATACCTCGATGAGCGCTAAAGCGGCCGAAATGCGTATGAAGAATGTTACCGAGCTTTTCAGTTGGGTAACACAAATGCTTGAAGGTAGTGATGACGAAGAGCCGATGACTTTACCGCAAATTGTTACTCGTCTAACCTTGCGCGATATGATGGAACGAAATGAAGAGGAAGATAGTAACGACCAAGTTCAGTTAATGACACTGCATGCCTCTAAAGGATTAGAATTTCCATATGTGTTCTTAATTGGTATGGAAGAAGGCTTATTACCCCATCAAACCAGTATTGATGAAGGCAGTGTTGAAGAAGAGCGCCGCCTTGCTTATGTTGGTATTACTCGTGCACAGCGTGAGTTAATATTCACCTATGCGAGAGAGCGCCGACAATTTGGTGAAGTTTCTCGTACAGAAGCAAGTCGATTCCTACATGAATTACCGCAAGATGATTTAAATTGGGAATTGGGCGCAGCAAAGAAAAAGACAGTAGAACACGTTGAGCAATCAAATAAACAAGGCATGGCTGGTTTACGCGCTCAACTGGCTAAAGCCAAGGAAGCTAAAAAATAAACATATACCCGCTACCAATCAAAGTGCAGGATTTCAGAGGGAATTAAAAGGGCTTTAGACAAGTAAAATAAGGAAAGCATAGTTATTCTATGTTTTGTTTATTTAACGCGGTGTAAAGTCATTTTAAACCCATCGAAGAAGCGCTTGAGCAACATTACTTCATCGTTACTGTGACTTACAAAGACGCTATATGGATATAGCTTATTAGAGAATGCAGGAGCACATTCTCCTGAATAACCATTCTTTCATCACAGCGCCTTGAATTAAAATTGCTCAAGCTCTCTGAAACCTGCATCTTGAATGGTAACGGGTATAAGCAGATGGCATACACTATAAAGTAAAATCGACCAAGTTTACCACTGTCATCCCCGTAGTCACTGAGCGGGGATCCATTATCTTAATCACTTTTTTGACTCTAGCGACTTAAAATAATCGCCGCAGAAATAACAGTGGCTGCAACAATAATGCTATAGATGATTCGTTGATTGTTTTTACTCTGACTAACCAACATCGTTTGCATTAATTTCGTTTGCTGATGTTGATTTTCACGACTGGTTTTTAAGTAGTCATAAATCAAATCAGGCATTTCAGGCAGTTTTTCATTCCAAAAAGGTAAGTTGGCTTTAATTTTACTAAAGACAGCCTTGACGCCCATTTGCTCTTTAACCCAGTTTTCTAAAAATGGTTTTGCTGTTTGCCATAGATCTAACTGTGGATAAAGTTGTCGGCCTAAGCCCTCAATATATAATAAAGTTTTTTGTAGCAAAACCAGTTGCGGTTGTACTTCCATATTAAAACGCCGCGCGGTATTAAATAAATTAACCAATACTTGGCCAAAGGATATTTCTGACAAGGGTTTATTAAAAATAGGCTCACAGACAGTGCGAATAGCAAACTCAAATTCATCTACACTGGTATTAGCTGGCACCCAGCCTGAATCAACGTGTAATTGCGCTACTTTTCGATAATCACGATTAAAGAAAGCAACAAAGTTCTCCGCTAAATAACGTTTATCTTCACGGTTTAACGTACCAACAATCCCGCAATCTATCGCTATCCACGTAGGATCATCCGGATTAGTAGCATCAACAAAAACATTGCCAGGATGCATATCCGCATGAAAGAAACTATCACGAAATACTTGGGTAAAAAACACCTCAACACCACGCTCAGCCAGTAACTTCATATTCACGCCGAGTTCGTTAAGGGTATCAACCTCCCCTACGCCTATGCCATAAATACGCTCCATCACTAAAACATTTTTAAAGCTATATTTACTGTGAATTTCTGGTACGTAAAGCGCTTTATCGTATTCACTACCTTGTTCAAAATTACGCTTTAATTGAATAGCATTAGCGCCTTCACGGTTAAGGTCTAATTCATCTAAAATGGTTTTACGGTATTCTTCGACCACTTCTTTAGGACGTAAACGCTTCCCGTCAGGTAACCAACGCGCGACGATACCCGCAAATAATGACATCACCTTAATATCGGCTAATATAGTTTTACTGATATTTGGTCGTAATACTTTGATAACGATATCTTTCTCTTCGCCATCACTTAGTAAGGTTGCAGTGTGAACTTGTGCGATCGAGGCAGATGCTAATGGGGTTAGTTCAAAGTCTTTAAAGTGCTGCTCAAAAACCTCAATGCCCATGGCGGAAATGATCAGTTCTTTTGCTTGCTCGCCTTCAAATGGTGTTACTTTATCTTGTAATAAGGCTAATTCATCAGCTAGTTCGGGCGGCAATAAATCACGCCTAGTTGATAACATTTGACCAAATTTAATAAATACCGGACCTAATGTTTCAATGGCTAAACGAAACCGTTGCTCAGGCGTTTTATCTTTATGTTTATTTCTCAGCCAAAATAAACTTTGTCGACCAAGTTTTGCATACCAAGGCAACATACCCGCAGGTACCATTTTGTCTAAACCAAAGTTTAAGAAGGTTTTAACTATTTGATAAAGACGTTGGCTACTCACGGTGATTATAATTTCCTATGCATTGATGAATCGAATTGTTAACTATGATTTAGCTACTTTTCAGCAATATCTGAAAAGAGTTTATCGATACGCTCAGACAAGCTATCAACCTGGCTTGCGATGTCTTTTGTTTGCTGATTAAAGCTAGCTATTTGACTAGTGGTTACCACTAGTCGTTTTTCATGTACTAGGTACTCACCAATATCAGCCTCTATTTTCTTGCCTGCTGCCGATACTGATTTAGTAATTTTATTACCAAAGTGTAATAACTTATGAGTAGGTACATCACCAAGGTGTCTCGCTAACTCTGATTGCCAGTCTATTGCAAGTGATTGAGCAATGTTAGCAAATTGCTGTGCTAATTTGATATCACCGTTAACATCTAATTCATCTTGCTTGATTAATAACGTCAAAGATTGCTTAGCTTTCAATTTTTTAAGTGTTTTAATACTGGTATTTATAGTGCAATCACTAGACTCAACATGAGTTCTAACAATGATACCTGTTGCGCTAGCAGTACTATTAACAGTAAAAGATAACGGAAATGACAGCTCTGCCAATTTTAGCGTTAATGTTTTTTGGTTTATCGCACTAAAAGAGACCAACTTATTGTTATTTAAAGCCAAGGCTTTATTAATAATTAATTCAATTGTGGCCGTGGCGACTTGAGGTAATAATAGGCTGTCACTAACTTGTGTACTCGCTTGAGTATTTAGTTGAGTTAATGCCTGGTTATTAGAAGTTTGCATGATTAAAACTTATAACCTTTATGTAAGGCAACGACCCCACCCGTTAAGTTTTTAAAGGTGGTTTGTTCAAAACCAGCGTTTTCCATCATAGCTTTTAACGTTTCTTGATCAGGATGCATACGAATTGATTCAGCTAAGTATTGGTAGCTTTCGCCATCTTTAGCTACCAACTCACCCATTTTAGGTAGGATGTTGAACGAATAAAAATCATAAGCTTTATTCAATAGCTCATGTTCTGGTTTTGAAAATTCCAAAACCAATAAACGGCCACCTGGTTTTAAAACTGAATAAATAGAGCGTAAGGCTTTATCTTTGTCAGTGACATTACGAAGACCAAAAGCGATTGTTACAATATCAAAAGTATTCTCTTCAAATGGCAAATACTCAGCATTGGCTTGCACATATTCTATATTTTGCACTAAACCTTTATCACGTAATTTATCACGACCAACATTTAACATTGAGCTATTAATATCAGCTAAAACAACTTTACCTTCACGGCCAACTAACTGTGAAAATTTAGCGGTTAAATCACCCGTTCCGCCAGCAAGATCCAAAACCTTATTACCCGGACGAACACCACTGGCATCAATAGTGAAACGCTTCCACAACCTGTGTATACCAAATGACATTAAATCATTCATCACATCATATTGTTTAGCCACCGAGTGAAAAACGCCTGCCACCATAGAAATTTTATCGTCTTTTTCAATGGTTTTATAACCAAAATGCGTGGTGTCTTTACTTTCGGCTGAATTATCGACTGAAGTATCAGCATCCACAGGTGCTTGTGGGCTGGTCGATAAGTCATTGGCTTGAGAGTTTTGATCTGTAGATGACATGGTATTTTCACTTAAAACATTATTAAAACTATAATTGCCGACAGTTTACTGTATGCATGCTAAATCACCAAATACCCCACTAGCTTTTTATTGATCTAACTAAAATAAAGGTGTGATATTTCGCCTTTAAAGACTAAAAAGTCATATCACAGCCGAGACAGCCACGTAATTAAATAACGATTATGAAATAAAATTACAAAAACGATTGCAAATATAGAGTAGCTACTCTATACTTCTCTTCGTTCCCTTATGCGGACGCTTGTTGTAATAATTGAATATTCTAGCTTTCCTCATAGCTAACTCACCGATAGCCTTTGCTATCGGTTTTTTTTTGCCTGAAATAAAACAGGCGATAACCATGGTTGCTGTGATTTATACGAGAATAACCATTATTTCATCACTGCACCTTGAATTGAAGTTTCTCAAACACTCTGAAACCTGCACCTTGATTGGTAACCGGTATAACTAGCAGTCAAATAAACTTTTCGCCGGTATTCAGGCCCTTCACTCAAGCAACAGATAACTTGTTACAATAACGTTAATATTTGTTATTTACTCAAAACTAATTGCATTATATGGTGCTCTACCATGTAAATAGTTACTGCACTCCGTAATACTCAAAGGAATAGTTTTGTCGTTATTTATCCAATCACTCAACCATCAGATCATCGATGGTGATAATCATCGCCATTTATTAGACAATGTAAACTTATCTGTAGCGCCCGGTGAATGCGTTGCATTAATGGGAGATAGCGGTAGTGGTAAAACAACCTTACTTAACTTAATAGCTGGTTTAGAACCAATTCAACAAGGTAAAGTTGCAGTAGCAGACATATCATTGACACAAGCCAGTGATAAGCAACTTAGCCAGTTACGAAAAAAGCATATAGGTATTATTTTTCAACAATTTAACTTACTGACAAGTTTATCAGTGCAAGATAATATTGAGTTTAGTGCCAAGCTCGCTGGTCGTTATGATGCTCAACATGGTTTAGCACTAGCGGAGCAGCTGGGCATTAATCATTTATTACACAAGTATCCGGCCACCCTATCAGGGGGAGAAATGCAGCGCGTGGCGATTGCTCGCGCGTTAAATAGTAAGCCTAAATTATTGCTTGCTGATGAGCCTACCGGAAATTTAGATGAAAATAATAGTAATCAGGTAGTGCAACAGTTAGTCAGATTAGCTAAGTCAAACAACACAGCGTTACTTATGGTCACTCACAGCGCTGATGTGGCTGCTAGTATGGATAAGGTCTACCGTTTAGATGCTGCTGTCAGCTTAGTTACTGGTTAAGCTGATGCAAAACAAAGCCAACACAGTAAGTACTAGTGAATTTTTCTTAGTATTAAAAGCTCACCTTGCTGAATATTCAAACAAGCCTTTATTAAACCTTGGCTTTATTTTAAGTTTAGCCATAGCGACCAGCACGTTATTGTGCATTTTGGTATTAAATCACGCCAGTGAGCAGCAATACCAAACAGCCAATAGTCGCTTAAAATCTCCGGTAGCCTTTTATATTGTTGCCAATGAGGGCCGCACTATTGATATCAGTGACTTTAGCCAGTTAAAAAAGCAGGGTTTTCATCAGCTTGCGCCAACACACTTTTTTCGTAAAACGCTAACGTCGGGTGAAAAAATCACCTTCCGAGCCATGGATATCTTGCCTCTGGCTTTAACGATGCCAGAGAGTTTCAAGACTAAACAGATAAATCTAAGTTATGACTATGCAAAAACCCTTGGTTTAACTAAAGCCTCAACTCACTCTTCTACTGAAACCTCAACTACGGCTACAAACAATACCGATAATCAAGTTCGCTTAGTTGATGGCGAACCATTTAACATTCACTACAACCAAATCAACGATTGGGGTAAAGTCGCCTTAATTGATTTACCCCTTGCTTGGCAGATTTTTCCCGATATCAAAGGTTTTAGTCATTTAGTTGTGGCTACTATTAGCGAGAGTGAAAAAGCGCGGTTAGCGCAACTATTACCTGAACATTTAGCAATACAAGAATCCTGGTCACTTCAAGAACTGACAGGTTTTGCCAATGCTTTACATTTAAATTTATTGGCGCTGGCCATTTTAGGTTTTATCGTTTGTTTATTTATTGCTTTTCAAGCCGCTAATCAAGCATGGCAGAAACGCGGTGAGTTAGCGGCACAGCTTCGCTTACTTGGCGTAGAATTAGCCAGCATACAAAAAGTAATGTTATGTGAAGCCTTAGCTTTGACCTTGATCGCCAGCATAATAGGTATAGTAATCTCCTTTGTCTTGGTATCAATACTACTGCCGGTATTAGGAATTACCCTAGAACAACTTTATCAACTACGACAAACCGGACACTTTCAATGGCATTGGTTATATAGCTTTTGGGCATTCGTTATTTCTGGTATCGCGGTTTTTTTAGCACTTTTAAAACAATTTAGGGTTATTAGCTCAGCCAAAATCGCTCTAACAGCCCGTGATGTACCACAATCATTTAATTACAAAGTAAGCGCAGCAATAGGTATAACGTTAATGACTGTGTTTCTACTTTGGCCTGAGGTTTATGCTAAAAATTCATGGCATCAGTTAATGATAAAATATGGCTTACTGCTAATAGCCAGTGTCGCCTTATTACCAAATTTACTGAGCTACTTACTTAGAATAATGAGCTATTTTAGCCATTCGTTTCGACTTAACTTCGTTATTAAAGATGCCAACCAACAAGTTGGTCGTCGTTATTTACCCTTAGCAGCATTTTACCTCGCATTAACCGCCAGTATTTCAGCGGCGCTTATGGTCAACAGTTTTGAAAAATCCTTCACTGCCTATTTGGATCAGCTGCTCAGCTCAGACTTATTTATCAGTTATAACCCACAACAAAAAGACCACGTTGAGGCATGGCTTGCTCAACAAGACACTATTGATGAATATATTATCTTTAAAGAAACTACCGCCAAATATGGTGATAGTACCTTAGCCGTGCATGCGCTTATGTCGGCAAAACAACAGCAAAGTTTATTGTTTAAAAGTCAATCGTCCAAGCAAGGTATCACGGAGCAGTTCAATTGTTATATCAACGAACAGCTCTCTTTGAAACAATCATTAGCCTTAGATGAACAGCTCACCATCAAACAAGGCCAGCAGACATTCAACTGCATAATAACTGCTATTTTTTATGACTATGGCAATCAAGGCTATTCGGTAAAAGTTCCGTTAAAGGCAAACAAAATCCCACTATCAGCTTGGCGTGAGCGTGGCGTTGGTGTCTACTTTAATGATAGTAATCGCTTGAGTAAGCAAGAAATAGCCGAACAGTTAGGTCTTGATGAACAGCAGATATTTGAGCCCGAACAAATCAAAATAATGGCGCTAGCAATATTCAAGCAAACCTTTGTACTTACTCAGGCCATCGCTTTTGTTTTACTGACCATAGCCTGTTTTGGTCTATTTTTGTCAGCCAATAATTTAGAGTTGGCACGCAAACCAGATTTATACACCTTAAGTAGTCTAGGTTATAGCCGTATTGAGCTTTTTAGTCATATGTTAATGCAGTGGCTATTGTTAGCTTTTGGTGTACTTTTACTTAGTTGGCCGGTAGCGGGTTTACTTGCTAAAGCCTTGGTAGCCAAAGTATTACCGGCATCATTTGGTTGGTCCATGCCGCTGGTGTTAGATATCGCGCCGTTTGCCATCACTAGTATTACTGGGCTGATCATATTATTACCGGCATTAGCTATTCCCTTATATAAGCTCAATGTGAGAGCCAGTTTGTCATGATAATTTTTAGCTTGAAACGTCACCTAAAATATCACTTAAAGCATTGCTTAAAACCGCTATTCATCTTAGTAGCCACAGCCATACTTGTTACTGGCTGTAGTGGCGAAGCTGAAAAAAAACGCCAGTCGTTAAAGTTGCTTGCTGATGCTGATGGCCAATTTGCTAATGCTTCGTTGGATAAGCCGATAATTTTTCCACAAGCGCATGCCCCGAAAAAAGCTTACCGCCAAGAATGGTGGTATTTAACCGCGATGTTAACAACCGAAGATGGTCAGTCTTTAGCAAGCCAATGGACCCTTTTTCGTCGCGCCGTGGGCGATAAACATTGGTACTTCGCACATGCTGCTTTAGCTGATGCAAATAACCATAGCGCCGCTTATAGAAATGGCCGCGAAGAGCTAGGTAACGTCAACATAACCACTGAGCCTTTTAATGCCACAATAGATGACTGGCGATGGCAATCTACATCAAACTTACTGCCGGCAAGCTTAGTTTATGGCTCCGCTGTTGGCTCAATAAATAGTGCTATAGATGCTTCAGAGCTAGGTGAGGTAACAAATGATGCTCCCCATGATGCAACAAAGGCGGTAGTCGCTAAACAGAGCAACTGGCAGGTAGAGTTGAAACTTGCCACCACAGCAAAGTATTTTCTACAGGGCGACAACGGTTTTAGCATTAAGCACCCGAATTTAAATATCGCCAGCCATTATTATTCTCAGCCCTTTATTGATGTTACGGGTAAGGTCTATTGGCAAGGTAAGTGGCATAAAGTGACTGGCACCGCTTGGTTCGATCGTGAATGGGCTTCACAAATGTTAGGGCAAGATCAGCAAGGTTGGGATTGGTTTTCACTGCGCCTAAATGAAAACACTGCTCTGATGCTTTTTCGTGTCCGCTCAGACCAGAAAAATTACTTTTATGCCAGCATAATGTCGCGCAATGGCGAAATTCGTAGCATTGCTTCAAGCGATATCAATCTTATCAGCCACCACAATAATACCACCAGTGATTCACCCTACCCTCAAAGCTTTTCATTGGCTATTTCTAAAGAAGACATCAATCTCAAGGTAGAAGTAATCAATGAGCAGCAAATAATGCGCTTTGGTATTGAATACTTTGAAGGCATGGTGCGTTTTAGTGGTAGCCATCAGGGCGAAGGTTTTGTTGAAATGACAGGTTATAGTGACAAGTAAGCTTAACTCGGGATAAAATAGTTAACTATTATCTTAAACAGTCAACCTGCCCATGCCGATACCAACAGAGCAACTTAATACCATAGAAAAATACGATGAAGAAAAACGCTTAAGCTACTTACTTCAACAAGTTGTTAGCAACAAAGAAATTTGGATATTAGCTGATGAGCATGGCTGTGTCATGCTAAATACTGAAGATGAAGATTGCGTTCCCGTATGGCCTAACGAAGAATTTGCACAACGCTGGGCAACCGATGAATGGCAGCACTGTAAGGCTGAGGTTATCTCATTAAGCAAATGGTACAGTCACTGGAGTACCGGCTTGTTTGATGATGAATTAGCTTTGGTAACTTTTCCCAACCAAGATAATCAAGGTTTAGTCTTATTTCCTGAAGAATTTGAAGAAGCGTTACTTAAAGAAACTAAAAAACAGGCTCGTAAATAATGGAAATTCGTATCGGCTCACTAACACATCCTGCGGTCATAGC
This sequence comes from uncultured Colwellia sp., assembly GCA_913063325.1. GTDB lineage: Bacteria > Pseudomonadota > Gammaproteobacteria > Enterobacterales > Alteromonadaceae > Colwellia. Next base: position 18,541 of record CAJXYE010000013.1, on the reverse strand, counting down.
ATTGTTAGAAGAACATCATCAAGATATGTTAATACACTCGCCACCAGAAAGTGTGCATGCCCTTGATTTATCATCATTAGCGCAAGAAAACATCACCTTTTGGAGTGTTTGGCATAATGATGAACTCGCCGGATGTGGAGCCTTAAAAGCGTTAGATAATAGTCACGGTGAAATTAAGTCGATGCGTACTTCCGGTAATTTTTTACGTCAAGGTGTGGCCAAATTACTTATGGAACATATACTTGTCGAAGCAAATGCTCGCGGTTACCACAAGCTATGCCTTGAAACGGGTACTATGGCTGCTTTTCTACCAGCGCAAAAACTTTATCAACAGCTGGGGTTTAAACAATGTCAGCCCTTTTCCGATTACCAAAAAGATCCCTACAGTACTTTTATGTCTAAGGTTATTAGCTAATAAATCCAGAATGTGCAAATAGCTCACATCCTACACCAAAGCACTGATATCGACATTCATACCAAGCAAATGCTGATATCAGTGCTTTTTTATTGATCGAAAAATCACTATGTCAGCTTATCTCATCGCTCTAACCTTGTTATACCAATTCCGTTAAATTACTACTCACTTGTACTGGCTAAAATTCTTCATGACTGCGTTGCTTTCAATCCCAATAGCCGGCTATTACTCAATCAAGCGCCTTGTCCTGAAATATTTTTACTCCGTACAACAAGATCACAAACTCACCGGAATTGGTATTACTTAAAGAACTATCCAATAATAATTTTGTAGTTGAAATTAACAAAAAGTCAGTTAAAATAGCATTTGAATGACATTCGAATATAATTTCATATAGGTTTCATATGGCTCCAGCTCCACGATTTAGTGCAAAAGAACAAGAAAGATTAATCATATGCGCGGCGATAAAGGCGATAGAAGAAAGTAGCTTGTTAGATTTTTCTATGTCCGCTATTGCCAAATTAGCAGGTCTTTCTATGGGATCCGTTTATAAGTTTGTGCAATGTAAAGAAGACGTATTAATTGCCTTAGCCACGCGTATGTATCAACAGCGCCAAGGTGTTTTCAAAAAAGTGCTCGCTCTGCCCTTAACAACACCTGAGCGTATTATTGCCACTAGCCTGTTAGATTTTTCTAAAGTGCATATGTATAGCTTTGATAATCAACTTGAAAATATTGTTAATACCGAAGCTATGATGAAGCGATGTTCCGAGCGCTGGTTAACACAAATGATCTCTTGTGGAGAACGATGTCAAACAATGTTCCAGCAGTTTTTACAAACTGCGGCAGACTCAGGTGAATTAACTTCAGGTAATCGAGATATTAAAGAAATAAACTTAGGTACTTGGTCCTTATCTGTTGGCTATTTTCAAACCGTACGTTTACACCAAAATTTGCAGAGTGAGTATGATGTCAATTCCAATGAACACACAGAAGAAAGCGCGCTAGTACTAGCTCCTGATGACTTGCACATCAATACTATGGCACGCTTAGTTAATAGCTACGATTGGCAAGAAAAAATATCAAGCGACGATATAGTTAACGTTTGCAATCACTTATTAAATGCCGGACTTAGGTAGTATAAAAAGACATGACTACGATACTGTAATAACATACAGTATCCATGTACAAGAAATCATATCAAAACACTTAATCATCTTGTCATTAAGTGATCAAAATTAAGGGAAGAATTAACAATCATGAATATAACCAAATGGCTTTTAGTGATCATTATCCTAGCCGGTACAGTATTTGGCTTACATAGCTATAAAACATCGTTGCAAGAAGCAGCTAATGCTCAAGCAGCGATGATGCCTGAGATGGCAGCAACAGTAACCGCGGTAAAAGTTAGTAATACTAGCTACCAAAAACATATTAAAGTCAGTGGTGAAGTGCAAGCATTTAAGTTTTTAATGCTCAATAATGAGTTGGCTGGTGAAATTACCCGATTAAATGCAGCCTCTGGTAGCATTGTTAATAAAGGCCAAGTATTGCTTGAATTAGATCATAGGGACGAAGATGCTCGCTTGATCGCAGCTAAAGCGACACTTATGTTAAATCAGCAGACCCTAGATCGTAATATTGAGCTACAGAAAACTCGTGGCATTAGTGAAGAGAAAGTTGATCAGGCCCGCGCTGCAGTACAAATATCCAAGGCTGACATCACAGTAATTACTACAGCTATCGACAAAAAGACATTAACGGCGCCATTTACCGCGACTATAGGTATTCATACTTTAGAAGTGGGTCAATATTTAGATAAAAATAGCCAAGTACTTGAACTCGTCGGTGTTAATGATTTCACTTGGATTGATTTTAATTTACCGCAATTTTATCAAGAGTTAGATTTAGCGGCTACGGTAAAAATTAGTCCTATCAATCAAGATTCAACATTTGAAGCAAAAATTGTCGCTATCGACCCACAGTTATCTCGTGTTTCACGTCATTTAAAATACCGCGCACAATTGCCTTCTGCAACATTAGCGTTAAAGCCAAATACATTGGTGTCGGTAATAGTGCCCATTTCTAATGAAAAAACAGTAGCTAGCGTGCCCGATTTAGCGATAAAACGTGATGCTTTAGGTAATTATGTCTTTGTTTTAGAAGCTGAAGCGCAAGGTAGTTACCGTGCTAAAATAGTGCCTGTTGAATTAGGTGAGCGACAAGGTGATCACGTAATGATTCTTAAAGGCGTAGCAGCAGGTCAACTCATTGCGAATAAAGGTTCATTCAAATTATTCCCCGGTATGAAAGTATACCTTGCTGAAGAAGCGACTCAAGCGGTAGCAGCTGATGTTAGCGGACAATAAGGGATTATGATGCAAGAAAATAAATCATCCATAATGGATATCTTTGTCAAACGACCGGTAGTCGCTATTGTCTTATCGATTATTATTTGTATTGCTGGCATCTGGTCTGCAAGTAAAATTTCGGTACTACAATTTCCAAAAATTGACAGTGCCTCACTTGTTATTGAGACGTATTATATCGGTGCTTCCGCTGATGTGGTAAAAGGTTTCGTCACCGAGCCTATTGAGCGAGCCGCAGCTACAGTGCCAGGGGTTGAATACGTTGATTCAGTAAGTACTTCAGGTAGCTCCAAAGTAACGGTTTGGCTAAAATTAAACGAAAATTCAACACTGGCATTAGCTGAATTAAATGCAAGGTTAGGACAAATTCGTTTCGAATTACCCCAAGGCGCGCAGGACCCCGTCGTATCAGTAAGCCGTGCTGATAGACCTTTCGCTGTTATGTATTTAAATGTCCAAGCTAATGGTAATGACTTATCGCGTATTACCGACTATTTAAATCGCCAAGTTAACCCTATTTTAAATGCGATAGAAGGTGTGCAACGCGTAGGTATTGAAGGTGCAAGAACACCGGCAATGCGAGTATGGTTAAATGCTCAAGCCCTACAAGTATTTAATTTAAGTGCGAGTGATGTTTATCAAGCGTTAGCAAAAAATAACACCATAGCCACTATGGGCTATGTAGAAAATAGTCGCCAAAAAATTGATATTGTTGCCAATACCCAGCTCAGTAGTGTTGAAGATTTTCAGCAACTTGTCATTACTCAGATCGATGGCGCTAACATTTATTTAAAAGATGTAGCAAACATTGAACTCGCCGCAGAAGATACCAGTGTCACCGCTAGACTAAACGATAAAGATGCTGTTTATATCGCTATTTGGCCATTGCCTGGTGCCAATGAAATTGCTATTGGCGATAAAGTTTATAAAAAAGTAGCAGAATTAAATAAAACCCTACCCTATGGTATATCAATCGATTACGCCTATGATGGCACTTTATACATGCGTGATGCATTAAAAGAAATTTTCACCACACTGATTGAAACTGTGATTTTAGTTGGCTTGGTCGTTGTTCTGCTAATGGGCTCATTTAGAAGCGCAATAGTACCATTAATTACCATACCTATTTCAATTTTAGGCGCGGTTGCCGCTATGGCTATGATGGGCTTTTCGTTAAACTTATTAACCGTATTAGCTATTGTTTTATCGGTTGGCTTAGTCGTTGATGATGCCATTGTTGTGGTAGAAAACGTAGCTCGTCTAATGCGCCAAGGCATGTCTAAATTTGATGCTGCGCTCATTAGCTCTCGCCAACTGCTTGTACCTATTATTTCAATGACCTTAACATTGGCAGCAGTATATGCGCCTATCGGATTCTTATCAGGGTTAACTGGTGTGTTGTTTAAAGAGTTTGCTTTTACTTTAGCCATTGCCGTAATCATTTCAGGCATAGTTGCCATCACACTATCACCTATTATGAGCGCTTATGTTTCACCTAAAGGTGGTGAAGAGGGTTGGTTAACCATTAAAGTAAATCATCTTTTTGACAAAATACAAACAAGCTATGCTGCATTATTACACCGTATTTTTAAGTGGCAAGGGCAAGTGTTTTTAATTGCCTTGGTTGTTTCATTGCTCACAGTACCTTTTTACCTCTACTCTAAGAAAGAATTAGCGCCAGTAGAAGATCAAGCCATGGTTATGTTTGTCATTCAATCGCCGCCTGATGCTTCATTGATTTATAACGTTGCGCAAATGAACCCCGTTGTTGAAAGCTTGCAAGAAATTGAAGGCGGCAAGAAAATTTGGCAAATCATTTTTGGTGGTGGCGGATTTGGTGGTTTAGAGTTAGTAAATGCTGATGACCGTGACTACAGTGCACAATCTCTAGTACCTCGTATTTATGGTAAATTAGCGCAAATACCTGGACTTAATATGTTTCCTATTTTACCGGCCTCATTACCCAGTTCAGGTCAGTTTGAAATAGAAATGATTGTTAAAGCCTCTGCTCCTTATAGCGAGATGAAACAATATGCTGATCAACTGGTTGGCGCAGCCTTTGGCAGTGGCAAATTCCTCTTTGCTGATACCGATTTAAAAATAGATTTACCACAAGTAGAATTGCAATTAAATCGTGAGAAAATTGCTGACTTAGGCATGACTGTCGGACAAATAAGTGAACAATTAGGTATCTTATTATCGAGTAACTTTGTTAATCGTTTTGACTCTAATGGTAAAGCTTACCGAGTGATCCCTATTATAAATGATGACGTCCGTAGTAAAACAGAAGCAATTTTATCATTGGATATAAAATTACCTACCGGTGAACTGTTACCTGTTTCATCTGTTGCCAATTTAAAATGGAAAACAGTCCCTAGAGCACTAGGTACTTTTGCGCAGCAATCGTCTTTTAGAATCTACGGTGGTGTTGCGCCAGGTTCAAATAAAGAAGCAGCATTATCTGCTCTTGAAAACGCTGCAAAAGAAATATTACCTTTAGGTTATTCCATTGATTATGCTGGTGAGTCTAGACAGTTACGCAAAGAAGGTAATACCTTAATCATGGTATTGGGTATTTCATTATTAATTGTATTTTTAGTACTGGCAATACAGTTTAATAGCTTTAGAGATCCCTTAGTGGTGTTACTTGGCTGTGTGCCATTAGCCTTGTCAGGTGCCCTCCTTATACCTTACCTTGAATTAACCACTATCAATATTTATTCACAAATAGGTTTAATTACTTTAATAGGGTTAATCGCTAAAAATGGTATTTTGATTGTGGAATTTGCTAATCATGCACAAGAGCTAGGTGCTAATAAACTAGCCGCAGTAACTGAAGCGGCAACCACACGTTTACGTCCCATTTTGATGACCACTGCAGCCACTATTTTAGGGCATTTCCCGCTAGTATTAGTAACCGGCGCGGGTGCAGAAGCGCGTAATAGTATTGGTATTATCTTAGTCGCGGGTATGTTTATTGGTACTATCTTTACCTTGTTTATTTTACCTAGCTTCTATTTGCTCTTAGCAGAAAAGAGACAAAAAATCACCAGTGAAACGATGCAATTTTCTGGCTCAACATTAACGCAAGTAAATTAGCTAAACTGTTTAGTTAGATAACTTCATGTTAAAAGCCACTTATGCTCATAGCAAAAGTGGCTTTTATTTATACCAGTTTCATTAAGTTAAGGCGTAACACCTTCGTTAGCAAAATAAAGCTTTATATGTTGCTTAGCCTCTTCACTATGCAGCAATGCTGTTACCGCCTCATAGACCTCCTCTTCAGTTTTATCTTTATGCTCAAACATCATTATTAACTCACTAATTATATTGGCTTCAAAGACGAAACAAGCCATAGGTCTCTTAGTAAAGGCAGCTGATAACATTGAAGGTTTAGTTAACTTAACTTGCAAGGCCAATGCATCTAAAATCGATGGGGGAAAATGCCAGTGTTTAGCTATGTGATAGGCTATTTTTTTTGAGTTTTTCTGCATTAACTCTTTAAAGGCATAAGAGTTCGGCTGACAATCCGGATGAACAAAAGAAAAGGCTTCCATCAATAACTGATACATAATCATATCACCCAAGTTACAAATAAGACCAATAAGATAACCTTGTGCTGCCTCCTCTTTGTAAGTAGAAGTATTTAGTAATGCTTTAGCGATAACACCAGTAGCAAGACTGTGTTGCCAGATTTTATTGCCATACTGCTTAAAATAAATATGTGATTGCGGTGTTAATTTACTGACAAAACCATTGATCACGCCCTCTATAAGTCCGTTACTGCCTAGTAGCATAAAAGCTGATTTAAGATCCGCTATTTCTTTATTTGTGTGGTTATAAAAAGACGAATTGGCCAGCTCAATAACTTTAGCCGCGATTGATGGCTCTTGTTGAATCAGAACCAATAATTCTTCGGTATCAAAGTTATTATCACTCAGTTGCTCAATTACCTTACTAAGTGATGCTGGTAATACAGGCATTGCCTGAAAAATGGTTTCGGGGTTTCGCAATACAGTATCAATTTGAGCAGCAACATAGTGAGATAGTTCATCATGTTGTGTTGTGGCAGGTGATTGACCAAATAAGAAGTCATAGAATTCTTGCTGATGAGTTTCTTCAGCACTGATTAAGCGTAGTGGTTTTGATATGTTAGCCTTTTTAATGTTATTTAACGATTTATTAATCAGCTCTTCTTCTAATTCCTCATCTCCTTCAAAATAAAAATAATTAGGTTGTTCCTTACTTGTGTTAGTGGCAAACAAGCAATCGAGTACGGCTTTAAACATATAGATTGAACCCTAATAATTTTGTCATGATTTTATTTTTATTTAACGCCAGTAGTTCATTGGAATACCAAAACACTGCTTAAAGCTAGCTTTTGATCAAACCTCCCACACAGCAAGTACATAAATTAATAATAGTCTAAAACATCGCGACTGTAGACTCATAATGAACAAAGTTATCAATACTTTTTGATTTAAATAAGCTAAATAAAATTACGCTTATAGATAATATTTGCATAAGTATTAACACTCTCTTACACCATTTGTTAAGTAATATTCATTTAACAAAGAAGACACTTAAAAGTGTCTATTTAGATTAAATAGGGTGCAGCCTTTAGATTTTTCTTTTACTGTATAGGACAACAATTAAAAAATTATTTAACACCCTTATCATGATGAAACTGCACCACATAAACGGTCATATTCAAACAATATTACTCGCTGAGTATCCTGATAAGCTTTTATTGCTTGATGGCTGCTGTCGATCCGACATTGCCACGTTGAAGCTCTTTATTACCCAAACCTTACAACGTCCACTCAATGATTTAACTTTAGTTGTGGTGACACATATGCACCCTGATCATGCGGGTGCAGCCAATAAGCTAAGAAAATTAACGGGTTGTAAAATAGCAGCAGCCAATGTTAGTGGCCAATGGTACTCAGGGTTAGACGGTCGATTAATGCACCTTACCGATATATTGCTAGCTAAGTGGGTGGCAAAACGCATGAAAAAAACACGCAATAATATGTGGTATTCAAGCCAACTAGTCACTGATTATAAACTTGACGATGGCGATGAATTACCCGGCTTTTCTGAATGGATTGCCTTGTCTACTCAAGGACATACCGATAGAGATTTATCGCTACAGCATTTACCTAGCAATAAAGTTTATGTCGCTGATTTAATAGTAAAAGTAAAAAATAAATATATTCCCCCTTTCCCCATTTTCCACCCTAATCGTTACAGAGCATCATTGCATAAAATAATGGCTTTAAAGACTGATACGATTATTCTTGCTCATGGCGGAGAGGTGAGTCTGACAGATAATGATTACCAACAGTTATTAAAAATGGCCCCTAAAATACCTAGAACGCATTGGCGCACGGTTAAGAAGACATTATTAAAACCATTCAAAAAATTTGCATAGCTATATTTTATCAGCTCATGTGAAAGAAATGATAATCAGAGGATTTTCCCTTAATGCCTCTAGACAAAACCCTTATTCGCATATATTAATTCACGATCTTTCATCAAAAATAATGAGAAGATGACAGAACGCCCACAAACAGCTACTAAATTAAGGTAGCTATATGCGTAAAACCCAAGCAAACAACTCGTTAATCCTAACGTCACTTTAAGGTGAGTTCAGCCACTTCTTTTTTAGCGCTAATACGAATACTAAGTAGAATGTCAATCTGATTTATATCAGTTAAATAATCAAGGTTAATAGGTGTATTACCGATAATTTCAAAGGTATTCTCGTTAAGGTTGTAAGACCACAATTGCAACTCCTCATTAATGCCATAAATCACATTATTTTTTGTTATGAAACGTTTGTCGCTTCCTTGGTGCTCTAGTGATTTAATCAGTTGGTCTTCCGCGGGACCTGGTTGCCAAAATCGGTCCAACTGATCGGTGTAAATTAATCGACCATCTTCACTTTTGAGCGCCCAGTTTACTTTTTTATCAGTGATAGCCCTGAACTCTTGGTTATTAAGATTGAACTCTCCAAAGGTTATTAAGCCTTTAATACGCGCAGTTATCAAGGCGGTATTGTCTTTACTACTCCAGTGGAAAAGTTGCTCAATACGCTGCTCGAATGGAAAGAATTCTTGCTTTGACTCTTGTTTTGAATCTAGGGTCACTTGAGTGAGCATATTATTAACATTGACTAAAATACTCTTACCATCAGCAGCCCAATCTTGACCATTAATACGACTATCTATCGGAAAATAGGTGAGTTGTTGCGGACTATTACCATCGGTTATCCAAAGTTGATCCTCGCCCGAACGATCCGATTTAAAAGCAATTAACTCACCACCTGGCTGATATTGGGCGTTGTTTTCGGCAAGATTAGAGCGTGCTATTATCGAGTAATTTTTATCTTCTGTGATTATGAATTGCTTTGCTTGCGTCTTCGTTATTTTCGATAAGGGAATCGTGGCAACATCACTATCCCAATTTCCCTTAATCACCAGCATTCGTTTACCGTCGGGGTGAAATATTGGTGAGCCCATTGGTGCATCAAGGGGTAAACTAATATTGGTGATTTTACCTTGATAAGATAGACCAAAGAGTTGTCGACCCGTGCTGAAAATAAGTTGTTTATTCATTGGTGTAAAGTTTGGGTAGATAAATCTTAAATTTGGTATTTCAGGCGGATATTCAATCTGATGGCTAGATAATACTTGGCCGTCTGGTTTGAGTGTTTCAATATAGTACTGGCCATCATTATGGATACTGGTCAATGCGATAAGGTCGTCTTTGACCGAATAGTCATAGTCAATTAAATTGCCATCATCGATCGAATATATAACAGTACTTTTGTTATCCGTTATCGAGTAGTTGACTAACTTCCAACGATTAGACGATTTTTGCAATAAAGCGATCTTATTATTATTTAGCCAGGTAGGTTTACTTATTCTTGAGTTTTTACACTTCATTAATAAACTTGGAGATTGAGGAGTCTTAAGTGCTTGTTCAAAATCCAAGGTCATTAGTTTATAACACTGTTTCTGAGTGATGGGTTGGCTGCAGTTTTCAGTTTCAATAAAGACCAGTTTCTTGCCATCTTTAGAAAAACTAGCAGTACCATAGCGTGCCATGTTTTTTGTCAGTTGGATCTCTTTCTGAGTTTTAGTGTGTTTTGCCCAAAGATTACTCTCAAGACAGAGCCTTTCTGAATAGCGCAGGAAAACAATGTATTCACCGTCAGGCGAATATATCCCACCAAACTCTTTATTGTCAGTAGCGGTCAGTGAACGCAATTCACCAACAGACAGTTTAAAAGGTTGTGGCTGTGTAAGGTATATAGCGCTGATAATCGCCAAAATAATAATGCCGGTGAAGATACTGAGCCAACTTAAAGTCGATCGAGATGTTTCGGTATGAGGGCTTTCAAGGTGAGTGTTTTCAATATGGAGATGTGGGGAGCTATTATCTTGCTCTATCTCAGACTTTTCAGTATCGGCTTTTAATAAGGATTCTGGTTCAACGGACAATTCGATATCGATTTTATCCTGCCACCGAACCTCGCATTCTAAACTATATCCCTGTTTGGTATGGGTTTTAATATAGGACTGATATTGAGTGTCTTCACCCAGTACTTTTCTTAGTTGGGCGATACTTCTTTGTAATGTATTAGGCGTAACAACCGTGTCGGGCCAAACTTTATCAAATAACTCGTCGTAACTAACCACTCTGCCCTGATTTTCAGCAAGGTAGGTTAAAACCGCTAAAGCTTTAGGAGCAATAGTTTTCGATTGCTCTTTTTGAGTGACTTGATTTCTAGATAAATCGACAAAAAAATCACCTACCCAATACTTTACCGCCATAAAACCTCTTACCAGAATGAACGTTGTTACTCAAAATTGAGTATGAACAAGAAAATCATCTTAACATAAATTCTGAACGCAACTAAAGCTAACTTTATAACCAATTGATAGTTAAGGTGTATTTAAGTATTTATTCAAAAATCAGTATGAAGTCAGCTAAAAATCAGTGGTACGTCAGGTGTTTTTATTATTATTCATGTACATTTAAAACATTCTTGATGTTCAAGAACAGCCCTACAAGGGTTTAGCGTTTTACCAGTGAGAAATTAAATGGATATGAAAAATATTTTAATTTTAGTTTGTCTATATTTGCTGCCTTTTCTATTTGTGCAGGCGAACGAGACAAGTGACTTCACCTTATCAAAAATACAAGTTTTGCCGATTAAAGACACTCAAGCCGATAGACAGTATGAGCTGTATATTAAGTTACCTGAGGGATATTCAGATAATAAAGATAAGATCTATCCTGTCATCTACTTTACTGATGCAATCTGGCAAATCGAAATATTATCCGGCGCCACTGAATTTTTAATGGAAGACGCAATTTTGGTTGGAATTTCCTGGCAAAAAGACATCAATGCAGCGCTAATGAAAGAAAAAGGGCAGCACGTAAGTCGAAATAGAGATTATTCAATAAGTAAGTCAAGTAACCCTGAAGTTCAGGCTAAATATCAACTCGGTCAGGCCAGTAACCATCTGACTTTTATTCGCAACGATGTGATTAAAACCATAGAAAAAAATTACCGAACTGATCCTGAAAATCGCACTTATTTTGGCTTTTCTGCAGGAGCACGCTTTGGCGCTTATATCTTAATGGCACAACCCGATACCTTTAAAAACTACATTCTTGGCAGCCCATCACTTTGGCGAGATATCCCCTTACTTTTTTCTCTCGAACATGAAGTATTAAAGAGTAAAGAACAAGCGATTAACCTTTATATTTCATATGGCGAATTGGAGAAGAAGTTAGGTCCTCATATTGAAGAGTTTGTTACCAAGCTAAAAAATAAACAATATGAAGGATTATCATCAATAAAACATGTAGTGATTGAATCCTCTGGCCATAGCGACTCATTTCCTATGCTTGGTGTACGTAGTGTGAAATGGTTATCAAGCTTGTCAAAAGAGGAGAAATAATATGACCATCAACTTAAGATTCAAAAAATTAATCACCCTAACTCTCTTGAGCGGTATGAGCAGCTTTGTCGCCCAAAGTGTCGAAGAAGAAATCAGCTTAGCTCCTGAGGCTTCTGCCACAGAAGCCTCACTCTCATTCAGGGATATTCCAGAACTTAAAAAGGCCTTTATTGATACCACACCTGCAGACAAAAAAGACGGGATTGCCGTTGGCGAATTAGGCATTGATGGCGGTAATAAAGCCATGATTGTTAAGTTAGCGCAAGGGATTGCTGGCAAAAAACATGGTTCGTACGATAGCCTGCTTATTGCCCATAAGGGCAAGCTATTATTTGAATCCTACTATTCCCGAGGTCGAGTCAATTTACCTCATTTTCAAGCATCAACGACTAAAGTTTACACTAGTATGGCACTCGGTCGTGCTATACAGCTGGGTTATTTAACCCTGGCTGATTTAGACAAACCAGTGATCAGTTTTCTAAAAGATCTCGACCCATCAAAACTTGTTGAAGGGGTTGAAAAAATCACGCTGCACCAAGCGATGACTATGCGTTCAGGTATCCGCCTCAGCAACGAACAGAGAGATGAGTTTGATAAAAATCCAAGCCAGTTAAAAGGCCAGGGGCAAGTTCAGACTTACCTCGAGCATAGTGCACCGATAACCACAGCGTCTCAGAGTTTTAAATATCAATTCGATCCTATTTTGGTGATGCAAGTTCTTGACGCTGTCGTGCCTGGCACCGCTAAAGATTTTATCAAAAAAGAACTTCTCGACAAAATTGGCATTACCAATTATCGCTGGGGGACTGACGTTAGTGGTCTGCTGACAGCACCTTATGGCTCGAACATGACTTCACGCGATATGCTCAAGTGGGGAACTTTGACTGTCAACAAAGGCAAATGGAAGGGAGAACAGTTGGTTCCTGAAGCGTTTATCGCCAAAGCAACCAGCAGGCTCCTCTCTACCGGTGGCGATATTGAAATCTACGGTGGCGGCAAGGATGTCTCTAATCAGGGCTACGGTTATTACTGGTGGAGTGGAGATCTGAAAGTTGGCAATAAGAGTTATTTCAGCTCATCTGCTCAGGGCGGTGGCGGCCAGTATATCATTCTGATCGAGGAGCTTGACCTGCTAATTGTGTTTACTGATCATGATAACGACAATACAACTTTACAATTAACTGCAGAGAGGATACTACCGGCGTTTATAGGAAATACGGTTACAACCATCAGTGGGAAAAATAACAGTCAAGATGAATTCCCAGCTTTTGAAGGACCTTACCTTGGACAAACACCGCCAGGTATGAAAGCAGAACCTTTTGCTCCGAGTATCATTTCCAAAAACAGCTGGGATGGTGAAGGCATATTTGCCCCTGGCATGAAAGAATTTTACTTCACCAAAAAAGGTGGGAAATACACACGCCGTACCGTTATCGGTTTCCGGCAAGAAAACAATATTTGGACTAAGTACCTAGAGTATCCACGAAATGGTGAAACCGCGTTCTCGCCTGACGGAAAACGATGGTATATGGCCGAAGGATATAAAGATCGCATTGGCGATGGCTGGTCTGAACGTAAAAGCCTTGGACCTATGTTTGACCGTAAAGACTGGGGCATTATGCGCCTGACAGCATCAGCCAAAGGGACCTATGTTTTTGACGATTATAAAAACAAAGTGATCCGCATTTCAGAACTCAAGAATGGCGAACGTCAAACGCCAAGAAAGATGTCTTCTGTGATCAATACTGGAGAATGGACAGCCCACCCTTTTATCGCGCCAGACGAAAGCTACTTGATTTGGGATAGCGAAAAAGAAGGCGGCTTTGGTGGCAATGATATTTATATAAGTTACCGACAAAAAAATGGCTCATGGGGACCTGCGATCAATATGGGCGATAAAGTCAATTCCACTCGAGAGGATTACTATCCAAGCGTCACCCCTGACGGCAAGTACATACTATTTAACAGAAACATAGCTGAGGGTAATACAGATATCTATTGGGTTGATGCGCAGATTATTGAGACTCTCAGGCCTAAATAATAAGCACAATATTACAAAGGCGCAACCTAGATAAAAAGAGCGCTTTCTGAATCAACATTGAATACTAATTAGTAAAATAAAAAACATCAAAATGACGGAATAATTTATGACCATCAATTTAAAATATAAAAGTTTAATCGCTGTTGCACTATTTAGCGTTTGTAGCTGCATTGTTTCAGCTCATACTGATAAAAACGCCAAAGCGCCAGAGGCTTCAACCGCCGATACTAAGGTCTCATTTTGGGATATGCCTTATCTTAAAGAAGCCTTTATCGATACTGCGCCTAGTGATAGAAGAGACGATATTTCCATAGGTAAGTTAGCTATAAGTGGTGATAAAGACCTAATTGTTAAGATGGCCCAGGAAATAGCAGAGAATAACGAAGGTAAGTTCGACAGCGTGCTTATTTCCCATAAAAACAAGCTTATTTTTGAATCTTATTACGGCAGGGGTCGTATTAACCTACCTCACTTTCAAGCTTCTGTTACTAAATCCTACTTATCGATAGCCATTGGGCGAGCAATTCAGTTAGGTCACCTGACAATGGCCGATTTACACAAACCTGTTATTAGCTTTCTTAAAGATATTGACCTAGAAAAGATAGCTGAAGGGGCAGAAAAAATTACCCTTCATCAAGTAATGAGCATGAGTTCAGGCATTCGTGTCAGCGCTGAAAGGCAAAAATTAATCATGGATAGCAGCACTAAAACCAAAGGGTCTAATGTCACTGAGCAGTTTTTACAACATAGTGATGCTATTTCACCCAAGTCACAAACGTTTAAATATCAAGATGCAGATCCACGCATAACAATGCAAGTGCTTAATAACGTAGTTCCGGGATCAGCCAAAGACTTTATCAAAACTGAAGTATTAGCAAAAATAGGCATCACTGATTACGGTTGGAATAATGATGTTAATGGCTTACCTGTAGCTGAGACCAGCTCTAGTGTTACCTCTCGCGATATGGTCAAGGTGGGCACATTGGTCATCAACAAAGGAAAATGGCAGGGCAAACAACTTATTTCAGCCGCCTTCTTATCTAAGGCTACCAGTGCCATAACAAAACCTACAGAAGAGTGGATACCCGACAGCTTTTCATATGGTTACTTTTGGTATCAAAGCGATATTAAAATCAAAGATAAAAGCTACCAAGCAAAATTTGCTTGGGGTGGTGGTGAGCAATACATTTTAACATTTGAAGCGCTTGACTTAACCGTTGTTTTTACCGCCCATGCGAGAGAAAATAATACTATGCAGATGATGGCGGAAAGCATCCTGCCAGCTTTTCTTAAATAAGGAATAAGGAATACCCCATGAAACCTATTACTAATATGAGTACACTTTTTATCACCTTACTTCTTTTTTCGTTAGCTATGAGTAGCAAAAGTCATAGCCAAGATGAATTTCCAGTGCTTGAAGGTCCCTATATGGGACAAAAGCCACCAGTCAAGGTAGCTGAACCCTTTGCTCCGGGCATCATATCTAAAGAAGGTTGGGAACTTGAAGGCGTGTTTTCCCCCGGCATGAAGGAGTTTTACTTCACCTTAGATCGCGCCACCGACGTTAAAAAATTCAAGCCCACGGTTATCGGCTTTCGCCAGCATAATAATGTCTGGAAAAAATACACTGAATTCCCTAGGACAGGTGAAATCGTCTTTTCACCTGACGGTCAACGCATGCATATGGCGAAAGGTTATAAAGACCGAGTCGGCGATGGTTGGTCAGAGCTTAAAAGCCTTGGGCCAATGTTTGATAGGAAAGACTGGGGCATTATGCGTCTGTCAGCATCTGCCAAGGGCACCTATGTTTTTGACGATTATAAAAGCAATGATGAAATCCGCATCTCTACGATAAAAGATGGCAAGCGCCAAGCACCAAAAAAAATGGGCCCTATAGTCAATACAGGTAAATGGACAGCTCATCCTTTTATCGCACCAGACGAAAGCTACCTTATTTGGGATAGCGAACGTGCAGGCGGCTATGGAGACACAGATATTTATATTAGTTACCGACAAAAGGATGGTTCATGGGGACCTGCGATCAATATGGGCGATAAAGTTAATTCAGATAAAGCCGACTTCTATGCCAGTGTCACCCCTGATGGCAAGTACATACTCTTCAACAGAACCATGAAGAAGGGTAATATAGATATCTACTGGGTGGATGCACAGATTATTGAGACGCTTAGACCAAAAGATTAAATCCTAGAACAAACTACTGCAGTGGAGCATGAGTCGCTACAATCCCATTACTGCTAAGTAGAGTGTATCCTCTGCTTTTCCGGCAGCGTCAGGTTAATCTGTTCGAGAATTCAAAACAATTTTTTGTTCTATTTTAAGTACAATATTCTCGACAGATTAACATAGTGTCCTCTGTACTTAATGGCTCTTTAGTTAAGCCACAGACAATACCTTCTGGGGTTTTTTGATTAAATTTGCAATGTCGACACACACCAAAAGCATTGCGCTCTGCTGTTATTTGATAATTCCTAAGTATTTCAGAGAGTAATATAGCGGTATTGCTCTGGTCTTTATCTGACAATTGAGTGACAGCTTCAGTAAATTTTTTAGGCGGACAAGTTGCTGCTAAAAAAGTGTTACCGACTTCTGTCACTTTTAAATGAGTAATGCGTTTATCATTTTTGTCCTTCTCTCTAACAATTAATTTTTTGCCTTCCAAAACTTTTAGTGATTGTGAAACCGTGCCTTTGGTCAAGCCCAAAAACTCAGTAACAGCCAACGTTGTATCCGAATACCGATTGCAGGTAGACAAATAATAAAGAGCCTCTTGTTGAACCGGTTGTAAACCTAGGCTCTGCCCTTCTGCGCGAGTCTCTTGTCGAAGTAAATTCGATAAGCGCTCGATTAAATTAAATAATTCATCATTCATAGCTAAATAGTATCGAGTCAAAACATGTTTGACAAGCGATATTTATCATGTTCAAATAAAGTTAGTTTCGACTCAAAACAATATTACGTAAACTTGGAGAATATTAATGAAAAACTCAAAGCTAATTATAGCTACGGCATTAAGCACGGCATTATTTACTACCTATGGGCTGGCCCATAATAAACACAGTGGCCATATACAGGCTCCTATATCACCGGGCATTGCAGCGGAATTTGATATTGTGCATGCAAAAGTTACTACGCAAGGTTCTCACTTAATCTTCCAGCAAGCGGTAAAAGGACAGGTAGGTGCAAAGCTGCCTGTAGCGAATGGCGAATTAGCTGGTGCTGATATATTTAGCTATGTATGGCCAACATCATTAAATAGTTCAGCGGTTGGTTTTGAAGCTGACCAAGGAATTTTAGCGCTAGCGTTAACTGTCCACCCAGATTTTGACGATACACCTTTATATGATGAGGATAATGATGGCAACAAAAGCAACGACGGTGATAAATGGCATAGTCACTGGGTGGTATTAGTACCTGACAATGCTTGTGGCGAAGGGGCTTTGAAGGTTAAAGACATCGAAAAAGGTAGTTCTCCAGCGCTTCCTAAAACATGGCCCAACTTGCCTATATTTATTGATAGTCCAGACTTTGATTTTTCATTAGAAGATTCAGAAGTGTTAGTGAGAGTTCCCCTATCGGCTATTGGTTTTAGCGATAACTTCTCATTTGATGGTGTTACCGCAGGGTTAAAAATAAATCAGCAAGTACACGCGCCATTATTGTGTGTAACCGATGTTTTTGACGTCGCCTCAGGTGACTTAAGTTTACCCGGTAAAAGCCAATAACCATCTATTTAATTTAAAAAGGAAATATTATGAAAATTCACGTTTATGATACTCACGTCCACACTGCTGCCGGTGATTATGTTCATTTTGATGTGCTCGTTAATGATGAACACGTTAGTCAGGTGAAACGATATGCTGAAAATTACTTAGCTAGTTTGGGCATACAAGGTAAGAACATTGAGCAAAGTCGCTGCAATTTTTGTCATAGCGAAATAGCCAATTCAGAAGTTCAAAAAAATATAGCAGCTCAAGGGCACAGCATTATTCGACTTTAACTATTTATAACAAGCGCTTATTTATACATATGTAGAGAGGTAATAAATGACAAGTCGCATATCTTGTGACGCCCATGACTATTTTGAAATTGTATGTATGCGTCGTAGCCAAATTTTGGTTACGACCAACGACAACGATAAATACCAAGGGATAGCGTTCGATATTAATATTATTGAAAATAAAGAAGTCTTTCTAATCAAAGAGAGCGACATAGTTCATCATGTGCTTTTAGCCAATGTTAAAAAGTTACAAGCCATAAACAATAAAATAGCCCAGCATAACTTTTCTGTGGAATGGTCATCATCATAATATGAATAGACATGAGTCATGAGATTGTCTCAACAAGCAGTCTAAACGAAATATATTGTTTCAGTAGTGATACTTCTTTAGCTAAATCGAAGTTTAAGCCCTCAGATTGAGACTCACTCAGAAGTTGTTGAGACTGAAAAATATCAACGATAATTCTTTGCATAGCGGACGTTCCCAAAACTCTTTTGAGACTAATTCCATGTTCAAAAGAGGAAAATCCAGTTATAGAACGAAAACAATATCTATGACTGCTGCAAGCCTCAAAGCTGCCGCTCATACTCTATTCGTAACTCGCTATTTACGAATATGTTGATGCGCTTTACCTAGAACCAGTAACTTAATCCAAACATAATCAGTAATACACCTAAGTATTTACTGATTATTTCTCCTTTTGGCATAACTTTTTCTAC
>CAJXYE010000012.1 GCA_913063325.1 uncultured Colwellia sp. | reverse complement strand
TAAAGTGCTCTAAAAATAGATACCCGATCAAAAAAGCAGTACAAAAAAATGCCGTTCACCTTAAGTGAACGGCATTAAGCATAATGCTTCCTTTTTCGTATCTATACCCTGTCACAAATCAAGAAAAATGTTTCAGAGTGTTGAGCAATATTATTACAATATATATAGCTAATAACGGTGTTGCTCAAAGCTTACTTAAGTCAACTTATCTGTTAACCATGATGAGACACTTTCAAGTGCTTCACTTATATTTTCTGGCTGTGTGCCACCAGCTTGTGCCATATCTGGACGCCCACCACCTTTACCACCGACTTGTTGAGCTACCATATTAACAAGCTCTCCGGCTTTAACACGGCCGACTAAGTCTTTAGTCACACCGGCAATTAATCCAACTTTAGAACCATTAGCCGTCGCCAGCATAATAATACCTGATTGCATTTTATTTTTAAGCTCATCAACCATACCGCGAAGCGCTTTACTTTCTACGCCACCTAAATCAGCAATAAGTACCTTAACGCCGTTAATATCAACAGTATTATTGATTAAATCAGAGCCAGCTTGTGCAGCGAGTTCCTGCTTGAGTTGAGAAATTTCTTTTTCAAGTTGTTTAGAGCGGCTAACAAGTTGCTCAACTTTGCTACTTGCATTCGTTACATCACTCTTAACCAGCGCAGCAATTGTTATAAGGGTGCTAGTTTGTTGGTTAATAAAATCGAGTGCACTTGTAGCAGTAACCGCTTCAATACGACGAACGCCAGCAGCAATACCAGATTCAGAAACTATTTTTAATAAACCAATATCACCTGTTCTGTCAACATGTACGCCGCCACATAGCTCTATTGAAAAGTCGCCAAGGGTTACAACACGTACTTCATCGTCATATTTTTCACCAAAGAGTGCCATAGCACCTTTTTCTTTAGCTTCTTCAATATACATAGATTCAGTTTGTCTTGAATGGTTACGACGGATTTCATCATTCACCATTTTCTCAACAGCATGTAACTCTTCTGAGGTTACCCCTTCAAAATGAGAGAAATCAAAGCGTAATTTATCACTATCACATAATGAACCTTTCTGAGTAACATGTTCACCCAACACTTTTCGTAAAGCGGCATGTAATAAATGTGTTGCAGTATGGTTTTTAATAATTGCAGCTCTGCGCTCAACATTAATTTCCGCTTTAACACGTCGATTCAAACCAATATCAGTAAGTGCAGTACCTCTATGTGCAAAAGCATTACCTAACTTAATGGTATCCGTGACGTCAAAAACACCACCATCAAGGTGTAATAAACCACTATCACCTACTTGACCACCTGATTCAGCATAAAATGGGGTGTGATCTAAAATCACAATGCCCTGTTCACCTGAATTCAATTGATTGACTGGGTCTTGATCTTGGCTATTAAACAACTCTACAACGGTTGCTGAGTATGAGTCATTATCATAGCCTTTGAAGTTAGTCTTTTGATCTGATTTAAGTTGCTGATTATAGTCTGTGCCAAAATTACTGGCTTGCTGGGCACGTTCACGCTGCTGCTTCATTGCAGCATCAAAGCCACCTTTATCAATTTTCAAATGACGTTCACGAGCGATATCAGCCGTTAAATCGGCAGGAAAGCCATAAGTATCATATAACTTAAATACATCATCACCTTTTATAATATCGCCAGAGAGGTTAGCTAATATATCTTCAAGTAAAATCATACCGCGATCTAAGGTACGGCCAAATTGTTCTTCTTCGATACGTAATAATTTTTCAATGATCGCTTGCTGCTGAACTAACTCAGGATAGGCTTCGCCCATTTGTTCGATAAGTGAAGAAACTAGTTTATGGAAAAAGTGTTCACTGGCTTCAAGTTTATGACCATGTCGAATTGCTCGTCGAATAATACGGCGAAGTACATAACCACGCCCTTCATTTGATGGTACAACACCATCAACAATTAAGAAGCTACATGAACGAATATGATCACTGATAACACGAAGTGATTTATGCTCCAAGTCGGTACAAGCAAGTAAGTTTGCAGTATCTTTAATTAACGCTTGGAAAATATCTATTTCGTAATTGCTATGCACTTTTTGCATAATGGCAGAAATACGCTCTAAGCCCATACCAGTGTCGATAGACGGGTTAGGCAATGGCTCCATAGTACCATCACTTTGACGGTTAAATTGCATGAATACTATGTTCCATATCTCTATAAAACGGTCACCGTCTTCATCTGGCGATCCTGGAGGTCCACCGAAGATGTCTTCCCCGTGATCATAGAATATTTCAGAACAAGGTCCACAAGGCCCTGTATCACCCATTGACCAAAAGTTATCAGATTCATATTTTTTACTAGCAGATTTATCACCAATACGAATTATTTTATCTTCAGGTACACCAATTTCATCTCTCCAGTAAGAGAAAGCTTCCTCATCAGTATCATATATGGTGACCAATAGTTTTTCTTTTGGTATCCCTAACTCACCAGTTAAAAATTCCCAAGCATAACTAATTGCATCATTTTTAAAATAGTCACCAAAACTAAAGTTACCCATCATTTCAAAAAATGTGTGATGACGTGCAGTGTAGCCAACATTTTCTAAATCGTTATGCTTTCCACCGGCTCGAACACAACGTTGTGCAGAGGTTGCTCGTGTATAACTACGTTTTTCAGCACCTAAAAAAACATCTTTAAAAGGAACCATGCCGGCATTGGTAAATAATAATGTTGCATCATTACCAGGGACAAGAGAGCTACTTTTAACTATTTGATGTTGTTTGGTGGCAAAAAAATCTAAAAATGCCTGACGGACTTCAGCGGTGCTTTTAATCATGGGATACTCTACAAATCGATTTAGGTCTATTATAATTCTGAGTTCATTCTAATATTGCAAAAATTCCATCACTGAAACAACCGCGCTATTATAAAATGAATCTTCTTAGCTTGTTCTTTTTGTACTGCTTTGTTACCAAGTTAGCTATTAATGTTGTCATCAACAGAGCACTTGGCGCATAAGCGCTTATTATACGCAAGCTCGCCTTGAAGATACCAATCAATTTCACAACTTTCACGCAATTCTTGAATAATTGTTGCGCAAACGCCTATTTGTTTTAGCTCATTGCCGATCAAAATACCTTTATTTATGTAAATCCTAAAGTGAAAGCTGTAGTTGATTACTTTCACTTGGGGTATCAGCAAACCCTAAGGTTAAACCGACCAAACGTATACCGCGTTTATTTGATCTGTTATAGGCCTTTGATAATAAACTGCTGAAAAGTGCCTGCTGACACTCATTGCTTTGTGTCTCAACGGTTGTTTGATTAAAGTCAGAAAACTTAAGTTTTACCCCTTGCTTAATGATCTCTCTATTACTGTGTGGTGCAAGTCGAGTTAATAGTTTTTGATATAACGACTCTATAACAAGTTCACACTCATCTTGTGTGGTAATATCCTGCATTAACGTTGTCTCTATAGCGAGTGACTTTCGTTGCCTACTTACTTCTAGAGCTCGATTGTCGACACCATGAGACTTTAAGTACAGACTATTCGCGAATTTACCGACAATATTTTGTAATGTTCTGATATCACTTTTACGGACATCAGCACAAGTTACATAACCATGCCTATTGAGTTTTTCAAATGTTTTAGGGCCTATACCTGGTATTTTCTTAAGTGAAAGTTGTTCGACAAAATTTGCTACTTTATCTGGAGTAATAACACATTGGCCATTCGGCTTGTTTTCGTCGCTAGCAATTTTAGCTAAAAATTTATTGGGTGCGACTCCTGCCGATGCGGTTAAGTTTAACTCGTTAAATATATCGGCTCTAATTTTTTCAGCAATTAGCGTGGCACTGCCCTGACACATAGTTGCATCTGTGACATCAAGGTAAGCTTCATCTAGAGATAGTGGTTCAATGAGATCGGTATAGCGAGAAAATATTTCTCTAATATGTTTAGACGTTTCTGAATAAACATCCATGCGGCAATTGACAATCGTTAACTCTGGACAGAGTTGCTTTGCTTTCATCGCTGGCATAGCAGAGCGGACGCCAAACTGTCGAGCCTGATAATTACACGTGCATAATACACTACGCGGACCATCCCAACCCACGGCTATTGGGATATCGCGATACTCCGGAAAATCTCGCATTTCAACAGCAGCATAATAGCAGTCCATATCAATGTGGATTATTTTTTTCTGATTGCCCACTTTACCACCCCGCCAACAACTGTATATAAAAACAGTATACTATTTTTATATAGCTTAGCAAGTGAGTTTATCGTGGTGGTTGGCGTTCAACCTTGCTCTATTCTTACCCTTAGCTAAGTTCAGGCGAACCTAATGTAGGCTCTAATACATTATATAAAGCATCAATATGGTCATCACGATCGTTTAACGCGGCGATATAATGGTAGCTTTCACCACCTGCCTTTAAAAATACTTCACTATTTTCGTGAATTAACTCTTCAAGTGTCTCTAAACAGTCAGCACTAAATGCTGGGCTAATAATCGCAACGTGCTTTATACCTTGCTCTGGCAGTTGTTCAAGTGTTGCATCGGTATAAGGTTTAAGCCACTCTGCTTTACCAAAACGAGATTGAAAGGTCATGATTATTTCATCATCAGTAAAGCCTATATTACTTTCCAGTAATATTTTTTTGAGAAGTACGGTTGTTTCATGACAAAAATCATAATATGGATCGCCCCACTTTCGAAATAGCTCTGGCATGCCATGGTATGACAATACTAAACGCTCTGGTTTACCGTGACTTGCCACATGATCTTTAACTGTGTCAGCTAATGCTTGAATATAGAGAGAGTTGTTATGATAGGTATTTAAGAAGTGTATCGACGGTATATAACGCCACTTTTGTAATTCTTTACTAACGGCATCAAAAGTTGACGCGGTTGTTGGTCCTGCATATTGCGGATATAAAGGTAACACAACAATTTTATCAACACCTTGTTGTTGGAATTTCTGCAATACACTCGCTACTGATGGATTTCCATAACGCATGGCAAAATCGACAATGACATTGTCGCCATATTGAGATTTAATTTTCACTGCCAATTTAAGCTTTTGTGCTTCGGTAATACTTAATAAAGGGGCACCGTCATCTTGCCAAACAGTTTGGTATAACTTGGCTGATTTTGCCGGTCTAATACGTAAAATAATACCGTGTAAAATTAACAGCCAAATTAAGCGTGGAATTTCAACGACACGCCTATCCGATAAAAATTCTCGCAAATAGCGGCGTACTGCACTAGTTGTAGGCTCATCAGGTGAACCTAGATTAGTTATTAACACTGCAGTTGATGGGTTTTTATTATCATCAACTGTGTTATCACTCTCTTTTATACGCGCACTAAAACGAGATTTCATTTGGTTTTTCTTCTTATTAAACTTACTGAGCAACCTTAATACCTTGCTCAGTAAGAATGAGCAACTTACCTAGTCAAACAGCTATTCCACTAACGTATTAACGATCAATTCAAGAGTATCACTGCGATTAACATCAACACCAAGGGCCTCTGCTTTAAAGTCTCCCGGCTTAATGCCTACGCCACCTTGCATTGAAACAATGGCATATACATGAGCTTTTTCAACACTCGCCAAATTATTCTCAGGACTCATCGCTTGGCTATTATTTAATACAATAACAGTCGGTAAATCACTGATTTTCATTTTAACAGCTGCCAGTGGCATACGTTGACCATTAGTCGGTACAGCATAAATGAACACAACGCGGTCTTCATCTTTTGTTAGTTGCTTAATAAGCTCATCAGACAGACTTACACTGACTTTTAATTGCGGCCCTGCAACTGATTGTGCCTCATCTGTATGATTAGATGTTGAGCTAGCCCCCATACTGCTAGCTGATTTACCAGAAGCGTTACCTAGTCGATTATTAGCTTCAGCAACCGCTTCTTTTAGCGCTGCAATATTAACGCCTTGACTGTTTGAATTAATAACACGTTGCCAGTAAGTAATAGCTTCTTGGTAGTTTTCAGCAATAAAGTTATGCATTCCTAATAAAATATTAGTTGATGGGTCGTTAATATCTAGGGTTAATGCTTTATCAATATACTCTTGCACTTGGGCACTAATTTTTTGGTTGTTTTTATAATAAAGAGCCTGTGCTATTGCACCTAATACGTCTGCATGCTCCCCTTCAATGTTAATTACTTGGGTAAATGCAGCAACAGCTTCATCAAAACCGCCTACCGCAACATAAGTTTGCCCTAAGTTATACCAGGCTTCACTATCTTCAGGATTAGATTCGATATGTTTTTGCAGTTTATTGATATGCGCTATTGCTTCATTTTCACGCTGCTCTAGCATTTGTTCTTGTGACATACCTTGCTGCTGACCGTGGCCAGATGGCATTTCTGTTATCAGCTTATAACTGCCTTGTTTGTTGTATAACGCTACAGTGAAAATGATAATAAATACACTGAGACCTAACGGCCATAAAGGTGAGTATGACTTTGTATTAATAGCAACTTTCACTTCTTTTGAGGTACTTTCTATATCCTGTAATAAGGTTTTATCTAATTCAGCCAGTAGGTACTGATAGCTTTCTTCATCAATGCCCCCTTCGCCGTAATCTTTTTCTATTTCTTTTTTATGTTCATGATACAAACGGACATTAGTTTCATCACGCAAACTACTATCGACACGAACATCTTGTGTTTTCTGTTTAAAGAAAGGTCGCCATACCATCAATAATAATAAAATTAAAAATATAAGGGCTATTACTAAAAATTCCATAATGTTATCTACTACTTTTTTTAATGATATGAATGGTTACTTATTATTTAATAAATCTTTCAGCTTATCTTGTTGTTCAGCCGATAAAACCAAGTTTTTTTTCTCAACCGGTTTTCTACGAACAACGACAATTACCACAATAATACCTAACAAAATAAGAACGGCTGGACCAAACCATAATACGTAAGTCAACGGGGATACTCTTGGTCGATATAAAACAAATTCACCATAACGCGAGACCATAAAGTTGACAATTTCACTATCGGCTTTACCTTGCTGTAATAGCTCATACAGTTCTTTGCGCAAATCTTGGGCAATAGGAGAATTAGAATCGGCTAAGTTTTGATTTTGACATTTAGGGCAACGCAGCTCTTTACTCAGTGCTTGAAAACGAATTTTAGTCACTTCATCACGAAACTCAAACGTTTCTACCGGGCTAGCTGAAGCTGGATTAATACCAATAATTAGCGTCAAAGCTAGTATAAGTATACTGATTAATTTCATGTTATTTTTCCTGCTTCTTTTCTTCAATAAGCTGAGCGATTAAAGGCTCAAATTCACGTCGCCATACACGTGTATCGATAGCACCAGCAAAACGTTTACGAATAGTGCCATGATGATCTATAACAAACGTTTCTGGAGCGCCATAAACACCTAAATTTAAACCTAAAGTTCCTTCTTCATCGAAGATAGAAAATACATATGGATCTTCATAATGTTTCAACCATTGTTGAGCAGCCTCACGGTCGTCCTTATAATTTAAGCCATATAACTTAACTTGAGCATCTTTAGCTATGTCCACCAAGTAAGGGTGTTCATACTTACAGGTAGGACACCAAGTAGCCCAAACATTGACTAAGACAATATCACCTAACAAGTCAGTTTTTGTTACCAATTTCTCACTATCATTTAATGTTTGTAGTGAAAAATTGGGCATAGTTTGACCGACTAATGCTGATGGCATATCTTGTGGGTTTAATGACAAACCACGATACAAAACAACACCTAAGGCAATAACCAAAATAAGTGGTAAAAAACGAATGAGTTTACCCATAATTACGCCTCCGACACTTTTGCCGCACTAGCAGGTTTAGCTTGAGTGAGTGAATCAGCCACTACAGGTGATTTAGCTACAGCAGGCTTTCTTCGGCGGTAACGTTTATCAAGCATAGAGAGAATGCCACCAATACTCATGAAAATAGCGCCTAGCCAGATCCAACGAACAAACGGCTTGTAATGAACTCGAATTGCCCAAGCACCACCGGGTAAAGGATCACCTAATGCAACATAGACATCACGAAATAAACCAGCATCGATTCCAGCTTCTGTCATACCCATCGTTTGTACACGATAAGAGCGGCGTTCTGGTTTGAGCAAAGTAACAAAGTCGCTTTCGTTCTCGCCAGTCACCTTATAGATATTAATTTGTCCCTGTTCGGCACTGTAGTTTGGTCCTTCAACATGTTTAATGCCTTTGAACTCAATTTCGTAACCTGACACAATAACTTTTTCGTTTAGCGCCATTTTTACGTTGGTTTCACTTTCATACATTGAGACGATTGTTACGCCAACAATTGTGATAGCAATACCAGCATGAGCTGTTGCCATACCTATATGACTGGTTGTTAATTTCCCTACTGTTGTAAATTGGTTTTTAACTTCTTTAACAACAACTAAGAAAACCCAAGTCGCTAACGTGATGCCCATAGCAACTAGCATATTAAACTCGCCACCGTAGACCACCGGGAACAATAGACCAAAAGCAATACTAAATACCGATGAGCTGAAAAGCCTTTTACGTAACTCTCCTTTTTTAGCTTTTTTCCATCGAATTAACGGCCCTATTCCCATAATGATGAATAAAACACTCATGATTGGCACAAAGACAGCATTAAAATAAGGAGGGCCAACTGATATTTTCCCGTAACCTAATGCATCGACTAATAAAGGATATAAAGTACCTAGAAGTACAGTTACCGTTGCAACAACTAAAATGACATTACACAATAACAAAGCTGTTTCACGTGAATAGAAGGCAAAACGAGAAAAGCTCGCTACGGTATTTGCTCTAAATGCATACAGAGTTAGTGAACCGCCCATAGCAATAGCCAACAGCACTAGTATAAAGATTCCTCGGCCAGGATCGGCAGCAAAAGAATGTACCGAAGTAATCACCCCTGAACGTACTAAAAATGTGCCCAACAAACTTAAACCAAAGGCAAATATTGCCAATAGAATAGTCCAGTTCCTGAAGGTACCGCGCTTTTCAGTAACGGCTAATGAATGTATTAACGCTGTTCCAATTAACCAAGGCATAAATGAAGCGTTTTCAACTGGATCCCAGAACCACCAGCCACCCCAGCCAAGTTCATAATAAGCCCACCAACTACCTAGTGCGATACCTAGTGTTAGAAACATCCATGCGCCGACAGTCCAAGGTCTAGACCAACGAGCCCATGCGGCATCCATTTTCCCTGCCATTAAGGCAGCAACAGCAAAGGCAAAAGCAACAGCAAAACCAACATAACCAAGATATAACAGTGGTGGGTGAATAATTAAACCAACATCTTGCAATAGAGGGTTTAAATCTCGACCTTCCATCGGCACATTTGGCCATAAACGTTCAAACGGGTTTGAAGTTAACAAGGTAAAGGCAATAAAACCTATCGCAATCATGCCCATAACAGCTAATACACGCGCAATAAATTCTTCTTCTATACCGTCAGAAAAACGTGCCACTGCCGCAGTCCAAGCAGTTAATGAGAATACCCATAATAATAAAGAGCCTTCATGCCCGCCCCAAACAGCACTTATTTTAAAATAATAAGGTAAATGCGTATTAGAATGACTAGCGATGTACTTAATAGAGAAATCGTCAATAACAAAACTATAAGCAAGAATAACAATACTAATACCGGTAAAGAAAAACATACCATAGGCCAATGGTTTAGCGTAGGTCATGAGTTTCTTTAAAGAACTCTGCTCTGGACTATGTACACCAATTAAGGGGATCAAACTTAAGCAAATAGAAAATGCTAAAGCTATAATAAGGGCTAAGTGACCAAGCTCAGGTATAAGCTCAGGCATTTGGTTTGCTACCAGGTCGGGTATCATTGGTTTCTCCGCTCTACTTCAAAAAACATCTAACCTAAGACCTAAGTTTTTATAAAAACTTAATTAGGTTAAAAATTATCGCGTTATACTAACATTTTATGGGTCGAAATATTAATGTAAATTAACGGCTCAAGTTGTTTCATAATGTTACAACTTCCTTGGGCTATGTTAATCTTGGCTATGGTAATATATCGTCCAAAGTGAATATACGATCCAAATCAAGAATTATACGACAAACATGCGCTAGAATTCAGCCTCCTAGCTTAACGCTATAAACCTAATAGAACGTTGATAAAGACTAAGTGAACACATTGCCTAAAAAAACCTCAACTTCCCTACTCAGTGGCGTAAAGCTAACCTGTATTAGAGAAGAACGCTTATTATTTGATGAGTTATCCCTGCAAATTCATGCCGGTGACATTGTGCAAGTTGAAGGTCCAAATGGCTCAGGAAAAACGAGTTTGTTGCGCATTTTATCAGGCTTATCCCAGCCATATGATGGTCAAGTACATTACCAAGGCCAATCGATTAGTCGATGTAGAGAAGAATATCAGCAAAACCTGCTCTATTTTGGCCACTTATCAGGGGTAAAAGGTGAAATGACCGCTGAGGAAAACCTCAATTTTAACTTGGCTCTTCACGGAAATAACACTGAAGACAGTTTAGCTTATTTAGCTAAAGTAAATTTATTAGGTTTTGAAGACAGTTTAGCTTCTCATTTAAGTGCAGGTCAGCACCGTCGTATTGCTTTAGCCCGTTTATATCAGAGTAGTGCACCTATTTGGATTTTAGATGAACCCTTCACCGCTATCGATAAACAAGGTGTAGCCAGTTTAGAGAAATTATTTATTGAACATGCTAACCGAGGCGGCTGTGTTATTTTAACGACCCATCAAGATTTGATCAGCATTAAGCCAGAACAAGTGAAAAAAATCGTTTTAGATTATAGTAGTTAACATGCCTTCATATGAAGATGAGATTCATTTAGAGAAGATATACCAATGACATTAGAAGCACAGTCTGTGCAATCGACTGAAAACTTACCAGCCCAAACTAATAACCCAATACCGTCATCACAGCCGTTATCTTATCGTCGTGCCTTTATGTTGGTATTGAAACGCGACTTAACCATAGCGATGCGCCATAAAGATGACATCATTAATCCATTATTATTTTTTGTTATAGTTATCACACTTTTCCCTTTAGGCATCGGTCCAGAAGCTCAAACCTTAAGTCGCATTGCACCGGGTATTATTTGGGTAGCAGCACTATTAGCGACCCTATTATCATTAGATCGCTTATTTAAATCAGATCATCATGATGGCTCACTAGAGCAAATGTTATTAAGTCCCCACCCAATATTTTTATTAGTGCTAGCTAAAATATTTGCCCACTGGTTAATTACTGGCTTACCTCTTATCTTAATCGCACCATTACTCGCGGTATTACTACACTTAGATGAAAACAGTTATGGCGCACTTGTATTTACCTTATTACTGGGAACACCGGTACTTAGTTTGCTAGGGGCTGTAGGTGTAGCCCTTACTGTTGGCATTAAAAAAGGCGGTGTATTACTTAGCTTGCTAGTGCTACCACTCTATATCCCAGTATTAATTTTTGCCACTAGCGCGATAGACACTGCCGCGCTTGGCTTACCTTACAGCGGCCAACTTGCTATAATCGCCGCATTATTCTTTGGGTCTTTATCGCTAGCACCTTTTGCAGTTGGAGCGGCCCTAAAAGTGAGTACCAATTAACATGATAGGCGGAACGTGGAAATGGTAACGCACAATATAAACACACAATATAAACACGAAAGAGCACTGTTACTTTACCATGAAAAACAACACGGTAATCCGGCCTTATAATCGACAAAATAGTGAGTATTAATTAATGTGGAAATGGTTACACCCTTATGCAAACCCTGAAGTGTCTTATCACTTTACCAATAAGTTATTACCTTGGTTAAGCGCCCTTGCGGCATTATTTCTGGGCATAGGTCTGGTATGGGCATTGCTATTTGCCCCTGCTGATTACCAGCAAGGTCACAGCTTTAGAATATTCTATGTTCATGTGCCAGCTGCTTCATTATCTATGGGCATTTATTTTGCTATGGCCATCGCCGCTTTTAGTAGCTTGGTTTGGCAGCTAAAGCTCGCTGATGCCTCTGCTGCTGCTATGGCTCCTGTTGGTGCGGCCTTCACGGCTATAGCACTTATCACTGGCGCTGCTTGGGGTAAACCTATGTGGGGCACTTGGTGGATTTGGGATGCCCGCTTAACTTCTGAACTCATTTTATTGTTCTTATATTTAGGTGTCATCGCTCTACATAATGCTTTTGAAGATAAAAACTTAGCAGGTAAAGCCGCTGGTATATTAACGCTGGTTGGGGTGATCAATATCCCAATCATTAAATACTCTGTCGACTGGTGGAATACCCTGCATCAAGGCTCAACGGTGAGTAAATTGGGTAAGCCATCCATGTCACTTGATATGTTATGGCCATTCATTATTTGTTTTATTGGTTTTTCTTTACTTGTTGGTGTGATCATCTGTTTACGCTTTAGAAATGAGATCCTTGCTCGCAATAGCATTCGTCCTTGGGTGCGCGAACTAGTACAACAAAACACAGTTAAATAACACTAAGTTACATCAAACAACACTAACATTAGTGCTGTAATTGGAGAGCATTCAATGCAATTTAATAGTTTTAGCGATTTCATCAATATGGGCGGTTATGGCTTTTATGTCTGGCTATCCTTTGGTGCGGCTGCTTTGATACTTACCCTATTATTGGTTAGCTCGAAAGCTGGTCATCAACAAATTATTAACCAAATAGCTAAGCGTAAGCAACGTGAAGATAAACTTCGCCAAGCACGAGAGCTACGTAAACAACAAAATGAAGCTTTAAAAGAGGTCACTGAGTAATGAATCCACGCCGTAAAAAACGTCTAGCCATTGTTGGCTCTATTCTCATTGGTATTGGTGCTGTTTCAGGTCTAGTGCTTTACGCGTTAAGCCAAAATATTGATTTATTTTTTACCCCGTCAGAGATCACTCAAGGTAAAAAAGAAACAGGTTTAAAGCCAAGTATTGGTCAACGTATTCGTATTGGTGGTTTAGTTGTTCCTGGTACGGTAAAGCGCGATCCAGAAAGTTTAAAAGTATCATTTAAGCTTAGTGATATGACCATGCCAATAGAGTTTAAAGACAGCGATCCTATGGTTACTGTTTATTATGAAGGAATATTGCCTGATTTATTTCGTGAAGGCCAAGGTATCGTTGCTAATGGAACGCTAGCTGAACACCCACCAACAGGGTTGAGCATAGAAGCGAGCGAAGTACTTGCTAAACATGATGAGAACTATATGCCGGCGGAGTTAGCTGAAGCCGCGGGTCAGAAACATGACAAAACAACCTATAGTGAAAAACAATTAGAAAGTAAAAAAACTAACAGCTACTAATGTTAAAGCAAATGGATTAATACTCTCTAGGTTAGTATTCTGACCCGTCCTAGGACGGGTCATTCAATAGACACAAAAAAGGTGACATAATTGTCACCTTTTTTATTGCACAAATACCATACTGATATTAATGCCAGTACTCTTCAACAACTCTATCACCGACGCTGTTGATAATGTTTATCTCGCCGTCACACACTGCTACTATGGTTTTCCCACGTTTAAAGTCTTGTGGAATAATCATATCGCCATAGGCATTTAAGTTAAAAACTTGTGTTTTTCTATACATAGCTAAATCATTATCACAACAATAAATGATAGTAACTTTCCTTTTAGCTTCACTCATAAACAAAATCCTTTTAACTATTTATATATCAAGTTTATTTTTTTTATAAACCTGCTTAAATTTCTCTACTTCATCTTTCACAGAAGTGGTCAGACCTTAAGCAGTTTTCTAATCTTAACGTGGTTGTACCAGTAGGTCAACACCTGGTACAACCAGTTAACCATGTTTTAAACATTAATTATTAATATGTTATAACCATTATTAACAACCACGCTAAGCTATTGAATTTAAGACATAAAAAAACCTCAATAAGCACAGGTTAAATATGGCTCATCAAGGTTTTTTTTAAGTTCGCGTTTAAAACGTTAAGTTATTTGTCGCTAACTTTATAACTAAGTGATTGATATAATCACTTATTTTATTTCCAAGATTTCATTTTACAGCCTTTAACAGCGTAGAATAAAATAAACAAATAACAAGGTAACATCACAACATAACCGCTTTGAAGGTCTATAGCTTGCCCACTAGAGCCACTTGCTAAACTCCAGAATAATGGTCCAAATGCACCACCAGAAATACCCATAACTAATAAAGCTGAACCAACACTGGTTAGTTTACCCATGCCTGAAAGTGCTAACGGAAAGATAGCAGGCCAAACAATCGCGTTTGCAAGCCCTAAGAAAGCAATCAATATTAAGGTATCAGGTAATTGAGCGCCGCCCAGGATAAATGATAATGAGTTGGCAATAGCGAATGAATTGTTATCTCCGAAAATAACACCACAACTTAGTGCTAAACCTAAAACGGCTGAGACCATCAACGCTTTTTGCTGTGAGATAAAACGTGGAATAAGTGCGATACCTAGAATGTAACCTAGAACCATACAGCCCATAGTATAAGACGTCATGACACTGTAACTCTCTACACCAAGGGCTAAGGCAAACGCACCAATAGTATCACCAGCGATAACTTCTACTGCTACATATAAAAATAAAGCGACAACACCTAATGCTAAGTTAGGATGAGAAAGTGCTTCTTTCAATTGACCTTTATGTTCCGCTTCACCTTCCTCTTCTTCGCTAGCTAGCTCAGGTAACGGAGATTTTTTTACTGCAAAGCCAAGAATACCAATAAATAAAGCCATACCTAAATAAGGTAGAATCAATTTGTCAGCCATTGCATCAATTTGAATTTGACTTAACTCAGTACCAACAGTACCACTAAAACCACTTAAAATTAGTGCAGTAAAAACGATTGGTGCTACAACACCCGCGCCTTTATTTAAGATACCCATAATTGAAATACGTGCTGCTGCTGATTCTTCAGGGCCAATGCGTACCACATAAGGGTTAACCGCTGTTTGTAACAAGGTTTGACCTGTGCCCATCACTAACTGAGCTAGTAAAAATAGAGGAAAGATCTGAGTTTTAGCAGCTGGAATAAAGAGTAAACCTGCTACCATCATGGTTCCCATACCCAATGCCATACCATTTTTGTAGCCTACTTTGCGAATAATTGCCGCTGAAGGTAAGGCAGTAAATGTCACTGCGATATAAAATGAGAATAATATCAGTGATGCTTGAAAAGGTGTTAATTGCAATATTTGTTGCAAATATGGCATCAAAGAGCCGTTTAACCAAGTAGCAAAACCCAGGATGAAAAATAGCCCGGCGACTATTACCATCGGTAGTGCATTACTCTGTTTTTTATTTTCTTTTTCTTGCGTGAGTGACATTTCCATAACTTCCTCGTTAACTTGCATTATTGTTATAATTATTGCGTAAATTGAATGACTACTAAATTTTACTAAATAATAGCTAAATTAGTTATTAAACTTTCTTACCTGAAATCCAAGTTTCTTTTACTGATAGGTCGTCATTTAATACCACCATATCGGCTTGATATCCTTGTTTCAGTTCACCGCGGATAACGGCTTGATCCTGATATAAATATTGTGCTGGATACAAACTACCCATGCGTAATGCTTCATCTAAAGGCATGCCTAAACCTTTATGGGTATTTTTAACGGCACTGGCCATATCCAACGATGAACCTGCAAGCTCACCTGTTGTAGAGGTAAGTTTACCATTATCAACGTAAACCGTACGGTCATATAAAGCGAATTCTGTTTGATCTGTGCCAACAGGCGGCATTGCGTCAGTGACCAAAAATATTTTGCCTTGTGGTTTTGCTTGTATAGCCAATTTACAACTCGCATTATCGACATGGAAACCATCAACTATCAAACCACAACTGGTGTGATTATTTAGAAGTGCAGCACCAACCACGCCGGGTTCACGACCTTGTAATGGCGACATAGCATTAAATAAATGGGTAAAACCACTGGCTCCTGCATCAATAGCCTTTTGGGCTGTTTGATAATCGGCATTAGTGTGTCCTAGACAAACTTTAATGCCTAATTCAACCATACGCTTTATTTCTTCAGGACTCACTGTTTCTGGTGCAAGCGTTACTATGACTTGACCAATGTCTTGACGTGACAGAACCCGCCATTCATCATCTGAAATAGCACGGATATACTCAGCACAATGGGTGCCTTTTTTATCAACAGATAAATGGGGTCCTTCAAAGTGAACACCAACAATACCTGGAACGCCTTCAGTTAGGGCTTGGGCAATGGCATCTGCAGCTTGTTGCATTACTTCAAATTTATCGGTAATCAAGGTTGGCATCATCGCTGTAGTACCGAATCGAGCATGAGCTGCCATTATAGTTTTTAAGTTATCAACGGATGGAGAGTCGTTAAATAGAGCACCACCACCGCCGTTAACTTGTAAATCGATAAACCCCGGAACAACTAAGCCTGTCGCGATAACATCAACATTACTGGTATCTTGGTCAATAGCAGTAATTTTACCGTTGACTATAGTCAATACTAAGTCATCGAAGAAAGCTTGTCCGTCAAAGAGGCGTTGAGCATGAAAGCGTGTTTGTATCATTGGCTGTCCTAGATTATCAAATTCAAGTAAAAACTATATTATACCGCCATTAGGCGGACTGCTGTACAGCCTGCTTTGCTTGTTGCTGTCTAGCGTAAATTACAGAGCCAACTTCTGGCGCATGTAGTGGCTCTTCTAGATTTGTTTTAATCTCATCAGCTAACCAAGACTTTAATCTCGGTGTTAAACCACCTAACATAGATAGTCGAGGAGGATTTTTTGCCGTTAAAGTACGGGCAATACTATTAATGTATTCTGCACCTTCATCAACAATGGTTAGGGCAACTTTATCACCCTGCTCTGCGGCATCAAATACTAAATTGGCTTGCTGGGCATAGAATGTTGCTTTTTGACTAGCAACAGCTTCAACAAGATCAGTATCGTCCTTGCAGTTAAGTTTTTTCAATAGCACATTTGACATCAAGGTTGGTGGAACTAAACCATCAAGAGATAATAAGACCTGTTTAACCCCTTGTAAACCAAACCAAGCACCACTGCCTTTATCACCATGAGGAAACCCGTGTGCGCCAACAATAGTATATTGTTCATCAACACAAGAAAAACCACATGAGCCAGTACCACTGATAATAACAGCGCCATCGCTGCCATCATGAGCACCAAGGCAGGCGATTAATAAGTCGGTAGCTAAATGAATTGTTTTAAAGGGATGTTTCCAAGCTGACATTTGATCAAACAGCACTGGAATATTAACACCCGCAAGGCCCACACCAGCCACTAGCTCACTTAGTTCGATATGTGCTAAACCTGCATCTTCTAGTGCTAATTTTGCAGACTCAGTGATTGAATTAGTCGCTTGTTCAAAACCATGCAATGGATTTCCAGGACCTGAAATACCTGTACCAAGTATGTCATTATCTTCATTCATAACAATGGCTTTACACTTACTACCACCACCATCAATACCTAAAAATAATTCTTTGTTTTTGCCACTACTTGTCAGCATACCGACCCCATGTTAACTGTCATTTATTAATTTTTTGATTTTTTCATCTTAGCTAGAAATGACAGCGTTGTCATTTCTTTTTTTGGATAAAATATCAGCTTTTATTTCAAGTGTAACTAAATGTAAAGTAACCAACTGATAATATTGAATAAAAACCAGTTGGTTAATTTTTAACTTATTATTTAACTTGCGTGATACGGCTTGCTCTTAAACCATCAGTACTGCGACTTCTAACCGATATTTCACCTAAAACTGCAATAGGCTCTTGATAAGTAAGCCAGTTTCCGTCATTAACTTGGTATTCAATGACTAAACCAGGGAAAGCGATATTGGCATATAGCTTACCAGCCTTAATGACAGCACCTACCGTAGGCAGACGATAATCAACCTTTGCTAATTCAAGTTTAGCGAACTCTTTGTGCCCCAAGGTATTTGCAAACAAAGACCATTGATTATCACGCATTACTTTTAATTCATCGGTAAAGGTATTGCTTTGTGATGAGTATTTTGCGCCTTGATAATTATAAGGTACTGCCCAGTCGGCTTGATGCCATGCACGCTCTGCAAGCGCTAACAAGCGAGGGAACACCTTATGTTCTACCATGTCATCAGTACGGACATTTTCACTCCATAATTGGCCTTGTATACCTAAAAACTTTTGACCTGGTGCTAATGGCGTTTTGGTGTCATCGGCAGCATAAGCATTGTCTTGTCTATCTAACCAAAATTCAGCATGAACAGGTAAATTATCCGGCATAAACTGGAATACTTTTTCAGTATTGGTATGACGTGAAGCCCAATAATAGCCATGTTCTTTTGGATCGGCTTCATGTGGAAAATCAAAATACAATACATCTGGGCTAGAAAGAACAACTTGCCAATCTCTGTTTGCTAATTGATGAACTTTACCGTGTCCCCCCCAAAATAACGCATCCCAAGCATTGGCTTGAACAATAGCTGGCATATTCTCCTTACGAGTATGCTCCATACCATCACTCCAACCAGCCGTTTCAATATCAAGCTCAGATAAAATGCCAGCAACACGTTCAATAAAATAAGCACCTAGCTCACTCATTTGAGTAACGCCTTTGTCATTATTAGCTACAAAAGCTTTACAAGCCGGAGACTCTAACCAAGCACCTGCGGTTTCATCTGCGCCAATATGATAACGAGTAAGGGGTTGACCTGCGTCAGCATGAATTTTCTTTACTTGCGTCATGACTTCGACAACAAAATCATAAGAAGACTCTAAACATGCATTGATAGTATTGTCACCATAAAATTGTACTGAAGAATATTTGGTCTTATCTTCAAAGTCTTCTAACAAAAATTGTGTCGCTTTTGCTTCATCTTCTAACGCCATGAATTTTTTATAACGTGCCGTCATCGCTTTAATAGAAGCACGAGAATGGCCTGGCATATCAAGTGATGGGATCACTTGAATATGGCGAGCTGTTGCAGCTTGCAAAATTTCTTGGTAATCATTGACGCTGTAATAGCCATTCACCGATGAATTTTCATTAACACCTGCGCCTAATTGAGATATTAAGCAACTCTCTTCAGTCACATCGAAACAGCGTTTTGCACCAATGTCAGTAAGTTCAGGTAAACTTGGAATTTCTAAACGCCAGCCTTCATCATCCCCAAGATGCAAATGTAATTTATTGAGTTTATATGCCGCCATTTGATCAAGCAGCTTTAAAATAAACTCTTTAGAGTGAAAATTACGGGCAACATCAACTAACATACCTCGAAAGGCAAAGTGTGGTTCATCATTAACCGTTAACATGGGTAGTCGCGATTCACCAACAGTCACTAAACTTGCTAACGATTGCAAGCCATTAAAAACACCATTACCGTCAACACCGACAATGACAATTTCTTTTGTCGTTACCGTTAAGCTGTAGCTGCCAATAACTTTATCGCCATTTTTTATAATGCTTAAACGTAATGGTAACCCTGTAGTGCTCTGCTTAATGCCTAGTTCACCTAAACGTGAAATAGCAGCATCAACCTCTTCGTGTTTGACATTACCCAATGAAACAGCAATACCTTGGCTAATATCAGCAAAGCCATTATTGGCATCAAGGCTAACTGATTTAGGCGTGGGAATAATTGCACGTAAAACAGATAACTTATCTTCAACAAGTACTGAATTACGTTGGTAGAGTTTTTCACTCGTTAGCCATTGAGTTTTATCATCTGCGCTACGTTTAAACTGGGTGCTGATGTCGGTAAACGTTTCTGCATGTGGAACAATTTCTAAACCTGTGTCTTTATCAATAAAAGGCTTGGTACTGTCAATAACTCGCGCTTCAAGCCCTGGCGCACTAACAATATAGTTAGGCATAACATCTGACTCTGCTAACGACCAAAACATGGCGCGAAAGTTTAACGTTTTTTGCTCTCCTGCGGAAAAACCAGAGAAGTTATCTTTTAAACTGATTTGATGTAAATCACCATTGAGGTGCTTTATGCTAAAGGCATCGCTTTCAAAAGATTGAATAGGCGCAATTTGGCTAAAATGAATAGTCCAATCTTTCGCTGCAATGGCTTGTTTTGCGGTAAAAGTTAGCTCTACTTCAAAACAAGCGCCATCCGCTACTTTACTGTCACATTTATCGGTTGGTATATTAGTAACCACCCGATAGTTTACATCTAAATTCTGAGCAATCTTATCTATATCATTTTGCGTTACAGAGTATATCGCCTGTAAATTAACTCTCTCGCCAGTATCAACCGCTGGCGTAGGGGATTTTTCACAACCAAGTAAAGATAAGCTAGCGGCAATAGCAAGCGCCAACACTTTTTTATTCATCTTCTTCATGTACATGTTAAAGGACCTTATACAGCTTTAAATGATAAAGACTGCTCTTCTCTAGATGTTATTGTTAGACTAACTATCCATAATTTTGACAGCGCTGTCAAAATTAAATACACAAAACAACCATCCAGTAACAAAATTACACAACCTTGTGATTTCGCTATCCCGAATTATGATAGTTTTTGTGGTGAAAAATAATATACAGATCAAGGAAGATTATGATATTTTTCGTTAGTTATAAAAGTAACTAATAGCTTCAGAATTTTCTCCTAACTAAGTAAGAGCTGTACAACTTGATGAAAACACTTACCCTCACATTAGTTCCACACGCTTTAGCCGTGAACATTAGCCTTGAAGATGCCCTTGCTAAGCTTCAAGAAGCAATAAGCCAACAACGGGCTGCTATTGCTGAGCACTTAGCCGAACAAATAATTTCTCAAGTTCCAACGTCGACTTCGGCTTACCACCTACTTTATACAATATTATCCTTTCAACAGAAGTATTCGAAGTTAGCTCAATATGCACAAGGTTTAATAGATTTAATGCCTAACGACTCATTAAGTCACTTTAATCTATCCAATGCTTTGCGCTTTATGCGTCAACCTAATGAAGCATTATTATCCATAGAGCAAGCCGTTAAACTCGCCCCAAACAACATATTATGGCGTAATAGTTTAGGCATTATGTATAAAGAAACTGGGAAATTTACTGAGGCGAAAAAATGTTTTGAAACTTGCATTGAGCAACAAAGTGACTTTACTCCGCCCTATTGGCTCCGCAGTGATATTACGCCGAAAATGCCTGAACATTATGTGGAGAATCTCAAAAAGATAATTGACTTAAGCGATGCAGTTAAAAACAAAAATCAAGTAGTTCATGCCGCTTATGCATTATTCAAACATCACCAATCAATAAACGAACACTCTACAGCGTTTCAGTACCTTACTCTGGGGGCAACAACTCAAAGAGAAGGTTTCAATTACAATCATCAAAAAGAACTCGATGAGCACAAAGCTATTGCAAAAGTCTTTGACCATGCTTTATGTGAAAAACCTCAAGACAATAACACGACTTTAGCGCAAGGTGATTGCCCTATTTTCATTTGTGGGCTGCCTCGCTCAGGTACTACATTAGCCGAGCAAATTATCTCTGCTCATTCATTGGTTGCTGCAGGGGATGAGCTCTTTGAACTTGCACAAGCGACACAAAATATTCTTCAAGCTGTAAAACCAAAAAAACAATTTCCTTCTTGGGCTGATGAGTTATCTAGCTCGCAATGGGATGATATTGGTGAGACATACCTAAGGCTTACCCAACACATAAATACAGCAAGGTACTTCACCGATAAAATGCCACTGAATTACAAGGCCATCGGTCTGATTCATAAAGCACTTCCTCAAGCTAAAATAGTCTATTGTCTACGCCCTCCTATGGACTTATTACTGGGTGCTTATCAACAGATTTTAAGTACCGGTAATCAATACAGTTATGATCTCGATGAACTAACAGACATGATAATTGCTCAACATCAATTGATGAAACATTGGATAACAGTAATACCTGGAAAAATATTCACTCTAGATTATAAAATGTTAGTAAGTGATCAAGAAAAAACGACCCACGAACTGCTAAATTTTTTAGCACTAGACATGCAACAGAGTTGTATTGACTTTCATAACAACAAACGAACGGTTCACACTGTTAGCAATACTCAAATACGCAAACCTATTTTTAAATCATCAATTAATTCTTGGCACAAATACCGAGAGCAATTAGCACCTTACGCAATAAAAATGCAAAAAGCAGGTTTAACATTATAGTGTTAAACCTGCTTAAATTATTTCACCAACATATTACTCGAGGTGATATTATATTTTCTGTAAGCCGTATTGATAAATTTTATCAATTAAGTCGCGATGTTTGGGAAGCTTACTCAAGGCAAACTGCATTTGATTTTGAATCGCTGCAAACTCCTCACTAGCTCGTTCGTCTTTAGCAAGCCGATGTTGGAAGTTATCTAAGTTAGTATCGAAGTCCATTCCATAAAGTATATATTGATAATTTTCTAGATTAAAAATATCAAACTTACTTGCAAAATCATAAGCACTAGGCGGTTGATGCTGCCATCTAGCTAACCGCTCTTTCAATGAATCAGGAATACTGTCACTTGCTCGGTTATCTAACCAAAAATCACTATCATCTCGCTTAGATAAGCAATAATGTGCTTTAACAAAGTCGATAACATTGTCCCAGCTAATGGTTACTCGCTCATTAAACTGTTTAGCGATTAATGGCATATCAAGCTTACTACTAGGAAATTGTTCTGCTAACATTTTAGCCGTGGCATCAAACACTAACAAACCCGTTGCCTCTAGAGGTTCAACAAAACCTTGTGATAAACCCAGCGCCACACAGTTTTTATGCCAAAACTTCTCTCTGTAGCCTATTTTCATAGGAATTAATCGGCTATCAACATTGTTAGCCATAGGACCAATATAAGCTCTTAAATCCTGCTCTGCTTGCTCATGGCTGGTATATCGTGATGAATATACATGACCAATACCACGACGCTCTTTAAGACCAATATCCCAGACCCAACCTGAAGTCAGGGCCGTTGATATAGTATGGGACGCTATCGGGGCATCTTCTTTCTCGTAGGGCACTTGAATGGCTACCGCATGATCCACGAAAAGCGTATCACTTTTATCTTTAAAGGGTACTTTAAGTTTTTCACCTAATAACAGTGATTTAAACCCAGTACAATCAACAAAAAAATCGCCACTAATCGTTTGACCACCTTTTGTTATTAACGATTTTATTTCACCATTTTCATGTTGAGTAATATCAAGCACATCTGCTTGGAGATGATTAACACCTAACTTTTTAACAGCATTTTTAGCCAATAATGCAGAAAACTTATTAGCATCAAGGTGATAACCATAAGATGCTGCACCTTGAAACTCAGGCGTAGTGATCATTTTAGGCGCTAAGCCCGCATCACACATTTGGCCCTGAATGGATAAAGCATCCACATAACTCATACCGGTATTTTTTATATTCTTTAACCAATAAGCAGTTAAGTCGACATCACTGGTTTTTGGATAATCAAAAATGTGGTGATAATAATTGGACTTACCAGCAATAGGGTTTGTAGTCCAATCTACGAACTTAATGCCCTGTTTAAAGGTCGCATCACATTCTAAGATAAATTCGGTTTCACTAATGCCAAGATGCTGTAATGATTGGCGCATCATGGGTACAGTACCCTCTCCAACGCCAATGGCAGGTATATTCGCAGATTCAACTAAGGTGATTTTTACACTATTGGGGTTTTGGGTAATCAAATTTTTCGCTAAGTGATTGGCCGCTAACCATCCCGCAGTACCACCACCAACAATTACTATTTTTTTAATCGCATGCTCTTTCGACATGACAGATACTCCAATAGAAGATTAAGCTTTCGGCGCTTTATGAAGGTTTTTTAAGTAATCGCGATGTGGCATAACCATATTGCTAACTTGCTTAACCCTGTTACTAAACTCATCATACATCTTCTTATTTTCTGCACTATCAGCAGATAAATGTAGCTTAGGATAATGGTTCATCCCATATAAAACTGCGCGGTAATTCTCATCAGAGAACATGGTGATATAGTTCCCTGCTAAGTCCATATATTCACAGATTTTATGTTGCCAAGTTGCCAGCTTTTCTTCTAAGCCATCACAGTATTGTGCCGTTTTATGAACTTCACGCCAAAAGTCAGTGTCGTCTCGGTCAGTTAAGCAATAATGTAAAACAATAAATTGCTTCAAGTCTTGATAGGTACCATTCATAATTTTATTATATGAATCTCGTACTGATTGATCGGTATTCTTACCTGTTAAGTGAGTTCCTAATAATCTAGCGCTGGCATTAATTAAGTGTAAGCCGGTAGATTCAAGAGGTTCAATAAATCCTCCAGATAAACCAAGAGCGAGACAATTACCTACCCAAAACTCTTTTAAACAACCAATATTCATATCAAGATGCACTGTGCGAAGTACTTCTTTATCACGCCCGTTACCTTCATTGAGGTGATCAAGTAACTCGGTTTCAGCTTCTTCTTTACTGATACGGTTACCATCATAAACATAACCAGTGCCACGACGATTCATTAAATCTATCTGCCAAACCCAACCATTGGTTAACGCCGTAGCTTCGGTATAAGGTTTAGGCTCTTGCTCTTCACTGTAGGCTAGTTGCACTGCAACCGCTTTATTACAAGGTAAGGCATCTTCGAAAGACTGCCAGTTTGTTTTTCTATCTTTAACTTGGTTTATTAAAAGCCCTTTAAAACCGGTGCAATCTATAAATAAATCAGCGGTAAAGCTGCCTTTGTCCGTGTGAACAGCAACAATATTTTCACCTTCAACATCAACTGTATCTACCGAAGCTTTTACATGCTTGATCCCTGCCTCAACACCTTTTTTGGCCATAAAGGCTGCCATTTTTATAGCATCGAGATGATATCCATAGGGAACAACACCTTCATAACCACGTGAATTCGCATTCTTAGGTGATAAACCTTCTTTGATTAGATGTGATGAGATAGAAATAGCTTCATCATAACGCTCTTTTTCAAAACCTTTATCTAGAATCCAAGCAGAAGATATATCAAGCACCCGACCGATATTTTGCTGTTCGAATGAATGAAAATATTCATGGGTTGAACCATCTTGATTTGGCTTCATCCAGTTACGAAACATTATGCCTGTTTTCAACGTTGCATTAGTCGCTTTCAACAGCTCCTTTTCATCTAAGCCCATGGCGGCAAAGTAACTACGAATGTTATGTACGGTTGCTTCGCCAACACCAACAGTGGGAATATTAGGACTCTCAATCAGGGTAATAGCAACATTAGCTTGGCTATGATTATAGAGCTTATTTAAATAAAGAGCTGTCATCCAGCCTGATGACCCACCGCCAACAATTGCAATAGATTTCACTTGTTCATTTACCATGTATCCTCCCACTATTTATAGTTTTATTACTTTTCGCTTTTTAATTTAGCTAAACTAGTTAGCTGATGTAAAGAGCTTAAATGATTATAAATAGGTGCCAAATAACCTCTTTGACGTAGGATAAGAAAATCTTTATCAGACAAAGCGCTTAAGGCTTTTTCATCAACTAAATACACGCCATTAATGCCAATGTTCTCGCCATTTAGTTTCATAGATAGATTTTGCTCACTTAATAGAGACTTTTCGACTAAGAAGTCGGTAAATGCTTTAGTCGTTTGGCTATGTTCAAAATATTGCCCTAATGCATTTTTACGTTTTTCCATATATTCGGTTTCATTACCTTCATCATCAAACAGCGCATCGCCTTCTTCATTTGAAACAAGGTGACTGTCTTCTTTAATAACAACTTGGAGCTGATTTTCATCATTTTGCGTTGGTACTAAAGCGAATGGATGGTGAGTAATAAGCGCAGGAAGATAGTTAGCTAACCACTTATCTTCACTGTAGAAAAGATTTTCGTTTGCCGTTAGACCAAGTAAGGCAACAGATTGAAACTCACCTGTCTGTCCATTTTTAACAAACACGATTGGCATTTCACCGCTAGCACGTGAAAATTCATGAATTATCAGTGGTACTACTTGCTGCCCTTTAGCATGTTGATAATCCCGAGTAGATTTAATCTTTACTTGGCTATGATTGGCATAATTAATTGCTTGGATCGCAGAAGTCATTTGAATATCCTTGAGGTTTATTTTTTATATTTAGTTATGATTTATACGGGGAAAAGCCGCTATTATCCAGCTTTTTTTTGGGTGCTTTTGTCATTTTTTATGTATAAAAAAAGGGGAGTTAAACTCCCCTTTTCATCAAATTTTAAACGATTAACTTAGAATCTGATGCTTACACCTGCACTGAAACGAGTTGCCATTTCA
This sequence comes from uncultured Colwellia sp., assembly GCA_913063325.1. GTDB lineage: Bacteria > Pseudomonadota > Gammaproteobacteria > Enterobacterales > Alteromonadaceae > Colwellia. The sequence goes on along the minus strand of CAJXYE010000012.1, from coordinate 69,461 downwards.
TATGCGTATAGTGGGAAACCATTGGTAAAACCACTTGCGTTACTTTGCTGAACGTTATTACCATCTTGGACAGATGATTCACCAGTTAGGTTAATAACATCAAATTTAAAGTCAATGTTATCATTCATGTGGTAAACAGCACCTAAATCTACTGAGCCAAAAGCATCGTGTAAACGGTTACCGTATGAACCTTCTTCACGAAGCATGTATTCAGAACGGTAGTTATAAGATACACGTACTGAGAAGTTATCGTCTTCATAGAAACCTGAAGCATTCATTACGTGGTCAGAACTATCACTTAAGAATGCGTTTTGATCGCTAAACGTATCATCATCAGTGCTTGTATCAGTATAAGTATAGTTAGCCATTAAACCAAAACCGTTATCAAAGTCTTGTTGGTATTGTAATTCAATACCAAATACTTCACCGTCTTTAGCATTTTCTTTTTCTTGTACAGTCCAGCCAGCAGCTTCTTCTTCAGGGCGAAGGTCACCAGCAAAAGGACCACCAGGTAAGTTAGCTGAGCTTGAATGATACTCTGTAATACTAACAAAGTTAGCAACATCCTTCATAAACATTGTTGCGCCTAACAATGAACTTTCATTGAAGTACCATTCAACACCAATTTCAAATTGGTCTGCCATGAAAGGGTCCAAGTCTACGTTACCAACAACCCAAAATTGGTTGTTATCTAAGTTATCATTAGCACCTAAAACGTTAGGGTTAACATACATATCGTTATATTGAGGACGCGCTATAGTACGAGCAGCTGCTGCACGGATAATAACATCATCAGTAAGGTTATATGCTAAGTTAGCACTTGGTAATACTTCAGAGTAATCACCATCAGTGCTAGTTTTAACGCCGTCTGAGTAATAAGTAGAGGTAGCATCTGTCATTACATAACGTACACCAAAATTACCACGGAAGCCGCTATCGGTACTATAGTTTGCCATTACATAAAGTGCTGTATTGGTTTCATCAAGTTCTCTATAAGAACCTAAGTCTTCAGTTTTGCCTGTGATGCTAGCTTTTGCGATATTTTTAAAAGCCTCAATATCAAAATCAGATATTTGATAATCTCCATCACCTACATCAATAGTGCCTGTTCTTAGACCTGACGTAGACAGCATATTATCAAAACCATCATTTTGGTCAAACTCATAACGACGAGAAGTAGTATTGTGATCACCGTAACGGAAACCAGTTTTAATGCTTGTTAAAAAGTCACCATCAAGTTGATATTCGAAATCAGCTTGTAAGTATATTTCTTCATCTGTCTTAGGCGTAGCGTTAAAGTTAGAGCCTGTACCCATAGCGAAAACACCTGGGTCGTAGTCAGCCATAGATTGACCAGCAATACCGTTAGGAAGCTGCCAAGTCTGCTCACCACCAGTGAAATCGTAAGTACCACCAACAATTGGAGTGTTTACGCCATCTTCAAGTACCATTTCAAAATCAGTACCACCAGTAGATGTTGTATTACCAAATTGAACTTCTAAAGTGAATGAATCACCTTCATACGTTGTTTGCAAGTCGATAAGATCTGAGTTCATCGTTGCTTCACGAGGACGTGCTTGATAAAAACCAGACGCTAATTGACCTTTAACTGCAACACCACGGTTATCAGCACTACAATCACCACCTAAACATTGCTCAGGAGTATTACCTGACCAAGAGTGATCGCCCTGTGTTAACCACAACGCGTAGTTCACGTTATCTGCTTCCATTTTCATATCCATCGCATTTAATACGAAAGATAAGTTATCAGTTGGAGCATATTCTAAAGCAACGGTTAATGCTTGACGTTTACGATCTTGTTCAAAGGCAACCGGGCCTGCACCCCATTCCCAGAAAGCTTCGTTGCCTTGGCGTTGTAATTGACGTTCTTGCATTACAGCAGAAACCATTACACCAAAATCTTCATTTTCGTTTTTCCAGCTATACATGCCAGAAAGCTGAGGATCTGTTGATTCTGAATCATCAGAATACATCGCTTCAAGTCCAATAAATGCTGTATTAGCATCCATATCTAATGGAGTACGAGTATTAACGATAACTGTACCACCAACACCACCTTCAATGAGGTCTGCTTGAGAAGTTTTATATACTTCTAAGTCACCAACGATTTCAGAAGGAAGTAATTCATAGTTAAAGCTACGTTTTGCTGGTTCAAGTACAAACCAACCAGTAGATGCAACGTTTTGGCCATTTAAAGTCGTTTTAGTAAACTCTGCACCAGCGCCACGAATTGATACTGAAGAACCTTCACCAAATTGACGTTGAATTGTAACACCAGGGATACGTGCTAATGACTCAGCAACGTTTTTATCTGGAAACTTACCAATATCTTCAGAGCTGATTACATCAACAACCCCATCAGCAAAGCGCTTTGCATTTATGTTAGCTTTTAAGCTACCACGTAAGCCTGTTACTTGAATTACTTCTACATCGTCTTTTTTAACTGCTGCTTCTTCGGCTGCCATAGCTTGTGATGATACACCAGCTAGGATCATAGCAATTGAACTTGCTAACACGCCTTTTTTAAATGTTTTAGTTGACATCGACTTTCCCTTACACACGTTTTGTTTTTTAGAATGTTTTTATATTTACTTATAATAATTAATTTGGTTTTACGACAGCGCTGTCAATATTTAATGACAACGCTGTCATAAGACGTAATAAACCATACCGTTTATTTTTACGTTTGACCAGAATAAATTAACCAATAATTGCAATCTGGTTACATAAAAACACAAAACCATTGAATTAATAGGGATTTTCATTTATTTTTTTTTGTTACTGAAATGATAATTATCTAAATAGTTATCAATTTTTGTATAAAAAAAACACGTAAAAAACGATTGTATGATTTTTTATTCTAGATGATAGAATAAATATTCACTTTAGTTAAAGGATGTAACTCAAAAATTATTTGCTGGGGATATTTGATTTATGAACAAAAAAAAGCTAATGCCTAAATTAATAGATATTAGCTTTTAATTAATCTGCTTTCTTTTTGCTAAGTTTTCCTTTTAGAAATACTTAGATTGCTTAACCATCTACTGCGTTATCATCAATGTTATTTTGCTGATTGATAAAAATTCAACAAGCTTGAGGTTGAACAATCATGTTGTTCAGAGATGTTATCTGTCTCTAACTCTGTCTGAATCTCAGCAGCAAGGCCTTTACCAAGCTCAACACCCCATTGATCAAATGAACATATCTGCAAGATAATGCCTTGAACAAATATTTTATGTTCATAAGCCGCAATTAAACTACCAAGGTTTCTTGGGTTAATACATTTTAATAAAATGGTATTAGTTGGTCTGTTACCCTTATGTACTTTGTGCGGTGCAACTTTGTCGATGTAATCTGCAGTACGACCTTTCGCTTTTAAATCTGCACGTACTTGCTCTTCATTAACACCAGCCATTAATGCCTGTGTTTGCGCAAAGAAGTTTGCCATCAATGTTTCATGATGCCCTTTTACCGGCGTTACACTTTTAACTGAACCAATAAAATCAGCTGGTACAACATTATTACTTTGATGTAAGTATTGGTAGAATGCATGTTGACCATTGATGCCTAACTCGCCCCAAATAGAAGGCACTGTCGCATAGTCAATTTCATCTCCATCCCAGCTAACTGACTTACCGTTACTTTCCATTTCGGCTTGTTGTAAATATGCAGTTAGCATATGTAAGGTCTGATCGTAAGGCAAAATAGCTTGAGACTGAGAGCCAAGGAAAGTGGTATTCCAAACACTAATCAATGCCAAAATTGCGGGGAAGTTTTCTTTTAGTGGTGCCTTGATAAAATGTTGATCCATATCATGAGCACCGCTAAGCAGTTCTTTAAACTTATCAAAACCTAAATCAAGTGCAATCGCAAGACCAATAGCGGACCATAAAGAAAAACGACCACCAACCCAATCCCACATATCAAAGATATTTTTTTCTTCAATACCAAAACTCATGGCATTTTCTTTATTTGCTGTGACGGCTACAAAATGTTTGGCAACTGAATTTTCATCAAAAGATGCACTCGTTAACCAATTGATAGCAGTACGAGCATTCGTCATGGTTTCTGTGGTAGTAAAGGTTTTACTTGAAACAATAAACAGAACTTTTTCAGGCTCTAATGGGCGGAGTACATCAGCAATTTGCGCACCATCTACATTAGATACGTAATGAACATTAACACTACCGTCGCTATATTGCTTTAACGCTTCCGTTACCATTTGTGGACCAAGGTTAGAACCACCAACACCAATATTAACTATATCGGTAATACGTTTACCCGAGTAACCTAACCAATGGCCTTGGCGAACTTTATCGACAAATATTTCCATATCAGCCAATTGGCTTTGTACGTGGTCTGTAACATTTTCGCCATCTATAATAAGTGGTTCATCACTTTGACGACGTAAAGCGGTGTGCAATACTGCACGGTCTTCCGTCTTATTGATTTTCTCACCAGCAAACATCTTAGCTCGCCAATCACAGACTTGCGTCTCTTCAGCCAAATCTAACAATGCGTCTAATGTTTCACTGTCTATTAAGTTTTTAGAATAATCGAGTAGCATATTTGGCAACTCAATAGAGAATTTATTGAAACGTTCGCTGTCTTGTGCAAACAAGGTATTCATGTGCTGAGATTTTTTATCTTGGGCAAGTAACTGAAGTTTCTTCCAGCTAGCTAATGTTTGACGAGATGACATACTAATTCCTATAAGGTGATTTAGACACAATTATCGACGTTATCATGATGGTTAAGTTGAGTATTTGCTCGATTTAACCACTATGACGTGTGATATTTTAATGGTACCCTATAAAAAAATGACAGCGCTGTCAATTATTAATACTCTAAAGAATACTGTAAAATCCTGTAGATTACTACAGTGAGGCTATGCAATAATTACCGCCGCTGGGGTACTCAGCGAGTTTATAAAAATAAGAACAAGGTTATCTGCAGATGAAAGCAACAATAAATGACGTCGCAAAACAAGCTGGCGTATCAATAAAAACTGTATCTCGTGTCATTAACAATGAAACTTCGGTGCGTCAATTAACGCGAGAAAAAGTACAACTTGCTGTCGAAGAGCTAAATTATCAACCTAATTTATCAGCACGCAACTTAGCTGGTGCAAAATCATTTTCTGTTGCTTATATTTACGATAATCCAAACGCTTATTACATCATTGATATGCAAGAAGGCATATTATCCGCATGTAAGCAGCACGGCTTTGAATTATTAATTCACCCTTGTGATGCAAAAAATAAAAATATCACCGAAGAGGTTGTTAACATGGTTAAGCATGCACGTATTGCTGGCCTAATTTTAACTCCCCCTTTATCTGAAATGCCTGAGTTTGTTAAAACATTAGTCGAGCTTGATGTTAAGGTTGTTCGAATTATGTCAGGTGACGTTGCACCAGATGAGCTTAGTCCATGTGTTATGGTAAACGATAGAGATGCAGCACAAACTATCACCCAACACCTCATCGACTTAGGTCATAAAGATATTGCTTTTATAGCGGGTGATGCGGAACATATGTCGACTATTGAACGCTATAAAGGCTATAGAAGAGCCTTAAAAGCAAGTAATATTGATTTTGATAAATCACTTGTTATTGAGGGAGACTATTCTTTTGATTCAGGTGTAAGTGGTGCAAAGCAGTTGATGTCTTCGGAAAGTAAGAATACTCGCCCGACGGCCATTTTCTCTTGTAACGATGAAATTGCAGCAGGGGCATTATTTGCGGCACGACTGATGAATATATCCATACCCGAGCAACTCTCCATTGTCGGCTTTGAAAATAGTCCTTTCTCCCGTCAAACATGGCCAAAGCTCACTACCGCTGATCAGCCAAATAGTCAAATTGCTGAAGATGCAGCAAATTTACTTATCAGCCAGGTTCGTAAACAAAAAAATAAAATAACCATCAGCCAGTATGTACCAAAACTGGTCATTAGAGACTCAACAGCTAAGTGTTAACTTTGGTGTTTTCGAGAGTATAATACCAATCCATCTAAAGAAGTGACCACTTAGAACGGCATTGGCGATATGAGAAAAAGCAAAATATGTGTTGATATAGTTACTCTACATCAAACAAATTTTGTGCATTTATCATGATGCCAATGCGTTCCCGAAGGGCGAGTTTTAAAGACTTATATGCTGCATTATTGATTTAAAAACTCTTCTTGGCAATAAATGCCTTGCCTCTAAACCTTTAAATTCTCGCTAAACGATCACTTTCTTAGATGGATTGGTATAAGATTACGTTTAAAGCTCACACTATTATAGTGTGATTTTTTATGTCGAAATATAAGAAGAGAAAGGAAAAGAAAAACTTTGAGAGTAGAAGCGTAACCTAAGTACATCAATTTTTATTTGACGTTAAAGCTATCATTAATTTTTTTCATTTTAGCTAAATGATTTAAATGTGCTTTTCTTGCTGAAAAAATAAAAACAGTTACGATAACCGTTATTGACAGTGCGAGTAGAGTAGGTTCTTGTGAAAGCGTTCTGCTAAGCCATTCCATGGTTTGATTTCCTTTATAAGTGTACTAAAACGTCAAATATCAGCTTACACTTTTCAGTGCTAGTGAGCCAGAAAAACATCATACTGGCTAATAATGTCGCATATTTTAAGGTATTTAGTACACGTGTTCAAGTCTTAGAGTATTAAAATATACTTAAAGCATTATTCTTCAAAGTAAGTACCCCAACCATCATAGTCAACACCACACTTTTTTGCCAGCTCAAACATAGCTTTAGTTTCTTTTTTGATTAAATCTACATCTAACATTTGTTCGGTAGCAATATCAAAAGCAAAGACTTTATCACCATTTTCTAATTCTGCCTCTTCGGGCTCTTCAATTTCGAGTCCTAATTTAAAAGCTGCGATAGCGGCTTTTTCGAGCAAATCAAAATCACTACTAGCAAAATGATGTTCAATCGTGTGATAAACTTCCTCATTAGTACCGTCTTCAAGCAACTCAGAAATTAACATTTCAGTATGGCTAAACCATTGTTGTAATTCTTCATCAATCATTTTCATTACCTATCTCTGTTTATAAACAACGGGGTTATTTGTTATGGTAAGCCGCGGCTTCAATCGATAACGTCTCGATTTTATTATACATTAATTTATGAGTTTCATTTACTATTGACCTTAAGTTTTCGCGGCTTGCATCATTAAGCGGAATGGGGTCTAAGAACTCTATGATTATTTTCCCATTATCCCAACGGTTCAAGTTAATTGTCCCTACTTGATTACTGGCACAAATTGGTACAATAGGCACTCCCGCTTGAATAGCAGTGCGAAAAGCACCGGTTTTCAATGGTAATAAACCTCTGCCTCGGCTACGAGTACCTTCAGGAAACATCCATACAGAAAGTTTATCTTTTTTTATTTTATCCGCGGTTAAGTCAATGGTGTTCATTGCCTTACTGGTATTTTTTCGGTCAATTAAAATATTACCGGTTAACCAATACATTTGCCCAAAAAAAGGAATCCATTTTAAACTCTTTTTGCCTACACTCACGGTACCAGGCAGTACGGCATTCGCGTGAGTAAACAGATCATAACTATTTTGATGATTTGCCGCCCAGACAACAGGACCAATATTTTTAACAGATTCAGGAATTCTTACTTCCACTTCTACACCAAGAAGTGTCGGGATTTTCCCTAAATATCGTGAGGTGTGATAAACATTATTACGGTGAAAAGGGCGTAATAAGCAATAAACAATAGAGATAGTGCAAATAACAACCAAGGCTAAGATCATTAGGAAAACGCGTATTACTGCTAGCAAAGAAAGCTCCAGCATAGATAGCTAAAAAAGATTATGGGCGAGTATACAGAAAAAACAAATAATAAGGTAAAGCTATTATTTATTTATACCCGTTACCAATCAAAGTACAGGATTTCAGTGGGAATTAAAATGGCTTTAGACAAGTAAAATAAGTAAAGCATAGTTATTCTATGTTTTTTTTATTTAACGCGGTGTAAAGTCATTTTAACCCCATCGAAGAAGAGCTTGAGCAACATTACTTCATCGTTGCTGTGACTTACAATGGAATAACCATTCTTTCATCACAGCGCCTTGAATTAAAATTTATCAAGCACTCTGAAACCTGCATCTTGAATGGTAGCGGGTATATACTAGAAAGTAGCTAAGATGTCCCAGTTGTTCAATTTTAGCGGAGGTGTTATTCCTCCACTAAATTTTTACTGAGCAGTGAAAGTTTAAGAGCTAATATTGTTAAACATATAACCTTGACCCCAAACAGTTTCTATTTGATTCTTCTTCATACCTGCTACAGTCAGTTTTTCACGTAATTGTGACATTCTGACATCAAGCGTACGTTCGACTCCATTATATACACGTCTAAGCAAGGTACTATAAAGTTGATCTCGAGATAAAATTAGCCCTTGATGCTCTATTAACGATTTTAATAAATTAAATTCAAAGGTCGTTAGCTTAACTCCTTCACCATTAATAAAACACTTTTGAGATTTAGGCTGTAAGCAAACATCACCAATTGCTAAACTAGCTAACTCAACGGGATTCACTTTATTGCTTTGACGACGAAATAAAGCTTCAATTCGCATCATTAAGATTCGACTATCGATGGGCTTAATCAAATAATCATCAGCACCAAGGTTGAACGCATTAAATTGCTCTTGTTCACTATTTTTATTCGATACAATGACTAATAGGCCATCAAATAAGGCCCGAAGATCACTTATTATCAGCAACTGTGAGCTATCAGAAAAGCCAACATATAGCACTATCATATTAGGCTTTTGGTCTACTAAATAGCTTTTCAACTTCTGACTCAGCACTTCACCCGTACATACTTTCATGGTTTGGTAGCTAGATTGCTTACCCTTCTCCGCAAAAGCCTTACTTAAGTAGTGATCATTTTCAATCAGCAATAATTTATTCGGTAACTCATTATTTAGGTTAGTTTCAGGTGGTTGTGTATTATCAACAAGCTCTATACTTGGTGTCATGACAGACTCCTTAAAATTAAACGACTTTGATTTGATAAGTAAATTATAAAAGCAAAGTATTAAAGAGACTGTAAGGTGTTGTAAAGGAACTGTAACAGCTTGCACCGTTAAAATTACATACCCTTTTACAAGGGGTTACGCTCGAAGAATATTAAGTCATGGGGCTTTATAAGTACCAAAACCTGCTGATTTATTGTCAGTACCACATTACTGTATAAGCTTATTTTGTTAAATGCTAATGCGCTATCGGCTGAAGGTGAGTTGATACTACGTAGATAATAATGATAGCCCTGCTCAGTAACACTAATATATTCAACTTGTGCATTCGCTATATTCTTATCATCTACCTTTGCCGTTAAGGTTAGTTGCTGAGGTTTTATTAACAAATATAATAACCGTGATTTCTCCCCCTTTATCGACTCGGTTTCAAGATCGCCTAACAAACTATGCGCACCAGCTGAATTAACTTTGCAAGGTAACCAACTGCCAAGCTGTAAAAAATCTGCAACCTGATAGCTATTGGGTTGTTGACAAATAATACTAGGGGCATCTAATTGTAATAACCGACCTTGTGCCATTACTGCCATTTTATCTGCAAAGGTAAATACTTCATCTTTGTTATGGGTTACAAAAATAGCGGTCATTTTAAACTGCTTTAATAACAATCTTATCTCGACCATCAATTCATTCCTAAGGCGAGCGTCGATATTTGAAAAGGGTTCATCAAGTAAAAGTAATTTAGGTTTTGGCGCTAAAGCTCGTGCAATGGCAACACGTTGTTGCTGTCCACCGGAAAGCTGATGAATATAACTATCACCGTAATCATTTAGCTTTAATATGGCCAGTAACTGCTCTATTTGTTGTTTCTGCTCGGCCTTACTTAACTTTGCAATGCCAAAAGCAATATTCTCTTTTACAGTTAAATGTGGGAATAAGGCATAGTCTTGGAAAATCATGCCTACCTGACGTTTTTCTGCTGGTACACTGTGGTCCCCATCACTCAGCACATTACTATCAATGGTTATTTGCCCCCTGCTCGGTTTACTAAAACCAGCAATAGCATTAAGTAAGGTTGTTTTTCCACAGCCACTAGCACCAACCAGACCTAATATATCTCCTTCATTAAGCGTTAAATCCAATGTAGATAAAACCGCTTTATCTTGCAGCGTTACACAAAGCTGTTTGATAGATAACAAGACTGGTGACTCTATAGGTGGCTGGGTAGTTAACAACACGGTCATACTTTTTCCTTGCTCTTATTCAGGATTATTATAGGTAACAGACCAAACAACACGATGAGAATTGCGCCTAAAGCACCTTGCTCTAACATTTCATCAGAAATAAGCTGATAAATTTGGCTACTTAAGGTTTCAAAATTAAACGGTCGTAGCAACAATACTGCCGGTAACTCTTTCATTGCTTCAACAAAAACTAATAACCATGCAACTATTATTGCGGGCCTTAAAATAGGCAAATGTACTTTAACTAAACTTCCCTTCAGATTTACTCCCAAAGACGCTGGTGCATAATCAAGTGATTGAGGGATTTGCTTTATACCGCTCATAATAGTGCCATTAGCGATAGCTGAAAAACGTACTACTAGCGCAAATATAATAGCAAACAGAGAGCCCGATAAAATCAGTCCTGGAGCTACTCCCCCAAAAAACTCAACAACTCCGTTGAGCCAATGGTCTAAAGGTCCTAACGTCGATAGCATAGCCATAGCGAGTACAGTGCCTGGTATAGCATAACCAAAACCAGAAATTTGCTGTGGAAGATGACGGTATTTATCACTGTGTAAACGCTGATATAGACCCAAAGATAAAGCAATCAATACAGCAACCGTTGCCGCAATAACTGAAATTTTTAATGAATTGATGCCGGTAGAGATTAACACCGATAATTGTGCCACATCGCTGTATTGCACAGCCATAATGATTAATAAGGTTAACGGCAGTAAAAAACCCAAAATAACTAATGCCCAGCAAAAAATACTCGCCATAAATTGTTGGATCACAGACAACTTTATCAGCTCTCTATTTAAGTTAGGTCTAGCGCTTTGGTGACGTAACCCTGCCCTACTTCGTTGCTCTGCTAACACAACAAATAACACTAAAAGCATTAAAACACTGGCTAACGCATTAGCCGCTCCCAAATCGCCATAACCAAGCCAAGTATCATAAATAGCAGTTGTTAGTGTATTAACAGAAAAGTATTGTACGGTTGCAAAATCAGCTAGGGTTTCCATTAAGACAAGGCTAGCCGAAACTGCAATAGCGGGCCTTGCTAGGGGTAAGGCTATTTTAAAGAAACTTTGCTTTGCTGTTAAGCCGAGTAATCGACTCGCACGCGTTAAGTTTTGATCTTGCTGCTCAAAAGCGCCACGGGTAAGCATATAAATATAGGGAAATAACACCAGTGCTAGCATTAAAGCAGCGCCGGGTAAGGTACGAATATCAAAGAACCAATAGTCGTCTGGCGATTGCCAATCAAACCATGCTCTTAAAGCACGCTGAACTGGACCTGCGTAATCAAATAGGTCGGTATAAAGGTAAGCAACTAAATACGCGGGCATAGCTAAAGGTAAAAGTAACAACCAACGTAGCTGTTGTTTAAATACAATATTGGTTTGCGTAATGATGGCTGCACTAAACACGCCAAAAAACAACGCCAATAACACCACCCAAAAAGCGAGTAATAAAGTATTTTCAAGATAACTTGGCAGCACTGTTTGCCATAAATGAACAAACAGCTGCGTTGAAGTACTTACGCCGCCGACTAGCATAACAACCACTGGCACTATCAATACCAGTGCAATTAAATAGCTAGATAACTTCCATGATCTACTGTTATACAGTGCTATCACAAATCAAACTGTGCTTGGTCTAATAGCTTTAATGCTGCTTTACGGTTTTTCGCAATCTCTTCTAATGGTAAGGCATCTGCTTTATAACTCCCCCAAGAATCGACTAATTTCGATACTGCAACATCTTCTCGAACAGGATATTCCATATTCGTTTGTGCATATAATGCTTGCGCAGGTTTAGAAACTAAGAATTCCATTAACACTTGAGCATTTTTTGCATTAGGCGCGTATTTAGCCATAGCAACACCCGATATGTTTATATGGGCACCACGATTTTTTTGGTTAGGGAAGTTAATGTAGACTTCATCAGCCCAAACTTTTTGTTTTTCATCTTTTAGCATTTTGCCAAAATAATAACTATTACCTAAAGAAATATCGCACAGTTTTTGATGAATTGCTTGTACTTGACCGCGATCACTACCTTGGGGTTTACGTGCTAAATTATTCTTCACCTTTTTTAGCCAATCTAATGTGTAAGCTTCACCATGTTCACTGATCATAGAAGCAACTAAGGCAACATTATAGGGGTGTTTACCACTGCGTGTACAAACACGACCTTTATACTTTTCATCGGCTAAGTCTTCATAATTCAGGTCAATCTTACCTAAACGTTTCGCAGAGTAGATATTACGGACGCGTGTAGTTAAGGCAAACCAAGTATTGTCTTGTGCTTGATATTGTTTAGGGATCGCGTTACTTAAAACTGACGAGTTAACTGGTTGCACTAGGTCTTTATCACGTAATTCAATCAAACGACTAATATCTGTAGTGAGTAATATATCTGCAGGACTATATTTGCCTTCGCGCGCTAAACGTTCAGCCATGCCTTTTTTAGCGAAAACGACATTCACTTTAATACCGCTTTGCTCGGTAAATTTATTAAACAAAGGCTCTACAAGAAAAGGTTGTCTGTAAGAGTAAACATTCACTCCTTCACTAGCATCGGCAATAAAACTTGTCATAAAACTAGCGGTTAAAAGTAAGCCAACAAGTGAGGTATTAATCAATTTTTTCAACATAATTAGTGTCTCCATAAAATACTGTGGTCGAATTGTACAAGCACAGTAAAAGCTGTCAAGGTTTTTGAGAATAACTCTCATTAAGACTTGTAACAGATCATTTTTCCTTTACTTAACTCAAGTTAACTTAACCCTACGGCGCCACTTATCAACAACCAAGATGCAAAAAATAATTTAAGCTTAGTTGCTGATAAATGCGTGACTACTGTTTTAGCAAAGATACCGCCTAATACAGCCCCTGGGCCAGCAAATAAAACTACTTGCCAATAAACGTCATGACTAACTTGACCAATTGCCGCCCAAACGCTAATAGCAGATACAATAACCGCTGCAGCTACCGCCATATTAATATCAAAATGACGTAGCAGCAGATAAATAACTAACAACTCACCGACACCAACACTTAACCAAGCGGTAACAGCACCACCAAAAAAACCAATCATCACCAGTGCAATATAGTCAACATAATATAACTGGCTACGCTCTCGGTGTGGTTGCAGTAAATAGATGGTCAATATGATGAAAAAACCTAATAGCACTGAAAACCAGCTAAAACTAATATGCAAAGCTGCTGGCGAATTAGTTTGGAAGTAAAAGACTGCATACAAGCCAATAACAGATGCAACAGTGGTTACACAGATGATACGTTTAAAGCCTTGCCATAAACGTAGCTCAGTTTTTTCTGTTTTATAATGGTGCCACCAAGTCACAGCTCCGGCGGTCATGCCAAAACATTGAATCGCAAAGCTTGTTGCTATTGATTGTTGCTCGGTAAAGTTAAGCTGAGTGAACATGGGAATAAACACCACACCACCACCAGCCCCTGTTGAATTGGCAAAAATAGCACCTAGAGTACCTAAAAAGGTAAACAAACTATAATCAGCTAGTTCGTTCAGCGCATAACTAGAGCTCAACAGTAAGCACGCCCATACGACTAAAAACAGTACGATAAATTTAGGGTTAGATAACCGAATAAATGCTTGTTTAACCATAGAAATATTACTTCATCTTCACTTACTGCTGACTTTACGCAACAACAGGATTTTTTTCCGCAATAAAAGCTTTAGCTTCATCAGACAAACAACTGTTAGATATATAACTTTTACTGGCAATATCTTTGCCTGTAACACTTTTACCTAAACTAAAATATATAACAAAACCCAAGTCAGTTTCAGTAACAGCTGTAACATCTGTCCATAAAATACGACTATTAATATGAAATGATTCCGTCAATATACCTTGTTCATCAATAGTAAGTTTAACTTCACTACCCGACGCCTTACTAAGCATCTGCCTCATTACCCACCACGGTTTATGATAATAAACACTAAGCGTTTCGAGAATACCGCAAGCTATAACAAACCAAGCAGCATAGGGGTTAACCGGGGTAAACAATAAAATAATCAAACCAAAAACAGTTAAAACATTGGCTTTAAAGTACGTTTTTTTATCATGTTTTAAAGTACTAGATTGCCCGTAGCACTCTGCATAATGGGCTTTATCTAAAGTAAAGCTGGTGGTAAATAAGTTTGATTGAGAAGTTGATGGTTGGGTCATTGTAGATTTTGGCACAAGCGTGCATTAACTAATAAAATTATCGCTAGTTTATCAGAAGATATGCTAAAACGAGTAACTAATTGTATCCATATTTACAAACACCTGATTCGCTCTCTGTCTTGAATAAAAACCGTAACTATTATTGAGTTAACTGTATTTAATCATGGTTAAGCACATATTAAGATGATCAATAAAGGCACATAGTTGTTGGAAGTCTTGCGTCTGTATTTTTTGTTTTGATGCAAATGATTGCAAACACATCACACCTATCGCTTTTCCTCCTATTTTGACCGGCACAAAAGCAATAGCTCCTTCTCCAATCACCTCACTGAGCTCTTGGGTGATTAAATCTCGCCAGCGAATTTCTTGGTGGTCATTGATCAACGCGGCGGTATCACTACTAAGCACTTTAGCAATAACATTGTCACTATGTTTTATATCAATATTAATTTTTATAGCATCGTCTTGAGCATTTTTATCAAGAACTAATCGTGATTTAACTCTCCCCCGTTCATCAACTAACATTAAAAAAGAACTACGGTCAAAAGCAAAAATATTGGCAATATTTACCAAGGTTAACTGCAAGTATTCATTAAAATCCTTACTGCTTTGCATTAACTTAGTAAGCCCCATAAAACCATTCAATAAGGCCTTATCTCTACTCACATCTTCTTTACTGTTTAACGATTCACCATTAGATTTAAAGTCATCAGCTTTAGGTAAACAGTTAATACGCTCGATTAATATTTCAGCACCATAAGAAGAGAGTAATTTTTCAGCCTGCTCACGGGTATGCTCAATTCTCACCGTTAACTGCTTCACTGAAACACCGACAATTTTGGCTATATCTTCAAGTAAGCGATGATAATCTCCTTTACAACCTTCAGGGCTAGCAATAATTGCGCTGAGTTTGTCTGCAAAATAAATAACTTTTACTTCATCCGTGCGTGTTGTGGGTTGGTCTAGAGCCTTAATAAGTAAGTCACTCAAGTTCCAAGTTGCCGCCAAACCTTTACTTAATTCATTAAAATTTGTACCTAACTCTTGCTGGCAATATTGGTCAAAGTCTCGAGTAGATTTAGCTTCATAATTTGCTAGTTTTTTAGCTACATCACCACCAGCACTCCAAAAAGCTGTTTCTCCTATTCTATATAACATAGCTGCAAGGTAGACTTCCTCTTGCACTTCTTCACTATATTTAGGCACC
Organism: uncultured Colwellia sp.; assembly: GCA_913063325.1. GTDB lineage: Bacteria > Pseudomonadota > Gammaproteobacteria > Enterobacterales > Alteromonadaceae > Colwellia. The sequence continues at coordinate 53,784 of CAJXYE010000012.1, read as the reverse complement.
ATCATCTTAGCCAACATACCTGCATAAAAGGAGTTAGCCATAAGCTGAGTTAAGTGTTCATAAACATTAATATCAAGCGTCTTCGATGCTAATAAACTGGAGACTAACTTAGCCGTTAAACAAATATTTTTAACTGTTTGAATGCCAAGTACTACGGTGGCACGAGAGACGGTAGTAACTTTATTAATACTAATATGCTGAATGTTATTAGCGACTTTAAGTAAGCATGAGGACAGACCTTGATCATGCAAAATGGCCTCACTTAACTTGGGTAACGATGACTTATCGTCGTTAGAAAATTTATCTAACATTTTAGCTGTTGAAGTAATAGCGGGTAACTCGCTATTAGCGATAAGATCAATCCATTGCTCTGTTGTTCGTAAGCTTTTATTGCTCATGACAATTTCTCAATAATTATCTTTAGTAAAGCATATACCCGTTCCACTTGAAGATGCTCGTTTCAGGAAATCTGAGCGAATCATAATCTAGGCACATTTTTTTGTTAAGGGTCATTCCCTTAAAACAAATGTAACGACAAGTATGTTTTGCTCAGTTTTCCCCAAAGGGCTGGTTTATAAGCGCTTTATGCGACGTTATTGGTTTCGACAATAGAATAACTATTCTCTTCAATCAATGCCTTGCCTAAAGGCGTTTATAATTCCAGCTGAATCCTGCATATTCAAGTGGAGCGGGTATAGATATAATAATGCACTCTATAAGCCATTATGGCTAAATTTTTAGCAAAAAAACAACTATATTGCTATACCTATTAATAACTATAGCAATCATGGAGTAATGTACGTAACTCCTTATTCAATTGATTTACACCCGCTAGAACCCTCTATTAAGATCGAAAAGGGTATATAACTAAACAAAGAGAACTATCAACAAACACCATTAACAATTGACAGCGCTGTCATTTTTTAATAATGTAAGACGATATTTATCATATTGTAAAGTTTGTCGCTTAAAAATATAAGCGTACCGTGATGCTTTATTAATTTAATTTTCCTAAGGAAAAAACATGCAAGTTATTATTTTTGATGATGCACAGCAAGTTGCCGAAAGTGCAGCAGAATGGGTTGCAGAATTAATCAATAAAAAATCTAACCCTGTTTTAGGTTTGGCAACAGGCAGTACACCTATTAGTCTTTATCAAGAATTGGTTAATAAGCACAAGGCTGGCGAGCTTAGTTTCAGCAATACCACTAGCTTCAATTTAGACGAATACTTAGGTATTGATGAAAAAAACGAGCAAAGCTACCGTCATTTCATGAATGTAAACTTGTTCAATCATGTTGATATTGATAAATCTAAAACCTTCGTACCAACCTGTAATCAAGGTGAAAACCCAAGAGAACAAGGTTTGGCGTACGAAGATAAAATATCTCAAGCTGGCGGTATCGACTTGCAGATTTTAGGTATTGGTGCCAATGGCCACATTGGTTTTAATGAACCTACTTCAAGCTTAGCTTCTCGTACCCGCATTAAAACACTTACTCAGCAAACCCTTGACGATAATAGTCGTTTATTTGCTGCTGATGAATTTCAACCAACATTAGCTATGACCATGGGTATTGCCACTATTCTAGATGCTAGATACGTACTACTAATGGCAACAGGTAAGAACAAAGCAAAAGCAGTAAAAGATATGGTTACAGGTGCATTATCAGCAGTATGTCCAGCATCATCTTTACAGCTTCACGAAAATGCCATTATATTACTTGATAAAGAAGCGGCAAGTGAGTTGGAAGATCAAGAATATTATCTTTGGGCTGATAAGCAAAATTGTAAAATAAATCAAGAGTTTGGTCTTTACCATAATTACTAAAATTATGGCTAGAAGCATAGCTACTAAAATATAACTATCAGTGTAGAGGTGTCCACTTATACACATGCCAGGAAAGGCTGGTAGTTAACAATAAAAAAGGCACAAGTTAATAAATTAACTTGTGCCTTTTTTTGTTTGCTTTGACTGACCCGCCCTAAATATATAGCGATTTACCCGTAAACAGATTATCTAAGAAACAGTAATTATACCAAGTTGATTAAGTTCTTTCCCACTCAGCGAGAATTAAAAGGCTTAAAGGCAAGGCATTGATTGATGAGAATGGTTATTCCCTTCTCGAAATCAATAACGCTGCATATAAGCCTTTTAAACTCGCCCTTGGGAGCTCATTGATAAACTGATAACGTCACAAAATGAACTAAATATAGAATGACTATGTTTAATAAATTTTGTTTGTTTTAAGCTCATCAATGTAGCTCTGAGTAGGGAAGAAATTTAATCAAATTGGTATTATTCTGCCATTGTCAGTAATTCAGGTAAAAAGTTCTCACTTTCTTTCGCCAATTCACATTGTTGCTCTAAGATATCTTGAAGAATTTCTTTCGTGGTTAACGGATTGGCTAACACAACTCTAAAGACAATCACTTTTTCACCACCGTATCGGCTCACTTCAATACGCGTACGAGAAACAAAAGAGCGGCCATCTTCACGTTGGCGTTTTTGAATAAACTTAGTTAATTTACCCAGCAACAAATTCAGAGATTTATTCGCTTCATCGTCATTTCGAGCCAACAAAACCTGTACTGACTTAGGTGCGTAACGATACGTTAGCAAACAAAGCTCTGGACGAGTAATTAGCTCAAAGTCGTCATGCTGATTAATCAGTTGTGCAAAATATTCGGCTTTTTCTATCGCCTGATTAATTAACATTTCATAACCTGGTCGGCTAATGATATGCAAACTTGCATACACTAACATCGCCATACCCGAGCGTGAACCTTCTAGGGTATGACTACCTAAATCTTTTGAGCCTTTACGCAGAATATATTCTGCATGATGTTCAATGGCACTCACAGACGCAGGGTCTTTAAAAATAACTAAACCTGCCCCCATAGGCACATACATCTGTTTATGAGCGTCAATGGTCACTGAGTCGGCTTGTTCGATGCCTTTAAGTAATGGACGGTATTTGTTTGATAACAATGTTGCCCCGCCCCAAGCGGCATCAACATGAAAATGACACTGGTATTGCTGAGCAATTTCAGCCATTTTATCAAGGGGGTCAATATTCCCCGTCTCAGTGGTACCAGCAACGCCAACAATAGCGAGTACTTTAATATTTTGCTCACTAAGTTGCTGACACTTTGCCACTAGCTTTTTGCAATCTATCTTATTATATTCGTCAGTAGGAATAGCAATAACATTCTCTTGGCCTATACCAAGAATATCAGAAGATTTCTTCAGTGAATAATGACCACGGTCTGACACTAAAATCACTAAGTCTTGATAGCCATAATGCTTCATAGCCCGATGCAAACCTTCTCGCGCCACACCTCTAAAGTCACCATCGGCTTGTAGCAGCTTATTTCGTGCCACCCATAAAGCGGTAATATTTGCGACAGTACCACCAGAGCAAAAAGAGCCCAGTGAATGTTGAGCGCTATGCATCCAATTTTGATAAAAATCATCATTCTGCTGATAGACCAAATTATGCATCATGCCTAAAACTTGACGTTCTAGTGGTGTAAAAGCTTTTGAGGTCTCAACTTTAACTAAGTTTTGATTTAATCCCACCATCAACTTAGATAGCGGTAAAATAAATGAAGGTAACGCTGAGGTCATATGACCAATAAAACTGGGGCTTGAAGTATGTACTGATTGCGCGACTAATTTATCGAGCAAGTGATGCATATGATCAGATACAAATTCAGGCTGCTCTGGAATATGAGGATTAATAAAATCTTGCTCAATATCCGTTAAAGCATTTTTACTGGCAACAATATGGTTGTTCAAAAAACCAACCAAATTTTGCGACATTTCTTGCTCAAGACGCCCCAAAGTAGAATCAGGGGCTTCAGCAATGGTAAAAATTCGATGTAAAGACTCTTGCGTTGCATCTGCAATGCGCTTAGTTGCTCTCATAGTTATTCACTTTACTTTTAATCTAAGTACTTGCTTGGTCACTTCCAGTATTTGAACATGGCAAGTTTTATAATTATTGGCAATCTCTAGCTATTTTTAGCTAACACGAAAGAACGCACTTTAATAAAAAACTCAGCAAAAGTCTCCTATTTTTAGTATTTTCATAACATTTGGGTATAATAGCGACAAACTAATTCACGTCAAATTAACATGGATATTGTTTACTACTTATGAACAAGACTATCAATAGAAACATCATGGCCACTTTCAACAAGATAATAACCATTTCACTCCTTACGTTATCAACGCAATCTTTTGCCGATGATATTTATATCGGCATGGATTATTTGTCGACTGATATTGAGTTGTCTAGTGAAAACGCCAAACCAAGTGCAATCGCGTTACGTGCCGGTATTAGCAATAATAATATGGCTTTTGAAGCACAGTACTTGAGAGGTGATAACGATGATATTTATCGCATGACATTCGATTTAGAGCAAAGCACTGCGCTTTATTTTGTTATGCAATCAGACATTCGAGATGGTTTTGGTATGGATGTCTCTGTCGGTTATGCCATGACCGATATGACAGTGTCTGGCCCAGAAGAAACCTATAACGGCGAAGATCATTATAATGGTTTTTCATGGGGCGTATCGATGCACCAACAAATCCCTTATTTTGAACAAGCTAGCATTAGATTGGGATATCAATCACTTTACAAAGACAGTGATATAGAAATAACGAATATTTCCCTTGGTTTCATCTATCACTTTTAAGAATAAGTTTTAAGACATACTTTTAAATTTTCACTTAAAAAATACTTTATATTGGCAACTCTTATGAATTTATTACCTAATCTATCGAAAATAACACTACTTAGCTTGGCGATAACAAGCATCTTTCTTACTGGCTGTGATTCTGATAATAACTCTGAGGAGTTAGCTAGAGCCGTTGAATTAGAAAAATTGCGTGCTAATGGCACCATTATAGAAGAATTTGAAATAACAAATGGGCAAATGCGTATAGAAGCAGGCGAAACCCATCAACTCATAGCGATAGGGCTTGATAGCAAAGGAGAAACCAGAGACGTAACCGCCGAGTTAACCGCTTGGTCTTCAAGCGATACTACCATTGCTACGGTTAATAGTCATGGCTTAGTCACAGGTGTAAAAAATTCAGATATTGATCAAGGTAAAGTGATTATTACTGGTACAACAATCAATGATATTTTTGGGGAAGGAGAAGTGTCAATAAGTGATATTGCCGTTAGCTCAATAGCCTTAAAACAAGCATCTCCTGAAACCGGTCATATTCATACCTGTATTGATGCCAGTATTAACGGCGATGTCCGTTATGAAGATGATTACCTATCACTTAATACAATAAAAGATATGACTTTTACACTTGATGATCAAACCACTGCAGTTATTGATAAAAAGGGTGTGTTATATACGTCAGCCGAGGGCATAGAAAATACCACGATTACCTCAACAATAGGTACAGTTGACGCACAATTGACGGTAACGGCTGACCCGAAAGATTTAGATACCATTGAAATTTTATTGGCAGATGAAATTCAAACAGTGATCAACTTAGATATCGGTGATCGCGTCAAGGTGAATGCCCAAGCAAAATTGATTGAAACAATCTCAACAGAGACTTTTGATATCGACCCAAGTATCGATTGGCAACAGCAGGATACTGGCTTAACCGGTCTTACCTATACCGGCGTAAATAAAGGCACAATTTTAGCACTTAAAGCTGGAGTTACTGAATTATTAGCTGTTTGTGGCGGTAAAGATGCTAAGGTGATTTTAGTGGTAGAAGGTGATGCTAAGCTAACAGAGACACAAATTAATGAAGGCGAAGATACCGTTATACTCAAGCCCTTAGAGTCAACTGAGTTAACATTAACCGCAATTTATGATGCCTCACCTACTAATCTTAATGTTTCCGAATTTGCTAACTGGGAGATTATTGGTAAGGATATAGTCGAACTTGAATTAATATCAGCGGGTCTTAGCAGCGCACATTATAAAATAACCAGTACTTCAGTCAGTGAAGGCTCCATTGTATTATCGGTAATTTATGACGGTATTGTAAATACCGTCCAGATCAACATAGAAAAATAAATTAGCGCTAATCTCAATAAGATTGACCAAATTATTTTGGGAAATAAGGGATGCCACCGTGCATCCCTTATTTAATTAAGAAACCATAAAACTCAATGAATGATTCAAATCAGTTACCTGTACTTTACGTTTTTACTAATAAACTCTTTATAGTACTTTTCATCGTCAGCCTCTCAAGTAGCTGTTTTAAACTTATGATTTAACCGATAAAAAACAACTAGAAAATTATAACTATTTTCAAAAAATAGCATTAACTTACATGCTTATGCATATAGCTCAGGAACAATCTCATAAAGACTGTCATCCTGAATTCGTCATCCTGAATTTATTTCAGGATCTAATTTAGTGTGGCACTTGCCGGCTAAGATACTAAAAAAGTTCACCATGACGTAAAAATCATTAAATATTGTGAGTTCCTGAATAGACTACATAGGCATGTTAACTTAAGTTATTTAATTTTTCTCGAATAGCTTGATATCGTTGCTGCTCACATGAGCCAAAACCCGGTATTTGTCTGACTTTATTCCGCCCAAACAACGGCACTGTCATACCAGCAAAAAATCGGCAATAACTCTCTAGTGATAACGGTTGGTTTATTTTACCCGACAATCGCTCTGCTAAATCGCTCATGCCCTGCTTTAAACTATCATCACTTGGCCAAGGCACATTAATTTGAGAGTGCTGCAAGTGTGCAACTTGTCCACGACAAACACTGCAGTGGCCACATTGGGTTGGTGTATTTTGATCATCAAAGTAACGTGATAAATTAGTACTTAAACAGCTATCTAATTGAAAGAAACGGACCAGCGAGGCGATACGCTTTATTTCTTTTTCTTCTTTATCAATAAAGTAATCAAAGAGCGATTGACTTAACGTTGGGTCGGCAAGCTCATCAAGGTTAACGTTAAAGACCTCAGTCATGCCTTTGGTTTCAAGCACGATTAACTGTTGCTCTTCTAGATATTCAAGTGCGGAAATAACTCGATTACGTTCAATGCTTTGATCTTGTAAAAGTGTATCAAAATTCAAACTACCCCACACTTTTTTAAATTCTGTGGCATTAAAGATACGTTGTAGAAAATCCTTACGTTGCTCGTTAAAACTATTAAGTATTTCATCCTTTGGTTTTAGCAGCTTAATTTTAAAGTCAGCAAAATAGGCGTACAACGGTTCGATTACACCACATAACTCTAACTGCACTAATAAGGTTTTTAACGGTAATTGCTTGATATTGGCGGCATTAGATAATTGCAGTATTTGTAACTCCCACATACCTTCTACTTGGCTATTACTTGGGTGACCGTAACTATCACCAAAACTATTACTGACAACTTCTTTTTTAATGGAATTAATGACTAGTTCAATACCTGTTAATTCAGGAGTATCACCATAGACAAAATTCTCCACTGTATTTAAGCCATCAAGGTTAGCTAAGGTAAAACAGTAAGAAGGCATGCCATCTCGCCCTGCTCTGCCTATTTCTTGGCTATAGTTTTCAATAGACTTAGGTAAATCGTAATGTATAACAAAACGAATATCACTTTTATCTATGCCCATGCCAAAAGCAATTGTCGCAACAATAACTTGGATTTTACCATTCATAAAATCCTGCTGAATTTGACTGCGGGTATCACTGTCAAAACCGGCATGATAGGCACAAGCATTGATACCTTGCTGCTGCATACTTTGCGCAACCATTTCAGCAGTGTGTTGCAAGGTAACATAGACGATACCTGCACCTTGCTGCTGATGAATAGTTTGCGCTAACAGACTGTTTTTTTGAGCTTCTACGACGGGCACCACACTTAAATCAAGGTTCGATCGGTAAAAACCAGTTTGCACAATATGCTGTGCTTGAATGTGAAACTTAGCTGCCATGTCCATCTTAACTTTTCGTGTCGCGGTGGCAGTAAGTAATAATACTAAAGGAATGTTTAATGCTTGGCAGTAACTAGGCAGCTTTAAATAGTCTGGTCTAAAGTTATGACCCCACTCAGAAATACAATGGGCCTCATCAACTACTAACATAGATACAGGTACCGATTGAATGAACTGCCTGAACCTTTCATTTTTAAAGCGCTCAACCGACACCATCAATATTTTAATTTCACCACTACGCACACCTGCCATCACAGTTTGTGCTTCATCCCCTTTTAAGGTTGAGTCGATACTCGCCGCTTTGATGCCTTTACTCGCCAGAAAAGCTAATTGATCTTTCATCAAAGCTAATAACGGTGATACCACTAAAGTGACGTGCGGTAATTGCAACGCTGTTAGTTGATAACAAAGTGACTTACCTGAGCCGGTAGGGAAAATAGATAAACTCGACTGACCATTAAGTAACTGGGTGATTGTTTGCTCTTGTCCAGAACGAAAACCATCAAAGCCAAAGGTTTGTTTGAGTGCGCGGTGTAATTGACTTGTCATTACTGTCCTATAGAGATAATTTTTATAAAAAGTGTGCTTAAAAAGTACTTAAGTACCACAAAAAGTATGGTAGTTTTCATCACCATCACTAGGAGCATCTTGGTAGTCTACAGTCTTAGCTAGTTGAGTATAAGGCTGCTTTAATACCGCCAAAAACTCATTCAAGGCTGATAAGTTGCCCTTTTCTTGATAAGCAGTTTGGCTTGAAGCTAATATCGCTTCAACATGATGATTTCTTGGAATAACTAACGGGTTATTTTTACTCATTAATTGAAAAGCAGCGTCTTTATCTAACGATATGCGTTGCTGCCATAGTTCAAACCAACTACCTAAGCTTGCTTTCAGTTCATGATGGTTTTCATCATTTATAACGGCATTAGTCAGTTTTACAAACGTTTGGGTATAATCTAACTTTTCAGCTTCAAGTAATTCAATCAGATCGGTAATAAGGTCATCATCATTTTCAATCAATGTCTCAATACCAATTTTATTGGCCATCATGATGAAGTAATCTCGCATTAAGTTTTGATGAAACTTAGCTAATAATGGTTCTATTTTTTCAATAGCTTGCTCTTGGTCATCACTGAGTAATGGCAATAAGGTCTCAGCTAAACGTGTCATATTCCACTGCATTATGGTCATTTGTTCGCCAAAAGCATATCGGCCATTTTTATCAATCGAGCTAAAAACGCTACCTCTATGATAATCATTCATCATGGCACATGGGCCAAAATCAATAGTTTCACCTGAAATAGCAGTATTATCCGTATTCATCACACCATGAATAAAACCAACACGCATCCAAGCTAGTACTAACGGAATTTGCTTTGCTAATACTGCCTCAAAAAATGACAATACTTGTGAGCTACTATCTTGTTCACTGATGTCAGCATCAATAATATTAACCTCGGAAAAATGTCGCCGACAAGAAAAATCTACAAGCGCTTTCATCGATTTAGTATCTTTTCTCGCCGCAAAATATTGAAAGGTACCGACACGAATATGACTAGATGCAACCCGAGTGACCACAGCGCCAGCATAAGGTCGCTCTCGATATACAGCCTCCCCCGTAGCCACTACCGCCAAACAACGAGTTGTCGGCACACCTAAGGCGTACATAGCCTCACTCATTATAAATTCACGTAATGCAGGACCTAACGCACAACGGCCATCACCGCTGCGAGAGAAGTGACTCGTGCCTGAGCCTTTTAACTGAATATCTTTTACTTGCCCTGCATCATCAACTATCTCGCCAAGTAAATGAGCCCGACCATCACCCAATTGCGGATTAAAATGACCAAATTGGTGACCTGAGTAGGCTTGTGAGAGTGGCCTACTTCCCTCTACCAACTGATTTCCAGAGAAGTATTTTGCCAATAATTCACTATCATGCTGTGATGAAAGGTTAATAACTAAGTCATTGGCAAGCTTTTCATTCCACAGTAATAAAACCGGTTCAGCTACTGGGGTAGGAAGCCCTTGATGATAAAAGGCTTCGCCCAACTGATGATAATGATTGCTAAGTTTCAAAGAACTAACTCCGTTAATAAAATTGTTTTTCTATACGTTGACAAAAACTGCTCAAGTTAGCATAACTACGTGCTTTATCATTGAATTCATTTTTGCAGTCTACCGAGATAAATTGACACAAAATGGAATAAGCGGTGGCATCAAATGAACATGGCTGCTCACCATAAAAATACGCTTTATCGCCTAATAATATCGATAAAGCACTGAAGCTTTTATCAGCAATAGCAAGTATTTCATCTTTACTATGTCTGCCAGTACCCTGCCCGTGTAAATTTTTTCTCACCGCTTTACGAATTAAATTAGGGATAAACCAACGCAGTGGCGCAGGTATAGCACTAAAAAACGCTTTATTTACCAATGGCCACATATCATCTAACATCCAGCGAGAATAGACTAAACACCAATATAAGTTTTCATCTAGTGACTTAGTCAGTAAATAAGCTTGCGCTTGCTGCTCTGCTGACAAAAAAGCATCAAGTGTAATTGAGTGGTTTTGTGTTAAGTGCTCAATAATGTTTTGAGAGTCAGAAATAATAAGCTTTTCTGCCTGCTGTTCAATAGAGATAAACGGCAGTTTACCCTTTGGAGCCTTCTTTAAATTATGCGCACCGCTTTTAACTTCATAAGGTAGATCTGCCATTTTTAAAAAAGCATCTACTTTTACTACAAATGGACTAGGATCCATGACACCAAAACTTGAACCAAAACTGTATAGGCTGATCATTATAACGTCCTTATTTAACAAAACTAACAACTGTAATAAAACACAGTACCACATTCTTATTTATAGTAAAGAAAATGAACTACTCTACCTTTTTGCTATTATCACAGGGCACACTTCAATAGCTTTGTTATTACCCCTGCCATCAGTCAAATAACAATTATCTAATAATGAGCAATAACAAATTTCAACGCCTAACTCGAAGCGTTCATTATTAACTTTTAACCAAAGATCAGAGGTAAATTCTCCACGAAAGAGCTTATAGAAATGAACTTCCTCTTGCGCAGGTAGAATGGTATTCACCACAGTACTGGTTATATTGCCGCCTTTACTAACATCCATAGTCGCATAAGCTACTTTAGTAAACTTAAGTAATTCACTTTCACAGCAGGTATTTAAGAACTCTTGGAAAGTTAAGTTTTTCTCTTTTTTATAACTAAACGAAAGGCTTTTAATTAGCGCGGGACCAACACCACCATTTTTAATAGCAAAGGAAACTACCGGCTCGTGAGTAACAGCCGTAAGATTACTGGTAGTATATTGTAATAAAGGCAGGGTCATTGCTTTCACTTGCTGCTCAGCGGCACTTGCCTGTATGTAAGTAGCATAAAAAGAGGCAATAGAAATGAGTACAGCGCAAAGTGCTATTGTTAGATTTAGTTTTTGTTCAGTAAAGCCTTTTGAAGACATTTGATTTCCTGTAGCAGTAATAGCTTTTATTATTGTTATTTGTTTGCACATAATTATATGCCAGCTCAATTGGCGGTAATATACTGTGTTACTGCTTTGACAGTCAAAGATTCAAGCTAAAATTGATGTATTTAAGATATTGGGGGATAGTGTCATTGAGGGAAGTTACTCCGCTTTAGTGTAAAGCGAAGTATCGTCAGTAGTTATATTTGTGCAGCAACCACTGAAATTTCAACTAACAAAGCTTCGCGCGCCATTTTAGCTGCAACACAAGCACGTGCTGGTGCATACCCTTCTGGTACCCAAGCATCCCATACTGCATTCATCTCAGCGAAGTAGCTCATGTCTTTAACGTAGATAGTCGCCGATAAGATATGCTCTCTATCGCTACCTGCTTGCATTAAAAGTGCATCAACTTTATCAAGCATGGTTTGAGTTTGCTCAGTGATGTCTTTAGTGGCATCAGCCGCTACTTGACCACATAAGTAAACAGTGCCGTTATGCTTAACTATGCGACTCATTCTTGGCTTAGTTTCTAATCTAGTTATCATTGTGTATAGGCTCTTCCTATTTGAAATTTTAGCGGCATTGTTATCGCATTTTCTTTCATCACATATAGTCATATGCTCAGAAAAAAAAGGCTCAACAGCTTTGCTAAAACCCCAACTAGTTTGAGCTCCTTGTTGGGTTATGGTTAAAAAAAGCCCCAACGTTTCTCAACCTTGGGGCTTTATCAAAAATATATTCTTTAAGCGCTGAATTTAGTTATTAGGCGACGGAAAATCAATCAAATTCTAGGAGAATGCACGGAGCTGACGTTAGTCAGTGAGTACCTTCGACAACGAAGTTGTTTGATTTAACTAGTCTAAAACTAAATTATTCCCACTCTATTGTCGCAGGTGGTTTTCCAGATATATCGTAAACTACGCGTGAAATACCTTCAATTTCGTTGATGATACGGTTAGAAACTAACCCTAAGAAATCGTATGGTAAATGTGACCAGCGCGCGGTCATAAAGTCGATTGTTTCAACACAACGTAAAGAGACAACCCAATCATATTTACGTGCATCACCCATAACGCCTACCGATTTAACGGGTAAAAATACGGTAAATGCTTGGCTAACTTTGGTGTATAAGTCATGCTTGTGAAGCTCTTCAATGAAAATAGCATCTGCACGACGTAATAAGTCAGCATATTCTTTTTTCACTTCGCCTAAAATACGTACACCTAGACCTGGCCCAGGGAACGGGTGACGATAAAGCATATCGTAAGGTAAACCTAGCTCTAGACCAATTTTACGTACTTCATCTTTAAACAATTCACGTAATGGCTCTACTAAGCCTAACTTCATGTAATCTGGTAATCCACCAACGTTATGATGAGATTTGATTACATGTGCTTTACCAGTAGCTGAAGCTGCTGATTCAATCACATCAGGGTAAATCGTACCTTGCGCTAACCATTTAGCATTTTCTAATTTGTTAGACTCTTCTTCAAAAACATCAATAAATACATTACCGATAATTTTACGTTTCGCTTCTGGCTCACTTGTCCCAGCTAAACGATCAAGGAAACGATCTTCAGCATCAATCTTAATGATATTTAAACCAAAATGATCACCAAACATATCCATTACTTGCTGACCTTCGTCTAAACGAAGTAAACCATTATCAACAAATACACAAGTAAGCTTATCGCCAATTGCACGTTGTAATAACATCGCCACAACAGATGAATCTACGCCGCCAGAAAGACCAAGAATAACTTCGTCGTCACCTACTTGCTCTTTCATTTTAGCAACAGCATCATCAATGATAGATGCTGAAGTCCATAACTTTTCACATTTACAGATATCAACAACAAAGTTTTCTAAAATACGTAAACCTTGTTTAGTATGAGTCACTTCTGGGTGGAACTGAACGCCGTAAAATTGCTTATCTTCGTTGGCCATTGCGCCAAAAGCACAACTTGGTGTTTGTGCAACAGTTACAAAGCCTTCAGGGATCGCTGACACTTTATCGCCATGGCTCATCCAAACGTCAAGTAACGCATTACCGTTATCACCAATGCTGTCTTCAACTTTGTTGAATAATGCTGATTTTGCAATTAACTCAACTGCTGCATAACCAAATTCTTTATGACTCGAACTTTCAACACCACCGCCAAGTTGCTCAGCCATAGTCTGCATGCCGTAACAGATACCTAATACAGGTACGCCTGCAGTGTAAACATATTCAGGAGCGCGAGGAGAATTTTCTTCAGTTACAGACTCTGGACCACCAGCAAGAATAATACCTGTTGGGTTAAAGCCTTTAATTTGCTCTTCAGTTACGTCCCAAGACCAAAGCTCACAGTAAACACCAATTTCACGTACGCGACGTGCAATAAGTTGAGTGTACTGAGAACCAAAATCTAATATTAGTATGCGGTGGTCATGAATGTCTTTGCTCATGTGTGTTTTCCTACCTTTAGCGGCTCATTAATTTAGAGCTATATATAAATAAACAGGCTGAACTAATTAACTCATAGTTCAGCCTGACAAAATTTCTTTTACTATTACGTCTTTAGAAAGCAACCAATAATGGTTTTACAAAGTAGTTTTACTCGATAAGAAAAAAGAAGCGCAGAGTTGACGTTAGTCAATGAGCACTTCTGATGCCCTTATCGTGCAAAATACAAAGTAAAACTAGCCCATACGATAGTTAGGTGCTTCTTTGGTGATAGTCACATCATGTACATGCGACTCGCCCATGCCCGCTGATGTAATTTTCATAAATTGTGGTTTAGTACGCATTTCTTCAATAGTGGCACAACCGGTCAAGCCCATTGATGAACGTATACCACCCATTTGCTGATGAATTATAGCTGAAACTGGGCCTTTATAAGCAACGCGCCCTTCAATACCTTCTGGTACTAATTTATCTGCTTCACCATCAGTTTTTTGGAAGTAACGATCACTTGAACCATCTTTTTGAGCCATAGCACCTAAAGAGCCCATGCCTCGATAAGATTTGTAGTAACGACCTTGGTAAAGCTCAACTTCACCTGGTGACTCTTCAGTACCAGCGAACATACTACCAACCATGACACAGTGTGCGCCCGCGACAAGTGCTTTCGCAATATCACCTGAGAAACGTATACCACCATCCGCGATAACAGGAATGCCTGTGCCCTTTAATGCTTCTACCGCATTTGAAATAGCGGTTAATTGTGGCACACCAACACCGGTAACAATACGCGTAGTACAAATTGAACCAGGGCCTATGCCGACTTTAACTGCATCAACACCAACATCGGCTAATGCTTTTGCGCCTGCAGCTGTTGCAACGTTACCTGCAATGATTTGTAAATCTGGGTATTTTTGGCGGGTTTCACTTACACGGTCAATAACCCCTTGAGAGTGACCATGGGAGGTATCAATTAATAAAACATCAACACCGGCAGTAACTAATGCATCAATACGCTCGTCAGTTCCTGCGCCAACACCAACAGCAGCACCAACACGTAAGCGACCTAACTCATCTTTACACGCATCAGGCTTTTTCTCAGCCTTTTGGTAATCTTTTGCTGTGATAAGACCGACTAACTTAAAGGCATCATCTACCACTAATATTTTTTCAATACGGTTAGTATGCATTAAGCCCAAAATTTCTTCACGTGCAGCACCTTCTGTCACCGTGATTAAGTCTTCTTTCACTGTCATAAGTGAAGAAACTGATTTAGTTAAGTCTGTTTCAAAACGTAAATCACGGCCAGTAATGATACCGACTAGATTGTTTTTATCATCAACAACAGGAAAACCTGAAAAACCTAAGTCATCAGCTTTGTGCATGACTTGTTCAATAGTAAAGTCCGTACTTACTGTGACAGGATCTGAAACAATACCACTTTCATATTTCTTTACTTTACAAACGTTTTTCGCTTGTTCTGCAATGGTCATATTTTTATGAATAAAACCTAAACCGCCTTCTTGCGCTAGCTTAATCGCTAGGCGTGCTTCTGTTACTGTGTCCATAGACGCAGAAACCAAAGGTACATTCAAATCAATTTTACGGGTTAATTTAGTTTTTAAATCAGCCGTGTGTGGGAGTACTTTTGAATGAGCAGGTACAAGTAATACATCATCAAAAGTTAAAGCTTCTTGGGCAATTCTTAGCATCGCAACATCTCTCTAAAAAGGTTGGTTAGGGAGTGAATATTGCGGCAGAATTTTAACCGTTTTATTGTTTTAGGTAAACCTATTTTTATAAATTTTATCAACTCGCTATAAAACAACGCAAAAATAGTGCCGAAATACATTTTTTATTAGAATATAATTTGATTTAACGTCAAAAACGCTAATTATTGACAGGTATGTCAACTAAATAGCTGTATGACAAGAAAGTATAAAAAGTTAAAAAAGTCGCTAAACACTAGAGGTGAGGCTTATGATATTATCATGATGAGTTCGATATTATTTTAATAGACTTGATATACTAGCTGCCTATCAATACTAAAAAACATTACCTCGGCATTATGACCCAACAGCATATTTTACAAATTAGCGAATTAACGAGAAAAGTGCGCTTCATTTTAGAAAGTGAACTAAATACTGTCTGGTTAACTGGTGAAATATCTAATTTTATTGCTGCTGGCTCGGGTCATTGGTACTTGTCATTAAAAGATGCAAAGTCACAAGTTAAATGTGCCATGTTTAAAGGCAGTAATAGGCGCGTACGATTAAGTACTGGTGCCTCTCCCTCTAATGGCCAACAAGTATTGGTTCGAGCAAAAGTTTCTTTGTATGAACCTCGAGGTGATTTTCAATTAATCATTGAACATATGGAAGATGCTGGCACAGGTATGCTTCGTCAGCAATACGAGCAGCTTAAAAACAGCTTAAACGCTAAAGGACTCTTTGATTTAGCCAATAAAAAACCACTACCTAAACACATTGCCTGCGTTGGTATAGTAACCTCTCCTACTGGCGCAGCTGTTAAAGATATTTTATCAGTACTTAAACGCCGAAACCCCAATATAAAAGCAATTATCTATCCTGCTCTTGTTCAAGGAGAATATGCAAAGGGTGATATTTGTCATGCTATTGAGACTGCCAACATCCGTAAAGAGTGTGATGTACTCATTGTTGGTCGAGGAGGTGGTTCATTAGAAGATTTATGGCCATTTAATGAAGAAAGTGTCGTTCATGCTATTTATCAAAGTGTATTACCTATCATTAGCGCTGTGGGTCATGAAATTGATACTACGCTAAGTGATTATGTCGCCGATTTACGTGCCCCTACACCGTCCGCTGCAGCCGAGTTAGTATCTAGTGATAGTAGTGAGTTACTGAATCAAGTATTAATGCTTAAACAACGCCTGATAAAAGCCCATCAAGGGAAGTTAGCTTCTTTAACGAGTAAACAAGACTATTTTCAGCACCGCTTGTCGCAAGTTCACCCTGAACAGCAATTACAATTGCAGCAGCAAAAAGCTGACGAATTAGCTCTACGTTTAAAACAAGCGATAAAACGTAGTATGTTGCATATAAAGAGTGAACCCTCCCAGCTTAGTCAAAGACTATTACAACAATCACCGATAAAAAACATTCAATTACAGCAACAGCACATAAGCCAAAGTGAGCATAGGATCATACAAGCGATGCAAAATGCGTTACAACATAAAAGTGAAAGCTTTGTGCACGTAATTGAACAATTACAGCTTGTTAGCCCCCTAGCGACAATTGCAAGGGGTTATAGTGTTACCCGTAATAGTAAAAACGAAGTCGTCACTAAAGTTGCACAACTTTCTCCTGACGAAGAAATCAGCTTACAGCTTAGTGATGGGCGCTTAAGTGCGCGGGTGATATAACACCACTATCATTAATATTGCTGATGGCGGCCAACCATTATTTACTACCCTAATTGATTCTGCTGCTTGAGGTAACTTATACATACGATAACACTCCTAACGTACCTATCGTTAACGTGCCTGAGCCTACTTCTATCGCTTTTTTAGGCTTAGCTATTACTGGTTTTGTATTTAGCCGTAAAGCTAAAAAATCAGCTTAATCATTAGCGTTAATTAATGCGATAAAGTATTTATCTTTATGATTTATACTATTAAAAGCACCATTGAATGGTGCTTTTTTTTATTTTAAAAATACAATTTCATCTTTTACGACCTCGCTGAAACTTAATGCGACTAAGCCTACTCAGTAAAGCTTGCTGCTATCAAAGTCACTTCAAAATACTTAGATATTTAGATATAAAGGTAATTAACTGTTATGATTTCATTAGATATTTACTAATACTGCTTAATTATGCGTTTTAATTACCGAATTGTTTTTATTATCACTACCCTAGTTTTTACCTTGTCTACCACCTTAACGGTAATTAACTATTTAACCTCGATGGAAACAACTCGTGAACAATTAAAAAATAGCGCCCTGCCGCTCACTATAGATAATATATATACTGAAATTCAGAAAAATATAATCGAGCCTAACCTCATTGCCTCGATGATGGCGCACGATACCTTTTTGATCGACTGGCTATCACATGAAGAAGATGACGTGCAACAAATTGTACGTTACTTAGAAACGATTCAAAATAAATATCAAATGTTCACCGCTTTTTTAGTCTCTGAAAAAAGTAAAAGCTACTACACAGCCAAAGGAATGTTAGATACTGTTGATAAAAACACCCCTAATAACCAATGGTATTTTGACTTTCAAAAAGCTCCTGAGTTAAACGAAATCAACATTGATTATAATACCCATATGGGCAGCGAACTGATCATGTTTATCAACCATAAAATCCTTGATAGTGATTATCATATGATCGGGGCTACAGGTATAGGGCTCAAAACCTCTTACATCAATGATATGCTTAAGATATTTAGGCAACGCTATCAGTTTTCTGTTTATTTTGTCGACGAAAAGGGCAAAGTAGTGATTGCTGAACAAAGTGTCAATAAGTTACAGAACCTTAGCGACATCCCTGAATTAGCAAATCAACTGCCTGATATCATAGGCAAGGGCAGTCAGGTTTTTGATTACAACCAGGCTGGTGAGGCTTACTTACTCAATAGAAAATATATTGAAGAATTAGATTTGTATCTTATCGTTGAAGCCAATGTTAATAACTTCACCAAGCTAGCGAAAGAAACTCTTTACCTCAATATTTTCATCTCTGCTGTTATCACCTTACTTATCAGTTTGATCATTGTACTTTATGTTAAAAAAATTCATTTAAAACTAGACCGATTGGCCAGTATTGACGAGCTAACTGAACTGCCTAACAGACGTAGTTTTCATGAACAATTAGCACAATTTTCATTACTCAAAAAACGTAATAACAATCCGTTATCGGTGATATTTATTGATGTTGATAACTTCAAAAACATTAACGATACCAAAGGGCATCATGTTGGTGATAAAGTACTGAAATCGTTGGCTGAGACATTAAATAATAATATCAGAAAAAGTGACTTTGTTGCTCGTTGGGGTGGTGAAGAGTTTGTGATACTTTTAATCAACACCGATATTAATCAAGGTCAAATCATTGCTGAACAATTACGCTCGAAAGTTGCCAACAGCACTAATTTATTAAGCTCTAATCAACAACAAGTTACCATTAGCTTAGGGTTAACGGAAGTGACTAACGAGGATACTATCGATACTGTTTTAAAGCGTGCTGATGATGCATTATACAAAGCAAAGTCAAAAGGAAAAAACTGCATTGTGTCAGATTAATGCTTGATAAAGTAACTCTATCACCTGTTCTTTACCCACTTTATTAAATTTAACACCAAAAGATATGCCATCAACTTGCTGCTTAATATTACAAACGGTAGCGTTAAATTTTATGTAACTTTCCCCTGCACTTCTTTCCATGACAATTTCAATGACTTTATTCTCAGCCAACACCAGCTTCTCACCATTAATAATATCAAGTTGGCCTCCATCGACAGAGAGGTTGCTCATCGTGGTTTGCCAGTAAACATCATCTATTTTAACTTTGGCTTGGATTTGCGTATCAATGCGAACAGAAGAACGTAACTGTTGTAATGTCACGGTATTAGGAATATCTAATACCATAATACGAGAAGGTATTTGCAAGGTTTGCTTAACACTACTAATGAAAGCAACTGCAGCACCATCTCGCCCTTCAATAAGACCACGAACTGTAATGACAGTACCTTGACCAATGTATTGAGAAAAATTGCCCAGCTTTGACGCTTCAGGAAACTCGATTAATACATATTTTTTTGGTAAGTAGCCGATAAAGTAGGTATTAAACTTTCTTTTTTGTCCGGCGGGGGTGGAAATATCAATAGTGATCGGTGCACCTGCTTTTAAAAAAGCGAGGTTTCGCGCAGATGGTTTAGTTGGGTCAGTTAAGATTGCTTGTTCAGCCATATTTTTCAACTATCTATCATAGGAAGATAAAATGTGGAGCGTAGTTATACTCATGTTACCTCGAAATACTCGTTTCAGCGAGAATTAAAAGGCTTAAAGGCAAGGCTTTGATTGAAGAGAGTGGTTGTTCCCTTGTCGAAATCAATAACGCGGCATATAAGCCTTTTAAACTCGCCTTGCGGGGCGCCTGAGTAAATCATGCTCGTCGTTGCGTATGTAATTAAGGGAACAACCATTAATAAAATACGCGCCTTGATCATGAATCGCTCAGGCGTCCTGAAACAGACATTTTGAAGTATCATGAGTATACACCTTATTAAAATAAGGCATAAATTGCAACTTGCTAGCGGTAACTAGCAAGTTGCGATAGGTATTAATCTTTTTTATAACCCTGTGTAGCACGAGCTATTTTCTTCTGTTCGGTATAATTTAACTTTTTCTTACCTGCGAATGGGTTCAAGGTATCTTTAAATTGAATACGAATAGGAGTTCCCATCATTTTTAATGATTTACGATAGTAGTTCATTAAATAACGTTTATAAGATATAGGTAATTTCTTCGCTGAATTACCATGAATGATAATGATAGGTGGATTATAACCACCTGCATGGGCATATTTCAGCTTAATACGTCGACCTTGATGTAAAGGAGGCTGATGATCAAAAACCGCCATATCAAGTATCTTAGTTACCATTGCCGTAGATATACGTTTAGTTGCAGAAACAAACGCTTCTTCAACAGATTCATATAAATGACCTACACCCGTTCCGTGTAAAGCAGAGATAAAGTGAATACGGGCAAAGTCAATAAAACCTAAGCGACGATCCAACTCAGTCTTAATACGATCTTTTTCATGGTCTTCTAGGCCATCCCATTTATTGACCGCTAAAACAAGTGAACGTCCAGCTTCAAGGATAAAACCAAGTAAGCTTAAATCTTGATCGCTAATACCTTCTTGAGCATCAATAATAAGAAGACAAACGTTAGCATCTTCAATAGCACGTAAAGTTTTAATCACTGAATATTTCTCTACTACATCAGTAACATTTTTACGGCGACGAATACCTGCGGTATCGATTAACGTATATTCACGACCATTACGTTCCATTGGAATATAAACACTATCTCGAGTGGTACCTGGCATATCGTAAACAACAACACGCTCTTCACCTAAGATTCGGTTAGTTAGCGTGGACTTTCCTACATTAGGACGGCCAATAATCGCTAACTTTATTTTGTCATTTTCTTGTGGTTCACCTTCTAATTTTTTAGCAAGCTCTTCTTCAGAAAGCTCCTCCTCAAAATCATCAGAAAACTCATCATTCTCTTCGCCTTCAACTTTAGGCTTAACTGGGTTAGCTAAGGCTTCAATATGAGGAGTTAAAGCAAGTGTTAATAGTTGTGTAACACCACGGCCATGAGCAGCTGCAATTTGGTGAACATGCTCGCCTAAGCCTAACGAGTAAAATTCTGCAACCGCTGAATCACCATGAATACCATCAATTTTATTGGCAACCACAAATATTTTTTTATTTTGTTTACGTAAGTGATCAGCAATACCATGATCTGCCGCAGTCAAACCATCGCGAGCATCAACTAAAAAGAGTACTGCATCAGCCTCTTCTATCGCCATCAACGACTGTTCAGCCATTTTCACATCAATGCCTTTTTCATCACCATTAATACCACCGGTATCAATAACAATAAAGGGATGTTCTTCTACTTCAGCTTGACCATACTGACGATCACGAGTTAGACCAGGGTAATCAGCGACAAGCGCATCTCGACTACGGGTTAAACGGTTAAATAACGTTGATTTTCCTACATTAGGACGGCCAACAAGAGCAACTACAGGAAGCATGAGCACCTCAAAGGAAAAACTATGCAAGCGAGTAATGCACAATCTTTCAAACAAATATAAAAACTAAATATCAAAAGTAAAAGCAAAACTCTCAACCTGGTTAGCCAAGGTAGTATTACTCAAAATGATATTGCTAAAAACAAGTAACGGCTCCTAATGCAATTTGCATTGGAGCCGTTATTAACTTTAGTTGATCTTTATTAAAAACAATCAACTAAAAACAATCAACTAAACCAGGACTGCTTATTGTGCAGCACTGATAATTTTTGGTGTGATAATAACTTGCAAGTCACCATCACGTGATTGGCTATACATTACATCATCAACAACGGTTGGCGTTGAGTGTATACCACTGCTATCGACTTCATGACGAGAGACTATCTCACCAGTGTCTTGATCTAGCCAATGCAAGTAACCTTCAAAATCACCCACAACGATATATCTATCAACAACGGCGGGACCAGTTACTCCACGGTTTGTTAATTCTAGATTGCTCCAGCGTTCAATACCGTTAATACGATTAAGTGCGTAGACATGGCCGCTGGTATTGGTAATAAAAATATCATTTCGATGAACCGCTATTTGTCTATATGACGAGTATTGACGTTTCCACGATATGCTACCTGATTTCAATTCGATAGCAACTAAGTTGCCACGGGCAGAAATAGCATAAACTTTATCACCAAAAACGACAGGGGCGGCATCAACATCGATAACGCGTTGTAATTCTGTTGATCCCGTTGCTTCACCTACCTCTGTTGTCCAACCTGCCTGACCTTTTTCAAGAATGTAAACGCCTAGCTCACCTTTACCGGAGCCAACAAGTACACCACCGGATGCAATAACAGGTGTGCTAATACCTCGTAATGTCAATGCAGGAACATCTTGCTCAACTTTCCATAACTCATCACCGGTATTTGCATCAAAACCTTTAAGTATTCCTGAAGCCGAATTAACAACTAAAATGCCAGAGTCAATAGCTGGCGGAGTAATGACTTCACCCTTTATTTTACTCTGCCATACTAGCTCACCTGTTGCTGCATCAAGGGCAAAGACATCACCGTTTTCGGTGCCGATAAATATTTTATTCAGACCTGCCGTTGGACCACCTGCAACTAAAGCTGAAACTCGGCTATCCCAAAAGCTGCGTTCACCTTTGATGTCACTTAAATCGGCTTGCCAAACTTTTTTGCCACTCTCTTTTTCAAAAGCAATAACATCGCCCATACGGCTTGCACTATAAACTTTATTGTAAGCAACAATAGGCTTTATCCGTGAAAAATAATCACTAACGCCATCACCAACACTACGATCCCATAATACTTCAACATCGAAAGCATTATCTAACTCTGTGAGCTCAGCAACCTTAGTACTAGGGTCTTCATCATCATTTGATGAACAAGCAAGTAAGCTTGAAGACAATAAGGCGATAGCTAGTATCTTTTTAGTACTAAGACCTTTAAAAAAAATTTTATCAAAACAACGCATACTTTGCCTTATTAACAAGAATAAATGATTCGGCTAAACAACCAATAAATTACTTAACTACAGGCTCTGTAACTACAGGAGCAGCGACTAACTCTTTACTAGGTAAGGTAGTTACCTGTGCTAAATCATCTAATTTAATTTGTAAGCTTGGGCTTGTAGCAATGCCATCAGCGGCAATAGCTGCTTGATATGCATTGCGTGCAAGATCGTTTTTACCTTGTTGTAAATACGCATCACCTTTAATCTCTTCAATAGCAGCAGTAAATGATTCTGGTAAATTATTACTTAACGTCGCTAAGGCATCTGAGTATTGTTCAAGTTGCACTTGCACACGTGCTAAACGTAAACTTGCAATAGCTTTAATACCATCAGTTGGTGCTGAGTTGATTGCTGTAGTTAAGTGCTTTTGAACTTGTGTCCAGTCTTTATGCGAAGCAGCTTCTTTCGCTAAAGCCAGTGCAGTTAAAGAAACATAGCTATTATCGCCATTTTCACTAATAAACTTCTCACCATTTTCAGTAAAAGCTTTTGCATCTTTACTGCTTTGTTCGATAAGTGCTTGATAGCTATCTGAGACAGCTAGTTCTTGTTCAAACTTATCATCTTGGTAAAGGTTAAAGCCGATAAAACCTGCTAAGCCTAAGGCAATACCCGCAATAATAGTGTTACCATTTTGTGCCCAGTAACCTTTAATCGCTTCTACTTGTTGTTCTTCCGTTTGATAAATTTCCACTACTTCACCTTGGCTTACAGCCGTTAAATTAATTCAGATAACAAACTTGAAATTTGGGTAAACTCCACGCTTTGCTGTTCTTTTTGTCCGCGTAAGTATTTCACCATAACTTTCTCTTGAGCAATTTCATCATCACCTAAGATTAACGCGATTTGTGCACCAGATTTATCGGCGCGCTTTAATTGTTTCTTCATATTACCGCCACCACAGTGACATTGTAATCTTAATTCTGGTACTTGATCGCGCCATTGCTCAGCTAATTTGTTAGCCGTAACTTGTGCATCATCACCTAATATCACTACATAGGCATCAACCTGAGGTCGAATATTCTTTACTTGCTCTAATTCAGTTAACATTAAAATTAAACGTTCAATGCCTAAAGCAAAACCAAATGCAGGCGTTGCTTTACCACCGAGTTGCTCAACTAAACCATCGTAACGACCACCAGCACAAATAGTGCCTTGAGCGCCTAATGTATCGGTAACCCATTCAAATACGGTACGGTTATAATAATCTAAACCTCGTACTAAACGCTCGTTTAATACGTACTTAACTCCCGCAGCATCTAATCGAGCACACAAGGTATCAAAATGCGCTTTGGTTTCCTCACCAAAGTGATCTGACAACTTAGGTGCATTATTCAATGCTTCTTGTACTTGAGGATTTTTACTATCCAGCACACGTAGCGGATTAGTATGCATACGTCGTTTAGAGTCTTCGTCGAGTAACGCTTCATGCTCAGTTAAATAAGCAATCAAGGCTTCGCGATAATTAGCACGCTCTTCGTTAGATCCTAATGAATTCAACTCTAGTGTGACAAACTCATTGATGCCAAGTTCCCGCCATAAACGCGCAGTAAGCAAAATAATTTCAGCGTCTATATCAGGAGTCGCAATTCCAAAGGCCTCTAGGCCAAATTGATGGAATTGACGATAACGACCTTTTTGTGGTCTTTCATGGCGAAACATAGGTCCCATATACCAAAGACGTTGTTCTTGATTGTACAGTAAACCATGTTGAACACCGGCACGCACACAACTTGCAGTGCCTTCTGGACGTAAGGTTAAGCTATCACCATTTAAGTCATCAAAAGTGTACATTTCTTTTTCAACAATATCGGTTACTTCACCAATACCGCGTTTAAATACTGCTGTTGACTCAACAATTGGCATGCGAATTTCAGCAAAACCATAATTGCTAGCAACACGTCGAAGTACTGCTTCAACCATTTGCCAAATATTAGTTTCATTTGGAAGGCAATCGTTCATGCCACGAATTGCCTGTAGAGCCTTTTGTTTAGCCACTGAGGGGTCTCTCTTTTTTATTCTTTAAAAGGGCTGATAAGGTCACTTTTTAAAGTATTACCTTTCAGCGCTAACTACTGTGTTAAATTTGCGCAGCGCGCAGTATACCTAATAATTGGACTTGAATAAACCATAGTGAATTAAGTGCATTCTGGTCTACGTATTAAGGTAGGTAGACGTTAGCCTTTATTATCAAAATATACTGTCTATCTTCGCTTCAAATTTTGTACTTAATCTTTGGTTTTAAAATCTATTTTGTTTTTTTCATCAAGGCGTTCACTTATTGAGTGTGCCTTGGCACGGATACGCTTCTCTAGCTGATCAACAAGATCATTGTTATCAAAGCGTTCTTTTTGACGAATACCATCCAGGTAATAACCACTCTTTTTGCTACTTCCCGTTAAGCCAAGATCAGAGATCATAGCCTCACCTGGGCCATTAACAATACAGCCGATAATGGATACATCCATCGGCGTCATAATATCTTCAATGCGCTGTTCTAAAGCGTTGACCGTTGATACCACATCAAACTCTTGTCGAGAACAGCTTGGACATGCAATAAGGTTAATGCCACGACTACGTAATTTAAGTGATTTTAAAATATCAAAACCGACTTTAATTTCTTCAATTGGGTCTGCCGCTAGAGAGATACGTAAAGTATCACCAATGCCTTGTGCAAGTAATAAACCTAAGCCAACTGATGATTTAACTGAGCCTGAGCGTAATCCGCCAGCTTCAGTGATACCTAAATGTAATGGATTATCAATTTGTTTGGCTAATAATTTATATGACTCTACTGCCAAAAAAACATCAGAGGCTTTAACGCTCACTTTAAACTGGTCAAAGTTCAATCTGTCTAGTATGTCAACATGACGCATAGCTGACTCTAACAGTGCCTCAGGTGTAGGCTCAGTAAATTTTTCTTGGATATCTTTTTCTAATGAGCCGCCATTAACACCAATGCGAATCGGGATATTATTATCTCGTGCACTCTCAACAACACTGCGAATTCGGTTTTCATTACCAATGTTGCCTGGATTAATACGCAGGCAATCCGCGCCATATTCAGCAACTTTAAGAGCAATACGATAATCAAAGTGAATATCGGTCACTAATGGTACATTCACTTGCTTTTTTATTTCACGAAAGGCTTCTGCAGCGTCCATCGTTGGTACACTTACACGTACTATATCGGCACCTACCGCTTCAAGCGCTTTAATTTGTGCGACTGTAGCAGCAACATCTGTAGTCAATGTATTTGTCATTGACTGCACAGTGATAGGTGCATCGCCGCCAACGGGTACATTACCGACCATAATTTGACGAGAAACACGGCGTATAATTGGGGATTCTTTAAACATAATTTTTCTTTATATTTTTTATTTAAGTAAGGTAGTCATTGATTAAGCATCAATCTGTAAACAACTACTCGACAATCGGCAAGTTAAACTTAGCGATATTGCCCACATTAAAAATCGACATGTCTACGGGTTGATCATTAAAAACAATACTGGTTAACTCAGGCTTTCCAACCGTAATGCGTAGCGGTGCTACGCCTTGAATTGTCATTACGTAGCCCGATTTTTTCACACCCCAAGCAATTCGCTCACCGGTAGCATCGAAAATATTCACCCAACAATCACCTTTGAATGTAAACACAGCCGTACTCATTACAGCTACTGCTGGTTGGGAAACTTCATTAATTAATGCATTAGCTAATGGAGTAATAGTACTACTGGTACTGGTAGTGCTAACAGTAGTACTAATAGCATCATCAGTAGATTGTTCCGCAACTATAACTAGCTCTGCTTCTTTTTCTATTTCATTTGTATTTCCCGGTGTTTTAGCACTGTTAGCAGTTACCACAGGCTCTTTACTTAAAGCAGTGGATTCAACATTGTTCACAGTGACTTCATCGTCAACCTTGTTAAGTTCAATTACAGTACTTGGAATGACACTTGATGATTCACTCGCTTGCTGTTTGCTTTCTTGTAACCACCATAAAATAGTTAAACCAACTAGCACTGCTACGATAAGATAACTCAGCCACATAACACGACTATGTTCTGCTTGTTTAGACGTTTCTTTAGAGAAGCTCAACATTTCACTTCGTTGGGTGGTTGCAGCATTAACTGCATCATAACTAGCCAAGACATCTTCTACTTCAACACCAACTAATTTAGCATAATTGGCAAGGTAACCTCGATTAAAAGTAACGGGCATTAATGGGTCAAAAATATCTTCTTCAATATTTATCACAATACCGACTTTAAAATTTAATTTACTGGCGATATGTTCTTGTGATAGTGATAGTTTTTTACGCGCGTCACGCAACATAGTACCTGGACTCACCATTTCCATATCTTCACTTAGTTCAGTAATTTCATCGGTGATACTACTTGCTTCTTCTTTACCTACTTGATTAGCAGGAGATACTTCATTATTCATTAATATTTTTCACTGTTTGAGGATCAACGACATAGAGTTTATCGCCTATGCGGATTTTGTTTTTCTCGGAGATATTATTCCACTGATGTAATGCTTTAATTTTGACATTATATTTCATCGAAATACTGTATAAACTTTCACCTGGGGTTACGGTATGCAAAACCTCCTGAGCATCAATTTTTTCAGCGTTTTTACTTAGCTCGTTAACTGCCACACTTTCTATTTCAATTTTTTCAGGTACTGGCTCTGGCAGTGCTTCCGGTAAAGGTACATCTCGTGTTGCGGGTACCGGTTGGGTAGATGTCGGATCATTAAGACTTGAAACAGACTGTTGGTATACTGCTTTATCATTCATGACAGGGGTTACTTGCGCTATAGGTTCATGAAACAGCAAAGCCTTTTCTGTTTTAGCTACGACTGTGTCATTTTTCGACCTACTCGTCACAGTATTGCCTCCTACCACAGTCGTAGAAAGTAATGCTCCACCCGAGCTAGTTATTGGTTGGGCTGTAGTAATGATTGGTAATGATGATGTTGCCACTTTTGTAGTTACAGCAGCAGTATTTGGTACAGTGGCTGCTGTCACATTAGTTTTTATCGCCGGAGTACTCATTTTAACGCTATGGGTAAAAGGTGTATTCGCAGCCTTTTTCGGTGAAAGTTTTACCACACGCTTATTACTCGAAGTCGATAATGTATTATTTTTTTCTCTTTGAGTTCGTTGGTATTTTTGGGCTAATTCATCAGCTTCAATAAAGTTTAATTCATTGAGTAAATATTGCTTACTTTCCCATGATTGAGGATACATTTTCACTAACATATTACCGTAATTACTTGCAGTACGGCGCTTACCTAACTTCCTATATATTTTATAAGCTAATGCTAAGGAGTCAGCAGTAAAACGTTGAGTGTTTCGTTCAAATTTCTGTAAAAAACGTTTACTTTCTTGGTAATCACCCATGGAATACTGTAAACGCACCATTTGTAATAATGTTGTTGTTCTATTTGGACTGTGAAATATTGCTTTGTTCAAATACATTTCAGCTTTTTCAAAATCATCACTTTGTAGATAACATGATGCGAGGTTTTCATAACTTTGTGATACCAATAGGTAGCTAGGTACCGCTATCGCTTTTAAAAACTGAACTTCTGCAGCGTCGATTTTACCTTGTCGACACAAAAACACACCATAATTGTTTAAGGTATCTGCACTGTCCGCCTTAATAAGTAAGGCTTGTTCAAATGATTCAATAGCAAGTTTACTTTCACCTACTGTTTCATAATAGTGAGCAAATGCAGTGTGTACTTGAACTAAGCCCGGTGAGAATCCCTTAGCTTTTTCAAGGTTAAGTTTTGCTTGAGACATGTTACCCATTCTTAAATAACCTAAGCCTAATGAAATACGGGTTGCCGCCATTTCATCACGATTAGCTTGAGTTTTAACAATAGGTTCATTATTTTCAAAGCTTTGGGTAACGCAGCTACTTAATAGCGTTAACGAAACCGCAGTTAGAAGTATTGGACGAATATTTTTAGCCATAGCTTTAATCATAATATGCAATGCGTTACCCGCCTCTAATTGTTATACCCGTTTCACGAACTCGGTGATTATTTTTAAATAGCTTAAATAGCCAATAATACCCTTGCTTCAAATATCAAAACCAATAACTGAATATTAAACATATTGCTTTTGGATATTTTTCACTAAAATCAGTAAAATAACGGCTAGACTACTTTGATAGAGATAGTGTCAGCTTTAGATTGATCTTTCAATGAACTTATTTCAGCATTCTTAGCTGCACTAAAAGCGCTACGCTTAGTTCTGTCAAAAACATCGCCAGCCAACTGTCCGCAAGCAGCATCAATATCATCGCCACGTGTACGTCTGGTAATAACCGTTAAGCCATAACTTTGTAATACTTTATCAAAACGATCGATACGAGAATTACTTGAACGCTTGTAAGGAGAACCAGGGTAAGGGTTAAAGGGAATTAAATTAATTTTACTTGGTAAACCTTTTAATACATGCGCTAATTCATGTGCTTGGTCAGTACTATCATTGACGTGATCAAGCATCACGTATTCAATCGTTGCTTGTTTATTCGCTTTTGAACCATCGATATAACGACCTGCTGCAGCGATAAAGTCTTCTAATGGATATTTTTTATTAATCGGTACTAATTCATCACGTAACTTATTATTCGGTGCATGAATAGAAATAGCTAAAGCACAATCGATTTTAGCTTTAAGCATATCTAATGCAGGCACAACACCCGATGTACTCACTGTTACGCGTCGCTTAGATAAGCCGTAACCTAAATCATTTAGCATGGTATCAAGTGCTGGGATTAAGTTTTTCATATTTAATAATGGTTCACCCATGCCCATCATTACTATATTAGTAATAGGTCGAGTACCAGCAATGCGGGTTGCACCAATATCATTGGCGACACGCCATACTTGGCCAATAATTTCAGACATAGATAAATTGCGGTTGAAGCCTTGTTGTGCCGTTGCACAGAAAGTACATTCTAATGCGCAGCCAACCTGAGAAGACACACATAAGGTTGCACGGTCATTTTCAGGGATCCAGACTGTTTCTACTTCTTGTCCACCTTCAAGTCTTAAGGCGTATTTAATAGTTCCGTCTTCTGACACTTGTTTTTCAGAGATTTCTGGCGCTGATATCACACAATTACGTTGTAATTTTTCACGTAATTTTTTATTGATATTGGTCATTTGCTCAAAGTCACTGTAACCAAAGTGATAAATCCACTTCATGAGTTGATCAGCTCTAAAGGGTTTTTCACCAATAGATTCTAAGTATTCACGCATACCTTTATGATCAAAATTAAGTAGGTTTACTTTACTGTTTACTTCACTCATACAACAAACTCTCAATAACAAATATCAAACTACTTGTCGAAGCAGCCTAAAAAAACAAGGTGCACATTGTACGCTTTTTAAGCAACAACCGCAATTTTACTAGGTTATCTTAAGGGAATTTACTATCCACTTAAAATAACAAAAGGATTTTACCGAAATCAGTAAAATCCTTTCAAATTAATTTATTTTTTAATCAAAGCAAGCAAATTGAGTTCTAGGAGGTTGCACGGAGTTGACGTTAGTCAATGAGTACAGCCGACAACGAAGTCATGAGCTTTGCGAAGATTAAATAGAAATTAACGAGTACGAGGGCAGATCTCTTCGTCAGAGAAGAAGTAAGCAATTTCACGTGCTGCTGATTCTAAAGCATCAGAACCGTGAGCAGCATTTTCGTCAATGCTATCAGCAAGATCAGCACGGATAGTACCAGCAAGAGCTTCAGCTGGGTTAGTAGCACCCATGATTTCACGGTTTTTAAGAACAGCGTTTTCGCCTTCTAAAACTTGAACCATTACAGGACCTGAAGTCATGAATGAAACTAAAGCGCCAAAGAAAGGACGTTCGCTATGTTCAGCGTAGAAACCTTCAGCTTTTTCTTGGCTTAGGTGGATCATTTTAGAAGCAACAATTTTTAAACCAGCAGTTTCAAAACGGTTGTAGATTTGACCGATAAAGTTTTTAGCAACTGCGTCTGGTTTTACGATTGAAAAAGTACGTTCGATAGCCATGATAAGCCCTTTTAAATTGATTAAAGTTAAGTTAAAAATATAAATGTATATATTTTTTATATAGCCATTTATCAAAATGGCTATAATTTTGGGCGCATTATAGACGAAAGTAGGACAAAAAACTAATGAAATCGCGATTAAGCAATAACATTAGTTTAATGATCGACTCTCAATTCAATGTGATTTTGTGGAGAGTGCCCTAAACGCTTGTTCGGCGATATTGACGGTAAACAGGTTTCCAGAAGTTTCGTTCTATTTTCGCGAGTAACTCTTCATCACTCATAGGTAGCGCTAAGTTTTGTCTAAAGGCTACTTGTGCGATAGCAAAAGCAATATCTTTACTTAATTGTGCAATGGCCGTTAATGGGGGTAGTAGTTCATCTGATTCATTATTAGCTAAAGGTGATGCTGACGCTAATGTTTCACTGGCCACTTTTAACATATCATCAGTAATTCGACTAATGTTTGCCGCAACAACAGCTAAGCCAATACCAGGGAAGATGTAACTATTATTACACTGGGCTATTGGATAGGTTTTCCCTTCGTACTCAATTGGCTCAAACGGGCTTCCCGTTGCGATAATCACTTGCCCTTTGGTCCAATTAATAACTTGGCTAGGCGTTGCTTCAACTTGACGAGAAGGATTGCTTAACGGGAAGATAATGGGCATTTCACAATGAGACTTCATCGCGGTAATAACTTGTTCAGTAAATAATCCCGCTTGACCTGAAACACCGATAAGAATATCAGGCTTAGCACCGTGCATTACCTCTACAAGTGAAGCGAACTCTCCAGCAACATCCCAAGAGGCAATAGATTCACTGCTTTGTACTAATTTTTGCTGGAAGTCACGCAGACCTTCCATGCCCTGTGTTAACAAGCCAAATCTATCTACCATGAATACTTGGCCACGTGCTTCTTGGGCAGAAAGACCTTCGCTCATCATTTGGCTTACAATTTGTTCTGCAATACCACAACCAGCAGAGCCCGCACCAACAAAGGCAACGTTTTGCTCAGATAACTTAGCGCCTTTACTACGACAGGCAGCAAGTAAAGTACCAACAGTAACCGACGCAGTACCTTGAATATCGTCATTGAAACAACAAATTCTATCTTTATAGCGCTGTAATAAAGGCATTGCATTAGGCTGAGCAAAATCTTCAAATTGCAATAAAACATGTGGCCAGCGACGTTTAACTGCGCTAACAAATAACTCTAAAAATTCATCATATGAGTCTTGATCAATACGCTTATGTCGTGCTCCCATATACATAGGATCGTCTAACAGCTTCTGATTATTAGTACCAACATCGAGCATTACCGGCAAGGTATGCGCCGGGCTAATACCACCACAAGCGGTGTAAAGAGACAGCTTACCAATTGGAATGCCCATACCACCAATTCCTTGATCGCCCAGACCCAAAATGCGTTCTCCATCAGTAACAACAATCACTTTTACTTTATTTTTAGTGGCGTTACGCAACATGTCATCAATATTAAATCTGTCTTCATAAGAAAT
Organism: uncultured Colwellia sp.; assembly: GCA_913063325.1. Lineage (GTDB taxonomy): Bacteria > Pseudomonadota > Gammaproteobacteria > Enterobacterales > Alteromonadaceae > Colwellia. Next base: position 20,983 of record CAJXYE010000012.1, on the reverse strand, counting down.
GAACAAACCGCGTGAACTACGATAAATATCAGAAAATTGCTCACAAGCATCGCCTACCGTAGGGGTATAAATAATTGGCATCATTTCTGCAAGGTGATTTTGTACTAATTTAAAAAACAATGTTTCATTATTATCGTGAATAGCACGTAAATAAATATGCTTGTTGATATTCGTTTGAAAGCAGCTGTACTGACGATATGCTCGTTCAGCTTGTTCATCAATAGTTTCAAAACGTGGCGGCAAAAGGCCCGTTAAGTTGAAACTACCGCGCTCTTCTTTGCTAAAAGCACTACCTTTATTAAGTAGAGGAGTTTCTAATAGTGAAGGACCTGCATAAGGGATATAAAGTGGGCGTTTAGATTGGGGCATTTGACTGACTGCTTATATGTTTGGTGAATAGTAACTATCTACTTTATTAATGTTGGAAAGTATAGATGATATTAACCCTACTGCAAAGCAAGAGAGTGCTTGAATTTGTTAAAAATGCAGGGATTTATAATAATCGATTTACAATAGATTTGAAAAAGACATTTCGATTCTACCATGTGAAATAAAAGTGCTTTTTGACGTAAAATAAAGTTTATTCAAACTGAATAATTTCAGACGATCACGGCCAAAGTAGTAGAGTTCAACTAATCAACCTCTGCCATCCAAGCTAATTGAACAGCCTCGAGTACCCGTTCTCCGCAATGTTTTGGGTCATCATCAAAGCGTTCTAAATCAAGTATCCACAGTCTTAAATCAGTGAAGTGTAATTTAAATGGGTCAACGTCAGGATGTAGTTCAATTAAATCCAAAGCAATCTCTTGTGAGTCGCTCCAAAGTAGTCCTTTTGACATAATATTTAGCCTATGATGGGACAAAGTGGTTTTAGCCTGTTTCCTGCTCGATATTTCCTACTAGATATTTCCTACTAGATATTAGAAAATAGCAATTCCTGTTGAGCAAAAGCAATCAGACACTAAAATAACAATTGAAAGAAAAAGAAATCTATAACTAACATTAGTATAAACCAAATGAATAGCAACCTAGCTTTTCGACAAAAAGGGCATTCGGTATACCACCATTTCTTAAGTTTATTCTTCATTTTACCTCCACAAAAAACAGCTTGTACTTATATTAACGTATTTAGCAATCGATATTATACCCGTAAGCTACCATCCATTATTAATTGCAAATAAATCCCATGAAAAGATAAAGTCAGCAACTTAGTGCTAACATATGGTCATTAATTAGTTTTATATTCCGCATATAATCGACAAGGCAGTAAAATGGATTCTTTTGATAAACATATTTTAAGTATATTACAAAAAGACTGTACGTTATCAACCAGTGACATCGCAGAGCGAGTTGGTCTATCCACGACTCCGTGCTGGAGAAGAATTCAAGCGATGGAAAAATCAGGTGTTATTAAGGGCCGTGTTGCGCTTGCTGATCCAGAAAAATTAAACGTGGGTTTATCTATTTTTGTTATGGTAAAAACCAATCAACATAACCCTGATTGGTTAGCTACCTTCGCTAAAGTTGCAGAAGATTTCCCTGAAATTGTTGAGTTCTATCGCATGAGTGGCGATGTAGATTATTTACTGCGTGTGGTCGTTCCTGATATGAAAGCTTACGACCGATTTTATAAAGAGCTTATCACCCGTGTAGACTTTTCTGACATCAGCTCTAGCTTTGCCATGGAAGAAATTAAATATACCACGGCCTTACCTGTTGACTACATTTAGCATAAAAAAAATTACCTATCACTAACCGTTTTATTGCATAAAAATTCATATAACCGGTTAGTAAATTTACTTCACAACTTTCAAAACATCTCCTTATTTTAAATTAATGCCGTAAAAGCAAGAATAAAACACAAAAACAACCACCTTAAAAAACAGTGAGATAACAACAATACGTTAATGTTTCACAACTTTTCACACCAATTCAAGACTATTCAAACCGCTTAGTTTTAGATGAATGCCGTTGCGCTAATGTTAACTGCCAAGTGTTAATTTATTCAGTTTGGAATTAGCTAGTATTGATGCTTTTACCAGCAAGACAACATTAGTAACACAAAACAAACGGCCTATTGGTAAGAGTTACTTTACTAAATACACGACTGTTTTACTGCAACAAATAAGTTCGCAAGGAATATCTTTATTTATGTAACACCATAGATAGCTATCTTCTTTAAATCATCAAGAACATAAAAATATAATAAGTGGAATACAATATGAAACACTACAAATTTAACAAGGTGAACAACGCAGTAAAATCAGCTATTATGCTAGGTTTACTTGCTAGCCCTACTATGGCTTTTGCTGAAGAAGCCACAGCAGAACAAGCTAAAACAGAAGAAGTGGAAGTAATACAAGTGCGCGGTATTCGCGGCAGTGTCGTGCAATCTTTAAACACAAAACGTTATTCAAACTCAGTAGTCGATGCGGTAACCGCTGAAGATATTGGTAAGTTCCCAGATCAAAATGTTGCCGAGTCACTCCAACGCATCACAGGCGTGTCAATTACTCGTAGTTTTGGTGAAGGTGAGCGTGTCAGTATTCGTGGTACAACAGAGAGTCAAAATAGAACATTACTTAATGGCCAAGCAGTCGGTTCGGCTGACTGGTGGACAAACTCAGCCGCAAGTCGTGGCTTTAACTACACCATGCTGCCATCAGAAATTGTCTCAGGTTTAGAAGTCTATAAAACGCCTGAAGCTGATATCGATGAAGGTTCAATTGGTGGTACTGTTATTGTTCGAACACGTAAGCCACTTGATTTAGAAGCAAACAAATTTGCCGGCTCTGTTTTAGCTCAATATTCAGAGGTTTCTGGTGAAACAGACCCACAACTTTCAGCCTTATACAGTTGGAAAAATGAAGATGAAACCTTTGGTGCATTAATATCTTTGGTACGCCAAGAACGTAACTTACGTCGCGACGGTATTGAGGCATGGAGTTGGACCGACCGTGATATTACTATGGCTGATGGCACAGTGCATGAAGATGTATACAGCCCTGGTGGCGGTGGCTCAGCTATGTTTAGCCAAGAACGTATCCGTACTGGTGGCAATCTAACCTTGCAATATCGTCCATCTGATGCCACAGAAATAACCTTCAATGCATTAAGTAGCACCATGGAAATGGATAACGAGAACCAAAACTTTTTATGGTTAGCGGGTTACGGTGGCTCAGAATACACTGACATTACTATTATTGAGCACAACCAAGTAGGAGCTATGGCTGTTGGCGGAACATTTGGATTATCACCCGATAGCAACAATATTCTTGATGAAACCAAAGTGCGTAACTCAAAATTAGAAACAAGCTCATATGACTTAAAAGTTGATCATGAAGGAGATGTTTGGACCTCAAGTATTCACTTTGGCTATACCGAAGGTAGTGGCGGCTCTGAAGCAGATCGCAGTGTTGGTTGGGGCGGTAATTATGTACATAGTTATGATGCATCAGATGCTAGAGATGTTAAAACAAGCTATGGTGCAGATCCTGCTGATGGTAGCAAATGGGGATTAGATTTTTTACGCTACGATAGTAACGATGCCCAAGATGATGAAAGTTATGTGCAAGTAGATTTTGGCCGAGACATCGACTTAGGTGTATTTAGCGCGATTAAATTTGGTGCCAAGTATCGTGACCATTCACGTTTCAATACCAAACATACAACTGATGCTCGAGAAGATTTAAACTGGAGCTTGGCTGATTACTCATTAGCTATGCCTTCAGATTTTTTATCTGGCCAAGGCTCTGCTGGTACTTTAAAAGATTACGCAATAACTGACTCAAATAAAATTCGTAATGAAGGTGATGCCTTAGGTTGGGATTATCGATTACTTAAAGCCAGTACTTTTGATATCAGTGAAAAAATCTCTGCTGCCTATATTAAAGCGGACATAGATGCTGAAGGCTTACGCGGTAACGTGGGTGTACGTTTAGTTTATACCGACCAAAGTTCAGCAGCTTATGTTGGCGCTACTGGTAGTGAAGCTTGGACTGATGAGTCAACAAGTTACTTTGATATTTTACCAAGCTTAAACCTTGCAGTTGATTTACAAGAAGACTTATTGCTACGTATGAGTGCAGCGCGAGTAATGTCTCGTCCTGATTACGCTAAAATGACGTCATCCACCTCATATAATAAAGAAACCCAAACAGGTACTGGTGGTAATCCAGACATTGACCCGTATCGTGCAACACAGTTTGACTTAGGTTTAGAGTGGTACTTTAGTGATGCAGGTATTGTTTCAGCCGTGCTTTTCTTAAAAGACATTCAATCATTTATCGACACACAATCATCGCTAGAAATGCATGAAGGAGTAGAGATTTTAATTAACCGACCTGTCAACGGTAAAGGTGGCACAATTCAAGGTTTAGAATTTGGCTACCAACAAGAGATATATGAAGGCATAGGCTTATCGGCAAACTATACTTTTGTTGATGGTCAAGCGAAAGATAGTGAAGGCAATGACGTCACTATCCCAGGTAACTCTGATCATACTGTTAACTTAAGTACATATTTTGAAACAGATACTTTTAGTGGTCGTATTTCATATAATTACCGTACCGGTTATGACACAGGTGAAGGTTGGCCTGGATATGTTGATGATTACGGTCAAGTTGATGCAAACCTTTCTTATAACTTAAATGAAAACATTACCTTTACCCTTGAAGGCATTAACTTAACAGATGAGAAAACATTTAGTTACCAAGAAAAAGGTGTTGAACAAGCACTAACGGGTTATTACGCCGATGGTCGTAGACTAGTTGCTGGTGTTCGTTTTAACTTCTAAGTAAGTCTAACAAAGCCAGTTTGTCGCTAGTAGTATCTTATTTTACTAGCGACATTTCATAGCCAAGTAACTTTAAAATACTGACTAAGGTATCAATTGAGGTTATTTGGCTATGACCAAGACAAGGACTTTCCCTTATACCAAGCAGACTCATTTATTGATCACTTAGCGAGAATGAAAGGCTTAGAGGCAAGGCATTGATTGAAGAGAATGGTTATTCCCTTATCAAAATCAATAACGCAGCATATAAGCCTTTTAAACTCGCCCTTCGGGAGTGCGCTAGCAAACTGATAACATCACAAAAAGAATGAAATATAAAATAACTATGTTTAACCCATTTTGTTTGTTCTAAGCTCGCTAGTGTAACTCTAAGTTGGTCAATTAATGAATCCGTTTGGTATTACACACTCTTGGTTTTTTTGCGAGTTTTAGCCGTTAGGTTAAAACTCGTTTTTTTTATTTAAAGCTTAAAAAAGTAGAGCAATCAACAAATAAACACAGTAGAATAAATTTATCCCATTCATTGCTAAAGATATTGTTGATATTGAGTTTGTGCATGCACTTCCCCCCTCTTTTTATACTTATTATCAGTAAACGTCTGAATAACTTCAGCAGACTTTAACAATGAAATTATTTACTTATTCCTTCCTACTATTTTCTCTGGTTTTTAGCTGTCAAAGTAAAGCCGACATACTTTCGGCTACCCTAGATTATAACACTGGAAAATACTTACCCGCTTTTGATGAATTCAAACGTTTGGCAAAACTGGGACATAAAGATGCCATTTATAATATTGGCGTAATGTATCTTTATGGCCAAGGTGTCAGTAAAAATTTGATTGATGCACATTCATGGTTTTCTCTAGCTGCCGACTATGGGTTAGATGAAGCACGATCAGCGGCCAGATTAATAGAACAAGAGTTAGCCGATAAAGAAGATCCTCAATTACTTGAAATTCGATTAAAGAAACTCAAGCAAACATTTGGCTATGAACGCTATCAAGATACTTTATTGCCGGTTTTTAACGACAAGCAATACCAGCTAACCGCTAATATTCCACCACTTAGGATCCACAAAGTTGATGCTAAATATCCAAAAGAAGCCTACGAAAAAGGTATTGAAGGCTGGGTTTGGTTAGAGTTTGACGTAGATGAATCTGGCGCGGTTAAAGATGTTGATATAATCGATGCATTTCCAAATAAAACCTTTAATCGCGCAATTTATAACGCGGTTCGTCGCTGGCGCTACGAACCATTGATGATTTCAGGGCAAGCGAAAAACTACTCCAGCCGGTCGTTGCTTTATCATTTCACCACTTTTAAAGGTAAACGCTACCAAGCCAGCTTTAGCCAACAGAAGAAAAGTTACCAAAAGAAAATTAACCAACTTATAGAAGGCGCTGAGCAAGGTAATGCTTTAGTTCAATATTATATCGCTAACTGGTTAGTAGCCGATGAACATAATGCTACTCGCCTATTACGTTCTCATTGGCAACAAACAACAGCGGGCTCTGATTTATTACTCGCTTCAGCTATAAATGGTTATCCAAACTCCCAATACCGATTAGGCAGTAATTTATTGCGTGGTGAATATACTCAAGCTGATAGACAAAAAGGTTTGAACTGGCTGTTAAACGCTGCTCAATCAGGGTTTTCTTATGCCCAATACCGACTTGGACGTGAATTATTAGATAAACAAACCCTTGAATATGACGCCGATAAAGCTAAGCGCTGGTTACAAACTGCTGCCGAACAAGGTCATTTTAGGGCGTTACGAGATCTCATCGCTATTGAGATCACAGCAAAAGATTATAAAAGCGCAGCGCAATACCTCAAACTTGCACTCAAGCAAGATGATGACCATCCTGATTTATTATTAGCGCAAGCAAAGATGTTACTGCAACAAGAGCAATATACACAGAGTAATAAAAAAGCAGCCGATGCATTAAAGCAAGCAAAATCACGTCAGTGGTACTTGTCAGATATTGCTGCATTTATTGATACAGTCAAACGTTAACTTAATAGTAATTAGTAATTAGTAATTAGTAATTAGAAAAAATCAGCTACTCAGTCGCTTTTCGTTGTAACAATATATCTGTTTCAAAGCCTTCTACTTTTGAAAAAACCAATTGCTTGCCGTCATTAGATGAACTGATATTAAGCATTAAATTTATGTCTTGCTCATGTTGACCAATGTTTGCAATATGTACATGCTCTTGCTCTAAAAATTTGTATAAATACAAATTTAACTGATGACCTTGCTTCACCACATAATATATCCCTAAATCAAAAACATGCGGTCGATACAATAATAACGATGGTGCTAAATTATCTACCGGTAATTGATCTCTAGCGTGGGCACTTAAAAATGACGCTATATAAGATATGTAATGATGGTATGAAGGGTTAAGTTGCTTCATTTTTGCTACGGATAAAACTTCATTAGTTTGCCTAATAGCTCTATCGTTAACATTACTGTCTTGCTGTGAATTAGTTAGCTGACTATCTATAATTTTATCTTCATTAAGCAGTTTTGTACTGGCAAGTTGCAAGTCGTATTGCCACAACTGCTTACTGTCTTCGTTTGTGGCACTAAATATTATAAACTTACCATCACTAGACCAATTTACTTCATCAATATTTTTATAATCAAATATAATAGCGACCAAGTGCCTACTGTAAATATTGATCAAATGAAGATTTTTTCGGCTATCCCCTAACAGCAGGTTTTCGCCATTGGGTGACCATAATAAATAAGTAGGATGAATATCCTCAGGTAAATTAGCTAGTAAGTTAGCGGCTTTTTTATCTTTATTCTTTAGCCAAATCTCAATATGTTTTAGGCCATCAGTTGATCGTCTTTGATAAGAAATAAAAGCAGTTTGACGACCGTTTTTAGACATGGTGGGTAATACATCGGTACGTGCTGACGAAGATAGTTGTCTAGCGACTACTTCTTGGTGATTATTTAGCGACTTTAGCTGTAAATTATATAAGTTCACATTCACTAAACCTTCAGCATGCGCTAATTGTTTAGTCAGCGGATTTATATCAATATCAGGAATAAAGCCAATAGGTAAATGCACCACCTCGCTACTACCATCAAGTGACATTAGCCGTAAACTTTCATTACCTAGCCAAAAACTTTGCCCGCTTTCATGCCACTTCAACCCCCAGTACTCTTGCTCTCTGCTTTCAATAACATGACGCTCTGAACTAGCAAGATCCATATGCTGTAAAGTATAACCTTGTGAACTTTTCTCGACAAAAAGTAGCTCATTAGTTACTTTATCTATATCCATTAATATCGGATGAATACTGTCTATACTCTGTTGTTCAATAAGGCTTGGGTAACCTTCTGTCGCTAGGGTTAATTGAGTTAAAATGGGCGAGTTATCTTGCCAGCGCTGCAAATACAAAGTGTTATTAGTTAACCAATGCATTTTTTGTCGGCTAAAACCAACTTGACAATCACTCAAGTGAAAATCGGGGCTTAAACGCCAAGTCTCAACAGGATTAACAACCGACATTACCCTAATTTCACAGCTGATAGGATCATGTCGATAATAAATTAACCATTTTCCATCGGGTGACCATTCAGGGGCTTCTTCACTATAACCGGTACTTTTAATAACATGCACAGCTTGGGTTTGAGCATCAAACACCGCCATATCCATTTGATCGCGATTATTACTGCTTTGGCTAAAGGCTAAATAACGGCCTTTAGGTGAGTAACGTAAAAAGTTTTCTGGCCCTGGTGTTGAAGTTAACCGAGATTCATAACTGTACTCTGGTACTTGTAAACTCGGCTTTGCTAATTCAATAATGCCTATGGTAATGCTAACGCCTAATATAACGCTCGCAATCGCAACTAGGCTGAGGTTAAATTTATTCTTCTTAAATTGTTCAACATGTTCAGATGGCGGCTCAGGAAAAACCAACTCGGCAATAAGTTGATAACCGACTCTAGGTACGGTTTTAATAAAACGCGGGGTTTCTTTATCATCGTGCAGCGATTTACGTAATTGAGTGACCGCTTGAGAAACAGAGTTATCACTAACGATGGTATCATTCCACAACGCATCCATAATTTGATTACGTGAGACTGCCTGACCATAGTTTTCAATCAATAACTTTAGTAAATTCAGTTGCCTAGCTTCAATGTCATGCCATTGTTGGTTAATGCACAGTTTAAGTGCGATAAAATCGACTTCAACCTCATTAACTTTAACTTTTTCTAATTGGCTTTGTGGCATGAATTTATTACAAATTTTAGGGCGAATTATTGGTTAATCGGCGTAACAAAGGGTATTATTCTTAAGCACTATTCTATGCTGCACAGGCATCTATATCAATTGAAAGTTAAAGGCTTCGGAATATAATAAAAATGAGAAATTCAACGGCTTTAGGTTTAACTTGCTCGCTATTTTTTAGTCTTAATTCTTCGACAGTTTTAGCTGCAGAAAAAGAAGACTCCGAACAAGCCATTCAATTAGATTCCTTAGAGAAGATTCAAATACGTGGCATCCGCGGTAGCATAGTTAAATCCATTGAAACTAAACGTTATAGTAATGCCATTGTTGATGCTATCACTGCTGAAGATATTGGTAAATTTCCTGATAAAAATGTCGCCGAATCCCTGCAAAGAATTACCGGTGTATCGCTTACCCGAGTACAAGGTGAAGGTGAACGAATTGGTGTGCGTGGTACAGCCCCAAGCCAAAACAGAACCTATATCAATGGCCAAAATATTGCTTCTGCAGATTGGTGGATTTCATCACAACCCAACCGTGGCTTTAACTACACTTTATTACCCGCTGAAATAGTTAGCTCACTGGAAGTACAGAAATCACCCGAAGCCGATCACGACGAAGGCTCTTTAGGTGGTTCAATTAACATTAAAACTCATGCACCATTAGATACTCCCGACAATCGCTTTATTGGCACTGCACAAATGCAATACAGTGATGTATCAGGAGAGAGCGACCCGCAACTATCATTATTTTTCAACCAAATTAATGATGAAAAAGACTTTGGTTTTTTAGTCTCTCTTACACGTCACGAACGAAGTCTTAGGCGTGACGGCCTAGAATCTTGGGGCTGGGCTGAAAGAAACTTTAATCAAGATGCCCAAGGTAACTTAACCGCGACTAAAAATCCAACTGCTGATTTAACCAATATCTGGTCCCCTGGTGGTGGTGGCTCAGCCGTATTTGAACAACAACGAGAATTAACTAGCGCTATGGTTACCGCGCAATATCAGCCAAACCAAGATTGGAATATCGAATTAAATACCTTGTACTCAGTACTAAATGCCGATAATTCTAACCAGAATTTTTTATGGCAACCTAGCTCTGTTTACGACCGAGGTGGTCATATTTCTGATCACACTATTATTGATAATACGTTAGTGAAAGCGACCTATAGCCAGGTGCCAGAGACGAATACTGAAGGTGTTCCTTTTAATACTTCAATGGAAGCTATTTGGCGACAATCAAAAATCACTACCAGCTTAGTGCACCTAATGGTTGAACATAATTTTGACTACTGGCATGCTCAATATCAAATAGGTATAACCCAAGCAGACGGTGGTACCAGTAAAGACTCAACCTCACAATGGTCTGCCAATACTGAATACTCCGTAGATTTACAGCAAAATAAAGACATTATAGCCCGCTATCAAGTTGACCCAAATAATGCCAGTGCTTGGCATATTAGTGAAGTCCGTGAAGACTCACAAGAATCAACAGACAGTGAGTTTTTTGTGCAAGCCGATTTTGAACATCAGCTTGACCGACCTTTTATACAATCAATAAAGTTTGGTGGTAAATACAAACAACACCAAAGAGATTTTTATCGATTACGCTCTAAAAATGGTGGTTACACAGGTATGGCTGGTGATCTAGGCTGGACATTGGCTGACTATGCTGCGCCCTTCCCCTCTAATTATCTTGATGGAATTGGTTCAACGCAAACATTGAAAAACTATGCTTTTGCCGATATAAATTCTCTTGAACAAAGTTATCAAACCTTGAATTTTGTTCAAGGTGAAGAAAAACCGAGTACCTTCGACATTACCGAAAGTACCTTTGCTGCCTACGGTAAAATTAACTTTTCTGGCGAATATTACCGAGGAAACCTAGGTATTCGAGTCGTTCATACCCTACAAGATGCTTCAGCCTTTCAAAAGGTAGAAGAAGTTGAAACTATCTATAATGATTACCAGTGGTATAACACTGATAAAAGTTATACCGACATATTGCCTAGCATCAATATTGTTATGGATTTTAATGAAGATGTGCTCTTTCGTGTTGCGGCTTCAAAAGTAATGTCTCGCGCAGAATATCACCACTTAATGCCATCCACTAATTACAATGTTACCCAGCGTCAAGGCGCCGGTGGTAACCCAGAGTTAGAGCCTTTTAGAGCAACCAATTTTGATCTAGGTGTAGAATGGTATATTGACGAAGCAGCACTTTTTTCTGTGGCTGCTTTTCATAAGGATATTCAATCATTTATTGATATTAAACGTTACCAAGAAACCTATGAAGGTAAAAGCATGATAATAAACCGCCCAGTAAATGGCAGTGGCGGCAGTATCTATGGCTTGGAATTAAACCTACAACAAGAGCTATTTTACGGCTTTGGTCTTATTGCCAATTACACCTTAGTTGAAGGTGAAAGAAAAGAAACCTTAACGGGTGAGAATATTAATATTCCGGGTAACTCAAAACACAGTACCAACTTAACTACCTATTATGAAAATGATTGGTTAAGTACACGTTTGTCATATAATTTTAGAACTGAATTTGCTACGGGTGTTGGTGAAGAGATAACTGATAATTATGGCCAATGGGATATCAATGTATCCTTTAGCGTAACAGACTATTTATCATTGGTTTTTGAAGGTATTAACTTAACGAATGAGATTATTTATACCTATGAGCGCAATGAATATGCCCCCATAGGTATTTATAAAAATGGTCGTCGTTATTACGCCGGCCTAAGAGTAGGTTTTTAGCTTATCGATATAAGTATAGACCAATAAATTTAGCTAAAATTGAGCAGAAAAGCTTAGGTAATAGCTATCCGCATCCCAGTCTCTTTGGTTTTTATCGTTCGATATTCCGTTATAACCAGCATGTACTGAGTAGTTATTGTTAATGAAGTAACTCGCACCGACACTATAGGAATCATTATCACTATAAGTAACTGATACAGATGTTTTATCACCATAGTAATAACTCACATTAACTCCCCAGTAATCATCAGCCAAAAAGTTATCGCTATTATCAAAGGTATAATCACCTCCAATCACTAAATAGCTCTGCTCAGCAAAACCAAAAAAGTACCGACTAGAAAGATTATGAATATCAAAGTCTTCATCTACATCATAGCTAAAGCCAACGTAGTCTGTATCAGCAAGTTGTAGGTTATAACTGGCACTATAACTAAACGAGTCATCGCCATCACCGCCATCATCGTAATTTGCACGTATGACAAAATCATCTGAAACTAAATACCCTAAGGTAGCAGTATAATAATTACTACTGTGATCATAAGAGAATTCATTAATTTTACCATCTGATTGATGGTGGCTATAACTTGCACCAATAATAACGTTATGAGTGACCCACTCTCCACCTAGACTAGCGCTATTAGAGTTGGAATCAGAGCTAGCGTTCAAATAATCGCTGGATGTTGCTTTGGTACTTTGACGGCTAATTGAGGCAGAAACATTGCTACTGGTATTGATGTAGTCAAATTCCTTTAATGGCCCTAAGGTCTGTCTTTCATCAAAAAAGTATTGGCTAGACAAAAACAGTACATTGGTATCACTTTTACTATGAAAATTATTTTGCGGCTTGTTAAATGAATAACTTGTATTGGAGTAACTTAGTCCTGAAAAAGATTGGTAGTTTTGGGCTATTGCCCCATTACTTAGCAGTAAAACTGTTATGGCTGAGAGTTTTGAGAGTTTTGAGAGTTTCAAAGTGTAAAATCCTTTAATAGTAATATCCATATGAAAAACAAAATGAATATGACAGTTAAGAAACACTTCGTCTACAGATAAACTTATTATCTTACACTTTTGCAACAAAGTGCCCACAGGGAACACGCAACTAGGTAATATCCGTTGATCTAGTTGTTCAAATTTAAAAACATGATCAACGTCTTTAAAAAGGACTAACTCAATCAATGCTTGTCTAGGTATAATGAGGAATTATCACTTATATACCCAAACGACTTCAAAATGCTCGTTTCAGGGCGCCTGTTCAATTCATGATCAAGGCATGTATTTCATTAATGGTTGTTCCCTTAATGAACTACATAACGATGAACGTGATTTGATCAGACGTCCCAGAATGGCTGGTTTAGAAACGCTTTATACATCGTTATTGATTTCGACAATAGAATAACTATTATCATCAATCAATGCCTTACCTAAAGACGTTTCTAATTCCAGCTGAATCCTACATTTTGAGGTGGCTTGGGTATATTCTCTTCATATCTTTTGGCAGACGTATTATGAGCACAATAAAATTTTCAAGCACAGAAACAGAACAACTCGTTATTAAAATTCAAGGTTATTTTGCTAAAGAGCTCGACCAAGACCTTGGTCAATTTGATGCGGAATTTTTACTCGACTTTTTCTCAACCGAAGTGGGTGCTTACTTTTATAATCGAGGCTTGTTTGATGCACAAACGATTATTGCTGAAAAGCTCGCGAATGTTAGTGATATGGTGGATGAAGGCATCAGTGAAATTGAAAAACCAGTTACTTAAATGTGATATTCCATTCATCACTCAACTATAATCTTTAATCTTTAATCTTTAATCTTTAATCAGCAAAAATAAAAAACTCGCCGAAGCGAGTTTTCATGTTAAAAGTTTATTCTCTAAATTTTCGAGTATTATTTTTTAGTTTTCACTGGAAAACCACGATCTCGCATTAGTGCTTCAACTTTCGCATCACGACCTCTAAAAGCACGGTAAGCTTCTGTTGGGTCAACAGCATTACGCACACTAAATAAATGCTCTACCAGCTTATCGGCAACGTCTTTATCGTAAAAACCACCTGGCGCCTGTGCAAATGCTTCAGCCGCATCAGAAGTTAATACTTCAGCCCACATGTAACCATAATAGCTCGAAGCATAACCTTCACTACTAAAAATATGACCAAACTGAGGGCTACGATGACGCATCACAATTTGCTTAGGCATTTTAAGTGCACCTAAGGTTTCACGTTCAAACTTGTCAGCGTCAATACCTGTAGGATCAACCGTATGGAATTTCATATCCACTAAGGCTGACGCTAAGTACTCAGTAGTTTTAAAACCTGAATTAAAGGTTGCTGCTTGTTTGATTTTAGCCACAAGTGATTTTGGCATTGGCTTGCCGGTTTTATAATGCACGAGGTAATTATCAATCACCTCATCTGTTGACAACCAACGTTCTAATAATTGTGACTGAAATTCAGTGTAATCACGTACACCTGAGTTCAATGTTGGGTACTCAACTTTTGACGCTAAAAAGTGCAACGCATGGCCAAATTCATGGAAATACGTTTCAGCATCAGACCACGAAATCAAGGTAGGTTGCCCTGCGACACCTTTAGAGAAGTTTGAGTTATTTGACGACAATACATTTTTCTTACCATCAAAAGTGGTGTGAGCACGATACGTAGTTGCCCAAGCGCCTGAACGTTTACCTTTACGAGCAAACGGGTCTAAATACCATAAGCCAATATGTTCACCTGAGGTTTTATCTTTTACTTCCCAAACACGAACATCTTCATGAAATACCGGCACAGAGCCATCAGTCACTTCACTGAAACCAAAGTTAAATAAACGTCCTGCCACATAGAACATAGCTTCACGAAGATTATTCAATTGTAAATACTGCTTAACTTCATCAGAGTCTAAGTTGTACTTATCTTTACGTACTTTCTCGGCATAGAAACGGTAATCCCATGCTTGTACTTCTTCGATTCCATCCTGTCTTTTACCAATGGCTAACATGTCAGCAACTTCTTCATCAACACGAGCGATGGCTGCTGGCCAAACTGATTCCATCAAGGCAATAGCATTTTCAGGGGATTTGGCCATACGGTCTTCTAAGCGCCATGAGGCATAGTTTTTATAACCTAACAAAGCAACACGTTCATGACGTAATTGAAGAATTTCTGCAATGATGGCGTTGTTATCATACTGATCGCCATTATCACCACGACTATAGTAAGTATTCCAAACCTGCTTACGTAATTCTCGCTCTGTTGAGTAAGTTAAAAACGGGTCCATTGATGAGCGAGTATTGGTTATCGCGTATTGACCTTGATGATCACGTTCATCTGCCGCTGCAGCAGCAACATTAACAACTGACTCTGGTAAACCACCTAATTGTGATTTATCTAAATACAGTACATAACCTTCTTCATCTGCAAGAATGTTATTACCAAACTTGGTTTGCAGCGTAGATAGCGTTAAGTTTATTTCTGCGTAACGTTTCTTATCTGCTGCATTTAACGTTGCGCCATTGCGGGCAAAGCCGTTGTAGGTCAATAATACTAAGCGTTGATTTGCAGGGCTCATCGCCTTAGTTTCATCACTGTGATAAACAGCTGAAATACGCTCAAACAACTTCTCATTCTGATTTATTTTTGAATAAAAAGCTGACAATTTTGGCCCGATTTCACTTTGTAGTGCTCTAAATTCTGGACTCGATTTATTCGAACGCCAAATGCCGTAATAAGAGAAAAGTCGATTTAATTCTGCGCCCGTTTTTTCCATGGCAACAATAGTATTATCAAAAGTAGCAGCGTCATTGTTATTAGCAATAAGCTCAACTTCAGCTAGCTCCAATGCCATAGCTTCTTCCATCGCAGGTACTAAACCACTAAGTGATACTTGATCAAATGCAGGTACACCTTCAAATGGTCCTTGCCACTTAGCAAGAAGAAGATCTTTTGATTGTTGAACGGTTTGTACATCGGCTGAAATGACACTAGAAGATGTTGGCTCTATATCCGTAGTTGCTGTTGAACAACCCATTAAGATACTAGAAACTAAAAATGCTTTGATAAACTGAGCTTTCATTAAATATTCTCTTTTATGTAATTGCCCTTAGTTTAACAAGCATCAACTAGAGGGGATATATTCGTAACTACCGTCTATCGCAGTATCTGTGCTGTTAAGCTTATTTGGAAGTTCCAGCACATAGAAAAGGCCAACTACCTAAGTAGTTGGCCTTGTCGGAGTATATGTATAATGGCTTTGCTACCGAATAAACGTCTACTACTTTCTAGTTAAGTTTAAAATCTAGCTTTTTCACTTTAATGTTTACGCCAGCATAGGTTAACTCTTGGTAAAAATCACCTTCTTGACAATAGCTAACCTGTCGACAAACAATCACGTACTTAAGCACACCTGATTTATCACTTTGCAGCGCTGCTTGTTTAAACCAATACATAGCTTGGCTAAGGTCTTTATCAATGTATTCACCATTTAAGTACATTTGGGCTAAGTTTACTTGCCCCTTTGCAAAACCTAACTGAGCTGAGCGACTAAAGTGCTCAAAAGCCTGCTGTAAGTTGTTCTCTAAATAGCTAGATTTTTTAAAGCTTAGTCCCGCAAGGTTTTCTCGCTTACCCGGAATATACAATGCTGAGCCCTTTTTAGGCTCAGGATCATTAATGTAATTGCCGTAAAGCATATTGTGTTCTGGCCGCTTAATCATATAAATGGCTTTAGAGTCATGCATTTTTTTTAGCTGAGAAAGCTTTAAATCATAACGCTTGGATTCAAAATACTCTTTGTACCTTAACTGTCCGTATCGAATGCTATCTTTCAACGATTGTTGACGAAGATAAAATACATTGCCATAAAGCAAGGTCACTATCTCACCAGTAATATCAACGACCTTGGCCAGACGATATTTTTCATTAGGTCGTAGGTTTTCATTAAGCAGACGAAAGTCTAAAAAATAAATATCATCGACTTTAGGGCTGCTAAGGTAAGTTAAGCTATTATCATCTTCTTGTTGAGATTGATTCGACTTTTTATAGATAAACAGGCACAGAAACAATAAAGCTATAACTTTAAGTATATTAGCCACAGTAAAGTAACGATTAAATATTAAAGCAGTTTGCTCTATTTTTATGGGTGCCTTCATAGCCTTGTTGATGCTACTTTGTCCTTTGATACTATCCATTCATCATCCTTAATTTATTAGCTTTAATTTATCCGCTTTACAGTAATCTAGCTTGTAACCAGGCTGAGATATCAGCGAGTTGCTCTGGTAATACGGAATGCTCCATTGGGTAACTCTGCCAAGTAACGTTATAGTTAGCTGCTGTTAGTAATGTATTTGCCATTTTTCCTGCACTGATAGGTACAACTTCATCTCGCTCACCATGGTTTTGTAAAATAGGTGTCGCGGCATTAGCACTGTGACATTGCTCTGGTAATTTATCTGCGGTTGGTAAATAGCAAGATAATGCCAAGATGCCCGCTAAGCTTTGTTCAAAGCGTAATCCCGTAAATAAACTCAATACACCGCCTTGACTAAATCCAGCTAAAACAATATTTTTGGCTGCAATTCCTGAATCAATTTGCTCTTGAATCAAGGCTTGTACAAGACTTTCAGAGGCTAATACACCGTTCATGTCGGCACGATTATGTAAATCCATACTTTTAATGTCATACCAAGAGCGCATAACATAACCTTGGTTAATCGTTACCGCTTGCTCTGGTGCATGGGGGAAAATAAAGCGTATACCATGGTTTTCTGGTAAAGATAATACCGGCACGATAGACGCAAAACCAGCACCTGAGTCTCCCAGACCATGTAACCAAATAACGCAAGACGTTGCTGTACTGTTAGGTTCTACTGTAATTCGTTCAAGTGGTGTTGTTGACATAAAATTCAATGATTTATTCATTAATAAAAAGATGCCATATCATAACAATCGTTAATGTCTATGGCAAAACTGCATGTCTGATATTCAGCTCTGGTTTACAACAATTGTCCCACATGACTTTGAAAGTAATCTAAAAATGTCCGAGTTTTACTGGCTAGATTACGGCTTTGATAAAGCACACTTAAACGCTGGGCGACACTTTCATTACTGAGCGACAAACGTTGTAGTGATTGATTTATTGTTAAATTTTTCCTTATAACATAATCAGGTAATTTACACAGGCCAAGACCTTGCTCTGCCGCCTGTAAACGCATTTCAGGGCTAGAAAGTATCACTTTACCACCAACGTTAACCTGCTCAATTTTATCGCCATTACGAAAATGCCATGGCTGATTCTCTTCTTCCAATATGCAGTCATACTGACTAAGTTGTTCTGGTTTAATTATTGTTTCTTGCAGCAGTTTACTTTCGGTCTTAGACGACATAGTTGGTGACAAATAAATTGATTGTGGAAAGCTTAATAACTCTTTAGCAATCCAGTTTGTTGCTGGCAACGTTTGTTCGTGCAAAACAAAACAAAGGTCAAACTTGGGATCAAATTCAGGAACCGATCCTGAGTAATGCTGACAATGTAACTTAATTTTAGGATAGCGTCTTAAAAAATCGCTAATTAGGGTACTGATAATTTGATTAAAAAACTCTAAGGGTAATAAGATATTCAACTTACCTTGCGGCTGATTCAATAACGAAGAAAGCTCTTCTTCTACTTTAGTTAACGCGTCTATATGCTCTTTACTAGCACAAAAAAGTAAACGGCCACTCTCAGTGAGTTCCTGTTTTCTAGTGGTGCGCAACAGCAGTTCACAGCCTAGTTTTTTTTCTAACGAAACTAAACGTCGACTTAATTTTGATTTGGCTATACCTAACTCTTTGGCCGCCAAAGTAAACGAGCCAGCTTCCACTAAGCAAACAAATAAGTGCAAATCATCTAAATTGCTCAACTTCATATTTTCCTCGGATTTGTTGGACGCACCATTAACTGTTTCATTTTTAGAACAATGAATTCCATTAAACACATCTAATCAAGTAATTGCAACTTAAGTACACTGCACTTACTTAATAGAAGTTAAACAAATACTACATAATGGAGTACATCATGAGCACAGAAATGTTATTAAAAGTTGAAGAGATTTTAGCTGAAGATTTTTCAAAAGAAGTAGAGCAAACTAAAGGAAAGGTCTTAATCGATTTTTATGCACCATGGTGCGCGCCATGTAAAATGCTAGCGCAAGTAGTAGAGCAAATAGCACAAGAACATACCGATATCAAAGTGATCAAAATTAATTCAGATAACAGCCAGGAACTAATGGCTAAATTGGGTATTAGAGGTATTCCAACATTGCTATTAATGAACAATGGAGAACGGGTAGCAACACAAGTCGGAGCAGCTTCTGTTAGCCAAGTTAACAAATTCGTTCAGCAATAATACTCTTCGGTACTGGACTCAGCTTTCCATAGTTGAAGTCCAATGCTTTGTGTTTTTACCTTCTATACCCAAGCAACATGAAGATGCCGGATTCAGCTGGAATTAAAAGCGTATTTAGGCAAGGCTTTGATTGAAGATAATGGTCGTCCATTGTCGAAATCAATAACGCGGTATAAATCGTTTTTAAACCAGGCCTTCGGGGATGTCTGAGCTAACCATGTACTTCGTTGCTTCACTTTTTAAGGGAATAATCATTAATAAAAGTAGACGTCTTGAACATGATTAGCTCAGGAATCCTGAAACGAGTATCCTCAAGTTACTTGGGTATATCTACAGATTACTCACTATTTATTGATCTACTTCGGGCATCACTAGTCACTATTCATTACAATCGCCTATAAGGATCGCTCCTAACAATATTGTCGTAATCACCTTAGATGTATACAAGGCACACAAATGATGCAAATTACCGACTTAGCAACAGAACAAAAAATCCCACCATTATTGCGCTTAGGCTTTCGCCCATTTTTCCTTAGTGGTGCAATATTTAGCGTTTTTGCCATTACACTTTGGCTATTAATGTATAAGGGAACAATTAGCTTATCTCCACTAGGTGGTGGTTATTGGTGGCATATCCATGAAATGATTTTTGGTTTTGGCGGCGCCATTATTGCGGGCTTTTTATTAACGGCAGTACAAAACTGGACCGGCGCTAGAGGTGCTCAAGGCACAACACTACTTGCTTTATTTTTGCTCTGGTTAGCGGGTCGAGTTTTTCTAGTAATACCCGAATTACTCGGTTCAACAATTGCCAGTCTAATTGATCTAGTTTTTCTTCCAACGGTCGCCTATGTTTTAGCTAAGCCTCTTATTGCTATAAAGCAATACGGCAATTTGTTCTTTGTACCACTGTTAGCCTTGTTCACTATCGCTAACTTAGAAATGCACTTAGCAATACACTACCCTGCAACGTTCAATAGCGTATATTCTGGTTATGCTGGCGTTATGCTGGTAACTTTTTTGATGTCGGTAATGGCTGGCCGTGTAGCTCCGATGTTTACAGCTAATGGCACAAAAACGCCAAAAGCAACACCACTTCCTTGGTTAGATAAAGCTGCCAATGGCAGTATAGCCATCGCTATGTTCAGTTTATTATTACAGCCCATCGTTGGCTTTTCAGCGACCTTTTTTGGTGCCTTACTTATCATTGCTAGCGTATTTCAAACAATGCGTTGGTTAAGATGGCGACCTTGGATCACCTTACACGTTCCTCTTTTATGGTCTATTCACGGCGCGATGAAGTTTATCTGCTTTGGTTTATTTGTCCTTGGTGCAAGTTATTTAATACCCGAAGTACCGAGTAATCATGTATGGCATTTACTGACTATTGGCGGCATCGGAGGTTTGATTTTAGCTATGGTTTCGCGTGTTTCTTTAGGCCATACTGGACGCCCGCTAACCCCGCCAAAATCGATGACTATTGCCTATGTATTAATAAACTTAGCGGCACTTGTACGTACTTTCGGTCCTTGGGCTGTGCCTGATAAAGCTTTATTATTTATTGATATCAGCGGTGGCTTTTGGATACTAGCTTTTGTTATCTTTATTGTTGGTTACGGTCCTATGCTAATCAAGGCAAGAAAAGATGGTCGACCTGGGTAAGGTCATTTACACTAGCGCATTAATGTAGCCTATACCCGCTCCACCTGAATATGCAGGATTCAGCTGGAATTATAAACGCCTTTAGGCAAGGCATTGATTGAAGAGAATAGTTATTCTATTGT
>CAJXYE010000011.1 GCA_913063325.1 uncultured Colwellia sp. | reverse complement strand
AGGGTCACCTGGTGATACAGATGGTTCACTCTTATCGCGGTGAACAGCGTTACATACGACTTCACGTCGCACGGCACAAACCGAGATAGTCTTAATTCAACCAATATAAATAAATTTTTTGGGGAATTAATACATTATTAACAGCAGCTAGTCCGAAAATATTGTCTTTATTCCTGATAGAGCCTATTTAAGTAGAAAATTACCACATAGAGAAAACTATCTAAGAAGATAAGCTATAATTCGTTAAGCTAGTTTACTTACTCTGAGGGGCTCTAGTGATTAAAGGGATATATTTACTATTATTGTCATCACTGTTTGCCAATTATTCACTTGCAGAAACTATTCGTGTCGCTCTGCCTTCAGAGGGGAACCCACCTTATTCCTATAGCGATATCAGCCAACCAAAAGGTATTTACGTCGAGTTATTTAATGCTTTATTTGAGAATACCCCCTATCAAGTAGAATATGTTTACCTTTCATCAGCTCGGATTCGTAATGAATTTAATAAAAATTCTATTGATATCGAGTGCTGTCCGTTACCTACGTGGCGAAAAGGTGAGGATGAATATTCTTACTACTCCAACGTTGCATTTATTTCAGAAGATATTTATGTTTTTCCTAAAAATAAAGTACCATCATTTGTATCTCTAGAAGGTAAAATAATAGCGACAGTCTCTGGTTATGGATACTTACATGATGATAAATTCACTCGCATTGATTTTAATTCAGAGTTTAACATCCTGCGAATGGTTGCCAATCAACGTGTCGAGATGGGCATTGTTGACCGTTACATTGCTGAACATCTAATCAAAACTAAAGGTCTAACCGTAGAGCAGGGGCCTTTGCATGAAAAGGCATTTCGGCCTATTCGAGTCCATAAAAATAAAAAGCACATATTACCTGACCTTAATAAAGCGATAATGCGTTTGAAAAAGCATAATAAAATTAAAGAGATATTTGTTCAACACGGGATCGATGACAGGAATAAGTTGTAATTTTTTTGATTATTTATGGACTAGTAATTATTTATCGTAATAAAGATAAGACAAAGGTAATCAGCGACTCAACTTTGTCCTGAAGTTAACATTAAATAAAGTTCTCAAATGACTATCCATGTAAGTTTTGAGGTGAAACTAATTTTTAGTTCTATCTAAAAAAGGGACTTTATCATTAATAGCATTACATGGTGGCTTTGTTGCCAATCGATAGAGTTATGCATGTTAAAAGGCGACTACTCACAAGTAAAATAAATACCTTGTGGAGCGAAACTCAGTATCTACTTACCTACTGAATAGCCTGTAACAATGGTTGTATTATTTGTTTTAGTCAGGTTTTCTCGCCAACATGGTCGCAAACTGCAATTTCGCACCATTGTGCATTGTACCTACATCTTCATTGTATTTAATCAACTCCCACCCCTCATAAGCCTCACGCAACTGACCCGATTTTAGGGTAAATGGGAAGCGTACTGGGCATGGATGTTCTTCAGTGCTCATGGCACATACAATTAGGTTGTAACCGCCGGGAAGAGTACGTTTATGCATATCAGCAATAATAGTATCAACACGAGATGGTTCGATAAACATTAAGGTTACGGTACAGGAAATAAAGCCATAGTCTTCATCAAGACTCGCATTGTTAATGTCATAGACTTGGGCCTTAATATTACTCATCTTTTCTTCAATACTAATACTTTGTAGCATATCAATGGCAGCAGGATTAGTATCAACGGCGGTAACGTTAAATCCGAGTTGCCCTAGATACACAGCATTACGCCCATTCGAACACCCCATATCTAACGTATCGCACGGCTCAATAATTTTGCACGCTTCAACCACTTCACTATGCGCGGGGTTTAAGCCGTAACGGCTATTTAGATCAACTATCATGGTAACAACTTAGTTTTGAAATGAGGACTATTATCTTACTACTGATCTAGCTTTGTTGAATATGAATAGACGAATTTTATAGAGTAAATTTGACCTTAATCAACAACACTGTCTTTGAGGTTAGATGAGCGACCGTTATGCTGGCAGTTTTGTTCTTTTTATTACAACCAATATAAAATTATGGCGGATTTTTTACCGTAATATTATTGCGTGATCTTTGTGTGAAAGATATTCAGAAAAGGGCTGTATGAAGTTGAGTCTTCAGCTTATGCTGGAACAGCACTCATGCATAATAAGTAGATGCTATCGTAATTTATGCTGTTGGAATTTTAAGGAGCATTCGCCCCCTTATTATACGGCTGTTGCGCATGAAAAGGGGACGTTACTATTTACTTACTGTCAGCTATACGAATTGTTGCTTTAATAATTTTAACCGCTTCTGTAGTTTTTCCACTTCGACTGCCTAATGACTCGATTTTAGTTAAGCTACTTTCTAAATCGGTAACTACTTTACCAAAAACAGTGTGTTTTCCATCTAAAAAAGGCGTTGGTGTAAAAGTTAAGAAAAATTGACTGCCATCAGTACCTGGTCCCGCATTGGCCATGCTTAATGTGCCCGCTTCGTTATGACCTAGTTCACCGTCAAACTTCTCAGTAAACTCCCCATCGTACTTATAACCAGGGTTACCAGCACCCGTTCCGGTAGGATCACCGCCTTGTGCCATAAAGCCTGGAATAACACGGTGAAACGTTAAATCATCATAAAAACCAAGTTTAGTTAAATAAATGGTACTTGAAACATGCATAGGAGCTGAATCGGTCAATAGCTTGATAGTGAGGCTACCTTGGTTTGTTTGTAGCTCCCAAAAATAATCTTTGCCTTGAGTAAAGGTAAGTAATGGTGGCTTGCTTAATTGTGTTTTCCAAGCAGAATTTTTTTTATCTACTTGTTGCTTAGCAATAAACTTATCTACCTTTTTAATGGCAAGGTCTCCGCCACAACAAGCTGTTAACGTGATGATTAAAAATAGGCTAGCAATAATTTTTTTATTATTATTCATATCAAGTGTCTTATGGGTTAATTTTAAATCGTTGAAAGTGTTTTAATTGATTAGGTTTTTCCGGTACTGACGGATGTTATCAGGTATTAAGTGTCAAATCACAGTCTTAAATAGAATAGGGGAAACAGCGACTGCTAAATCTAAATTTTACCATATGAGTAAATGTAGAAGAGGTGTTTTGCCTTTGATCTTGAAAAGGGGAATGGATTGTAATTCCCCTTTTGTTTCGTGATTATACCCGTTCCACTTGAAGATGCAGGATTCAGCTGGAATTATAAACGCCTTTAGGTAAGACATTGATTGAAGGGAATGGTTATTCAGGAGAATAAGCTCCTGCATTCTCTAAGAAGTTACATCCATGTAGCGTCCTTGTCGAAATCAATAACGTAACATAAAGCGTTTATAAGCCAGCCCTTTGGGGAAGCCTGAGCAAACCATATTCGTCGTTACATTTATTTTTAAGGGAATAACCATTAACAAAAAATGTGCCTTGAATATGATTCGCTCAAGCTTCCTGAAACGAGCATCTTCAAGTGGATCGGGTATATATAAACGCCAAGCAGAGTTGAAGCCTTAAGCTAATTCTGTTTTACGAGCTGAATAGCTCTTATAAGCGACTAAGGCAGCCAATAAAAATGCTAAGAAAAACAAGCCCAATGTAGCACTTGATTGGTCAGCCTCGACATCACTGGGGCTGAGAATTACTCGACCATCTTTTTTTAATTCATATGCTTGATAAAAGTCGCCATTTACTTGCACTGATTGCATGGTAATTTCTTTACCTAAAAGTACCGGGGATTTTTTCTCATCACAATAATCTGTTCTAAACTTAATCGATAAATTATAAGTTAAATCAGAGTCGGTCAGGCTTAATGAGGCAGCTCCTTTGGGTGGGCAATGCAGCTGAAGTACAGTGCCTTTAATGGTTTTAACACCAGTTAATTCAGCATAGGGTTTTGAGTGCTGAGAGCTCATTATACCTAGCACTAAAAAGAAGCTAGCTAATACTAGCAATATAATCTTTGTTGTTTTATTCATCATAATTCACATTGGTTTGTCTCAATTGAAAGACAAAATAAGTTAGTAAAATAGTGTAATGAAGTAGAACACAGCAATGTTATCTATGTGTTGATTTATATCAGTAATCGATCCTTTTCTTTTCATTCTCACGGTTAGTCAATCATGCCTACTTAGTTTGTGCACGCAGTAGATTTATTAGATGGAATATTTTTACTATTCATCAGTGGAATTAGTTTTTGTTGTACTTTATTCATGAGCAAACCCAATCATTATCATTAGTGTACTAACTGATGGTGGCTTATCTATTTACGATATTTACCGAGCTTTAGCCAACTTACATCACTTAAGACTGGTTTATTACCAATTAGCTACTAAGTTAATAGCAGGTTGATCATTTCAGCTCAAACTATTACAATTATAATTAATTGAACGTTCAATTAAAAAAGAGTTTTGAGAGATCAATGCCAAAAGTTGGAATGAAACCCTTACGTAAACAACAATTAATTAACGCTACTTTAGAGTCTGTGGCGCAATATGGTTTACAAAACACCACAATTATTACCATTAGCAGGATCGCTGGCTTATCGTCAGGCATCATTAGTCATTATTTTGGTGGTAAGCAGGAATTAGTCGAAGCAACAGTTAAACATTTATTGGATCAACTAAAGTCAGCTCTGCTAGAGCGTGTTAGTCAGCCTAACTTGAGTGCCACTGAACGACTTGAAATGATCATTGAGGCAAACTTCACTCAATTACAACGTTCAGCACCCGCAACCAAAACCTGGCTTAGCTTCTGGGCGCAATCTATGCACCAACCTGGACTAGCTCGCCTACAACATATCAACAGCAAACGCTTATACAGCAACCTACTTTATTCTTTTCGACAATTATTAACGAGTGATTTAGCGGTTATAGCGGCTAAACAAACTGCTGCGATGATTGATGGTTTCTGGTTACGAAGCGCGTTAAGTCCTAGGCCTGAAGAAGAATTTAAACAGGCTGAACAATTATGTAAAAAATTTATAAATGATCTGCTTAAACAATCCGGAGATGTAAATTGTCGTTAATACGTTATAAAAATTTTGTTGATGGCGCCTACATGGCGAACGACAGTGGTGAAACATTTGATGTGATTAACCCTGCAACAGGAAAAGTTATCTATCAGGTTGAAGTTGCCGATGAAAAAATCAAAAAAGAGACTATAGCCAGTGCCCAGCGAGGTTTTGCTACTTGGTCTGCAATGAGCGCTACACAGCGCAGTCGCCTTTTACTTAAAGCAGTAGCCTTGTTACGTGAGCGTAATGATGAACTGGCAGAAGTTGAAGTACTTGATACTGGTAAACCATGGCAAGAAGCTTCAGTAGTTGATGTGGAATCCGGCGCTGATTCTATCGAATTTTTTGCTGGTTTAGCCCCTGGCATCGAAGGAAATCAACAGCAAGTTGATGGTGATTTTTACTACACTCGTCGCGAAGCTCTGGGTATTTGCGCAGGCATTGGTGCTTGGAATTACCCAATACAGATAGCGTGCTGGAAAGCGGCACCAGCGTTAGCGTGTGGTAATTCGATGATTTTTAAACCATCAGAAGAAACACCGTTAGGCGCATTGAAACTCGCTGAAATTTTCACCGAAGCAGGTATTCCTGATGGTGTATTTAATGTTATTCAAGGTGCAGGTGAGGTGGGCTCTTGGCTAACTCATCATACCGAAATCGCTAAAGTTTCTTTTACCGGTGAAGTCGGTACGGGTAAAAAAGTTATGGCTGGTGCTGCTACTACGCTTAAAGACGTCACTATGGAGCTCGGCGGAAAATCACCACTGATCATTTTTGATGATGCCGATATCGACAATGCCGTTTCTGCGGCAATGTTAGGTAACTTCTATACTCAGGGTGAAGTTTGTACCAATGGTACGCGCGTTTTCGTTCAAGAATCTGTCTACCCAAAATTTATTGAGAAATTGCTCGAGCGTACTCGCCAAAATATTATCGTCGGCGACCCAATGGATCCGGTAACTAATTTTGGTGCGCTTATCTCGTTAAAGCACTTTAATCAGGTATTAGATTATATCAATGTCGGCATTAAAGAAGGTGCGACCTTGTTACATGGCGGTACTGCATTGCAACCAGAAAATGCACCAGATGGTTATTTTGTCGCACCGACTATTTTTTCCGATTGCAGGGATGATATGACCATTTGCCGTGAAGAAATTTTCGGTCCTGTCATGTCGGTACTGACTTTTACCGATGAAGATGAAGTGGTTGCTAGAGCCAACGCGACTGAATTTGGACTAGCAGCAGGGGTATTCACCCAAGACATTACCCGAGCTCACCGCGTTATCCATCAAATGCAGGCCGGAATTTGCTGGATAAACAGCTTTGGCGCATCTCCAGCTCAAATGCCTGTTGGCGGTTATAAACAATCAGGTATTGGACGTGAAAATGGTCTAGTGACACTAAATCATTACACTCAAATTAAAGCCGTATATGTTGGCCTACAACCACTTGAAAGTCCTTTTTAAAATATTTTGTCGATAAAGTAAGTAACAGATAAGAGTTTTATATGAATAGTGAAAAATTTGATTACATTGTTGTTGGTGCTGGCTCTGCTGGCTGTGTACTCGCTAACCGTTTAAGTGAAGACAGTAATAATCGCGTATTGTTACTTGAAACTGGTGGCAGTGACAAAAGTATATTTATTCAAATGCCAACGGCACTGTCAATCCCTATGAACACTAAAAAGTACGCTTGGCAATTTGAAACTCAACCTGAGCCGTACCTTGATAATCGTAGGATGCATTGTCCAAGAGGTAAGGTTTTAGGTGGCTCTTCATCGATTAATGGCATGGTTTATGTTCGTGGTCATGCGAGAGACTTTGATGAGTGGCAGCAAAGTGGTGCGAATAACTGGGATTACGCTCATTGTTTACCTTATTTTAAAAAAGCTGAAACTTGGGCTTTCGACGGTAATGAATACCGCGGTAAAAGCGGACCATTAGGAGTAAATAACGGCAATGAAATGAAAAATCCTTTGTATCAAGCGTTTGTTGATGCAGGTGTTGAAGCCGGTTATTTTGCCACTGATGATTATAATGCCGCTGCACAGGAAGGTTTTGGTCCTATGCACATGACGGTTAAAAATGGCGTACGTTGCTCAACTTCTAATGCTTACCTTCGCCCAGCAATGACGCGTAATAATTTAACCGTAATAACCCATGCTTTAGTACATAAGGTTTTGCTTGAAGGTAAAAAAGCAGTTGGCGTACGTTATGAACGCAAAGGCAAAATTTTCGATGTTAGTGTTGCTAAAGAGGTGATTTTATCGGCTGGACCTATTGGCTCACCTCATCTGTTACAGCTATCAGGTATTGGCGCTAAAAAGGAGCTTGAAGACGCGGGCATTGAGGTTAAACATGATTTACCCGGTGTTGGTCAAAACTTGCAAGATCATCTGGAATTTTACTTTCAATTTAAGTGCAAAAAACCGATTTCACTTAATGGCCAGTTAGGTTTGTGGAATAAATTTTTGATTGGTAGCCGCTGGTTCTTTACCAAAAAAGGCTTGGGCGCGACTAATCATTTTGAATCTTGTGGTTTTATTCGCTCTAAAGCGAATGTTGAATGGCCAGACTTACAATATCATTTTTTACCTGCAGCAATGCGTTACGACGGTAAAGAAGCTTTTGCGGGTCACGGTTTTCAAGTTCATATTGGCCACAACAAGCCCAAAAGTCGCGGTTTTGTTAAAGCTATATCAAACGATCCTAAAGCACATCCACAAATACGTTTTAATTACCTTGAACACGAAGAAGACCGTGAAGGTTTCCGCGCTTGTGTGCGCTTAACCCGAGAAATTATTCACCAAAGTGCATTAGATGAGTACCGAGGCGAAGAGATTCAGCCTGGTATTGATGTTCAAAGCGATGAAGAAATAGATAGCTTTGTTCGCCAATTTGTTGAAAGTGCATATCACCCATCCTGCTCGTGCAAAATGGGCAGTGATGAAATGGCTGTTGTTGACTCTGATACTAAAGTACATGGAATTGAAGGATTACGCGTTGTTGACTCGTCTATATTCCCGACTATACCTAATGGCAACCTTAATGCGCCGACGATTATGGTGGCGGAGCGTGCGGCTGATCTTATTCTAGGTCGTGAAACACTAGCACCATCTCAGGCTAAAGTTAAGATTGCACCAAACTGGCAGCAACAACAACGTGCGACCGAGCCAAAAAGAACAATTTAAAAATAATTAAAATAGTTTAACCGTGAGCATTCTTTCAGGCGTTAATTATAGTTATCAATAGAGTTATTCCTGCTCCATCTGAAGAAAAATTTTCAGGCGGATCGGGTGTACATGGTGACGATATTTAAAATTTGAAGCTTCAGACTATATGGATTTTTTAATTCACTTTAGTTTGAGGTAATACCGAGTGCTCTAACAGTACCCGTTATCATTCAAAGTGCACTCTGAAACATGCATCTTGAATGGTAACGGGTTTACAATAAAGAAAGAGGAGTAATACGTGTTTACATTTATTAAAACCATCATCGGTGGTCAGTTATGACCGCTTGGTTATCTGCAGGGATTTTATTTACCTTTGCCGCCATTGCCTTTGTGTTATATCGCTGGGGAAATATTCGCTGTGTTGGCGTGACCCCCGTTAAAACATTCACCTTCATTGCCATATTGTTTACTTCAGGGCTTGATGTTGGGCTTATCATGTTTCCGTTAACTGAGTTTGCTGGTTATGCAGATTTAGTGGCAAGTCCTGAGTATAGCTTCACTAACGCTTTATCTATTGAGTTTGGCTTTTGGGCTTTTCTAATTTGGGGCTTCTACTTCCTAACCTGTTTTTACTTCTGTGTAATTGAACCACGTGTACAGTTTTTTCAAATACCTTTAATTAAGTTGATTAATAATGTGGTTATCATAGGAACCTGCGCCTTTACTGCGTATTTATTGCTAAGCAATTTACCCTGGTATGTGCCAGAGCTTGGTGATGGTGAATCCATTATTGGTAGCTTCTATCTTATCGTCTTTTTAGTGATTGCCGCTTCAGTTTATTCTAGTACCAACATACGTTATGTACGTTTACTGAGTTTGGCTACTACTTGGTTGTTTATCGGTTTAATCGCCGTGATGTGGGCGGGTGCCTTTCTTGTTGAAGGGTCTAGCATTGGTGAGTTTGCCAGTACTATTTCTTTACTTGGCGGTTACTTTGGTAATATTCACGAATTTGTTCTGCCGTTAAATGATTATCATGAGTTCTACCTCTATTGGTGGTTTGCATGGAGCATTATGATTGGTCAATTTACCGCTCGTTTTGTTGGTGGTTTGCGTACTTATCAGGTATTGGCTGCTATGTTGATTTTCCCATCAATCCCCATCGCAATATGGTTCACAGTGCTTTATTACTACAGTGTTAACGGTCTAGAAACTGCAGGTTTTTACAACATAATGATGGCAATTGTAGGCATTACTTTTGTGATTAACTCTCTTGATTCATTGATTCGTTTATACACAGACAACTTGAATTTGAGCGTGGCACGAGTGGGTAAAGTGAAATACTTGTTAGGCAATTTAATTGCACTAAGCTTACTTACATTGTTATTTAAATTGGATTTCTTACAAATCCAATGGGTTGGCGCTGTTGTTATCGGACTATTTTTCACTTGCTTTGGTTATATCCTATTGACCAAATTTAAAGTGGTTAGCGAAATTGAATGCTCACCTAAAGAAAATAAAATCGATTTCAATAAAATTGAATTAATAAGCTAGTTTACCTTGTAAATAAATGATGAGAATAATGATAATGAGAACAAAAATAATGAACAAAACACTTATTGCCGCAGCAACAACTTGTCTACTAACACTATCTACTAGTGTACTTGCTGATGTATCTGCAACAGTTAATTTAGCTTCTGATTACACTTTTAACGGTGTTAGCCAAACGGATAATGGTCCTGCGTTGCAAGCAAGTTTAGATTATGCAGCAGAAAGTGGATTTTATGCGGGTACTTGGGCTTCTAATGTTGATTTTGGCTCAGGTGAAGATACTAACATTGAGTGGGATGCTTACGTAGGGCAATACTTTCAATTAAATGAAAAGTTTGGTCTAGATGCAGGTATTGCGTATTACACCTACCATGGAGATGACGCCTCAAGTACTTACAAATATCCAGAGGTTTATACCAAATTTGGTTACAACTCATCGATGGGTGATAGTGAATTAAACTTCTGGTACAGCTGGGATTATTTTGGCGCAGATGTAGGTCATTACATTGCCATGGTTGCTCATACCTTTGAAGTTGCGCCAGGTCATAATATTAAAGTCACTTTTGATCGCTCTACCTCTGCAGATGAAAATAAATTTGCTTGGGATGGCAAAGATGCTTATAACCATTACCGTGTTGAATACATGACCAGTTGGAAAGGTCTTGATTTTGATCTTGCGCTTGAAGACACCGACATGGGCTGGGATACGGCAGATACACGTGTAGTATTATCGGTATCTCATACATATAGTTTTTAATTCGGCATAGTAGCTAGCCCCTGAGATTCCAGGGGCTAAATGAGTATAATCTTATGGAAAAATACGACCAGCTGTTAATTTCATTACGTCAAGTGATCCGAGCGATTGGCATACACTCTAAACAATTGAATAAAACGTCAGGATTAACGGGTCCTCAGCTTATGGTAATGACCAAAATTTCTGAACTAGATGGACCTATGGCAAAGCAAGTTGCTCAAGAAATCAATCTGAGTCCGGCAACTGTTACCAGTATTATTGACCGCTTGGAAGCGAAAGAATTGGTTGTGCGTGAGCGAAGTCTGTTAGACAAACGTAAGGTTGAGTTATACCTGTCTGCTGCGGGAGATGTTCTGCTTCAAGGTGCGCCAAAACCGCTGCAAGAGCATTTTATCAAACGTTATCAGGCCTTAGAATCTTGGGAGCAGAGTCAGTTATTATCTTCTGTTGAACGTATTGCTGCTATGATGGATGCTGAAGAACTCGATGCTGCACCGGTATTAATGGTTGGTCAGATCCAAGAGGTACAGTAATTATCGGCGCATATATACTCATGTTACCTCACGATGCAGGATTGGGCTGGAACTAGTATATTGAAGTATCATGGGTATAGATTTACCGCCACAACAGCTAAATGTCGAGTCGCTGTTATTAAATTTTCGGCAATGTTAAAAATTATTTATTAAGATGGAGAATCTTCGTGACGAAGAAAAGTAAACCAAATAGTAATGCACTCTTTAAAAGAGCCGTTGATAATATGCCTCTAGGCGTGGCTGATAGCTATCGTTATTGGGGTGAAGAAAATACGGTATTTTTAAGCAGCATGAAAGGCTGCACTATTACTGACTGTGATGAGCAGACCTTTGTCGATTTTCGTCTAGCTTATGGGCCTATTATTTTAGGCTATCGTGATGAGCGCGTAGATAATGAGGTTATTAACGCAATTACTCAGGTAGGTACTATTTCTGGCTTTTCAACAGGTCTCGATTCAGATGTAGTTGAATTAGTGAAATCACTTTGTCCTAATATCGACAAAATGCGTTTTTCTAATTCAGGCACTGAAGCAGTTATCGGTGCTGTACGTACAGCACGTGGCTTTACCCAACGAAATAAAATTGTTGTTGTGGAAGGTGGTTTTCATGGCTTGCATGATGAAGTTATGTGGAAATCAGATGTTGATAACTGGGATGTTAACAGCCAAGAAATACCTGAAATAGTCCCTTTCGGCGGCGGTATTCCAGCAAGTACCCGCGAACATCAAGTGAGCGTGCCGCTAAATGATTTTGATGCCATAGATGCTGTTTTTGCACAGCACGGTGATGATATCGCCGCTATATTAATTGAACCTATCATGGGTAACTGCGGCTCTATCGCTTCAACACAAGCTTATATGCAAAAATTACGTGATGTTTGTGATAATAACGGCTCATTGTTAATTATGGATGAAGTTAAAACCGGATTTCGTGTTGCCAAAGGTGGAGCACAAGCCTTGTATGGTATTTTTGCTGATTTAACTACTTATGCTAAAGCTATGGGCAACGGTTACCCTGTTGCTGCTTTTGGTGGACGCGCTGAAGTGATGGACACGATTTCTTTTGCTAAAGATGGCGTGACTCATGGCGGTACTTATACGGCAAACATGGTTGCCTTAAGTGCAGCTAAAGCTACGCTAACAGTGCTAAAAGAAACTGATGCACTTGAAACTATTGCCAGTGTAGGTAAAGAAATTCAAACATTGCTTTCACGTGTTTTTACCAAGTTTGGCGTTGAGCATTGCTTTGCTGGTCCAGATGCTATGTTTGGCGTGCACTTTGGTAATCATGTGCCACAAAATTATCGTGACTGGAAAAAAACCAATAGTGATCTTTACACGCAATTCGCGCTTAATTTAATCGACAATGGTGTAATGTTAGAGCCAGACTCACGTGAACCTTGGTTTATTTGTGAAGCTCACCAAACCGTTGATCTTAACTGGTTAGAGCAAGTTGCTGAGCAATCAATGGCAGCTGCAATAAACGCTTAATCATCGATTGTTAATATGCTTTTAAGAGGGGAACGTTTGTTCCCCTTTTACGTTATTAGGTAGTAGAAAACTCAAAGCGAGTAAACTTAAATAAAGTTAGCCAGAATGTTTTGATTAGCTTAAAATGCTTTTAATGTTTACCCCTTCTAAATTAGTTCTGTGGGTTAGCTCTGTGAGTTAGCTTTATCTTGCTGTTAAGGTAAAACGTCAACAATAGGTAGTTGTATATATATGGATTATTTTGAACAGTTAGGTGTCAGTAGAGATGCGACGACCATCGATATCAAAAAAGCCTATCGAAAACTCGCTAATAAATATCACCCCGATAAAAATAGTGGTAGTGAAGTTGAGGAAAAGTTTCAATTAATTAAAGAAGCTTATGATGCTATTTCGGATTCTAAAAAGCGCTCTTTATATTTGAAAAGTAATTATACCGTGATAACAGATCCACGAGAGGTTGCTGATTCATTTTGGCAAAATGCGTTAAGTTAAACGCAGCAAGTACTTTCAATTTGAAAACACGCAATTAGGGAACAACCTTTGCAATCTGATAAAAATATACCCGATTATTTGACTGATGATTTTTCTATGTATTTAGAAAACATGACTTCGTTAACTGATCCTGAAAACCCTGAGTTACTCTCCATTTACTTAACGAGTTTATTTGAACAACTAAAGACTTCTCCATTATTATTTAGTGGTATGGTTGATCAATTAGCGATGGCTATAACCACTAAAATTAGAATTGATAGTAAAAATTTAGCGTTAGTCGACTTAAGCGTTGAACCTACTTGGGCAGATGTAAAAGCATTTGTTGGTGTACATGCTGATGCCAGAGCCTGTATAACTGAAATGATGAATCATGCGGAGCAGGATTTAAAAACTGCGGTGTTACTTATTCATTATTATAACCGTTATGATGCGACACCTTTAAAAGCAGAAGTAGAAGATTTTGATCAAGTCGATGATTATTCATCTGATGATTTTGATGAAAACTATTAGCTTTTTAAAAGAGCTTTATAGATTTAAAGTATAGATTTACCTAACTTATTGAATTAGGAAATCTAATGAACAGTATAAATACCTTCTAAGGAATAACCGTGACAAAAAACGCACTCATTCTAGCCACAGATATTATCGAAATAGCACAACAAAGCGGTAGACGCGCAGGCACTTCTTTAGAGGCTATTGCTTCTGAGCAAGGTGATGAAACAATGTTAGCCGTGTTAACTGAGATGGATATTTTAACCGTCGCTAAAATTGTTAGAGAACACGATGCCACCATTCCTTCTATCGCAACATGGTTAATGGATGCAGAGTCAATTAAGCAGTTATTAAATGTTGAACCTTCTTATTGGCAAAATATAGATGAAGACCATGTGTTTTGTGCACAAACAGAAGCGCATAGCTTGTTGTCACAAATCTTTCTTTCGACTGATGATGAAGAGAAACAGTTAGAAGTATTAAAAGCGATTGTAGAAGATGATTTTGGCCTTTTATATTTATCACTACCTTTTGTTGGTCATGACTTTTCAGAAATTGAAGAAGATGAAGAGCAAACATCAGGCAGTATTGAAGAGCTGTTAATGAAAATAAAATCATTAGATGAAGATTCTTATCGTGAAGTGATGGTAGTAAGTACCAATGGCTCGTTAGAAAATGTTGAAAAAGCATTAAAAGATAATGCAAATAAACAACGCGTTACCTCGGTAGAAATAGACACAGATGACATGTTTGCTCCGCTATAACTTTTAGCTTATTTCCATAAACTTTATGAATAGTTTTAATTATTAGGATTCATTAATGAGAATTGCAGAGTTAAGAAACCATCCGTTTCTACTTTTAGCCTTAAAAGACGGAGAAGATGAAGGCTATTTTTCTCCTGAATTAGTAGATAAAATAAAACAACAGTTAGTTGATATGTCTTTGAGGATCGCTTCAGATAATTTATCTATTATTTATGCGGATCAAATTAAAAAAGCCTGTGAGATTGTACTTGGTATAAGCAACTTAGGTTTATTAGAGCTTTGTGATAGTGATTCATTTAAAGCCAAAGAAATCATAAAAACTCAAGGCATTGTTTACTGCTTCAGAGCGGGGTGGGGCAAGTATGCTCAGTTGAAGCAGATATCACCTTCATACTTTGACAGTATTTCAATCACCAGTTATGCCTTAGCCGTTAGTGATACATCGGATATTAGAGTATTGCATGCCAGCTTAATGAAAGAAGGCTATAAAAGTGCGAAACTCTTAGATGTGTATAAAAACATTGCCGCGAGTTATTGCGCAAGCACTTTAATGGTTGATAATGATGAAGAAATATTACTGTTTGAATTGCAAAGGTTTCTTAATACAGCGATCGCCTTATTACTGATAGATTCAGAACGAAAAATGTTTAGTAGTTCGTTATATCAAACATTCAATGCCTACCTTATCAGTACCGATAAAGCTGTAGTACTGGAACAAATAGAGTCTTGTATCGTAAAACTTACAGGGCAGTTGTCGATACCTACTAAAAGTTATTTACAAGAAATAGGTTTGTTAAATTTCTCTGAATTTAAGAGCATTATTAATCAACAAATTGATGTTGCTATTCATATTCAAGAAATACTAGAACTGCCTATTACCGTTGCCAATGAATTACATGGTGATTTTGAAGGGGGATACGACTTTCATTTAGACGATGAAGATGATATTGCTTATTTAAGACCTGATGAGCACTAAGTTTTTATCATTGACCTGTCAGATTAATCTAAAAAGCCATCATTAATAAAAGCCGTTATTACAAAAAGCGAACATCAGTTCGCTTTTTTTCTTTCTGTTGTATGGATAATAGCTAATTAATTCTGAAATTCGGCTAAGCTTAGTTAAAATAAGCATAGTTAAGATAAACATAGTTATTGGCACTTTGAAATATGCATCTTGAATGATAAGCCCTGATTACGAAAAGTTTAGCACTTAGTGCTTTCTCTTTGTTCGAAAAATTCTGATCAAAAAAAAGTACTGAATGAACCTTTTTAATTATTGGGAACTTATACCAATTACACTAATAAATTGATCAGCTTAGAGTTATATTAGCGAGCTTAGAACAAGCAAAATTACTTAAACATAGTTATTCTATATTTCTTTAATTTTATGCCGTTATTAGTTTGCTAATAAACTCCCAAAGGGCGAGTTTAAAAGACTTACATGCAGCGTTATTAATTTCGAGAAGGACGCTACAGGGATGTAGCTTATTAGAGAATGCAGGAGCTTATTCTCCTGAGTAACCATTCTCTTCAATCAATGCCTTGCCTCTATGTCTTTTAATTCTCGCTAAGTGGTCAATTAATTAATTAATGTACTTGGTATTAATCATGAAAGAATTTATCCAATCCTTACCTAAAGTAGAACTCCACCTTCATATTGAAGGCACACTTGAGCCTGAGCTAATGCTTGAGCTGTCACAGCGTAATGGTATTAATATTCCTTTTGATTCAGTGGCTGAAATTAGAGACGCCTATAATTTTCATAATCTACAATCATTTTTGGATATTTACTTCCAAGGAGCTAATGTACTGATCAATGAACAAGATTTCTTTGATCTTACTTGGGCTTATTTACTGCGCTGCCGAGAAGATAATGTTGTACATACTGAAATATTTTTTGACCCTCAAGCACATACCGAGCGCGGAATTTTATTTGATACTGTCGTTAATGGTATTCATCGTGCGCTTGATAAGGGTATGACAGAGTTAGGCATTACCAGTAAATTGATTATGTGTTTCTTGCGTCATTTAGATGAAGAGTCAGCATTTGAAACGTTAGTGCAAGCACAAGCGCATAAAGATAAAATTATCGGAGTCGGTTTAGACTCAACAGAAATTGGTAACCCAGCCAGTAAGTTTGAGAGGGTTTTTAAAGAAGCGATTAAACAAGGTTTTTTAACTGTGGCACATGCAGGAGAGGAAGGTCCAGCAAGTAATATCAGCGAAGCATTAGATTTACTCAATATTACTCGAATTGATCATGGTGTGCGTTGCTCTGAAGATGCTGAACTGGTAACAAAACTTGTGGCTGAACGTATTCCTTTGACCGTTTGTCCTCTCTCTAACCTTAAGTTAAAAGTCGTTGAGCACATGGGGCAACACAATATTGTAGCGCTTCTCAGACAAGGCGTTTGTGTCACTATTAATTCAGACGACCCTGCTTATTTTGGCGGCTATATGATAGACAACTTTCTCGCAGTAAATAGCGCACACCCGATGAATAAAGTTGAAATCGCTCAATTTACTTTTAATGCGATTGAAGCCAGTTTTGTTTGTCAAAATGAACAAGCACGATTAAGACTAATGACACAGCAATACCTAGACTTACATCAATAGCACTTTATGCACTTCACAGTATTAAGTACGAACTAATACCAAGTTGATTAAGTTCTTTCCCACTCAGCTAGCTATTAGTTTGTACTTACAAACCTCGTTGCCATTCTTGTCTTAAGTTAGCATCGTTAGGCTGTTGTAATGCTTGTCTTACTTGATTTAATAGTGCTTCTTTATCATTGCCTAATATGCCTTTGAGTACTAAATAGTTGGAAGCATGATCAGAGCGAAAAATGGTTTTATCTAAATCTAGTTCAGATAACAATATTTCCATTTCGCTAAATAACTCTTGCTGCGTTAGTTGACGGAAAGGTTTTAATGAGCCTTGGCTAAATTTTTCTGCAAAGCGAATTTCACCTAACGGGAAAGAAACCACTAGCGTTGATAAGTAGTTAGGTTGAGCTTCGTTCATTAATTTAGCTGAATTTATTGCATGTTGACGGGATAATTCAGGGCCGCCTAAACCATTTAAGATCATTACTGAGCTCTTCATACCCGCTTGTTTTATTTTATTGAGGGCGATTAATGAGCTCTGGTATGTTTCGCCTTTTTCAATTAACGCGAGCACTTGATCATCGCCACTCTCACAACCAATATACATTAATTTAAGACCAAGGTTTTTTAGTTCGGCAAGTTGCTCTACCGTTTTATTACCAAGGTTTCGCGGCAAACAATAACTCGAGACTCTAGTAACTTGAGGTAAATGTAGCTTTATTAATTCGAGAATTTCTTTTAGCCGTTTAAATGGCAACATCATGGCATCACCGTCAGCAAGAAATACCCGTCCTGTCGGTATTCCTGAGGCGGCAACTTTGATAATTTCTTCTTCGATAAGGTCTATTTTTTTAGGCTTAAATTTCTTATCTTCGCTGGTATACATATCGCAGAAGGTGCACTTATTCCAAGAACAACCATTAGTTACCTGTAATATAAGACTTTTCCATTCACTAGGTGGACGAAATACGGGTTCAATATAATTTAATGGGTACATAATGACTTCTGCTTAGTTTGAATAGGGTTAAATTACACTAAACAGTCGTTTGAAAAAAGCTGATTTCTTATTAAGTGAGGTAGGGGAGGTTTCTGCTGATCCAATGCTTTTCTCTTGTTATAGCAAAACCCGTTACTTATTTGTTGATAAGTAACGGGTGAGGACTGTTATTCAGCTGCTTTATTTCGCTAACTCAATTAGCACTGCAGTGTACATTTTCAGGTTTAATACAAATTGCTCCATGGTAATAAACTCATGTTCTGAATGGCCAGTGTATTGTGTTCCTGGCATTGAAGGACCAAAGCTGACTGCATTTGGAAAAAGTCTTGAGTTAGTACCACCACCAATAGAGATAGGCTTAACATCGGTGATATTGGTATAAAATGAGAATACCTCAAGTAAGGTGTCAATTTGCGGTGCACTTTTTTGTACAAACGGCTCATTAATTTCATTGCTCACATCAACTAGGGTTACTTGGTTTTGTTGTTGCCACTTCGTTAACGTTGAGTTGATTTCACCTTCTAGTTGCTGAGTACTTTTGCCGACAGGTCGGCGAATGTTGATATTTAACTCCATGCCGTTGCTTGTTGTTTTAAGCACGGTAGGTTGCACCGACATTGGTCCCATAAAATCATCACTATAGGCGATGTCACCAAACTTTTTTCCGTATAAACCTGTGCCTAAGTGATCATTGATAAAATTAACCAAGGCACCGCTGGCATTATTCGGCCATTGATTTACCGCTAATAAATCGGCTAAGTGGGTAATGGCATTTACTCCGTGTTCAGGCTTAGAAGAATGAGCAGATTTTCCCAGAGCACTAATACTTAAGCGCTTATCTTGCCATTGGTAATTATAACGCATGCCTGAGTGCGACTTAGCGCGCAGCTTTATTTCAGCTAATAGTTCTTTGTTGGCATTTTCTATGGTTACATTCGCATCTTCTGGAATTTGACTGCCAAAAAAACCACCAGTAAATTCACTGATATAAGTCCCATTTGATAAGGGAGTTGATATCTCATTAGCTGTAGGGAAAGTCATGCTTATGGTGCCATAACCTTTCTCTGCTGTTACTACTGGGTATTCTGAATCAAGGGTGATGTTGACCTGTGGCAAAGAGTGATGTTTGATATGTTGGCGCAATGGCTCCCAATCAGACTCTTCGGCCATGTAAACATATAACTCGATACGTTTATTTAACTTAACTTTTGAATCTTTGATAGATTTCATTGCATACAGGGCATTGCTTATTGGTCCTTTATCATCCTCGGTACCTCTACCAATAAGTTTTCCTGGCTGGGAGGTTTGATCAAGTATTAAGGGCGATTTTGCCCACTTACTGGGATTAAAAGGTTGGATATCACCATGAGTGATCATACCGACACGTTGCTTGTTATCACCTAAACCAATAACTATCACATAACCATAGTCGATATAATCTAATCCTAACTGTTTGGCTTGTTTGGCCAACTCAGCTTTAAACTTTTGGTGTTCAGGGTTTTCAGGAGAAGCTAAACCTTCTACTGCTACGGTATTAAACTTCATTAATTGACGCAGGCTTTCGACCATTTGAACTTGGTAGGTTGATTGTGCATATTGCGCAGTCTTAGTGGCAATATCACTCACTCCAGCAAACGTTTGCATGGGTAATAATATGGCACAAGAGACCAGTAGAGAAATGAAACTTTTAGATTTTGGCACGAACATACTCCTATCGTTATATTTAACTTTGTAATGAAATTTTTATTCTACGTTGTATTTTTATTATTTTTGATAAATGGCTTTTGATAACCCTAGCTTATTTGAAGTGTTAGCAAGCATTTTGTTGAAAGTACTGACAGAGTTAGCTATATTTTTACAGCAGCTTTCTAGTTCAACTTGTTTTCTCTCTGTTTTATTGGCTTGTGTGGCAATTGTTGTATTCATAATATTTACCTCTTTATGTTGCTTAAGGCCATATTGCCTAGAAAAGTATAATGAAACCAACAATAAGAATTTATCGCAGACATAAGCTGAGCTTATGCATGTGATTGGCTGTTATTACTTCAATTAATCGATGGGAAGTTAGATGGATAAAAGATTAAAACAGCTAAATAATTTACGAAGCTTTGAAAGTGCCGCTCGCCATCAAAGTTATAGTAAAGCCGCAGCAGAATTGTTTGTTACCCAAGCTGCCGTTAGCCAGCAAATGAGGCAGTTAGAAGCTGCTATGGGCAGTCAGTTGTTTGTTCGTAACGGTAGAAAAATGGAGTTGACAGAAAGTGGTAGTAAGCTTTATATGGCGACTCATAAAGCATTCGACACCCTGTTAAAAGGCTTCAACAGTATTCAAACAGAAGAAGTTGCAGGCTCCCTCACCATAACGTCCACTCAAGCATTTACTTCTTTATGGCTTATGCCAAGGCTGTATAAGTTTTCCATTAAGCATCCTGAAATCAAAATAAAAGTGGTGTCCTCAAATGGTCTTGAAGATCTCCGTCAAGGTCATATTGATTTAGCTATTCGATTTATCACCAGTAAAGTAGTAGATACCAGTGATGATATGACCTATGAATTTATTGCCGAAGATCATGTTTATCCCGCCTGCTCACCACAGTTAATGAAAGAATATAACTTTAAATATCCACAAGATATTTTGCAGTGCTGGTTGGTCAGCTTAGAAAACCAAGGTAGCATTGACTGGCCTACTTGGTTTAAGCATGCGGGAGTTGATAATTATAAATGCCATAAAAAGTGGACTGAGGTCAGCACTGGAGATTTGGCGTTAAGTGCGGTTTTGAGTGGTCATGGTTTTACCTTAGCATCACAAGCGCTATTTTCTCAATATGTGGGTACCGGGCAGTTGGTTATTCCTTTTAATATTAAACACCCCATTTCGTTTAAACGATATTTTGTTTTTGATCCTAATTCG
Organism: uncultured Colwellia sp.; assembly: GCA_913063325.1. Taxonomy (GTDB): domain Bacteria; phylum Pseudomonadota; class Gammaproteobacteria; order Enterobacterales; family Alteromonadaceae; genus Colwellia. Next base: position 75,095 of record CAJXYE010000011.1, on the reverse strand, counting down.
GCGAAAAAAGCGCGGGTTAATGTTTTTACTACTTGGCTCAAAGAAGAAACGCTTCAGGACGAAAAAAGCACATTAGAGGCGATAAGTTACGGTAGTTTGTAGAGCTAACTATTAATTTTGCGGCATGGCACACACTAAATGACAACGAAAAGTAGGCTTATGACTAGTAAAGCTCTTAAATAAGGGTTTGAAGTGCTTGCTTCCTATTGTTGAATTGATCTTTTTTATCTAATAATGTTTCTAATGATAATTTCTGCAATGATTGATTAATCTTTTCATTTCCCGTGATAACCAACACTTTTTTATTTTTTGATTGAGTCCGTTCTATCAGATCTGTGATCATAAGAGCGGTTGTTGTTCCTATTAATTTAGCACTCGATAAATCTATTACTAAGGTGGTGAACGCTAAGTTTTCAGTAAAGCGCCGAGATAACTCCCTAGAAACAGCAAAACTAACCGGGCCGTCGATTGCTAATAAAAGCGTGTTTTCTAGGGACTTCCCCAAGTTTTCCTGAATATCATCAGTTAGCTTCATGTTCTCCTTGTTTGATGATATTTCACTGTTTACCCCACTATTTAGCTCGCTAAGTAATTCAGTCCCTTGTTTAAAGGTAATATTATCAAGTTGAATATGCGTTAAACGATCTAAAGTCACTAAATTCGCGATAAACATGCCCACTAACACAGCAGTAATTAAATCAATAAAAACGGTGAGCAGTAAAACTAATAACATCAAAGAAGCTGAAAATAATCCCACTTTTTTTATCTGAAAAATAAAGCGCCAATCAATAATATCAAGACCCACTTTAATTAACATACCAGCGAGCACAGTATGAGGAATATACTGTGCGTAATCTCCTGCCCACAAAATGACAATAAGTAAGGTAATAGAGTGTATTATGCCGGACAGCACTGTTTTACTGCCGGCGCGAATGTTAATTGCTGTTCGCATTGTTGCGCCAGCGCCCGGCAAAGCACCAAAAAATCCAGCAATACTATTGGCAATTCCTTGGCCGATAAGCTCTTTGTCACTATTGTGGTGAGTCTCGGTAAGAGTATCTGCAACCATTGAGGTGAGTAATGAATCGATAGCACCTAATACCGCTAATAAAAAGGCGAAATAGCTTACATCATAGAGTGTATCTAAAGATAAGCTAGGTAGTATTAACTGTGGAAACCCTGTCGGTATTTCACCGATAACAGAAATACCTTGTTGGCTAATAAAGGTTGAACTAATCACTGTTAAAGTAATTAAGGCAAACAGCGGTGCAGGTATTATTTTAGTCCACTTTTTAGGCCAATAGATCATTAGCAAAAGTGTAGTCACACCAAGTAAGCTCGCATAAGTATTTTGTTGATTTATGGCGCTTGGTATATTTGTTAACGCAGCTAATGCATTGCTATGGCCTGTACTCCCTAAGAGTGGCGCTATTTGAAGCAAAATAATAATGATACCAATACCTGTCATAAAGCCAGAAATAACAGGGTAGGGCACCATAACAAAATACTTACCTAGTTTAAGTAAACCAAACAATATTTGAAATAAGCCTGCGAAAATTACACAGGTAAAGGCTAATACTAAGCCAGTATCAGGTTTACTCGCGATTAATTGAGTCAATACTAAGGCCATTACCACACTCATAGGTCCTGTTGGACCTGATATTTGTGTCGCGGTGCCACCAAATAAAGCAGCGAAAAAACCAACAAAAATGGCGCCATAAACACCCGCTATAGCACCGGCACCCGATGATACGCCAAATGCTAAGGCTAATGGTAGCGCAATAACTGCAGCGGTTAAGCCGCCAAAGAGATCACCTTTAAGGTGCTTAAGAGATATTTTATTGATTAAAATAATGACTACCTTTAAATGTATGTGAGAGTTGACTCATATTTTTATTTATACTCATTGGTTTATACCCCAACATTTTATACAAGGTGCTGAATTTTAATCTTAAGGTAAATTGAGTGTAACAGTATAAGTGCAGGTCAAAAAAGGTGTTAATAGACTTTGGTAGGTAAGCTAGTATGGGCAGTAACACCATCAGGAACTTGGTTATTTAAAGCGCTGATTTTTATTTAATACCATATTCAGTATAGTGCTGACTATACACAATAATGTCTAAGTAATGTTGTCAACTTTTAAGAACCAAAATCAGGATAAGCCCCCGGAACCAGCTTACGCCGAAAGTTCATTATTTATACAATTAATCTAATTATCATTATCATTAAACCGTCAATTCATATATACTACGCGCCTTGAAATATCCATGAAACAATTTAGCTCGGAGTATAGGCTTATCATCACAACAAGTAATATTACAATGCAGTTTGGCGCAGAGCCGTTATTTGAAAACATTTCGGCTAAATTTGGCAACGGTCACCGCTATGGTTTGATTGGTGCAAATGGCTGTGGCAAGTCTACATTTATGAAGATACTTAGTGGCGATTTAGTGCCAAGCTCTGGCAATGTATCAGTAAGTACAGGTAACAAAGTAAGTACTTTGGGCCAAGATCAATTCGCTTTTGAAGAGCATAATGTAATTGATACTGTGATCATGGGCGATATGCCTTTGTGGAAAGTTAAGCAAGAACGTGACGCTATTTACGCTCAAGAAGAAATGAGTGAAGCTGATGGCATGCGTGCAGGTGAATTAGAAAGCGAATTTGCAGAAATGGACGGCTACACCGCAGAAAGTCGTGCGGGCGAAATCTTATTAGAAGCAGGCATTGAAGAGTCTTTTCATTACGGTTCAATGCAACAAGTTGCGCCAGGTTGGAAACTACGTGTGTTACTTGCACAAGCCTTGTTTGCTAATCCAGATATTTTATTACTTGATGAGCCTACCAACAACTTGGATATTCATACTATCAGTTGGTTAGAAGGCGAATTGAACAAACGTAAATGCACCATGATTATCATTTCACATGATAGACATTTCCTTAACTCTGTATGTACTCATATGGCAGATATTGATTACGGTGAACTACGTGTTTACCCTGGTAACTATGAGTTCTACCTAGCGCAGTCTGCTTTATTACGTGAGCAGTTATTAGCGGGTAATGATAAAAAAGTTGCTGAAATTGCTGAACTACAAGACTTTGTTAACCGTTTTGGTGCTAACGCTTCAAAAGCGAAACAAGCAAGTTCTCGTGCTAAGAAAATGGACAAGATTAAACTTGATGATGTTAAATCATCTAGTCGTATTACTCCTAAAATTGCCTTTGCTCCAGGCAAAAAAATGCATCGTCAAGCGTTAGAGCTTGAAAACCTAAGTCATGGTTTTGATGGCGAAGTATTATTTAAAAATGGCGACTTATTATTAGAAGCTGGTGCTAAGTTAGCTATCATCGGCGAAAACGGCGTGGGTAAAACTACCTTGTTACGTTGTTTAATGAGCGAGTTAGAACATCTTGAAGGTGTTGTTAAGTGGTCTGAAAATGCTTCAGTAGGTTATTGCCCGCAAGATAGTGGTTCATTCTTTGATAATGACCTAACGCTAATGGATTGGATGTCACAATGGCGTAGACCATGTCACAACGATTTAAGTGTTCGTGGTATGTTAGGTCGTATGTTATTTACTGACGACGATGCGAATAAAAAAGCACGTAACTGTTCGGGTGGTGAAAAGAATCGCTTGTTATTTGGTATGTTAATGATGGCTGATGTTAATGTATTAATCATGGATGAGCCGACTAACCACATGGATATCGAAGCAATTGATGCATTGAACAATGCGTTGAAAGACTTCGAAGGTACGTTAATCTTTGTTAGCCATGACCGTGAGTTTGTCTCTAGCCTAGCAACACGTATTATTGATATTAAAGATAAAAAATTAGTTGATTTCCAAGGTTCATTAGATGAGTACTTATCGACTCAAGAAGCTGCGAAGAAAGTAGCTTAAGTATTGTCAGCCTAAATGAAAGTAGCTGGACTTGAATAATAACTTTATTTCTTAGGGGGTAGTTATTATTCAATGTTTTAAAACAAAAAAAGAGTGAACTAGTTTCACTCTTTTTTGGTTTTTATTAGTTCAAATTTTATATTTACTTATGGTTTATTACCTACTACTAACCTTAAATGAGCCTAAGTCCTAGGTCTATTATTACCACTTTAATAAGCTTTAATAATATCTGCTAAGCTTCCCGATTGTCTCAATTTATTCAATTCACTTTCAAGGTGCAGCTGTACTGTTTTATTGAACTGGGGGGACATGGCTAAGTGTAAGTCGTAATTATCAATTACTTTAGAAAAATTATGTAAGTTATAATCTTTTACAGGCAACGCTTCTTTCTTGAGGTTGTATTTAATACGAACATCCATTTCTACAAAACCGGCTTTATCTTTTAATCTATTCACCACTTTAAATGCAGACTTGTAACTTTTTACTCTGATCGACTTAATGCGCTTATCTTCTATATACTCCTCTAAACCTGGGTAATCAAAACCATGTAATAAGATGACAGTCTTGCCAAATAAATCAGTCGCTGAGTTGATATCAAAATCTTGCTGTGTGGACGTTAACAGTGAATGTTGAACATTAAATACCGGTAATTTTGATAAGTTAGCGGATTGTAATCCTGGCCAGTTTGGCGAACCAAAAGTAATCCAGTTCTCAATATTACCTTTCTCAAGCATGCTGATCATTCTGTTGAATGGTAATGTATGTATTATAAGTTCGTACTCAGGATCCGAAAATATTTCTTTGACAATATCGGTAATGATGCCGGTATGTTTTTTTTTATTTTGGTGGTTTTGAAATGGCTGAGCTTGGTCTTGAATTACCATGTAATTTATTTCAGTGATGGCTTTGCTGCTAGTTGCAATAAATAACAGTAAAAAGAAAGCAATTTTGACGATGTACATTGCACTACCTTGTGAGTAATTTTTGAACTTAACCTAAATCTAGTTAGAGATTGTTAAATTTGCAAAAAAACTGGTTATTAACTAGCCTGATAGTAGTTACTTAAATACTCTTTAAGTTTTTTTTTGCTTCTATTATGTAAAGGACAGCATGCTAGAATGAAGTTTAAAAAATCAATCGCTAAACAGCTACTCATTTGGATTATGGTATCCAGCTCTGTGTTGACCCTTATTATTACTTCAATACACTTATTTGTTGATTATAATAATGATATGTCAGCGCTTGATGAACGATTAATTCAGATTGAAACAAGCTATTTACCAGCCATTGCTAAGGCACTTTGGGTTGAAGATGATGAACAAATTAATGTGCAAATAAAGGGAATTAAGAACCTACCAAATATAGCGTTAGTGAAACTAATACGAGATGGTGAAATTGCCATTGAACAAGGTCAAAATGATACTGAATACTCTCGGTTGGGGCAATGGCCAATAAGCTATCTATATGAAGGGCAGGAAACCGTATTAGGGGAGCTTTATGTCGTTAGCGACTTATATCCGGTATACCGTAAATTAGCCGATAAAATTCTACTGACTTTAGTCACTCAAGGCGCAAAAACATTTATTATCTCTTTTGTTATTTTATCTATTGTCTACCTAATTGTCGGTCGTCATTTAACCTTTTTAGCAACGGCAATGGCCAAACATTCCAGCTCTACTAAAGAGCATCAAGATATCCAGTTAGAAGGCAAAGGCGATAAAGTTGATGATGAGCTAAATTATTTAGTGAGCTCATACAATGAAATGTGTCATGTTTTAGCTAAGTCTTTTAATAAATTAGAGATAGAGAAAGAAAAGGCCGAGCAAGCTAACCGTCTTAAAAGTGAGTTTCTGGCAAATATCAGTCATGAAGTTAAAACGCCGATGAATGGGGTTTACGGTATGACAATGTTATTGTTGCGTACTCCGCTTGATAAGAAACAATATGAATTCGCCAAAACAATTCAACAAAGCGCCAATCATATGTTGGACTTACTTAACAGTATTTTAGACTTTTCAAAGATTGAAGCTGATAGGCTAGAAAAAGATGAGCACAATTTTGATTTGACAGAGTTTTTAAATGATACCGTGGTATTGTTTAATCCAGTTGCTCAAGAAAAGGGCTTAGAGCTTACCTTGGATGTTGAAAAGCAGCTAGAACATTACGTTATGGGAGACTCTATCAAGTTAAAACAAGTATTAACTAACCTTATTAATAATGCGATAAAGTTTACCCAAGTAGGGAATGTAACAGTCAAAGCCTCTATAGCTAAATCAACAAAACAGTATTATCACATCGATTTTTCAGTAAGTGATACCGGCTTGGGTATTGAACAGGATAAGCTTGAAACTATCTTTGAAAAATTTAGCCAAGCTGATAATTCAACGACACGTGTATATGGTGGTACCGGATTAGGCTTAGCAATCTCTAATCGTTTAGTCGAATTTATGGGCGGTAATTTGCAAGTTATTAGTCAAAATATGCTTGGCAGTTGCTTTTATTTCTCTTTGAAATTAGCTAAAGCAGAGCCTACTAAGGAGGTTTCACTAGAGAAAATGCACTGCCTTTATGGAAAGCGTGCTTTGGTCATTGATGATCAACCTTTTAATACGCGGTTATTATCAGAGCTACTAACGTCATGGAAGATGAAGGTAGCCATATTAAATGATCCGTTGTTAACCGTTGAAACACTTAAGGAATTTGATAAAAAAAATGAAATGTTTGACCTTGTTTTAATCGATAAGAGTATGCCTAATCTTAGTGGTTATGGCTTATATAAACTTATTAAACAAAATTCACTTAGTAAAAATTGTAAAGTTATTATGACCTCAGCATATGCTAATGAAGCTGATTATAATAAATGTCACGACTTGGGAATCGAAGCTTTATTAGAGGTTCCGGCTTCGCCAGAAAAAATACATCAAACAATTTTAAAAGTAATGTTAAACAAAGATACTGAAGCTATTCAAGGTACTGAAACTAATGTAACCGAGATTGAGTCCTTACTGATAAAGCAACAATTAGCTATATTGGTTGTTGATGACTCAGCAATAAATCGTAAAGTTTGCACCAATATGGTGGCAGATATTGCCGCTTCAATATCAACGGCGAATGACGGTAAACAAGCTCTTGAGCTCTGGCAACAACAACACTTCGATATTATTTTAATGGATTGTCATATGCCGATAATGGATGGCATTTCTGCGACCCTCAAAATACGTGAGTTAGAAAAGGAAACTCAAAGGCACACCATTATTATAGCTATTACAGCAAGTGATCTTGAGGTAGATCGCAAAAAATGTTTTGCTGCAGGTATGGATGGCTTTGTCGCAAAACCCTATAACCCAAATCAGTTATGGCAAGCTCTCCATGAGAGTTTAAATACTAGTTCAGGGGGGAGCATGTCTTTAAAGGGGATTCAGTAAAACTTGATCATTGAATTACTTTTCTTTAATAATCGTGGCAGGTAAATGACCTTGTTCATGCTTCAAAATGATTTCTTCAATCTTGCCTCTAGCAACTAAACGTGAAAATCCCTCGGAAATTTTTTGCTTTAATTCCTTACTCACTGATTTTTTACTTAAGGCAAAGTACGTAGGATCCTGGTGAATAATGACTTCAGGAAACCAAATTCCGGTAAAATTACTATCGTTATTAATACCATGGATAACATTACGTTTAGCTTCTAAGAAACCACTGATACGTCCACGTTTCAATAGTTTTAATTTAGTCTCATTATTGGCGACATGCACAAAAGATTCATCGTAATCTTTTTGCTGTAAGTAGTATTCTATTTCTTCACCGTAATAGGCATTTCTTTGTATCGCTATGGGTTTATCTAGTTTAAGGATATCCTCAATAGTTCTTAACGGAGCTATAGTCTTTTTAAAAGTAGCAAACACAATAACTTCACTGCGTATGGGTCCAATAAAGTAGTACTTATCTTCTCTTTTTTTAGTTTTCGATACATTGAGTATTACATCGAGATCACCGCGCTCAAGCATAAATAATGCTCTTGCCCAAGAGATTTCTAAAACTTGAAAGCTGCAACCTACTTCAGTTAATAACGCTTGGGTGAGCTCCATATCTATGCCAACCCAATTATTAAGTTCGTTTTTTTGTGATTCGGGCGAGAATTCCTCAAGGCGTACATCAAGCTCACAACTATAGCTGCGAAAGATTATGCAAGAAAAAAGGACTAAAACCCATTTGGTCATATTTTGCTCTTTGATTCGTTATCTGTATTGAGTATAGGTAGTCGAGGGTAAATAATCGATAGACCTGTAAAAGGTGTATTTTAAAACTTGCTTGATACTTGGTAGTGCTTCAATAGCCGAGCGACACTCTTTTTAAATAACATATCAGAGGCATTAATTGGTACTGTGTGTTGCGTAATCGCATGACCTAAATATAAGCTATAAAGTTCATAAGCAATGGCAACGCTTTCAACTTCTGCTGTTAATTTATTTTGTTCAACACAACGCACAATTCTATGAGTGAGGTAGTTGATCAATCTATTTTGTTGATCGATAGTAAAGGTTCTAACTTTTGACGAAGGTCTGTTTTGAAACTCGACCACAGCCTTAATAAAAGGACAACTTACTTGGTGCTCTTTAAACATTTCGCTGGTCCAGTCAGCCCAATTTTCGAGTAACGTTATCACGTGATCTAAAGGGTCTTCTCGCCACGCTGTTTTGATCACTCGCGCTCTAAATAATTCTTCACCATATTCTAATATGGCTATTTGCATATCTTCTTTATTTTCAAAGTGTGAAATTACACCCGTTCTTGATAAGTTACATAACTTAGAAACCGTACCAATAGTTATATCGGCAAGGCCATACTTACTACTATGTATGATGCTTTGTTTGAGTATCTCTAAACGGGTACGTTCGCCTTTATTCATTGAGAACCAGTGCAATATTATTAATAACGTTAGTATCGCTTAAAATCCTTCTGTGACCAAGCCCCTGTGTTTCAATTAAGGTGTTTTTTTCTTGTTGTAAATATTGTGTCACATCGGCGAATGGAGCATATCTATCTTGTCGGTCATGAATGAAGGTTAAATTTAACGCTAACTTCTCCCGGTTATTTTCAGTGGTTAATTGCTGCCATTTTTTGCCATGTTTATGGCTAATGCTTTCTAATACGCGAGTCAGTAACTTTCTAGAAATACCTGCTTGCTCTACTTTTTCAAACATTAATTCAAAAAAGTTAATCGGAGAGGAAATTAAAATTATCTTTTTGTTTTCCAGTAAATAACTTGGCAGGTTTAGCGTAGCAATAGCGCCCATAGAATGACCTATAATAGCGTCAACCTCGATACGTTCTTCATTAAACTGCTCAAGTAGCAATTCAAGGGTTTCGATAAAGCTCAGTAAATGTGAATTATTTCCAGATGATCTACCATGACCAATATGATCAATGGCGGCGACTAGATAACCTTGCTCTGTTAGTGAAAGGATCATTTCTTGAAAACTTTCGCTATTATCACCCCAACCATGACTGACGATTACAACCCTATTACCTGAACCAAATAAGTTAACGTGAGCAGTGCCTATAGAAGTAAGCAAATTTAGTTCTTTTGCTGGTTTAATGTGCTCAAAGTTATAACTACGTCGGCTATAGGGTTTCATCAAGACATTCTCGCCTAGAAAAGCGCTTAATTTAGGTGAAAAAGTGCTTAATGTCGCAGTGAAGCCTCGTGCAATTGAGGTCAAACCAAAGCGAGAACCCCCGTTATTAAAATAACTAAATTTCATTATTCACATCCATATTAATATTTATGTACAAAATAGTACAACTGTGTTTTTATAATAGTTAGACTGTACTATTTTGTAAAGGGATTTATTAATTTCACCTGTTTCTTAGTGGAATATGACGGTAGATTATTGTATTAATTTGAAGGTATAAGTGTGTACGGGCTTCAGATTTATTTGTAACCATAATGTTTGTATTATGGTTACTTTGAGCATTAAAAAATCGTTTTTTGTCTATAAGTTGTTGTTAATTTTACTTTCCTCAAACGTATCATCACTATCTTTAGCTAAGTTAAAAGGGGGTAATCGCTTGGCAAACTCACGCCTGAGAAAGGAAAAACTGACCAAGCACTGAATACAAACTGTTGTTACAGAAACATACCAAAGTTGCTCTATTTGAAAATCACTTTGTTTTGATAACCAAAGAGCAGGAATAATAAAGGTGACTAAACGTGTCGCTGTGCTGAGTAAAGCAGGCATGGTATTACCCAGAGATTGAAACATGCCTGAACAAGTGAAAACTATACCTGAGGGGATAAAATTCCAACAAATCAATTTTAAAAAGGCCACACTAATTAAGATCACTTCTTTATCATCAGAAAATCCACTCAACATTAATTCTGCGTTGGTTAAACAGACTAAGGTGATAACGGCCATTAACGAGCAGGTCATAATGGCTGTCCAGGTAAAGGTTTCTCGTACTCTGTGGTAATTTTGTGCGCCAAAGTTTTGCCCGGCTATTGCCGGAGCTGCAAAAGCGATAGCCATTGCTGGTAAAAACAGTGCCTGCATTACCCGAGAACCAAGACCAAATGCCGCTTGTGCATCAGCGCCAAAAGGTTGAATTAACCAATAAATAGCGCCCATATAAACAAACATCAAAAAGAACTCTCCGCCAGCGGGTAAGCCAATTGCGAGTAATTTTTTAATGCGCGGCAAATCAATATGCCAGAGAGAAAAATCAACGCTGACGTACCTCTCTGTTGTGATGAAGTAATAACATAAAAGCGCAACTGCAAAAACAACTGAGATAGAACTAGCAAAACCCGCACCGGCAATACCCATTGCATAACCTGAGCCCCAACCGGCAATCAAAATTGGTGACAGAATAATATTGAGTAAAATAGACAAGGTCTGGATTATCATCGTCGGTTTGACAATACCGGTTCCACGTAGCGCTGAGCTAATAGAAACCATAATAAATTGTAATGCCATACAGGGAATAAACCAGTGAAGGTAAGCTAAGCCCATCATCACAGTGTCAGGGTCTTGCGATATTAACTGGAGGTAAAATTCTGCACCGATATAGCCAATGATACAGACAATAACGCCAAGAATAGTAGCTAACATCATCGATTGATTTAAGGTGAGGTTAGCATCTTGTTGATCTTTTGCGCCTACGGCATGAGAGATAAGTGCAGCGGTACTTACATTGAGTACTTGCGTGAGCGCGAAGATTAAAAACATTGCATTACCCGCTAAGCTCAATCCCGCGAGTGCCGCAGACCCTAACTTACCAACAAAATACAGATCAACAATAAAATACAGCGTTTGAATAAGCATGCCTATCATCATAGGTAATGCCATCGATATCAGGTGTTTAGGGATTGATCCTTGGGTAAGGTCTTTCATGTTCGAGAAAATCCATTTATAAGGGGTATATAGAAAACTATCTATAAGAAGTGCAGACTTAGAAAGCAAGCTACTAAATTAGAAAGTAGGTAAGCACTACTTTAGCGATTTATCGGCATAACATATCTCATCTGACACGTTAAATATATGGCAAGATTACTTAAATTTAAAATAAAGAAAAAGGTTTGTAGTGAACTACAAACCTTTTATTAAAGTGCTATAGAGTCTTTATTTTAGACTTTAAATTGGCCGACAAGCTCACCAAGGCTTTCACCTTCGGCTGCTAACTGTTGACTGACCGCTGAAGTGCTTTGACTCGATGTTGTTAATTCATTGACAATTTCTTGAATAGCAAAGACATTGCGATTTATTTCTTCTGTAACACTCGATTGCTCCATAGCCGCAGTAGCTATTTGTGTACTCATATCATTTATTGAAGTGACTGATGTTGTTACTGCCCCTAAACTTTCAGAAATAGCTCTGGAAGATTCAACAGATCGGTTACAACTTTGCTGACTTGCCTCCATAGTGCTCACTGCTGCGGAGACTAAATTATGCAAACCCGTTAACATTTCATTTATCTCTAAGGTACTATCTTGTGTTCTGCTTGCTAAGTTTCTAACTTCATCGGCAACCACTGCAAACCCTCGGCCTTGTTCACCCGCTCTAGCTGCTTCAATAGCCGCATTTAGTGCTAATAAGTTTGTTTGTTCAGCAATGCCGCCTATGACAGTTAAAACATTATTAATCTTTTTAGATTGCTCGCTAAGTGAGTTTATTTGCTCTGCCGCGGTATTAATTTCTGTCATTAAGTTTGATACTTCGGTTAATGATATATCTACACAGTCTTGTGCTTTAGCAACATCTTCAGTTGCTGATTGTGTTGATTCTGCAACCTGTGTGGTGTTCATAGCAACTTCATTCGACGTAGCAGACATTTCAGTTATCGCAGTAACAACCAGCTCTGTCTCATTATTGTGATGACTAAGTTGGCCTTCCATTAATTGCGTTTGTTGATTAATTTCACCGGATGCTGATTTCACATCTTCAGTCACATTGGCGACATTTTTGATAATACCTTGTAGCTTTTCAATAAACTCATTAAAGGCAATGCCTAATTGACTGATTTCATCACTACCATCAATGTGTAAACGGTTGGTTAAGTCTCCTTCACCTTTAGCAATACTTTGTAAATTTTCCAGCATATTTGCAATAGGTTTTACTATAAAACCTGCTACGTATAACACAGCAAAAACAGTTAGCAAAAACCAAAACAGGGCAATGAGTAATATTGTCACTGCTTTATCACGCATATGTTCGCTCATGGTTTGGTGATAACTGGTTAATTCGCTTTCAATATCATCAAGGTAGGCACCCGTTCCTATCATCCAATTGGTATTAGGAACCATAGTGGCATAACTCATTTTTTCAACTAACTCACTCACATTAGGTTTTTGAAAGTGATAATTATAAAAACCACCGCCTTGTTTGGCTTGCTCTATCAAGCCAACAATTAATTTTTTACCATTAGGATCTGTGGTATCAATTTTGTTTTTACCTTCTATCTCAGGCTTAAGGCCATGAAAAATATTGATGCCATTGGTATCGTAAATGAAGAAATAACCACTACCTGCAAAAGTAACTCCCCTTAATGCTTTAGATACATTTCCTTGCTCACCTAAGGATAATTGGTAATTAACTATCTTAGTGGCAATTTCAACTTCTGTTTTAAGTAAGTCCTTTTTACTGTCTAATAGCTTTGTTTTAAATGACTCAAAATCTTCCTCAAGATTACTTGATTCAATATAATAAGTACTCGCCATTAAGCTAAATAGGAGTAGTGTTAGCGGTAACAATGCTAATAACAATAGTTTATTCTTAAGCCCCATAGGTATCACCTTTTTATTTTTAGCCATTTATAATTTAACAAAACACAACTAATTATTGTACACATTAAATAGTTAAAGAATAGTAAATAAAACTTATTATTTAGATATTAATCAATGTATTAATAGTCTTTGTGGTTGACTTGTTATAACTGGTAATACAGATATGTTACATTTGAGCATATGTTAGATTTTAGGTTCTACAAGTTTTTTTATTCTGGAAATAACGCATCAAAAGAAGGATGAATATTATTATTAAAGCTAAAACTGATGTACCACCACCATGAATAGTTGCCTCTTCGTAATACTCTACATATGCCAAGTCATAATCACTGCTCTCTAAAGGTAGACCATATAAGCTGTTGCTGTCATCACTGCTATAAGATGCCACTATATTTGGATAACCTTCTTCATAAAGATCAATGAGTACATCGTAATGGTTAGTAGTAAAACCTTGGCCTAAGGTGCTATAGACTTCAAATTCATCATCTGTGCTCTCCCCATGAATAACAAAGCTATCGGTGCTGTAATAATGCTCCCAGGGGCCGCCGTTCTCACTTAAATAAAGTTCCGCATAAACAACAGCCTCAACATGGGCACCATGGTTAACTAAATCAGCATCGAAGGTGACGCTGAAGGTTTGATAATAACTATCACCATCATAATCTTCTATCAACTGTGAGAAACCTTCATAAATAACAAAACTGCCATCGCTAAAACTTCTACTGGTATTACTCATATTTGGCTTAGTAGCAAAATTGTTAGCTGATTTTCTAACTGAACTTTTAGCTACCTGTTGGTGTTTTTTAGCGATGACTTCATCGCGAGTAGCATCTAACGATTTATTCAGACTTTGGTCTGTTTCACCACGTATTATTTTTTGCTGTAGGGTCTCTAAAAGGTCTTCTTTTGACCTGTTTGTGGCTGAGTTGGTCATCTGACCGCTAGAGTAACTCTTGATTTTATTCGTGCTAATAGTGTCAGTTATACGGCTTGTATTTGTATTATCAGTTGTCTTATTGGTACTGGTAATCTCAATAGCGAAAGTGGGTAGGGTAATCATCATGACAGTTAACATGATCGCTAGCTGTAAGGTTGTTAGTAATATGGGCGAAAAATTTTTTGTTATATTAACTAAACTGATTGGTGTGCTTGTAAATGTTTTTTTAGAAGATAAGTGCTTTATAAAGTTATTCATCATTAAATCCTTATTTTGTGACTTATACCAATTACACTAATAAATTGGTCAACTTAGAGCTGTATTAGCGAGCTTGGAACAAGCAAAATTACTTAAACATAGTTATTCTATGTTTCTTTAATTTTGAGCGGTTATTAGTTTGCTAATAAACTCCCAAAGGGCGAGTACCTAATAAAAGGTAAAGGCATACATGCAGCGTTATTAATTTTGAGAAGGGAGTAACCATTCTCTTCAATCAATGCCTTGCCTCTAAGCCTTTTAACTCTCGCTAAGTGGTCAATTAATTAATGTACTTGGTATTGATGCTATTAAAGCGTAAGTTGGCTGAACTCAAGCTGAACAAATTATCATGACCAAATGAATTAACTATTTAAGTGTTCAGCTTTTGTTCAGCGAGTATTTTGTATCATTCAGTGAAACTTGGTTTATTTGCAACAAGCATTCTTTTACACTGAGTGGTATATAGATTTATTTGTATTAGGTATTGAGATGAAATTACGTATTGTTTTGTTAACCCTGTTATTGAGTATTGCTACTTTGGGCGCTTCTAGTGCTTTGGCGATAGATAAGCAGGGGAATAAAAAAGTGACTAGCTCTAAGCAGGCGGCAAAAATAGTACAAAAGCAATATGGCGGTAAAGTATTAAATGTTAAAAAACAAAAAAACAATAGCGGCTATAAAGTTAAAATTGTAAAACCTAATGGGCATGTCGTATCTAAAAAAGTTAATGCCAAAACGGGCAAAATAGAGAAGCACTAATAACAGGGATATATCAGTATGCGTTTGCTTTTAGTTGAAGACGATAAAGCCTTACAGCAAGAACTTCACCAACAATTACTTTTACAAAACTATTCTGTAGATCTCGCTTCGGATGGAGAGGTCGCTTTATTTCAAGGCACTGAATATGATTATGATATTGCGGTGATTGATTTAGGCTTACCAAAAATTGATGGTAGTACCGTTGTTAAATTACTAAGAGAAAGAGGTCGAGACTTCCCTATTTTAATTCTCACTGCTCGCGATAGCTGGCAAGATAAAGTGGCGGGTTTAGACGCTGGCGCGGATGATTACTTAACAAAACCTTTTCATGTAGAAGAACTCAGTTCACGTTTAAATGCTTTAATTAGACGCAGTGCAGGTAAAGCTTCTACAATAATAACTAATGGGCCATTTAGTCTAGATACCGCTACTTCTGAAGTACTAGTAGAAAAAATCAAGGTAAGTTTAAGTGCTCATGAATTTAAAGTATTTAAATATTTAATGTTACATGTCGGAGAAGTAATTTCTAAAACAAGGTTAACTGAACATATTTATGACCAAGACTTCGATTTAGACTCTAACGTGATTGAAGTATTTATTAGACGTTTACGCAAAAAACTCGACCCTAACAATAAACATAATTTTATTGAAACTAAGCGTGGTCAAGGCTACCGCTTAATTAACTTTACTGACTAGGTGTTTTCTTGTTTTTCATAAAACCCATTATTAATGTCTTTTTAAATTCACTTAAAGTACGTTTGATGGTGAGCTTGTTGGCTATGGTGGTTATTATATTACCAACCATTGCTTTCATTATTATGAGCTCATTTGAAAAGCACATGACACGTAGCATTGAAAATGAATTAAGTGCTTATAGTTACGCTATTTTGGCTGTTGCAGAAGTTGAACAAGCAGAGCTAATCATGCCCGAGCTATTAATTGAAAATCAGTTTAATGTTAGTGGTTCAGGTTTGTATGCTTTTATCTCTGGGCCAGCACTTCAGCAAAAAAATGAGCTGTTATGGCGATCTCAATCTTTACTTACGGTTAATTTAACCAATGCACAACTACCTTCGAATCTAGTTACGCTGGCAACAGGAAATAAAAATTTCTCAAGCGTTGAGATTAATAGTTCACCTCACTTTATTTATAGTTACGCGGTCAGCTTTAGCGAGGACGATGTTGATTTCCCCCTCACAGTACATATTGTGAGAGATAAACTAACCTTCTTACAACTTATTAGTGACTTCAAGCAACAGCTTTGGTTTGGCTTAGCCATTTTAATGGTTATTATTTTATTTTTTCAACTTATCTGGCTAATGTGGACATTAAAACCCCTTTCTATTTTAGAGCAAGAAGTTAAAGCGATAGAGCAGGGCAGAGCAGAAAAATTAACCTCTGTGTATCCTAAAGAGTTATCAACGCTCACCACACAATTGAATCAGTTATTAGCGACGGAGCAAAAACAAAGGCAACGTTATAGGAATGCTTTATCAGACCTTGCCCATAGTTTGAAAACGCCGTTGGCAGTCTTGCAAGCGCAAAGCGATATTTCTGCAGTGAACCAAGAGCAGATAACGCGTATAAATACGACCATAGATCATCAGCTAAAACGCGCACAAAGTGCAGGGCACTCTTCTTGGTTATTAGGTATCGCAGTAAAACCAGTAGTTGATAAGTTGTTGAACACTCTCGCTAAAATTTATCATTCAGAGAATAAAAAAGTAGAGTTAAACTCAACAGGAAAGCAAACGTTTAAGGGGGATGAAGCGGATTTACTTGAACTCTTAGGTAACTTGCTTGATAACGCTTATAAAGCGGCTAAAAGTACTATTTTGCTAACCATTAGCCAGCAGGATGATGCGTTAGTTATGTGTATAGAAGATGACGGTATTGGTATTCAAGAATCGGAAATTACCCAAATACTAGAGCGCGGTGTTCGTGCAGATACTTATCAAAAAGGGCACGGTGTTGGTTTAGCTATTGTTCGAGACTTAGTCGAAAGCTACCAAGGTACATTGAAAATAAGTCATTCTACCACATTAGGCGGGGCAAAGTTTACCCTGACTTTCCCCCATAAAAGTCCTCATAGTAGTCATTAGTCAGGTGAACAAGGCATTGATAAATTTTATTCTGTCTTTGATATTAGTGGTTTCACCATGTGGAATATTGAGCTAAGGTTATTTTTATTACCTTAAGTAAAAGGTAGTATGCTAAGAATATTGTAAAATTTAAACGAGGAGTTTTATGAAATTACTTCTATGTTTTAGTAATATTATTAGGCGAACATTGCTCATTTTTATCGTTGTAATACCAACATCAGCCTTTGGGGAAAAACTTAAAATTGTTGTTGGCTTAGAACGACCTCCTTATATATTACAAGCAACAAACTCAGGTTACGAGTTGGAATTATTGTCTCAAGTGATCGAATTGATGGGCTATGGTGTTAAGTACATATATGTTCCTTATGGTCGCTCGCAAAAACTGTTATCAGATCCTGATATCGATGGCATTACCACCATGACAGCCGACACTGAAGCTAATGTAGAACGCTTAACCGATAGCTACGTCACTTATCATAATTCAGTTGTTTCTTTGGCCGAAAAAAAGCTAAAAATAAGCATGTTAAGTGATTTAAAGAATGTAGGAGTCATTTCATTTCATAATGCCAAAGCGTTATTAGGTGATGAATATCACGACGCGGTTGTGAATAACCCAAGTTATCTAGAGATAGCCAAACAATCAACGCAAGTAAAGTTATTCCTAAAAGATCGTGTCGATTGTATTGTCATTGATAAGAATATTTTTAACTATTTCTTTAAGCAGTTAGGTGTTAATAAAGCGGTGGTTTTTCATAACCTTTTCCCGCCCATAGATTATCAAATGGTCTTTAAAGATCCCAAACTGGTTTTATCTTTTAATAAACATTTAACCGTTTTTAAAATGACCGAAAAATACCGTTTATTACAACAAAAGTACCTTAGTGAGCCAATGTAAAAGTCACCTGTTTTTATAAACTTTGTTCAGCCTTTGTTCAGCTTCACAGGGGTATGCTAATCCATAAGATTAGTTATGAATAAAGGTAAACTTATGAACTTTCCCCCTTCGTTTTTATTAAAGTACAGGTCGATGTTATGGCTAATTTTTGTATTTTCTACTTGCATATCAAGCACGGCTTTATCTGCCTCACAAGAAGATGGAGAAGTATTATTTTCTGAGGCCGAGCTCGCGCAAACTCTTGCTCCTATCGCTCTATACCCAGACACCTTACTCACCCATATTTTAATTGCCGCAACTTATCCCATAGAGGTAATTGAAGCTGAGCGTTGGCTCAAAAAACAGCCGACATCAACCGATGAACAGCGAGATAATAAAGCACAAAATAAGGGCTGGGATGCGAGTATTCAAGCATTGTTATCTTTTCCTCAAGTGATGGCCAAATTAAGCGAAGATCTTACCTGGATGCAAAAAATCGGTGATGCTTTTTTACAGAATGAAGCGAGAGTATTAGCCAGTATTCAAACGTTAAGGCAGCAGGCAGAGCAAGCGGGTAGTTTAGCAGCCATGGATAATGTGGAGATTATAAAAGAGCAGAAAATCATTATCATTGAACCAGCACAACCTGAAATAATTTACGTACCTTATTATGATACACGACTGGTGTATGGGCAGTGGTATTGGGCAAACTACCCTCCGGTATATTGGCATAGCCCTCATCATTACCCCGCTCACTATGGTCATTTTTATTGGGGCCATGGCGTGCACATAAGCAGTCACTTTTACTTCAGTGCTTTTCATTGGCATAACCGTTATGTGATTGTTAATCACTCTGCTCGCCATGGTTACCATCCAAGAAATAAAGTAGTGATAAGTCATCAGGCAAAGCGCTGGAATCATCAGCCAAAACATAGACGAGGAGTTTCTTATAACAATGGACGACTAAAACAAAAATATTATGGGGCCATAATTCACAGCAACCCAAAGGTGCACCGTAGGAATAGTCATTTTGTTGCAGATAGTAGTCATAAAGTGCAGGTATTTAGCAGCACTAAGCAAGTTAATTCCCATCGAAATTTTAGTGAAAAATTAAAGGCTATTCCGCTTCAGAAAAATAAGGCGTATAGGGAATCGGGGACAATTAAGGTCAGCAAGTCAAAAAATAAACAGGTGCATAGTAAATATAACAATACCAGTGGTGTGAAGGTTTATAAGACTAATGTGGCTAGGCAAACCGCTGTTAGCTCTACAAAGAAGAGACAAAGCATTCATCAACCAAGTAAGCATTATGCATCAAATAATAAACGGGGAGTAAAGAAAAGCGCAGTGCGGGGCGTTAATCAACATAAACCAAGAAATAAAGTTAAGTAGTGTTTTATGTTGTTATTTAATACCATTCTGTATGAAGAAGTGATCACTTAGAATGAGATGAGCGACAGTAGAACAAATTTTTTGTCATGACCATAGTGCCGATACATTTGCGAAGGTCTATTTTTAAAGGCTTATAAGCCTTTAAATTATCGCTAAGCGATCACTTTCTTATACTGATAGGTATAAATCAATAAAGATAGTACAGTAATGCAGCTTATTCTTTGGAAATAAAGCGGGGTATATACACTGTAGAAAAGGTCTAATAATGAGCGTTAAAAGTGTGAATTATGTATATTTTTTATGTTATAAATAATAAATCTATTTTGACTGATGCATTATTAATAAAAGGTATAAAGAAATATGAGACGAACTTCATCAATATTAAATAAACACAGAAGTAAAGAACGTGTATACCTGCCGAGTGACGCCCGTGATAATCAGTATATTTTAGCGGAAATCCCCTTAACGGATAAATTAATAAGTTTGGTGTGTGGTAGTGTTGATGAAACAGCTGAGAAGCCTTATCAAAAATTCTATCAAGCGTTATCTCATAAAGTATTTGAAATAGTAGAAGAACATGGTCTTTCACATGTAAATTTTGTTGCCAATAATCGTCTTGTTAGAGTACGTTATAGCGGCGAACAGCAGGTATTACATACAGAGCAGCAATCATTTTTCTTCTATTGTCCGGAACATAATAGTACCTTTAAAGGCTATTTTGATGGCGCTATTCGCGCTAGAAAAATTAAAATATTATTTTTAGCTACCGGCCAAGAACTCAGAGTTAACTCAGGTAAGTTCCATAATAAGGTTTATCAAGCGGTTAAAGAAATTTCTAAAACTATTGGCTTAGCTGAAAATGAGATTAAATTACGCGATCATCAGCATTTAACGTTTGATGTTTTCGCTAAAGAAAAAGGTGGCACTAATACCATTAGTCATACCTTTAGAGAAATAGCTGACCGCTATGAAAGCCAAGAACAGGGCATTAGCGATGATCATACCTCAATTACTTACGTTGTTGCGAGTATCCCAATGGCGCGTCGTTTATTAAAAGGCACTGATATTGATTATTTATCAGAGCAACCATTTACTCAATTTTATCAAAAAATTGAAAACGCCTTTAATGACTCATGCAAGGCCAATCAAATTGACCAAGCTGCATTGATTGCTAATGGCATCTCGCCATTTGTTCGTTACGATGAAAGTGAAGCATCAGTAATTTCAGGAGAGCTAATTTCTATCGGGGTTAACCCTAATAATGCTGAGATGAGATCTTGTGTGCATTGGGAGGCGGATAAGTTAGTCGATACCTTACGTTTTGTATTTTTTGCAGATAAGAGTGATGAAACACATCATAATTATGGCAAGTTTGTTAATCAAGCAATTGCGGCAGTGAAAAGTTTTTCTGATAAAGTGGATTGGAAAAAAGAAAGTGACGATATTATTGTTCGAGTACACCAACATATTATGTTGAACGTGTAAGTGGCATTAAGTTGAAGCCTTATAAATCCAGCACTTAAATGCTGGATTTTTTTTGCTTAAATAAACTGAGTAGTTAGTTGATGGCTCTCATCGTTAAGCGAATTTATAACACCTAATTGAATTCATCTTACTTTCCAGTAGCTTTAGGCTTTTTTCGACGAATATAGAGAGTACGATTCAATGTAGCGACTATACCTCCTTCTTCGTCTTTTATATATACAGGAATTTGCGGCAAGTATTTGTCACCATTTGCCGTCTTGGCAATAATGTCGTCAATAAGCTGTTGATTAATAGAAAAATCAGCAATAACTTTACCTTTGCCTGGCTTTATAAAATCAATGTCAGCTGCTTTATCCCATACCAAGTAGTCATTTCCTAGTTGTGCAAGGATCATTAACATATAAAAGGGGTCAGTCATGGCGAATAATGAGCCACCAAAATGGCTACCAACCGCATTCTTATTCCAAGGACGTAATGTTAATTGCACACGGGCTGTTTTGAAATCACTTGATAGCGCTGTGATGCGAATACCGGCAAAAAATAATGGCGGCCAAATATTCATTATAAGACGAAAAAACCAAGACTTCTTAAACAGTATATTCATTTATTATTACTTCTCATTATTTTATTTGAGGAATTGTGCTGTACTGCTTTTAATGAAAATCAGCATCTCATCGTACCAGCTGGGTGGGGTAATATAAACGTTATAAGGTTCAAAATCTAGTGAGACAGTTGCAGGTTGAATATCAAAAAAATGACTTTTAGCTCAAGACTTACGCTAGATTTTACTCAGTGCTAGCATCCATCTCTTCTTTTAACCACTGGGTAAAAACGTTTAAACGCGCTATTTTTGGCGAGTTCTCATCATAAACAAAGTAACGCTTTACTACATTAGGGTGAGGTATATTTACCGGTATAACCAGTTGTCCAGATTTGAGTTGTTCAATAATTAAATATTGGGCAGCTAAAGTAAAACCATGGTCATTTAATACTGCGTTTAATGCCATGTCAGTGCTATGCACTTCAGTCCACTGCTGATGATCTTGATAACCTTGGGTATTAGCATGTTCAAACCAAGACGGCCAATCGTAGCAACCTGGTCTCTCTAAACTAACCAGCCATGTATTGAGTAGATCCTTAGGCGCTTTAAAACTCATTTTTTTAGCCAATGCTGCAGAGCACACTGGATACACAGGATCTTCGCCAAAGTACTCGCAGTTAAGCGATGTATCCGTATTCTTTTGAACACCAGGACCAAAACGAATCGCTAGGTCAATGTGCTGCTCTTTGAGGTCTTCAAACTGTGGGGATGACATAACGCGAATATTAATATTAGGATACAGCGTTGAGAATTTACTTAATTTTGGCATCAACCATAAGGTAGTGAAGGCCTGGGTTGAGCTAATGGTTAAGCTGCCAGATACTTCTTCAACAGTGATTTCATTAATGCTTTTTTCTAACAAGTTAAAAGCTTGTTGGGTGCCTGACAGTAATATTTTTCCCTGCTGGGTTAACAACATACTTTTACCTTTGCGCAAAAATAACTGCTTAGCTAGGTTATCTTCCAATTGGCGCATTTGTTGGCTTATCGCCGCTTGAGAGATACACAATTCTGTTGCCGCCTTACTATAACTCTGATGCCTAGCTGCAGCTTCAAAGCTATGTAATAAATTCAAATTTTTTAATGCTTGTTTAATCATAATTAATCACAATCTTGGGAGAGGTAAGTCAGGGTTACTCAAACTAGTATTATAAGCATAGCTTATAATACTAGTCCATTTTTATCGTTGGTTTTTATCCGAATTAAACGGCACAATTGACTCATTAAGCAC
This sequence comes from uncultured Colwellia sp., assembly GCA_913063325.1. GTDB lineage: Bacteria > Pseudomonadota > Gammaproteobacteria > Enterobacterales > Alteromonadaceae > Colwellia. The sequence goes on along the minus strand of CAJXYE010000011.1, from coordinate 52,274 downwards.
CGACTCTGCAAAGTAGAGCGCAAATAACAGAGACAATATGATGAATACAGCACAATTAAAATCGCTACACCAACAAGCTGAACCACTAATTATTTGCAACGTTTGGGATGTTGCTAGTGCAAAAGCTGCAGAACAAAACGGCTTTAAAGTCATAGGCACTTCAAGTGCCGCTATTGCTTGTATGCTCGGTTATGCCGATGGTGAATTCATGCCATTTAACGAGTTACTTTTTATTGTTAAGCGCATTACTGCCTGTAGTAATGCGCCGTTAACTGTCGATATAGAATCGGGTTTTAGTGATGATGCACAAACAACGGCTAATTATATTAAAGCACTAGCTGAAGTTGGTGTTGTTGGTATCAATATCGAAGATAGCAAAGTGAATAAAACTAATGGCGAGCGTGTGTTAGTTAACGAGAAGCACTTTGCTAAATACTTGTTGGCAATTACAACTCAATTAGAACAAGATAATATCTCGCTATTTATTAATGTTAGAACGGATACATTTTTACTAGGGGTAGAAGACGCGACTAAAGAAAGCCAAAAGCGCGCTAAGTTATACCAAGATGCCGGCGCTGATGGCCTATTTGTGCCTTGTATTGTCGAAGCAGCGGCGATCAAAGCTGTTGTTGATAGTACAATACTACCCGTTAATGTTATGTGTATGCCTGACTTAGCCGACTTTTCTACGTTAAAATCTCTTGGCATCAAGCGTATCAGTATGGGAAATTTTATCTTTGATGCTCTGCAAAAAGACATGACAACAAGATTGGAAAATATTTTGCAAAGCAATTCATTTAAGCCTGTGTTTACAGCCGTACTTTAATTACACAATGCCTCTTAACTCTACGCCTATTTTTATTGTATTTTTCGGTATAGCCTAGGGTATTTATCTATGAGCGTTCTTTATAGGTAGAGATAATATCTTAACGGTTCTGAAAAGCCTCGACTTTCAGTACCGTTAAGTGGGCACATCCATAGAACTTTGGGTAGTTGATGTTCAAGGCTAACTAAATCAATACTATCTTATTAATGATTTGACGCTGTTAACGTCTTACACCAATGGTATTAAATCCAGACATCGTTTTTAGCGGTTAGATTACCTTCAGATTCCCCCGTATTAATAACACCGGAAGGCTCAATTATCATTACCTGACATAGCTCTTTAGCAAAGGGTTTATGTTCAACTCCCTTGGGTACAACAAATAGCTCTCCACTTGATAGTTCAACAGTATGGTTACGAAATTGGATGGTCATATCGCCATCAATAACCATAAATACTTCATCAGTTTCTTGGTGGCTGTGCCAAGTGAACTCACCTTGAATTTTTACCAGTTTAAATTGCACTTCATTCATTTGAGCGATCACTTTAGGCGTCCATAGTTCATCAAAAGTCGCTAGTTTTTCTTTAAAATTGACTATTTTTGTCATCGTATCATCCTAATTTTTTGATAGCGCCCAAGTGACGGCGTGTTGGCAATGAAGTTGGTTGGTGTCGAAAAAAGTAACATTTTGGCTCATGTCATGGTTATATAATAATGGCAGCTCAGTACAGGCCAAAGCGATAGAACCTACCCCTTTTGAGCTCAATTCATCGAGAATTGATAAGGCCAAAGTTTTCGCATTATTCGTTACTTTGCCAAAGCAAAGTTCTGAAAATATGACATCATTGAGTTGTTCACACTTTTCAGCTGAAGGTATTTCAACTTTAATACCATACCGTTGCAGAAGCCTTTGTTTATAAAAGCTTAGATTCATTGTCGATGCCGTGCCTAGCAGCCCTATTTGGGATATGCCTAACGTACTTAACTCAATACCTAATGCATCAACAATACTAATACAGGGAATCGATAGCGCTTTCTCAACATCGGGTAATATTTGATGTAATGTATTGTTAGCAATAATTATTCCGTCAGCTCCTGCCAGCTCTACTTGCTTTGCAGCTTCAATGATCAAAGGGGCTAGTTCCTGCCAAGATTGAGATTTCATTAATTCAGCTATTGGCGAAAAATTTAGACTTGCCAAGTGCATACGAGCACAATGTACTCCACCCAATTCTATGGCTGTCATTTCATTTATATGTTGGTAATACAACGCAGTAGAGTGCCAACTTAGCCCCCCAATTAAACCTATACACTTCATTATTAATCCTCCGGTAAATGTTCAAAGAAATAATGGCGTAAATGAGATGGCTTTAATTGTAAAAAATTAACAGATAAAAATTAATTTAAGAGTTTTGTACTAAAGAAGGGGTAAGGCCGTATGCCTGATAAAATGCTTTTATGAAATGAGCTTGGTCATAAAAGCCAACTTTATAAGCAACTTGTGTACTGGATAGCCCTGCTTTTAATAGTAATAGTGCCTGTTCTAGCCTTAATCGAGCTAACCAAGCATAAGGAGTAAGTCCTGTTTGTTTTTTGAACTGCCTTAATAGTTGTGATTCAGATAATTCACAGAGGCGAGCTAAGTGCTCTAAGTGAATACGTTGATTTAGATGAGACACGACATATTCTTTTAATAAATTTAATTTTTTGTTTCCAATAGCGACTGCTGGCAAAGGAGACCTACCGCTATATTTCTCTAATAATGAAGAAAAAACCTCCAGTGTTAGGCTATCAGCGGCTAATTTAAAGGAGTGCTCAGCGTTGAGTAATTGATGTAACTCAATCAGTTGCTGGTATAGATAAACATCTTCAAAACAAGGTTGTATAGAAGGGATGTCGTGTTGATTATTAAGTTCATTATTCAAATTAACAAACCAATTGGTGGGTAAACTGAATATTTTAGTCGTAAAGCTATCTTTCTTCAGTGTTTTGCTATCATGAACTTGGTCCGGCATCATCACTTGTACAAAACCTGGACCTATTTGATGTTTACTGCCTTTGTAGTGAAAAACCTGTTGCCCTTGTGATATCAAACCAATATGGAAATCTAAATGGTAATGAGATTTGAAAGCATGGTTTTTGTACTGTGCTTGAATTAAACCGATCTCTGGTACCGCGCTCTTTTGAAACTGTACAAAGTTCATATTATTCCTAAGCCCACTTCTAGGACGATACCACAAAGGTAATTTTCTCAATGTTAACAAATTTGTAGGCAGTTAAATAACTTTAGTGAAATGAGTGTTTCTTTTATAGGCGCCATAAAGCTGTAATATGCTTTGCTACCGTCATACCTTAGCGTTATAACATTGCATAATAGTCATTAACTTAAATATTTTAGATATTGGCTATAGCTTTAACTGAGCTTATTAGGAATAATCGAACTAATAATAATTGATACTAGCAATATGCTGTTATGGCGAGATAACACTCTTTAATTGCTAGTGTTATATACCCGTTACCATTCAAAGTGCAGGATTTCAGTGGGAATTAAAATGACTTTAGCCAAGGATAATAATTTAAGCATAGTCATTCTATGCTTTGATTATTTAACGCAGTATAAAGTCATTTTAAGCCCATCATAGAAGGGCTTGAGCAACATCACTTCATCGTTGCTGTGATTCATAATGGTTTAACCATTGTTTCATCACAGCGCCTTGAATTGAAATTGCTCAAGCACTCTGAAACCTGCATCTTGATTGGTAACGGGTATAAAAGTATCAAAATGAACAAGTTCTTAGTTTTGGAGTCACAGGGTAGTGTTAAGTAATTTTTATAAGTTTATACGTTCTCATGGGGCGGCGGCTTTAGCCTTTTCAGCAATTCTGCTTGCCACTTGGGAAGGCATTGAAAATAGAAAGCACAATCGTTTGTCCGTATTACCTCATGTAGAAACCTTTAATGACTACGATATGGGCAAGTATCATTTTAATATGGGCATCGAGAGCACAGGTTTGGGTCCTGCAGTGATTAGCGGTTTCTATACCTTCTTTGATGGCAAGTTAGTGTACCCGAAGAAAGAAAATACTATCTGGATAACTATTAAGGAAGGTATGTTGGCTGAGGGGCTGATTCCCTATCAAGACTCAGGTGTTAGTCTTGGACAATTTTTACCGCCTGGCGATAGAGTATCCTTGTTAAAAATATCTGCACAAGAAGCTAAGTTTGAGCCAAAGAAATTTAGAGAAAACCTAGGCCGCATCGGCGTATTGCTTTGTTACTGTTCAGTTTATGGTGATAATTGCTCGGCGGCTAAAACAGGGTTAATCAAACCGTCGTTTATTAAAGATAATAACTTGGCAGAGCAGTGTGATGTTCATTAGCATGTGCTCAAAGTCAGCAATAAAGTTTTTTGTTACTTTGAGCACCTGAAGCTCAGTCCGTAATGTTTATTGTAAGTTAATAACGCTGTAATTAACTTACAATAATCTATGCCAGTCTAGTTGATTTTAAGCTCCGCTAAAATAGCATCTCCTATAGCATAAAAAGCAGTAACACACTCATCACGAAGGCCACAGTTAAGAAAATACACTATGCTGGTATCTGTTTCTTCAATATAGATATTCTGGGTTAAATAACCCTCTCCGCTACCATTATGACTATACAAAGTTGTGCCATTAACATTTAGTTTCTGAATACCCAAGCCAGCTTTTTCATTTAATTCTACGGGGATTAAACTAGCCGCTCCCCACATTAACTCACGAATATTATCACTAACAAAATCAGTATCTGTGATCAGGCTTTTATAAAAAAAGGCTAAATCAGTTACCGTAGACGCCACCGGGCTAGCAGAAGAGAAAATATTGGATATAATTGGCGCAGTATTAACATATTGACCTTGATACCATCTATAACCCGGAATTATTTCATCGGTATGATTTTCATATCCCAATGAAAAAGTAGAATTTAACGATAACGGCTCTATTATTCTAGCCCGTATTTCAATCGCATTATGGTATCCTAATACACTATCTAAGATCATGCCTGCTAAGGCATAATTAGTACTAGAGTAATGAAAACCAGCACCGGGAACCGCTTCGGCCGTTTTATTAAGTGCATAATTGACTAAATCAACATTTCCTCGGTTAACTTCTGGGCTAGTCAGTACATCTTGTAGGAGCATTTCGTTTTTATTGTAGTCAGCAATACCACTACTATGATTAAGCAATTGTCGCAATGTTATTTGCTCACTGTATTGAATTTTCTCTAACAACTCCAGTGGTAACCAGGTATCAAGGGTATCGTCTAAATTCAACAACGCTTCATCGTGCAATTGTGCCGCCAGTAGCGCAGTAATCACTTTGCCAGCACTTTGGATAGAAAAAACGTCGGTAGTTTGCATCGGTGTTTTATCGTCGCGATCTGAAACACCAGCGCTACCAATAAACTGACGTTCGGGGGTATTTACCAATAGGATAATGCCCGGAACATCTTCAGAAATTTTACTTTCAATTAATTGTTGATAATCTAACGCGACGACCGGGGGTGGCTCAACCACTATTACTTCTTTAGGTGTTGAACTACCACCACAAGCCGTTAACAATAAAACGATTGCGGTACAAGAGAGAGTTGATTTTAAGTTGTAGAACTGATGCATGTTTATTCCTTAGTGGTTTTAAGAAGTAAACTATAAGCAATGCCCAAGTTGAAAGACGTAACAAGTTCCATCACCTGTAACAAAATGTATAAACTTTGTTATCGGTGTAATTCAGAGCTTGGGGCAGGGCAATATCATTGCTTAAATATCACACAGAATTCAGCACCGCCCAACTCAGCTGAGTCGGAAATGACCAGCTTGGCATCATGTAATTGAGCTATTCTTGAGACAATAGCCAAGCCCATACCGTAACCAGGATTTTCATGAGCTTGCTCACCGCGCATAAAGGGTTTCAATAACTCGCTGCGTTTTTCTTCAGCAATGCCAGGACCATCATCACTAATAATAAATTGTAGCTTTGCGCCATTTTTTACTACCCTCAAGGTAATCTCTTTATCGCCATATTGCTTGGCATTGCCCAGTAAATTATTGATTAACATGCTCAAGTAATTTGCATCACCGTTAACCATTGCCGTGCCTTGTGCATGCCAGTTAATGATCTTATCGTCGTCAGCTACTGCCCCCACACATTGTCCAATCAGCTCGTTAAGGTCAATACTTTGTTGCTCGACTGCCATCATAGATTGTTCTATGCGCGCATAATTAAGTAATACACTGACTAATCGTTCCATTTCTTCAATATCACGAGACAGATGATTTTGGTACTTTTGTCTAGTTTCTGGCTTTTCGGTTTCCTGTAACATCTCAATGCCAAAGCGTAATCTTGCCAAGGGCGTCCGTAAATCGTGTGCAACGGCATCACTTAGCAGCTTGTTATCACTGATCAGTGTTTCTATGCGCTCAGCCATGTGGTTAAATTCACTTTCAATGTCGGAAATATAGGACGTTGAATTGATATTAATTCGTTGTTGAAACTGTCCTTCTCCAAAAGCTTTGGTGGTTTGCCTTAACTTACTGAGTTGTTTTATTAAAGGGTACAGCCAAATAAGTACCACCAGTAAAATACCAAGATAAAACAAAGCCGTTAATAGCAGCTGAAATGCACTATTGCTCGTTTCTTTAACAACGAGAGGAATAACAAAGATCAGTACTTTTTGCTGTGAAGGCACAATAAAGTGCATCGATATGTTGTTGTCAGTCTCAAATACCAGCGGTTTTCCAGCGTAAAAGGATTGTTTTAATGAATCCGGTAAAAAGAAATCATCGAGGTGAACTAGCGTAACTGTAAGCTCATCTTTTTGTTGCCAATTAGCAATGAATTGCTCAGGTTTTTGTTGTTTGTTCAACGTTAACGCCAAAGATGTCCCTAATTGGCGATAGGGTGATAATTCATCGGACTGGTTGCTTGATTGGCTTTGATATTGGCTAAATAAGTTATCTAATACTCCGCCCATACCTATAACGGCCACTAATATAACCAACAATAGCGATAAGGTTAGTTTTGGCATGGTATATTCCAAGGCATAAGTTACTCCCAAGCACCTTTAACAAATAAATAACCTTTACCCCAGACGGTTTTTATTCGATAGGGGTTACTAGCATCGTCGGCTAATTTTTTTCGTATTCTTGAAATAAGAATATCAATCGAACGATCAAAGCCATCGTAATCAATACCTCTGCGTTGAATCACTAGTTCTTTGCGACTAACAAGTGTATCTGCTGATAGAGCGAGTTGCCACAGTACATCAAATTCGTTTGAAGAAATGGCTACTTTCGCGCCTGCCAAAGTAGTTGTTCTAGAATTGGCATCGATGGAGAGCTGACCAAAAGTTCTTTTATTCGGATCGATTTCTACTACGACGGGTACCACTTCTTGCGGAGTCGCTCGACGAAAAAGTGCTTTGATTCGTGATAGTAATACCCTTGGTTTGACCGGTTTAACGACATAGTCATCAGCGCCTAACTCTAGTCCTAATATTTCGTCAGTTTCATGATCACGAGCCGTCATCATTAAAATGGGACCATGATAGAAGGGTCGAATGGCCTGACAGACTTCAAACCCATCCTTTACTGGTAACATGATATCTAATATCACTAAGTCAGGCTGATCAGATTCAATCAACTCGATGGCTATATCTCCTCGGGTAGCCAGCGTTACCAAGTAACCTTGTTCGCTAAGATAGTCGCTAAACCATTCTGCTAGCGACATATCGTCCTCTACTAACATAATATGCTTGCCAGTCATTGATTGTAGTAAAGTGCTTTCGGTCAAAGTTTGTTCCTCAAAATTGGTTTGATCAGAGTAATTTCAATCAAAAGAGTCTCCAAGTTGATTTTGCCCGTTTTGATGATTTGTATACCCAGGCCACAGGTATTGTTGTTCGGGCTATATCTACAGATGATTCCTGTTTACGTAGCGCAAAGTCATTACTTAATCTTGATTGAAAATCAAAACTGTACTGGCCTTTGGTCTGCTGTCGCCAACACTTGATTGTTTTATTGGTTGTTGAATTAACCAAACAATAATTGCTTATTTCTGGATGTTGCCAACTAAAAGTCACCTCAAGGTAACATTTCTGTCCCTTACGAAGAGCAACACAAGGTTTCGGTGTTACTTTCAGTTGCGTCAATTGCTCGGTATTACTTAACGAGGTAATACCTTGTGTGGTCTCTGCATTCGCAGAAAATGAGATAAGGCAGTAGCCAATGAGCAGGAAAACTACTGTATACAAGTTAAAAGCTTTATTGGCATTTACCTGTGCTTTGTTTGTATATTTAAGAAGAGTCATCTTTATATTTCCCTTAAAATACATAACTAATGCTGGTATGAAATGATGTTGCTACTGACTTTTTGCTACGACTGCGAGGACTGTCGGTAATAGCATCCGGTAAGGTAAGTGCCCTGCCAGTAGCCCTGAAGACCCAGTCTTCTGAAATAGGATAAGTAACTCCTAATTCGGTACTAAAACTGACACTCTCATCTGCTTTATAGGCATCTAAGTTATCCCAACGGGCTGCACTCTCGTCTGATACGCCGACATAATAGTCATTGAGCTTAGCTGAAACATATTCAACGCCGATAATTCCATGAAAATTCCAGTTTCTTAATTGCCAATTTCGCCCGATTAAAGCTGAAGCAGTTGTACCATTGTGATCTCCAGTGACATCTTGGTTAATGGAAAATTGCACTATATTATTACCCACATAGCCAGACAATCGACCACCCACCATCAACTCATCTTTATCAGGAGAATATCGACCGTCGTTTTCAAAGTTAACTTTGAGCCAACCCGAGGTAGCCATCAAATCTAACGACCAATTATCATTAGTAAAAGCGTTATAACCCACGACCAGTCCATGACCACTTTCACTATAGTTTTCAATAAATAAATTATTCCAGGTATAACTGCCATTAATAAACAGGCCCGTACTGGTATAACTACCTTTACCGTTAGAGCTTTTAAAAGTTTGTGTATCGCGTATTCTAGTCATTAACCCTATTTCAAGGTAATCCTCTGAATCACTGACTTGCTCGGTATTATTTCTGAGGTTTTGGCTAATATCGCTAGCAAAAATATCACTAGAAAAGGGAGTGCTGGCAAAGATGATAGTAGCAAGGGAAAGGTGTGGAATCAGTGACTTGTTTAATTTGGTGTTATTCATTTGTTTTTATCTGCGTTGTTGAAATCTGCATACATTATGTAGGGCCTAAAAGGATATTTACGTAACAAGATCCATCACCTGTAACAAAATGTAGTGATTGAAATAAAAGCTAACGACAGTAGATATATTTTCTATTTTAGTATGGTCACAATGTGAACAATGGTTATCTAATTTTATTCTATCTATTAATATGTTATCGATAAAGTGGGGCTATTGAACCCTATTATCTTTTAATTTTCAAGTAGCATATATACCCGCTCCACTTGAAGATGCAGATTTTAGCAAGTCGAGAAAGGGTTAACTACAAGGCATTGGTTGAAGAGAATGGTTATTCCCTTCTCAAAATCAATAACGCTGGAGATGGCCCTTTCTCGGCTTGCCCGTAGGGAGCTAAGCTAGAAAACCAGTTCAGCGTTGCACTACTTACTAAGGGAGTGACCATTAGTTTCGTAATGCGCCTTGATCTGATTTCCTAGCTTAACTCTGAAGCTGCATCTTCAGGCGGAACGGGTATAACCCCTTAATAGCTGTTGTATTTATTAAATTTGAAGGCTGAGTATTGAGGCTAAGCTTGCAACATACCGAGCGGTTGGTTATTATTTAATTGATTAAACCGTTTAATTAATTAAATAATTGAGTAGTACCATGAGTGATGCAGAGCAAACCCGCCAAAATATTTTATCCGTAGCAGCCGATGAAATTCATCAACATGGTTATAAAGCGACTAGTTTGTCAGTTATTCTCAACCGCTGTGAAATATCCAAAGGTGCGCTTTATCATCACTTCACCAGTAAAATGGAGCTGGGATACGCCGTATTTGAAGAAGTTTATACTCCAATGTTTTTAGGTGTGTGGCAGTCGCCTTTGTCGGTTGAAGACCCTATTGAAGGTTTATGTGACTTTTTAACAACAATGACAGAAGAAATGTCATGCAGCGAAGTTGTTTGTGGTTGTCCGCTTAATAACCTGTGTGAAGAAATGGCAAATGTTGATGAAGGTTTTCGGTTACGTATTTTATCTATGCAAGAACAATTAAATCAGTTGATTGTTGAAGCGCTTGAAAAAGTCAGTGAAAACTTGCGTGCAGAGTTAGCATTTAGCCAAGTAGGTTATTTTATTGTTGCTGCGTTAAATGGTGCTACTAGCCTAAGTAAAAGCTCTCGTAATAAGGCATTATTTCAACAAGTAATCGCTGAGTTATGTCTTTATATTAGAGCTTTAAAAAAGTAAACGCTGATTTATTTTTTGTTAATATAGTCTTCAATTATCCCCGCTTTATTTTAAAACGCTTATTCCTATTTACACTTTTGTAAACTTTTTTATTCTTTAGGATCTATTTCACAAACCGAGCGGTCGGTGCTATTCTCTGGTTATTGAAAGGCATACCGCTTGGTCGGTATGCCTTGAGCATAATTCGCAATACCATTTTACTCTTTAAGGATCCCTAGCATGCGAGTATTCGTAGCAAAAACTATATTAACCTTGGTTTTAATATCGACGCTTTCTGTTGTATCAGCAACACCTTATTCTACATCACAGACGGCTAGTTCAGACTCTACATCAGAGGCCACCTCACCTTATGTGGTATTAAAAACGGCAGGTACTAACTTGTTTTCACGACTATCTGCAAATCAACAAGCAATTGCTAAGTTTCCACATTTAATTCGCGATATTGTTGAAGAAGAATTAATGCCATCAGTAGATTATCGTTATGCTTCATACCGTATTTTAGGTAAACATTTAAAGAAAATATCAAAAGAGCAACGTGCTGAATTTGTTGAAGCCATGCGCCATTATTTAGTAAGAACCTACTCTATTGCTTTATCTAAATATAAGAATCAAGAAGTTGTTTTTGAATCAGAAAAACCAACTAAGGGTAAAAGAATTATTGGTATTAAAACTAAAATTATTGAACAAGGCGCTCCTACGATTAATATTGTTTTTCAAATGAGACAGAATAAAAAAACAAAACAATGGAAAGCATTTGATATTACGGTAGAAGGCATCTCGTTATTAAGCACTAAACAAGCTGAGTTAAATAAAAAAATAACTAAGCAGGGTATAGATCACGTTACCTTAGAATTAGCCGCTTTAGCTAAGTAACCTGAGCTCTGGATAAGCAATATTACTTAATAAAGCTATTTTACCTTTTATTTATCGTCAACGGAGTTTGTTGTGTTTTTATTATTTAAAGAATTAGTATTACCTTTTATCTTAATATCATTATTATCGGCAGGTGTTATTAGCGTAATTAACATCGATTATTTCTTCTTAGAAAATAATCTCTCGGAGCAATCTCTCACCGAAATATTTCAACAATTGTTATTACTCGCTAGCGTGGCTATTTTTTCTTGGTCAGCATACAAAGAGCAAGAATCACGAACGTTTTTTATCTTAGTCGCGGGATTTTTTGGCTGTATGCTTTTACGAGAGCTTGATTATTATTTTGATATGATAGTACATGGCTTTTGGTTCTATCCGACCATACTCTTAGCAAGTTCGGTGATAATATACAGTATCAAAAACGATGAATTTTTACTTCGCTCTGTTCGCTCATTTGGACAAAGCAAAGCATACTTTAATATTCTTATTGGTTTAGTGATTATTATGATTTTCAGCCGATTATTTGGCTCAGGTACATTATGGAAAGATGTAATGAATGAGGATTACCATCATATCTATAAAACAATTATCCAAGAAGGTTTAGAGTTATTTGGTTATCTGTTCTTATTTATAGGCTCTTTTTATCAACTACAAGAAATTAAAAATAATCAAAGTACTGAAAGCACTTATCTACCTCTTACTACCCATTAGGTAGCACTAATTGATTAATTATTTTAAGTCGTTATCGATGATAACGGCTTTCTTTATACGGCTAAACTTCCTCATATTAGTGTTTCACTTTATCGCTCAACTATCCTTTAATCATTTTTTAAATAGGTTTATTGTAAGCACTTACTTATGATGCTCTTTGGCGATTCTATTATCTTTAGAAGCAAGTAATAGTGTTATACCCATTTCATTAAATTATTGTCCACTTGTGCGGATTAAAATAATCCAAGGCTGCGTTGCTCTCAATCACACACGCCAGCTATTGCTCAATCAAGCCCCTTGCCATGATTTATTTTTCCTAAGCACAATAAGATCACAAACTTAATGAATATGGTATTAGCAATTATTTTATTTTGCAGATCTCGTCTTTTGCCGATATGATTTAAAATTAAGAAAGTCATACGACTACATCAAACACAATATTTACTGCATATTACCGTGCCTAAATAATAGTTTGAGCCGCTTTTAATACACAAACTGTCGCAATTATATGAATAAAAAAATACTCTTAACCGAAGGCGTCAATGCTCAGCTCATAAAAAGTGCAGTGCCAGCAAAGCTGACTATTGAGCAATGTGCTGCCGAGTTAGCGATGAGCATAACTTCTTTTAGGCGAAAACTCAGCCAAGAAGAAACTACTTTTAAACTTATTCATCAAAAATACTTGAATGAATTGTGCGTACACGATTTATTGACGCTACATATGAGCATCGATAGCTTAGTGGTGAAGTTAGGTTACTCTGAACGCGCGACTTTTGAGCGTGCTTTTCGTCATAAGTTTGGAATAAGACCTTCTCAATTTCGTGAGTTATCCCTGGTAGGTAATGATCAAAATAATCAACAGAACTTAAGCGTTATCGCGAAGAGCATGCCTCCTTTACCAGATAGTTGCCAACAGTTAATAGAGGAAAAAGATCAAGACAATTTTGACCTGCAACGAGTTATCGAAATTGTAGCTAAAGATCCGATTTTCACCGGGCGCTTGATGGGGCTTGCGAGTAAAGCTATTTATGGTAAAACACCCAATAATATCGAAGAAGCAATTAGCAGAAGTTTAGGTATTAATACGGTAGTTAACTTAGCGGTTATTTATGCTGTTAAAGATGCGCTTGTAACTCATGTAGATGGGAGTGTCATAGAGCAATGTACCAATGTATTTTTAATAGCGCCAAACTTCTTTAAACAGATGAGAAAATCTGCTGGAATTGACGTTAAGCTTGATAATAATTTGATTGAACAAGTACTGGTTTTTGGTTTATTAGGCATGTTATTACTGTGTCATAAAGATGCAATTAAACATCAACTTATGTTGCATTCACTACGCGGCATTGATGATTTACATTCACTTAATCATCATATTCATGAGGTTATGAATATGAGTGTCTATACGGCTTCAAGCTTGATGTTATCTTTATGGCATATCGATGCTAGTGTTATTAAGCAACTTAATCATTTAGATAAGGTGAGTAAACTAGAAGTGAAGGGAGATAAACAAGATGAATTAGTATTGTTTATGTTGTCTTGCTTATATACTTTAGCAACAGGATGTAAAGATCATAGTGAATTAGAACAAAAAGCTGAACAATTAAAACTTAATGGTTTTAGTGAGATTAAGGCGACTTTTTTTACTGCTCACTAGTTTGATAAGCATTAGTTGTGTGGGTTGTCATAAAAAATGAGAATGGTGTCAAAAAATGAGAGTTTTTTGGACTACGCATAATCCTGAGTTCATGACTTTTTTAAGCTCATTGCTGTAGTTGGTATTTCACGATTTAATTTTAACTAATGTAAAAACGAGACTTATCCTGCTCCAAAAATCAGTATCAAAATGCTCCTCTATGATGCAAAATCGATATTGGTATAGAGAATAAGTTTATTTTATAATAACTTAGCTTTTCTTCACGATATGTCATTATGAGGCATTCTTTGTACACTTCTAAATTGGTGCAAAGAAGCAATAAATATAAACATATAGCCAAATAACTCCAATCCTTCTTGAATAATTGTTTTATAAATATGATTATAATCATCATTCATGATTTCTTTCCAAAGTGTTCCTGATCCAAATAAGCGACTAAATACCATGATAATAATTAAGCCTACCAAAAGATTAAAATATACATTTGTTTTGCTGAATACACGTACGGAATGAATTAGTAAATCATTGTTTTTTATGCTGTATGTAATAACTAATATTGCTAATAAAATAGCAGGGTAAAACCAAAAACCGTGTACAATCATATCCAAATAAAAATCCATTTCTCTTATGAACATACAGCCTAAAAATCCTGAAATTAATATAAAAAGAGTTCGAGATTCTTCTACTTTCTTTGCTGACCAGGCAAAGGTAATAATACTCGTAAATAATAGTAGTAATTGAAAGAACTCAGTGAGTGAATCTTCCTCTAATTTATTTTCTAACAGAAAAAAATCTATCTTTATGGTTGTGATTATACCAACAGATAATAGTGAAATTATAATAAATGGTAATACTAAAGCTTTGAATAACTGAAACATGAAAGAATCTTTTAATTGATTGGAAAACACATTGACTATATTTCATCATGCACGGAGTCATTCAACAAGTATTTTATACTCTTTAAAGGTGAGATTTATTTCTATTTGGATATCTAAGTTTCACAGTTGTTAATTTGCACTTAAGTGGGAAACTTTCTCAACCACTCTTAAAAAGAGGGGGGCTGGCTGAGAAAGTTTAATCAGGTTTATTTTGAAACTAATAAAAATCTAGATGTTATATTTTTCTGCTGGCGGCGAATTAATGCGGCAAAGCCAAGTAATGATAAGACAAACATAGATGGTTCAGGGACACTAGCCACAAGACCAGCACTGACTTGTACTAACGAGACGTTATCAAGTAAACCACCTAGCGAATTTTCTTTACCAAAGGCACCAAAGCTTAAATCCATAGTTTCAGACTGTGCTGTCAATATCACTGACTGTACCGACCACTCTGGATTATTTTTTCTTTTACCATTAACTTTAAAGTCTGCATTCATATCAAAATTGAAATCTGTTGCAGCGTCATACCAAAAAACATTGATGCCATTATCGTTGGTCTGATTAGTGCGCGGCTTGTAAGAAAACTCTAATAAATAAGTTGCGCCGACAGTGAGTGAATCAAGCGTTTGAGTCATTACAGCATTTGATGAGCCTCGAGGGTGAGAGTCAAGTTCAACGTGTTGTTGACCATCGGCAGATTTAGTGACAATATTTTTTTGTAACTCGATACCGTTACCAGCGGTAGTTACCCAGCCGGGTAGTGAATAAAAAACATCCCAAGCGCTATTTTTGTTTCCAAAGCTCGCTAAATTAGTTTTATGCACAAGACCTTGAGGCTTAGAATTATCAATAAAGAGTAGCTCTTCAAAACTGCCATTAGTGATCAAAGATGCGCTAGCGATTGAACTAGAAAGTAGCAGGGAAATTGATAATAACATCTTATTAAAACCTTTGAACATATGAATAATCCGTTTGAAGTGCAATAATTTGAGGTTAGTATAGATAGATGAAGAGCATGAGAGTATGGCTAAAGTGTCCAATATTCTCATTAATATCTAACATTTATTGTTATAACTGAGCAACCTAGACGAGATACAACAAGGGATAAGCATTATGAGTGGCACGTTATATTATATTCACGATCCTATGTGCAGTTGGTGTTGGGGTTATCGTCTTATATGGGAGCGCTTGCAAAAAAACTTACCCAATTCAATTGTTGTGGAATACGTCGCTGGGGGTCTGGCGCCTGATTCAAATAGTCCAATGCCTATTGCACAGCAGCAGATGATCCAAAATCATTGGCGTACTATAGAGCAGAAATTGGGAACTGAATTTAATCATGATTTTTGGCGTGATAATACACCAAGGCGTTCTACCTATAATGCGTGTCGCGCTGCAATTTCTGCGCATAAGCAAGATTGTCAGCAATCTATGATAGAGGCAATTCAGCAAGGTTACTATCTACGTGCGTTAAATCCATCTGATCTTGATATGTTAATTGATTTGGCAAGAGAATTAAGTGAGAGAGACTCACTGACTCTAGAGGTAGACAAGTTCATTGTTGATATGGGTTCTGAAGAAACTGAAAGAGAGCTGGTGAGGCAAATAACCTTTGCAAGAAAACTAAGTCAACAAGGCTTTCCATCGTTAGTGCTGGAAATAAACGGACTTCTCTATCAAATCCCTATTGATTATGCAGACTATAAAGATACGTTGTCAGCCATCACTAGCCGGATAAAATAGTCAAGCACGGGTCAAATTGACCCGTGCTAAATAAGCAAAGTACAGAGCTTACATTTGCCATGCATAACTAAACTTGGTAAACACAGCACGCTCATCTCTGGTGAGTTGAGCTAAGCTGTCATCTTGATAACCTCCGTCTGAATACCCAAGGAAGAATAAGGTTTGAGGGTTAATTTTATAAGAATAAATGACCTGACTTGAGAAGAATCGATCCTGGGCATCGGGAAGATCTTCGGGCTCTTCTTCATGGTAAAGAGCAACGTCTCTGGCAATATCAGTGTACTGCACCACTATTTTTAGTTTACTGCGCATATTAAATTGATAACTCAGTCTGATATCCGATTGGTGTGCGGTAAACAAACGTCCATCATCAACATCTAAATGTGAGTAGTTATAGTTAATACTGGCATTAATATGGCGGTTGGCATCCCATTCAGTAAACGCCTCTATGTACACAACGTCGCCTAACTGGGCATTGGCAAAATCAATTTGTGAACCTACCTTGATAAACGAGCCTATGTTAACACTGCCGACAGGTCTCATTTCTACATAGGTCTTAAATTGTGTCTCTGTAAAATATTCATCTTCATACAATCTATCACGATGAACTATGCCAAAATTAGTGAAGAACTGTTTCTTACCCTCCATAGTGCCATGGATCTCATATTCTTCTTCTAGCACAGTACCGTCTTGGTCATAGGTTTTGTCCCAATCACCAAAGTAACCCCATTGTGTTAACGTGGCGTCACTTTCACCGTAATAGGTTCTACGTCCGCCTAAAACAAAACGTTCTATGTTGCTTCTAGATTGAAAACCTAAATCGGCACGGAAATCTTCTCCAATATTACTGTAGCCTGCCTTTAAATCATAAAAGCGCGTACTACGTGAATAATCGACGCTTAAGGCAGTACCTCTTTGTTTTTTAGTCACATCAAATTCTTCAACAATATCATCGGTATTGCTGGTATCTGATTGCGCTACTTGATATTGAATACTATCATTTTGACCAAGCCAGTAGGTGCCATCAAGCGAGACAAGAGAATTATGATAATTGTCAGATTGACGATGAGTCATTAATACACCAACATTATTACGCTCACCAACATCCATCTTATAACGTGCAATAGCGATATTTGACTTTTCATCTAAGGTCGCTACATCAGAGCCTTGGTTTCCTGGCATTAAAAATGAGGTATTTTCATCATCGGTTATCATCAAACCATAGGTGTGCTGGTCTGTTTTACCGGTTAACTTAGCGCCCATATTAGGTTCGGCAATATTACGGGTATGAACAAAGTTAAAGCTGGTCGTCTCAAAATAAGAGGCGCCATCTAAGAAAAATGGGCGTTTCTCTGGATAAAATAATGAGTAAGTATTGTTAACATCGAGTTGACCTGCATCGGCCTCAACTTGAGAGAAATCTGGGTTTATTGTTGCATTTAACACTATATCTTGGGTTAATCCCCAACGTACATCTAAGCCTGGGTTTACTTCAATATCGTCATTTTTCCACTCTCCTGGCACATCAGGCTTTTCATCTCGGCGTGATACGGTAAGTGTGGGTGTTAATTGGAAGTTTTTACCCGGTTTTATTTCTTCAAAGCCTTCTAATTGGTGAAACTGGCAAAGGTTACATTTGATATCGCGATCAAAGATATTGGTTGCCATTTGATATCTTACATCTCGAGGGTAGTTCCGCCAGCCGGTGATGTTCCAAACTAATTTTTCATCGGAGTCAGGAAAACGCAAAGCACTAAAAGGGATACTTATTTCAACCACGTAACCCAAATCAGTAATTTGTCCGGCACTATCCCAAATGGCATCCCATGAGGAGTCCTCATCCCAACCGTCAGTATCGTCCATACGTACATCAGCTTGTGCGCCTAAAGGATTGACAAAAAACTCATAACCACTACGTTCATCGTTAAAGGTATCTACAATAATGGCGACGTTATCATCAGCCCACAAACTATCACGGTCTCTTAAAGATGCTCTAATTTTCTCTGGATTAGGGTCATAGGCGATAAAGGCGACATTAAAGGAACTTCCATTTTCATAATAATATACTTCTGTTTTTACCGGTGGAGGTGTGCCATCACCAGGATTTTTCTCATATTTCAATTCCATTTTAGTCGCTGTTTTCCATACAGCTTCATCCATTACACCATCAACCTTGATGACTGCTTTGTTATGGGCTAATTGGAAACGTTTTCTTTCAGATGTTTCTGCTGCAGCGGTAAATGGTAAGGCAGTAAGTGAAAGTAGTAAGAGGGCATTCGTCAATATTTTGCTATTTTTTATTAAGGACATAAAGATGATTTGTAAGTGTAGTTATTTTTATTATGGTAATTGTCGCTTGAAAGTGGGCAATGGTTTATTTATAGATGTAACAAAAAGTAACGGAGGTGTGTTTTTATAGCGGGGCATTATCTGCAGAGACAACGAAGTTACCACTTATCTAGTACCTGCGTTGTCTAATTATCAGTATATTTTATTTTTCACGGAACAGCCTTTAGGGGAGCGATTTGCATTTTTTGTTTGAAATCTGTACCTTTTTTAAGCCGGTTTTTTAAACCTATCCCAGTAGTTAACTTTTAACTTTGCTGCTTATTGATTTATTAAATACACTGCTCGCTTGTAACCAAAATTGGCTTGAAATTTTATTAATAACATTAGACTCAGCGTTAATAACGATAGCAAAGCCGATATCTAAATCCGGAGAGTAGCCTATTTCGGCACGAAATCCTGCAACCCAGCCTGAATGATAAATAATGGGATGACCATTAAATTGATAAATTCTCCAGCCATAGCCATAATGAGCATCAGTAAGGTGGTCACGCCAATAACGTCGGCGTAAATCTTTTTTTGTTCTAATTCTTGGTGTGGTTAATTCACTTAATAGCCATGGTGATAATACCTCAGGCTTGTATCCTAAATTTGCAATCAACCATTTAGCCAGATCACTTATACTCGCATTAACCCCAGCAGCTGGCGCCACTTTGTAAAAATCAGGCTCTACTTTTACTTTGCGCCATATATATTTCTTTATATCCTTACCTTGGCTATCTTTTTTTCCTGTCTTAATTCGTTTTCTAAGAATATGAGGTTTTGCGGTATTTTCTTGTTTTTTATAAACATCAATACCCACAGAGGCATGGGTCATATTAAGTGGTTTAAATACCCGTTCCTGCAATAAATCCGCATAACTTTTGTTTTGACTTGCTTCTATGGCTGGTTGTAATAATGCATAAGCAATATTCTGATAGCCATAGCACTTTTCTGGCTGGCAAATAGGGGTGATGCGATCAAATCGATTAATTATTTTATCCATACTCCAATTTTCATGCAGCAGGTTATCGTAGGCGTTTGGCATCAATCCACTTGAGTGACTTAATAAGTGTTTTAGCTGAATTTTTTGTGCAGCGCCATCGGTGGCTAAGGTAAAATTAGGGACATATTTGGTAATAGGGTCTGAGAGGTTTAACTGCTGCTCTTGAGCCAGCATAGTAGTAATCGTTGCTGCAAAGGTTTTAGATACTGAGGCCAAACGAAAGACGGTGTTGTTGTTTATCAACTGAGATTTAGCTTTATCTGTGTGGCCAAAGCTCTCTATTGCAACAATGTTATTGCTTTGCACTATGGCATAAGCGCCACCAGGAATACTGTATTGTTGGAGTTGTTTTTTTACTTGGACAGAGAAATTTTTATTGAACTGGCTAACATTAGTATTGATATTTGTTGCTAAAGAAATTGGTGTGAAAAGTAGTAGCAATAGAATGCAAATAAAGCGATAAAACATAAACCGTTCTCTGTTTGAAAAAGCCGACAATTCTATCTATTAAGCTTACAAATAAAAAGACATATATTTTATAAATGTACTTTGTTTGTGAGCACAATAACATGACCAATGATTGTAATTTGGTTATAATCAGCTCAATTATTTACTGAGAAGCAATAACCCCATGACCGATAGCAAAACTATTCTGAACACCTTTTTAGCTGAAGCCAAGCCCACACAAGTTCTTTGGGCACTACAAGATAAAGCAAGTGAAGACTGGGTAGTGCTTGATTCACCAAGTTTTGAAAATACTGACGTGATGCCACTTTGGTCAAGTAAAGCACTAGCCCAACAACATTGCATTGACGAATGGAGTGAGTATATTCCTTGTGAAATTTCACTCGCTGATTGGTTTGAGTTTTGGCTTGAAGACCTAAATGAAGATGGCGTTATTGTTGGTATTAATTGGCAAGGTGACGATGAGTGCTTAGAATTAGAGTTGAGTGAATTTACGCAAGCGCTTGCTGAAATAGAATCGTTAAAATAAATATTACTTATTAATTTAATTAAATTGGCATAAGTACCCTATTTTCAGTGGGTACTTTTCAGCGGAAATTAACACATTAATAGACAGCAACTCATATATCAGCTCTATAGCTGAGTTCTATCAAGTTTTCAGTAGATAGTCGTTAAAAACTATTTAGGCTTGGAATCTTCAAGGTTTCTCTTTTCAGCAGTTTTTTGGCCATATCAGGTGATACTTGATAAAACCCCTTTACGTATTCTTGTGCGTTTAAATAATCCTTAATTTGCTTTTGCACTTTACATGGGTTGCTACACTGTAATGAAAAAGCAATGCTATATTCACCAATAGTTTTTGCTGATAGTGTTTTAGCATATGCTTGTGGGTCTTCAGTTGTACAACCTATTTTCACAACATCAGAAAAAAAAGAATGTGTCATAACATAAACACTGCCTAATGAAATGTCATTTATTATTGTTGCTTCGATTGTATTTTCTGTATTTTCTGTATTTTTCATGGGGTAGATAGATCCAATTATCTTGAGCATTGCGCATGGTTACTTTCGCCAATATACCCTAGATTTATTGGCTTATCGGTAAAATATTCATCCAGTCATATTTTACGCGTAAGATCTGTCTTGTAAACTTTTTACTTTATTTCAGCGATAACACTATACTTAAAAGGTTGTACATACTTTAGGGTACTTGCCGTGCGTGCATTATCATTACTTTTATCACTATTTTTAGTTTTCTCATTAGAGGCAATCGCTAATAAAGAAGAAGCGATTGTTTTCCCTCTAAATGACTGGCCTAGTCAAAGATTATTATCAAAACTTGTTGGCGCAAAAATAGAGCAACTTGGTTACCCCGTCGAATACTTACCTATCAATCCAGTTAATCAAATAGGCGCATTGAAAAAAGGCTTAGCCCATGTGCAGGTGGAAGTGTGGCAAACGTATAATGATGGGAAGTTTATGAAAGCCGTTAATCAAGGTTTTGTAGAAGATCTCGGCCGACATTCTGCTTTGGGTCGGGAAGATTGGTGGTACCCTGACTATGTCGAAGCGCTTTGTCCAGGTTTACCCGCTTGGCAAGCGCTTAAAAAATGCTCCCAAATATTTAGTAATGGCCGAGATGATGGCAAAGGAATTTATTACACAGGACCATGGAATTATCGTGATGCTGGGCTGATTCGAGCATTAGATCTTAACTTTACCATTGAACGTTTGGACAATGCGGAGCAACTTTGGCAAAAGTTGTCTCATGCAAAGAAATCTAATCAAGCTATTGTATTACTACATTGGAGCCCTAATTGGGTTGATGTGCGTATTAAAGGGCACTTTGTAGAATTCCCTGATTATGACAAAGCATGTGAGCAAGACCCTGCTTGGGGAGTAAATAAAGGAATGCTCTATGATTGTGGTAACCCTAAGGTCACTTTGATTAAGAAAGCAGTTTGGCCAGGACTAAAAGACAAATGGCCGTGTATATATCAGTTAATTAAAAAAGTTAATTTTACCACTGAGATGATTTCTCAAGCTTCAGCATTAAATAGCAATGAGCATAAAAATGAGCAGCAAGCGATGGCTACTTGGCTGGCAAAATATAGTGAACAAAGTAAGGCTTGGCTGGAGTTTACTTGCCCTAATAAATAACTTAAACGATACAGGTTTATTTGTAATCAATACTTTGAAGCAAGCAACCCCTTCTTGCTTCAACGCATAATAGATAACTGTTATACTCCACGTATTATTCTCCCTATCACCTGCAGCTTCTCTACTTTGTCTCTTATGGCTAAGTATCCCGCAGTTTGATTATTAAAATGGCTAAGACACTCTATGTCCTTCTCAACACTTAAATTATCACCTCCAATACTCGATGCCATTGCTGATTTAGGTTATAGCAAGGCTACGCCGATTCAACAAAAAGCCATACCCGTCGTTTTATCCGGTAAAGATATTATCGCCGCAGCGCAAACGGGGACGGGGAAAACGGCCAGTTTTGTTTTGCCATTGTTAGAGCAAATAAATAGCAGATACAAAGATGAAAATAAGAAGTTACGAGGTAAACGTATTCGTGCGCTTATTCTTGTACCTACACGTGAACTTGCTGTTCAAGTTGAAGCAAGTATTAGTGCCTATGCAAAATATTTAGACATTAGTTCCATGGCAATGTATGGCGGTGTCGATGCACAGGAACAAAAGCAACGATTGATTTCGGGGGTTGATATCCTAGTGGCAACACCGGGTCGTTTGTTAGATATGACACATCAAAGGGTATTACACTTTGATGAACTTGATATGTTGGTGCTAGATGAAGCGGATAGAATGCTTGATATGGGCTTTATTGATGACATTAATAAAATAATTGAGCGATTACCCGAGCACCGTCAAAACTTACTATTTTCTGCCACTATGTCCGATGAAGTTCGCGCTTTAGCCAAAAGAACAATTCATCGACCGGTTGAGATTTCTATTGGTGCGGATAAAACGACTAAACCTAAAATAGAGCAATGGTTAGTTACCGTTGATAAAAGTAATAAATCAGCATTACTTAGTCATTTAATTACTACATTTGAGTGGCAACAAGCGTTAATCTTTATTGAAACTAAACATGGTGCGGCAAAATTAGTAAGCCAATTAGAAAAGCGTGGAATTACCGCTGAAAGTATTCACGGTGGTAGAACTCAAGATGTTCGTGAGAAAATACTGGCTGATTTTAAAGCAGGAAAAATTCAGTTTTTAGTAGCGACTGGTATTGCTGCTCGCGGTCTTGATATTGGTGATCTTTCGCGTGTTATTAACTATGATTTGCCCGCGCAAGTAGATGATTATATTCATCGTATTGGGCGTACAGGACGAGCCGGAGCCTCAGGTGAAGCCATTTCTTTAGTGTCTAAGGATAACTTTAGAGAGCTTTGTGCTATTGAGAGTCGCTTGGGGCATATTATTGAGCGGAAAGAATTTGCAGATTTTCCAGTGAAAAAAACAGTACCGCTGTCAAAATTAAATTATGTCACTAAATACGCTGAATCTAAAAGTACTCGACCTAGTAATAGTACTTTGAGTAGTAACAAGCCGAGTAATAATCAACGTAAGAGTAATGCTTCTAGAGGTGCTGAATATAACGGGAACTTACCGAGAAGCCCATGGCCGACTAAATAAATACTTTTAAGGTAAACAATACGGTTAAGCTAAATTACTGTTAACAAAAGATAATTTAAATAAAACCGCGTCAATGATAGTCATTGACGCGGTTTTTATTGGCCTAAATTAGCGAGTTATGGCCAACAAGGTATATACCCGTTACCATTCAAAGTGCTTGATTTCAGTGGGAACTAAAAATGATTTAGGTAAGGCATTTATTTTATACTATGGTCATTCCATGGTTTAAATAAATAACGCCACGTAAATCATTTTTAGACCCATCCAAGAAGGGCTTGAGCAAGATCAATTCATCGTTGCTGTGACTTATAATGGAACAACCATTATTGCATCACAGCGCCTTGAATTGAAATCGCTCAAGCGCTCTGAAACATTCATCTTGAATGGCAACGGGTATAATTGTTGGTTATGATTGAATTAAATGTACATCGCGCTGCGGGAATGGAATAGCAATCGCGTTTTTATCAAGCGCTTTCTTCATTGCTTCATTAACACCAAAGTAAACATCCCAGTAGTGCTCAGGTAAGCAATGTGGGCGAACGGCAAAGTTAACCGAGCTATCGGCCATTTCTGAAAGGCCAACAAATGGAGCCGGCTCTTGCATGACTTTGTCATTGTTAACAAGTACATCCATTAATACTGCTTTGGTTTGATCAATGTCTGCATCATAAGAAACACCAACAGTTAGATCAACACGTATTTTACCTTCAACGGTATAGTTAACAACAGAACCATTAGATGTTGAACCGTTAGGAATAATAATGCGTTTTGACTGTGGTGAAAGTAAAATAGTATTAAATATTTGTACTTCTTTAACTACACCTAGATGACCTTGAGATTCAATTAAATCACCTACTTTATAGGGCTTGAAGATCATAATTAATACGCCACCAGCAAAGTTGGCTAAGCTACCTTGCAATGCTAAACCAATAGCTAAACCGGCTGCACCAAGTACAGCAATAAAGGACGTCGTAGCAACACCTACCATTGAAGCAACAGAGATAAATAATAGTACTTTAAGTAACCAAGAAACTAAACTACCCATAAATGGAATTAACGTTGGATCAACTTTTGAACGTTCCATGGAGGCTTTAACTAGCTTACTAATGCCGCTTATTATCCATAAGCCAAGTAATAAGGTTAAAATTGCTAGCGCTAATCTCGGTGCATAAGCTAGGCCGAGTTCATAAGCTTTCATGGTCAGTGTTTCAAGTTGTGTTATAGATGTATCTATTGTTCTCATTGAATTTCCTTTATTAACAATGATTAAAATCACTAATATTTTATACGGACTAATAAAATTTACAATTTATGATTCTAGTTATGATCACGTTATTTGAATATAGGTGATAAAATTTAGCGCTTAACGTGATAGATAGCCATTTATTAAATCAAAACACGCCAAGGGCGGCAGAGTCAGTTATAATAGCGGGATATTTTTCAAAAACTTTTCAAGCAGCTATTTATCCACTGCTTAAGCAAAACAAACTTTAGGCTATTACATGATTAATAATGACTTACTTCGCCGCATCAGCACTATTTTCGAATTAACTGATGAAAAAATTATAACTACTTTTGCTTTAAGCCAATGTGAAGTTAGTGCAGATCAGTTAACTAACTTCTTTAAAGAGAAAGATGATAGTGCCTATCAAGAGATAGAAGATGTACAATTTGCTAGTTTTTTAAATGGTTTGATCACTGCTCAACGAGGACCAAGTGAAGGACCCGCACGTGAAAATGAGCAAGAATTAACGAATAACATGATCTTTAATAAAGTAAAAATTGCTTTGTCTTTGAAAGCAGAAGACGTGATTTCTATTCTTGAATTAGCTGAACTTAGCTTAGATAAACATGAGTTAAGTGCACTATTTAGAAATGTTAATAACAAACACTATAAAAATTGCTCTGATGAAGTATTATCAGCATTTTTAAAGGGCTTGAAAATAAAGTTACAATAAGCTTTTCAAAATAAGCTATAGGTCAATGCTAACAAGTTAGCTCAAGCGTTCATCAAAGTGTCATCTTTGTTTCATATTAATTTCATCTTACTCCCTTAAATTGCCACTTAACATTAGTGGTAAGAGGTTGATTGGAGAGTAATATGAGTGATGAATATTGGCATGATACAGACGTCTTAGACGAGGATGATAATGAGCTAACAAGACCAGGTAAAAAGGGTCAAGCTAAACAACGTAAACGCAAGTGGCGTGAAATAGAAGTAATAAAAGAACAACGCCGGTTACGAAGAGATATTGCCGCTTTTGAGCAATACTCCTATTAAATGGCATAACCTATGTTAGTTTTATAGGAGATTACTTAGTGTTTTATTTTACCCTAAGTTGTAGAAATGACTCTTAATCTATAACAAGAGTCATTTCAAAATATTGCGGCTTAGATGATCTGGGCGCGGTGGTGACAAGCCTTTCTCGTGAAGCAGCGCCCACATTTTGAGCACGATCTTGTCTATAAGATTTAGCTTCAATAAGTGAACATAACCTTCATGGACTCCCAAAGGGCTACTCCTTAAAGGGCTTCATACTTATTTATTCCCTTATCAAAAATTAACGGCTACCACTAAACCTTATAATTATCACTAAGTGATTAATATATTTGTCTCATTGCTTTCAAACTTATCTGATTACTCTTAATGTAAAGCAATGTTATCATTGCGTTAAAATATGATACAAATTGATACATTAGCTTAATTTGTGTTACGTCTATTTTTACCCGGTTTAGTTAGTATTACGGTTAACAAAAACAGACGTTCACAGGGAATATATGAAACATTTAACAAAAACAGCCGTAGTTAGCTTAGTCGCCACCAGTGTTATTTTGACCTCTTTTACAGTTACCGCAAAGACGGATAGTGAAAATAAGACAAATGAGTCAATAATCTCAACACAGCAAGACAGTCATGCCGAAACTCCAATTAAGGTAGACAAGAAAAATACGGATAAAGAAGCTGAAGATAATAAAGAATCACACGTTGAGTCAAAAACAACGTCAGAAGGTGATGACGACTACTCTTTTTGTATTGGTGACTGCGAAGGTGAAGAACATCAATCGCACAGTTGTGACGATGATGATGAAAAGTGTGAAAAAATTGAAAAGATAAAACGTTTTATATCAAACCGTCGCGATGGTTTTTATGTTGATGTCAGTGCTGTAAGTAGTGCCGGTGATGATTATGCTTTTGCTGGAAATCAAGATACAGAATCAGAATTTGATGTGACGATGAGTTATCGAGTACAACTGCTTGGTTTGTTTATGGAATCGCCAGGCATCAGTACTAGGCGCATTCAAGGTATGTACTCTATGCCTTCGTGGGGGGTAAATTTCTACAACAGTGATGATTACTCGTTTGATTTGTTTTATCAATATAGTACGCGCGGCATTGAGGGTTTGGAAGGTATTCAAACGCGAAATGAAGATGAACGTGCAGGTTTGAGAATGACAGGTTTTTATGACAATAGTCAGCTGCAAATGATTTACTCGCCTGTTAGCCGTAACGGTGAAGGTAGTGATGGCATAGAAGCATCTATCTCATACAGTTATAATTTACAGTATAGAAATACAAATTTTTATACTAACTTAGGAATGCAGTATCGCTCAAAAGAAGTCACTGCTTATGGCGCGCAAACTTGGGTTGAAGATGACCTATCAACTTCTGCCGGTATCAGTTATTCAGCAGAAGTAGGTGTTGAATACCCGTTAACTACAGATTGGGTTATTGGTAGCTATGTTGGCTATAATGCATTGTCTGACCGTAGTATTGCCGCACGCCAAGATACCGTTGAAGACGGTGTTAGAGGCGGTCTTCTATTAACATTTGTTTTTTAGGGGATCATGATTATGCACACTAAAAAGCGTAATAAAATTAAGAGGCAGTTGCAACGACTGCTTTTACAAATAAAAACCTCGTGTTTGTTAATGTTATTAATGGCTCTAAGTTCAGTAGCTAATGCATCCGACATAAAGGCTAGTATGAAGGTAAGCCCAGAGCAGTGTGTTGCTATGCGCCAAGGCCAGGCCTGTTATGTTTCAGTAGAATTAAGTTGGCAAGTTGATACGCCTGGTAATTATTGTTTGTATACGTCAGGGGAATCTAAGGCGCTCAATTGTTGGGTAAATACAACAACAGGGGAGTTAAAAAAGTCGTTTGATAGTAAGGTCAATCTAGAATTCTCATTAAGACGTCAAAATGAAAGCTTATCGGTAGCAACTGCGGTGGTAAAAATGGCATGGGTACATAAGAAAAAAGGTCAACCCAGAAAATCATGGCGCATCTTTTAGATTTACCTGATTTGTCATGCTTTTAACCATACATTTTAACTGAACCGGTAACTGTACTTGTAATAAAAAAGTACTCGTAACAATAAAGAAGATATTGAAATAGGATAAGTAAGTAATGACAGCACAATCGGGCGCGCATATTTTATTAGTGGAAGATGATATCGACCTTGCTGAATGGATTGCCGATTATTTAATGGGGCGAGATTTTAAAGTGACCACGTGTCATCGGGGTGATGAAGCGGTTAATCTTATTCTATCACTCAACCCTGATATTGTTTTGCTGGATGGTATGCTGCCAGGTATGGATGGGCTCGATGTCTGTAAAACCGTTCGAGCCACCTTTACTAATCCAATTATTATGATTACTGCCCGTGATGAAGAAATTGACGAAGTACTTGGCCTTGAGATGGGGGCAGATGATTATATAACTAAGCCCGTTAGAGCAAGAGTATTACTTGCCCGTATTCGGGGGTTGCTGCGTCGTGAAGACAATTCACGCACCGCGGATAATAGTGGTAATCATCAGTTAACCGATGAACAACTAGAGTCTAAAGGTATACTCAAATTTAGTGGCTTAGTTATCAGAGAACAAGCAAGAAGCGTTACCCTTGATGGTGAGTTGATAAAAGTGTCCTCTAATGAGTTTGATGTTTTATGGTTTCTCGCTACAAAAGCAGGGCAGGTAGTTTCACGCAAAGAACTGGTGAGTCATTTTCGTGGTTTTGATTATGATGGCTTTGACCGCTCAATTGATTTACGCATTTCAAGGTTACGTAAAAAGTTAAAAGATGACTCATCAGAGCCTTTTCGTATTAAAACCATTTGGGGTAAAGGTTACTTATTTGCTAACGATGTTTGGTAGTTTTTATGCTCTCATCTCACTTATTTTACTTATATCTTACTAGGTTATTTCAATGCGTAATTTGACTCTTTCATTAGTTGCTGTCGTCCTTATAGCAACCATAGGTTTAGGTTGGATGTTTGACAGTATTTATAATCAATACCTTAACCAGAGCCTAAATCAAAAGCCGGACCAAAACACAGAGCAATCATATCTAGGTAATAATGGACAACAAAGTGTAATAGATTCATTAGAGCAAGTGGGTACTCACTTAGCAGTAGCGCTTTCTGGGATAGATAATCGGCAAGGTTTTATTGAACAGTGGCCGGATAACGGCACCTTGATGTTACATTTAAAACCGTTAGCTAATTTTCCACTACCTCAAGCCTTACTGGTCGAACTTACTGCAGGAAAACCATTATTACTGGAAACCGATGACAGTATTGCCTTGCATTTTTATCTGCCAAGAACTGATGAGTTACTGGTGTTAACAACTCCTCCAGTGACAGTTAATCTAAATAACTCATTTCTACCTATTTTGCTGACCAGTCTATTTTATCTAGCCGTATTAATATTGATGTTACTTTGGCTTTATCCGTTGATGAGAAGGCTAATGGCGTTACGCCAAACAGCCAAGTCTTTTGGCGAGGGAGACTTGAATCAGCGTATTGATGTTGGCTCTATTTCATATATCCGTGACTTGGAACTCGAGTTTAATCGCATGGCGCAGCGTATTGATGATTTAGTTACCGATATAAAACTACTAAGCAGTGCTGTTTCTCACGACTTGCGAACACCGCTGGCTCGGATACGTTTTGGTATTGATACTATTCAAGAAGAAGATGATCCTGTTTTGAGAAAGCGTTATGAGCAACGTATTAGTGATAATGTTGACGAAATGGTAGATTTGGTCGAAAGCTTACTTAGTTATGCTCGTTTAGATCAAACCTTAATTACTTTAAACAAAGCACCTGTTGATTTTTTAGCGCTAACAGCGACTTGTATAAAAAATAAAAGTCAGGACGATATTAATCTTATTTACCATACGCCCAACACACCCATTTTGGTTGAGGGAGATCACTCCTATTTAATGATTTTGATGAGTAATTTATTACAAAATGCCCATCAATATTGCCAAAGCCAGATTTGCGTTAGAGTAATAGAGCAAACTAACAACATAATGGTGATGGTTTCAGACGATGGACCAGGGATCCCTGCAGAGCAACGTGATCAAATACTCAAACCTTTTATTCGTGGAGAGGGCACTGAAAATAAAGTGAAAGGTTATGGTATGGGACTTGCCATCGTTAAGCGCATTGTTGAGTGGCATCATGGTGAAATTGTTATTGAAAAATCAGCTGAGCTGCAAGGTGCACAATTTATCGTAACCTTTCCTAAAACATCAAAATAATTAATATTGACTAAAATAGTAATTTTAAAACAAAAAAAAGCCACGTTAAAAAACGTGGCCAAAAATAATCAGTGTAAGGGAACTACAATTGATTAGGAATTTGAGTAACGTCTCACAAAGTGAGCGATTTGTTGGCCATTACAAATAGTCTGACTTACATCAATATCAGTAGTTGAGATTACTGATTTAAGACCATCTCTTACCGCTAAAGCACAAAGGTTTGATTCAATTGAGTTGTTCGCAGGGACAACCAAAACCTCTTTAGAAGTAACTTCTTTCATTTCGAATGATTTTGAAAAGCGCTTAATGCTTTTTCCATTACAAGTCATTGTTGTAATATAGTTTTTTCCGTATTGTTTTGCATGGACAACAGCTTTTTTATAGCCATCTTCTGCAGCTACCACACATAAGTTACTTGCCACAGTATCATCAAGAGAAACAAATTTTTTGATTGTGGTTGATGCTTGTGCTGCGCTGGTAAATAAAAATACGGCTAATGCTATTATTACGTTTTTCATATGAATCTCTATATAAGTAAAAATTTATTTAAGGTGTTTGGTTATCCCTTAGGGAGTAGAGCAATTATACTAACTATTTTCCGTGTGTAAAGTCATTAGTGTAATTAAATTACATTTATGTAATTTAATTATGTTTTTGTGTCTGTCTTAGATTGTTTTAGGCAGTTTTATAGGTGTTTATAGCGACTTGTTAATATTTCGTTATTGTTTTGTAAGCTTAGCGTCTAACTTAATTACAATGCGAGTGATTGTTGTTTGCATCTAGTGTGATGCTGATAGTTATTTTTTAGGATTTATATATATATGAGTTTTGATTGGGGGGGATATGCGATCGTTACAGGTAACGAAGCGAGTAGGCACTTGTAAACTGCCTACTCAGTAGTTTAGTTTTTTATCGTGATTTTTGTTTCTATATACGCGTCAGTTCCCCATAACGGTACAGTTGAAAGGCTATGCTTAAAACTACCAGAGGTTTCCTTAGTAGCGTAAGACAAGTACATTAATGTTTGATTTTGAGCATCATAAATACGTCTCACTTTCATGCTTTTAAAAAAGATACTTTTTGATTTTTTAAAAACTACTTCACCAGACTTACTTTTATCAATTTGAGCGATCATTGCAGAAGTAATTTTCCCTGTTTGACGGCAAGAAATAGAGCTATCACTGGGATCAGACAAGCTAAAGTTTGCTTCAATGCTTGCCATATGACAGGTAACACCGGGCACTATTGGATCAACTAAGGTATTAAGCTTTATATCCTTTAATGTGAACATACCTAACGAAACATCACCCACTTCATCTTTTGACATACTATTAAATATGAAGAAAGCGCTCACTAATAATAAGAAGATTGAGCCGTAAATTTTTATCTTTTTTAACATGTTAATTTCCATTTTAATGATTATTTTATCAGGGTCATTGATGCTTGGAATGAGCCCGAAGTAAGTGGTTTATTGAATATTAACTGGCATTGTTCATATTTTAAATATAATAAATTGAAATAATACACTTTGGAACGGATTGGTATTATCTTATTCGTTCCCACTGTTCTACCTATAAACATATTTTTATAAGTACTAAATGCTATTGAGTCTATTCTTGCGATAAATTAACAAAGATATAAGGTAGAACTCGGTAATATCACATGTGCACAAGTTTAATTTTGTATACAATCAGTCTACATAAATATTTTGTAAGTGGATGCCATATTCACTTTACCGTGGAGTAAACCAATGCAATCTCTTTCTCACTTTTCTTGTCGATTAATTTTGGCTATTAGTGTCCTAAGTGCCCCCTTTATAGTTACTGCTAATAGTACCGTAGCTGATAGCCTTTTCGAAGCTAAAGATATTTTTTCACTAGAATATGCCAGTGATCCGCAAATTTCACCTGATGGTGAAAAAATCGTTTATATTCGAAATTCTAATGACATCATGACCGATGGGAAAAATAAAAGCCTCTGGTTGATTGATGTTGAAAGTAAAAAACAATTGCCTTTGTTTTCTGATGATAAACAATACTCATCGCCACGTTGGTCTGCAGATGGCGATAAAATTGCCTTTGTAAGTAACTTAACAGGTAGTTATCAAATTCATGTACATTACCTTAAACAAAATCGCACAGCATTAGTCAGCCAACTGCAAGGCAGTATCGGTAGTTTAACCTGGTCACCTGATGGTAAATGGTTGGCGTTTTCACAACTGGTAGCCGATAAACGAACGGTTATTGCCACTATGCCTAAAAAGCCTAAAGGCGCTAAGTGGTCAAAACCTGTTGTTGTTATTGATCAAGCTTACTACCAATCAGATGGTCGAGGTTTAGTTAAACCGGGTTATAAACATATTTTTGTCTTGCCTAGTGAGGGAGGTACGCCACGTCAAATCACAAAAGGGAACTTTCACCACAAAGGAAAGTTAGCTTGGAGTAAAAACAGTGATCGCATTGTTTTTTCAGCTAATCGTATAAAAGATTGGGAATATAAATCACTGGAAGGAAACTTATACCAAGTGGCTCTGACCGATGGAAAACTTACTCAATTAACTTCAACTCCAGGTAAAGAATATAATCCGGTCTTTTCAGAAAATGGCAAGAAATTGGCTTTTATATCAAGATCAAACGCCTTAAACCCTTACCGTAATAGCAAATTACGTATTATGGATTGGAAAACTAAAAAAGTAACTAAAGTTGCCACTGATTTTGATCGTTCCATAAGCGATCCACAATGGTTATCAAGTTCATTATTAGCAATTAGTTATGATGACTTTGGCAAACGTAAACTAGCAACTATAAGTACCAAGGGAAAAATTAAAGACTTAACTGATACGCTTGCAGGTACCAGTATTGGCCGTCCTTATATTAGTGGTAGCTTTACCGCTTCAACTGAAGGTTATATGGCTTTTACCCAAGGTAGTTCAGTTCGACCAGCAGACGTTGCTGTTATTAATACCCGTAAAAAATTAACGCAGTTAACACAACTTAATGATGATTTATTAGCGCATAAAACACTAGGTAAAGTACACGAAGTAAACTACAAATCTTCTTTTGATGAAGAGCCTATTCAAGGCTGGTATATCACGCCACCAAACTTTGACCCTAAGGAAAAGTATCCTCTTATTTTAGAAATACATGGTGGACCTCACCTAGCTTATGGCCCACACTTTTCTGCAGAGTTACAACGTTTCGCAGCAGAAGGTTATGTGGTTTTTTATGATAACCACCGTGGCAGTAGCTCATACGGTGAGCGCTTTGCTATGTTATTAAAATATAAATACAGCTCTAAAGAAGACTTTTCCGACCATAATTCAGGCGTAGATGCCATGTTAGATTTAGGCTTCATAGATGACAAAAACCTATTTATTGCTGGCGGCTCAGCTGGTGGAATTGCAACGGCTTATGCGATTGGCTTAACTGAACGATTCTCTGCTGCAGTTGTGGTTAAGCCAGTGATTAATTGGTTAAGCAAAGTACTCACAGCTGATAGTGGTTTAGGGCAAATACCAACACAATTTCCGGGTATGCCGTGGGAACACGTAGAGCATTACTGGAAGCGT
The DNA here is from genome assembly GCA_913063325.1 of uncultured Colwellia sp. Taxonomy (GTDB): domain Bacteria; phylum Pseudomonadota; class Gammaproteobacteria; order Enterobacterales; family Alteromonadaceae; genus Colwellia. Next base: position 18,560 of record CAJXYE010000011.1, on the reverse strand, counting down.
TCACCTATGTCACTTGTCGGTAATGTCACAACACCTACTATGTTAATGACAGGTGAAGACGACTTACGTACCCCCATGGCGCAAACCGAGCAGTTTTACCAAGCACTTAAATTAAGAAAGGTAGATACAGTTTTAATTAAGGTGCCAGGGGCTCCGCACGGTATTGCAGGGAAGCCATCCAGAATGATAACAAAAATTGAGCACAGCCTTGCTTGGTTTGAAAAATACAGTCGTGAGATAAAATAATAGTCAAAAGCTCAATCCTCTCTGTTTGGCTATTATGATAGTGCTGAGATGAATAACTAGATGAAGAACTTAAAAACCAAGCCTAATCGCTTGGTTTTTTTATCGCTATTCTATTAAAGATAAAGACTTTTTAGCCGATAACTCTATATAACGGTTGGCTTTTCACTATGTGAAACCAGCAGGTGGTGCTTATAAAAACGTATAAAATTATGATGTCTTTTGGTCTATAGTTTACTAGCCTTTATCTTTTAATTAACAATATCCGAGACATAATAAAACAAGTCTGTAATCAGATATTTTAAATTATTTTATGTTTTAGCCCTTATTTCAGCTCTTGTTGCACACTATTTTTACTTCAGAGGAATATATTTATCTATGTTGAATTTAACTATTCGCCGTAAAGTTGTACTTACTACCTTAACTGCCGTGGTGTTATCAATATTGATTGTCAGTGCCTTTGCTCTGAACTCAAGCCGAGCCATTATTTTAGAGGCGGCTATTGAAAGAGAGCTACCTTCAGCATTGGGAGAAGTGGCTAATGACTTAAATGCTCACTTACTGTTACCTATTACTGTTTCACAAACCATGTCGAGTAACCTTTACTCTAAGCAGTTTATCAGTAACGGTGAACAAGAAGCTGAACAAAAGCAAGTAGTTGATTATCTAAAGAAAATACAATCTGAATTTAATACTATCAGTGCTTTTTTGGTCTCAGCAAATAGCGGTCATTATTTTACCCCTGGCGGACTTTTTAAAACCTTGTCGCCACAAAATAATAAAGACCAATGGTTCTATAGCTTTATGAGTAGTGGCAAGCAATATGAACTAAGTTTAGATGTTGATGAAGAAACCAATATCCCTACTTTGTTTATAAATTACTTAATGAAAGTAGATGGAAAACCAAGTGCCGTAGCGGGGGTGGGGTTATCATTAGAAAATATGGCTAAAAGTATCAGTCAATACCGCATTGCTCAGACGGGTAAAGTATTTTTAGTCGATCAAGAAGGCAAAATTAAGCTTCACCCTAATACTCAACTCATTGGTAAAAATCTCAGCGATATTGGTGTTACCGCGAGCCAAAATTTACTGTCAAAAACACAATTCTCTTCAACTGAATTTAGTCAAAATGGCACTATAACTCTTATTGCTAGCCGCTATTTAGACAGTATTGGTTGGTATGTGGTTGCTGAAGTACCTAAAAACGAAGTGCTTGGTGGGTTAACACAAGCAACCTGGGCATTAGTGATGATGGGCCTTATTATTGCTGTAATTTCTGCGTTTGTTAGTACTTGGCTGATTTCTCGCTTAATTGCTCCGTTTAGTCAGCTTGCTGACATGTTGGCGGAAATAGGTAAAGGTGGTGGGGATTTAACGCGGCGCTTAGATGACTCTCGTCAAGATGAAGCGGGAACAATGGCAAGAGGGTATAATCAATTTGTAAGTCATTTAAGTGAATTACTTCAACAAGTATCAAATACAGGAAATGAGCTTTCAGAAGCTATTGAAGAGATTGATTCTCAAGCCAAATCTATGGAGTCTGAGATCACTGAACAAGTAAGCCGAGTTGAACAAATAGCTACCGCGATGCATGAAATGGGTATGACAGCAGAAGAAATTGCGGGTAGTGCTAACAATGCAGCACAAACCGCACAAGCTGCTGATGCAACGGTACAACAAGGTAATAATTCTGTAGTGCAGACTATCGCAAGTGTTTCTGATATGAGTGAGCAACTCGACTCAACTAGTACGATGATCGCGCAATTAGCTGAAGATGCTCGCTCTATTGATACGGTCGTTGAAGTTATACGTAGTGTGTCAGAGCAAACGAACTTGTTGGCGCTTAATGCAGCCATTGAAGCTGCTCGTGCAGGGGAGCAAGGTCGAGGTTTTGCCGTTGTTGCTGATGAGGTAAGAACCTTAGCGTCACGTAGTCATGATTCTACCGAAGAAATTAGAAACATTATTGAAAAACTGCAAGCTAAAACAGAAGAAGTGGTTGCCGCTATTTCACACAGCACAGAACTGAGTACAAATAGCCAAACTGAAGCGGGTCATTCGGGTAAACATTTAGAAAGTATTTCTGAAAGTATTGCCATTATGAATGATATGAACCTACAAATTGCCACTGCAACGGGGGAGCAATCAAATGTCGTGGGTGAAATTAATCCTCATGTTACCGCTGTTGCCGATATATCACGGGCGAACAGTGAAATTGTCCAGCAAACCTCTATTGCCTGTAGTGAGTTAAGAAACAAAGCAAGTCATCTAAATGAACTAGTATCTCGCTTTAAATTTAATTAGTTCAACAGCCTAAACAATAAAAATGCCAGTCAATAATATTGACTGGCATTTTTGTATAATTATTGCTTAGTAAAAGCTATTTGTTCAATCGCCTAGGCGAAATTGCTACCAAATACGAACACGTTCATCTTCTGCTAAATACAAGGCATCACCTGGTTTCACGTCAAACGCTTTGTACCATGCATCGTGGTTACGTGGTGCTTGAGCACGGAAACGTCCCGGTGCATGTGTGCCACCACGTAATTGATTCAACATGCTCTTTTCAGTACGTTTTTCTTTCCATACTTGTGCCCAAGCAAGGAAGAAACGTTGGTCACCGGTTACGCCGTTAATAACAGGGGCTTCTTTGCCATTTAAGCTCAATCTATAGGCATGGTAGGCCATTGATAAACCCCCAACATCCCCAATGTTTTCGCCTAAGCTATTACGACCATTAACAAAGTTATCAGGGATAGGTTCGTATTTATTGTACTGAGCGACTAATTGATCCGCTTTCGCATCAAATGCGTCTCTGTCCTCATCAGTCCACCAGTTACGTTGAATGCCATTAGCATCTGATTTTGAACCTTGGTCATCAAACCCGTGGCCCATCTCATGACCAATTACGGCACCAATAGCACCGTAGTTAACGGCAGCATCTGCATTAGGATCGAAAAATGGCGGTTGTAAAATTGCGGCAGGAAATACAATTTCATTAAATGAACTATTGTAGTAGGCGTTCACACGTTGTGGTGTCATGCCCCAGCGATTTCGATCGGTTTTCTTCAACTCTTTAGCTACGCTATCTGCTTTGAAAAATTGACGAAGGTGTCTAATGTTACCCAATAAGTCATTTTTAGAAATAGTTACGCCGTCAAATTCCTGCCATACATCAGGGTAACCAATTTTAGGGTTAAAAGCGGCAAGTTTAGCGTGAGCATTAACTTTAGTTTCTTCTCCCATCCAATCAAGTCCGTCGATACGTTGACCTAATGCTGTTCTAAGGTTCTCTACAAGCTGAGCCATTTGCAGTTTCGAGCTTTCAGGGAAATAACGCGCGACATACACTTTACCAATAGCAAAACCTAAAGACTCGGTATCTGACATTTCACCTATTGCACGCTTCCAACGTGGACGAGGCTCTTGCTGACCATTTAGTTCTTTGCCATAAAAAGCAAAGTTAGCGGCATAAATATCTTCAGACAATAAACCAGCATTACCACTAATAGTGTGGAAGGTTAAATAGTCTTGCCAAACCGTTAAAGACTCAGAGTTGATCAAAGCAATCATCGCTTTTATTGGCTCTGGTTGGGAGATATTTAATTGCGGTACTTTATAGCCAGATTGTGCGAAATAAGTATCCCAGTCAAAGTCAGGATACTGTTTAGCTAAATCTGCACGTTTAACTTGGTTCAGGGTTAAATCACGGTTACGTTTTTTCTCACGTGGCCAATGCCCTTGAGCAATTTTTGTTTCGAGTGATAAAATTTGTTCTGCGCGCTGTTGACCGTTTTCAATACCTGCAAAAGCGAGCATGGTTGCTATATGCGCTACATAGGCATTACGGGTTTTTTCAAAACGTTCACTCTCTTCTAGGTAGTAAGAACGATCAGGAAGACCCAAGCCACCCGCACCCATAGACATTTCATATTGGTTTGGGTCTAAGCGGTTAAACCACATATAACCGCCAATAGGAGATTCTGAGCCTGTTAACCAAGCTTCACCAAATACTTTGGTTAAGTCTTTAGTGGTTTTTACCGCGTTGATTTGATCTAACGTTGACTGAATTGGGCTGATGCCTAATTTGTTGATGGTCTCAGTGTCCATATACGCTTGGTAGAAATCAGCAACTAATTGCTCATCAGCATTAAGGTCACTGCGACTGGTAATGTCATCTATGATTTCTTTTACTTGTGTTTCACTACGCTCAGCTAAGCCAGTAAAAGCACCATAGCGGGTTTTGTCTGCAGGCATAATATAATGGTCATACCAAGTACCACTGGCATACATAAAGAAGTCATCACCAGGCTTAACTGCTTCATTGCGGGCGCTTAAATCAACACCAAAGCTGCCTAATTCGGCTTTTGTGGCAACAACACTTTTATTGCTGTCGTTACTTGCTTCAAACATGCCACAACCACCTAAAAATGTTGTTGCTAAGGCAAGGGCTATCAAAGATTTTTTCATTAAATATTTCTCTTATTTTGATACCCATGATACATCAAAATACGTGTTTCAGGATATCTGGGTAATTCATGTTCAAGGCGCCTTTTTTTATTAAGGGTTTTTCCCTTAAAAAGAGGGGCAACGATGATCATGGTTTGCTCAGACATCCCTGTAAGGCTGGTTTAGAAACGCTTTATGCTACGTTATTGATTTAGACAATAGAATAACTATTCTCTGCAATCAATGCCTTACCTAAAGGCGTTTCTAATTCCAGCTGAATCCTGCATTTTGAAGTAACATGGGTATATATTAGTTTTATTAAGTGGAATAAGCTGCTTGAGAACAAAAAGTAAACCTTATAAAGAGTGCTTTTTAAAACCGCGCTATATCAAAGCTATTTCACTATTAACAAAACCATTTTGTCGTATGTAAAAAAAATGTCAATAAGGATACGATTAACTGTCGTGTTTAGTCGATGGTTTTAGGTTAAAGAGTTCACCTAGGTGCCACTATTAAGTTAAATCACTTTTGCAATTATTAGTATTGCTAGGTATAAAGGCGGTCATTATTCATCTTTTATGAGTTAGCTAAGTGAAAAAATTTCTGTGTACCTATCTATGTTTGCTTTTACCCTTAATCACAGTACCGGCTTTGGCGAAATCTAGCTTAGAGAAGTCGGGTGATATCGTTCATTTACTTCTTCCAGCAGCAGCCTTTGGCGCTACGCTAATTATCGAAGATGATTTTCAAGGCAGTTGGCAGCTAATTAAGTCGGGCGTCGTCTCTCGCGTGGCAGTGGAAGGTTTAAAGTATGGTATTGATAAAGATAGACCCGATGGCTCAGGTGACGATTCGTTTCCCTCAGGACATACTGCCGATAGTTTTGCTTCAGCAACATTTATTCAACAGCGTTATGGCTGGAAGTGGGCTATTCCTGCCTATGTTGGCGCAATATTTGTTGGTTATAGCCGAGTAGAAAGTGATAAACACTTTGTTGAGGATGTATTAGCTGGCGTGGCTATTGGTATAATGTCGGGACTGTATTTTACCGAGCCTTATTCTGGTATTACTATTTCTCCGACGGCTAGCAGTGGCCATTACGGTGTAAATTTCAGCGGTACATTTTAACTATTTGTTTGACCTAGTAACTTAATAAATAAAGAGAGTAGATGCATGACAAATAAAGTATCAATAGAAGTACAAGACCAAGCAATGAAAGTTGCCAAAGGCACGCAAAAGAAAGGTCAGAGCAAAGAGCAAACCAAATTAATAGCTCAAGGAATAGAGAAGGGCATAGCTGAGTATAAAAAGCAGCAAAGTAAAAAATCTCGGGAGCGAGATAAAGATCGTAAACAACAAGCCAAGCAAAAGCAAAGAGCAGCTGATGAGCTAAGTGGTTTGGATGAGTTAAAAGCAGATACCGGTGGTAATAAACTGCCTTGGCTTTTGTTAGGCTTTAGTTGGCTTGGTTTTGTTGCTTACTTGTTTTTTATGCCACAGCTGCTTAGTTAATGTGTTTACCTTTTGTTGATTTTAAATTGAGTTGGACGTTAGGTAATAAATATAAACCCAAAAAAATACTTACTCTTGTTACAGAGTAAGCTTCTAACCTTTATCTAGAGCACCTAAAAATAAATGTCTTTAAGCGGGCAACCTTCGCTGATTATCATACTCGTTAAAGGGAAAAATAAGGCTACTGTCTTCACCTTTATCTATGACGGGCTGTTTTGCTAATGCCAGTTTAATTACTTCAAGCTTATTTGAATCGACTAACATTAATGACTTACCTGTTGCTAAGTCTTTATTGAATCGTAAAATCTTATAGTTAACATGAAGTAAGCCAACGAATGCACCAATAAGACATCCCAACGCTAATGAAGCCAATAAGGTGATTGCTATCACAGCTTGCTTGATTACCTCACTCTCATCCCAAAAAGGCATGCTAATAATGAGGATAACGGCACCCGTTATCCCCATCACTATTCCTAACAAGGCGCCGTGTTCTCCACCACGCACTAAATCAGATGTTTCTATAATACTCCCTTCATGCAAATGATGTTGTAGGATGCCTTTTCTATCATTACAAATCACATGAATATTATTTTCATTGATATGCAATTGATCATGCAATATTGATGCAGCCTTATCTACATCATCTAAAGAATCTGCTAGGAAATATTCGCGCCTCATGTCATTTCACCTTATTTGATTCATTACTACCCAAACATAAGCCTAGTACTCACTTATCGAGAAAACGAGTAGTTTTCATTATGAAGTGGCCTTAGTTTGTAACGTGATATAAATGAATACATAATTTCACACACTCAGGGGTAACAAAAGCAAGGTGCAACACAAGAGTTATCTGAGCTGATGAACTAACAGAAAATACAACGTCTAATAACTTACCTTGGCTTTTGTTAGTTATGAATTGGCTGGGATTTATCTGTTTTTGCTTATGGGGGATTTTGTATTGGGTAAATATCATGAATGTACATGTCAATATAAAGGGCGTTTTTACCACAAAACGCTCTTAAATATTAGAGTTGTAAACTCCAATTTTACGTTATAACTCTCTGGATAGCTGACGTTAGAATACGTTTCTATCTCGCTTTAGCCCCAAAATCCTTAGTTAGAAGCTATACCTTTTTAGCCATGTTCACTTCGCTACTATGTCTTGAAAATTACCTTGCCTAAAGTAGCGTCCAAAATAATAGCTATATTTGATTACCATAGTAAGCTGACTTAGAAACACCAAGTTATATTAAAAACACGTGTCGTTATTTAGAATCAAATAACCAGATACGCATTACTGAAACTAAGCTGTCAAAATCAACAGGTTTAGTTATGTATTCTGAAGCACCTGCTTTAAAACATTTTTCCCTATCTTCAGGCATTGTTTTTGCGGTAAGTGCAATAATGGGAATGTTTTTGTAATCGTCCATTTTTCTAATTTCTTCGGTAGCTTTATTACCATCCATTACGGGCATCATTGTATCCATTAAAATCAATTCAAAATCTTTTTCCTTTATTAATGAATCTAGCGCTACTTGACCATTCTCAGCTAATTCAACGTCAAGACCAATTTCAATTAACATTTTTGAAAGGGCGTAGCAATTCCTCATATCATCATCAACTAGCAGTATTTTACGACCTTTAAGTAATGCTTCTTCATCGTGAAGTACGTTAATAACTTCGCTTTTGTCCTTATCTATCTGATGCAAAAATAATGAAACATCATCTAATAGGCGCTCTGCTGAGTTCACACCTTTAATAACAATCGAGGCGGAATAAGCATCCAACTCTTTTTGCTCTTGCTCGCTAATTTCACGTCCTGTATAAACGATAATTGGAGGGATATCTTCTAGTTCGCTTTCATTAATCGTTTTTAGCAACTCGAAACCACTCATATCAGGCAAACCTAAATCAAGGATGATACAATCATATTTTTCAGTGTTTATTTTAGCTATACCTTCGTTGCCAGTGGCGACAGCTGTGATTTTTATATTATTACTTTCAAGCAATTGACGGGTTGCTTTTTGATTTCCTGGGTCATCTTCAATAATTAGTAATCTTCTATCACCTTCACGGATACTACGCTTATCATCACTCATACCATCAACTTCTGCAAAGGGCGTTGCAGCAAGTGATTGGTTTTGTTCTTTCTTCTCTTGCACTGCTGTTTTTTTCTGTTCGCTGGCATTCGTCTTATGAGGAGAAGTAAAAGAAGCCTCGTCAGACTCAGCTAAATCTTGTGCTAGTTTCCTTTCTAATGATAAATACAGAGTAAAGGTGCTGCCAGCTTTTAATTTACTTGTTAAGTGGATTTCACCGCCTAATAAGCGGCTTAACTCTCTTGCTATGGTAAGCCCTAACCCTGTGCCCCCATATTTTCGACTGGTGGTGCCATCCTCTTGTTGAAAGGCTTCAAAAATAGCTAGCTGTTTATCTTTAGGAATACCGATACCACTATCAACAACGGCAAAAGCGATGCTATCTTCTACGGTGAGTTGGCTATGTGAAAATACTACCGTTTTCTCTGGTTTACTTATAGTTAATGTTACAGTGCCTTGTGGGGTGAATTTCATTGCATTAGAGAGTAAGTTACGTAATATTTGTTCTACACGTAAGCCATCGCTAATGAAACTTTCTGGAAGGTTGTCAGCTATTTCTACGTTAAAACTTAAAGCTCTGTCGTTTGCTATAGGGTCAAACATTTTATTTAAATTACGCTTAAGAATATCAAAAGAAACCGATTCACTATGTATAGTTAGCTTGCCTGCTTCTACTTTAGAAAGATCCATGATGTCATTAATTAAGGATAATAGGCTATTACCACCATCGTATATAACTTGGGCATCTTCAACTTGTACTGTGCTTAAATTGCCTTGTGTGTTATTTGCTAATCCTTTGGCAAGTAATAATAAACTGTTAAGTGGTGTGCGAAGTTCATGTGACATGTTAGCTAAAAATTCAGATTTATACTTACTGGCAATTGCCAGTTCTTTTGCTTTTTCTTCAATTTCTTGATTTTTAATCTCAATATCGCGCTGTTTGATTTCTAAGGCTTGGGTTTTACCTTCTAAGTCATTATTCGCTATTTGTAATTCGCTTGATTGTAAGTTTAATGTTTCAGCTTTTTGCTCTAACTCATCGTTGGTGGCTCTGAGTTCTTCTGATTGACTCTGCAGTTCTTCTGTTTGGCTTTGTGATTCTTGCAATAAATTAACAATCCGCTTTCTGCTCACTAAGCTATTCATTGTTATGCCTAAACTAGCAATAACTTGATTAAGAAAGTCTATTTGAATCTCAGTAAACAGCTTAAAACTTGCGACCTCAATGATGGCGATACAGTTATCTTCAAAGAGAACAGGTAATACTATGATATTAAATGGTTTTTTCTCACCTAAACCGGAACTGATTTGAATGTAATCGTCAGGTACATTGGTGAGTACTATGTTGTGCTTTTCTAACGCACATTGACCAACTAATCCTTCTCCGATTTTGTAACTATTAGATATATTTTTCCTCTCAACATAAGCATAACTACCAAGTAAGTGGTAACTATCACTGTTTTGCTCGGTTGTTTTGGCATAAAAAACGGCGTGACCAGCCTCTAAGGCCTGTGCTATTTCACTGACCAGTTGCTGCGCCATACTTTGTAAATCATCTATGCCTTGAGATACTTTACTTATTTTTACTACTTGAGTTTTAAGCCAGTTTTGTGCTTCGACTTGCTGGTTTCTATCGGTAACTTGTTGCATCATATGGGAAAGTGCTATGCCAAATTCATCTTGGCTTGAACGCGGGGTGATTTGACTACTGTAGTTGCCATTAGCAAAAGCATTTGCTTGCTCGACCATTTCTTTGAAGTTTAGCTGCATTTTATTCAGGGCAATACCGAGAGAATCTTTTTGTGAGGTAAGCTCAATGTTAGTACTTAAATCACCTTGGGCTATTTTCTCAGTCATCTTTATTTTTACCGTTAATGCATTAATCATCAGTTGCAATGCAGCATAAATACCGGTTTGTTTGTCGTTTTTAGTGTTTATATCCATATAAACATTACCTATTGCTACTTCATTCGCTATTGCTTCAATAGTTGCTGGTTCACCACCAACAGCGCGTAATATAGTGTTGGTTATCCAGTAACTAATTAAAACCCCAATAATTAAGGAAATAATAGCTAAGGTGATGATAATACTGTTAACGGTATTGAGCGTATCAGATAAAGCATTAAGAGCATTGTCAGCGTCTGTTTGCTCTTCTAATGATGAACTATCGAGTATTTCTTCTAATTGATTAAGTATGTCGTGCTCGAGCCTATCAATCACTCCTAATGCTCGACTTCTGGCTTGTGGATCATAACGACGAAAAACGGCATCGGCGGTGCGTACTATGTCGCTGTAAAGTCGGTTAATGGTAATTAAGTCACGAATTTCGGTAGGCTTTTGCTCAAGAGGCTCTAGCAAATTAAAATATTGAGTAAAGTCATCGGCATTTTCTCTAAATTCGACTTCTTCATCGCTTTCACCACCGACAAAATCACTTAAAGAGGCTAACATATCTCCGGCTTCATCTACCAATTCAAGGTAATAACGCACACCGGGTAAATCATCGTTAACAGCTTCATTAATGTCTGTTGTATTAAGTGCCTCGGCAAACTCTTCATCTTTTAATTTGTCGAGTAATGTTTCTAATTCAGCCCCTTGCTTATGCTCTAAATCATCAATGATTTGTTTTGCCCAAATTTCATCTTGCGGTTTATATTTATTAAAGACCTGCTCATTAATTTCTTTGACATACTGACTTACCAGTAGTTCTATTTTTGCCATTTTTTCTCTGTCACTTTCTGAAGAAGACTCTAATGGTTGTAACTGAGTGAAGTAAGTTAGAAATTCTTGGTGGTTTGCGTGGAAGTCATCTACCTCATCAATCTCACCTGTAGTGTACTCAACTACATTACTATGCATGTCGCCAATTTCATCAAGTATTTGCAGGTATAAAATAACGCCAGGCACGTCATCGTTATGAATATCTTCGGCGTCAGCATGAATGCTAGTATTTAAATAATAAGTTGTGCCACCTAAGGTAAGAATTAATGAAAGGATCACAGCAAAAGCGGCACTAATTTTTTTACCTATGGTTAAATTCATTTTGTTAATCCAACAATATGTTAAGGCATGTTATTTAATTTAGTATAAAAAGTTCAATTGTGCTTAATCTCTCGAAAAAGGGATAACAGAATAGGTAGGAGCTTGAGTTGTTGTCGATTCTGTAGACAGGTTACTGCTAGGGTATATTAATAGGTAGCATTATTTCAAAGCGGGTGCCTTGGTTGGGTTTGCTATAACATTTAATATCGCCTCGTAGTTTGTGCATGACCAAATTATAAATAATAGATAAACCTAAACCACTGCCACCAGCGAGGTGTTTAGTGGTAAAAAAGGGTTCAAAAATTAATACACGCACTTCTTCAGACATACCTAAGCCATCATCTTGATATTGCAAGTGTATCCGGTTGTCTTTTAGTGATAACTCAATAGTAATATTGCCGGTTAAGCTTTCCTCAAATGCATGTAACAAAGAGTTCATTAGTAAATTGGTGATTATTTGAGAAATACTGCCGGGACAAGTATTGATAAGAATTTGGCTATCACCCATAACCTTTACGTTTATTTCGGTATGTTTTAATGCGGGGCGCAGGCTGATTATTGTGCTTTCAATGTAGTCATATAAATTAAACTCACGATTCTTCTCACTACTTATATCAACCGCAATTAATTTAAAATTACTGATAAGCTCAGCTGCTCGCTCTAAGTTTGTTAAAATGAGCGAAGTGGCTTGGCAGGTTGTCGATAAAAACTCATCTAAGTGTGCTTTACGGGTCTTGCCATTATTAACGGTAACTTGCATTTTTTGGCTGTCACCATTTAAATAAGAGGCAGCAGTAACACAAATACCTAGTGGTGTATTCAATTCGTGAGCAATGCCTGCAACTAAGCGGCCAAGTGATGCCATTTTTTCGGTTTCAACCAACTTATTTTGCGTATCCATTAACTCAGTGAGAGATTCTTGTAATTCGTGCGTACGCTCTTTGACTATTCTTTCTAAATTACTTTTGTTGAGACGTAATTCCGTTTCGACTGCTTGTCGCACTTTGCATGCCTGCTCGAGTTTAGCCTTATCTTGGAATAGCTCCAAAAAGACATTGACCTTACTTTTTAATATTTCGCCATTGATTGGTTTTACTAAATAATCGACTGCACCACTAGCGTAACCTTTAAATTCAAAACTTTCATCACGATCAAAAGCGGTAATAAATATAATTGGAATATGTGAGGTTTTTGGATGATTCAGTAATAAAGAAGCGGTTTCAAAGCCGTCCATTTCAGGCATTTGCACATCCATTAAAATCAAAAAGAAATCGTGTTTATGTGCCACCGATAATGCTTGTTGTCCCGAAAAAACTTTAACAAAATCTAATTCTAAGGATTCTAGAGTACGCTCGTAAACTCTGTGATTGTTGGGCTCGTCATCAACGATGAGTATTTCTCTAAGAGAGGTATTCATAGCTACTCCATTAGCAACCTAATTAAAAAATCACTAATATCGACTAATGGGAGAATATAGTTTACATGTGTGGTGCTAATGGCTGTTTGTGGCATAACAGAAAATTCGGCACTTTTGGGATCTTGTACTAAGGATAGACCATGATAAAAGTTTATGCTTCGCAAGCCTAAGCTACCATCGTTATTTGCGCCGGTTAATATTAGACCAATTAACGTTTCTTGATAAGCTATAGCCGCAGAGTCAAATAAAATATCGATGGAGGGGATAGAGTAATTTACCTTGCCGTCAATACTTAAGCTAAATGTTTTGTCGCGTTCAATTAATAAGTGATAACCTGAAGGGGCAATATAAACACAACCTTGCTTAATTGGTGCTCCGATACTGGCAGATAAAACCGTTAATGATGACCGTTTATTTAAATATGATACTAGATAATCTTCTGTTTCATGCTTTCGATGTGGCACGATAACTATGGGTAGCGGAAAATCACTGGGTAATGAAGGAATAATTGCGCTAAGGGCTTTCAAGCCGCCCGCAGAAACACCGATAACCAAAGCTTCATAGGTTGGCGCAAAGTCGGTAGATTCTTTCTTTATTGGCATAGTTTTCAAAATATTCTCTTTGTTGGCTAAAATCTAAGCTTTCTTTATCACCTAATATTAGAAAACCACGGTGGATCAGGCTTTCTTTAAGTAGGTTTAGCACGCTATTTTGTAAGGTTGCATCAAAGTAAATTAAAACGTTTCGGCAAAAAACAAGGTGCATTTGAGCAAATACTTGGTCTTTCATTAAATTATGATTAGCAAATGTTATATATTTTTTAAGTGAGTCATCAAAATTAATGATATTACCTTGTTGCTGATAATAATGACTTAGGCTAGATTTACCTCCTGATTTTAAGTAGTTTTCATTATACTGTGGCATTTTATCTGCTTTGTAATTTCCTCGTGTAGCTAACTCAAGTGAATGGTTATTATAATCGGTGGCATAGATACGTGTGCGTGGTAACAAACCTTCTTCATCTAATAAAATAGCCATTGAATAAGCCTCTTCACCTGTTGCGCAGCCGACATGCCAAATATTTACGCGAGAGTAGGTTTTAAGGTGCTGACAAACACTGGTTCTTATTTTTTTAAACACATATGGGTCTCGAAACATTTCGGTAACAGTGACAGACATATCTTTAAGAAATAAATTAAAAAAACTAGGCTCATATAAAATTTTGCAGGTCATTGCTGAAATATTAACTAATTTTGCTAACCTTAAGCGATTTATGACCTTTCTTTCTAAAGAAGCACGGGCATAATGTCTAAAGTCATAACCGTATCGAAAGTAAATTGCCTCTAGTAGTTGAGTAATTTCGAAATGCTGCAAATCAACCTGTTTTACCAAAGTAGTCACCAACTTATCTTTTCATATTGTAAATAAAAATATCGTTTTAGCGCATTGATCTTCCGTTAGTATAGACAATGATTTATTGGTAGGAAGGGATTAACGGGGCATATTTATTGTTGTTTGTTAAATACTCTTTGTTACTAATGTTGAGAAATGTTGACAGAAAGATATCAAATCCACTTTTATGATTTTACAATATCTTTCTTTTATCCGTCTGTGATCTTTAGTGCCTGACAGCACAATAGAATTATGAAATTAATATCCGCTATAGGAAGGTAAATTTGACGTTTCAACTAACTTCTATAACCTAGATTAATTGCCTAGAGTGTTAAAACTTAAAACAACGTTGTGGGTTGAGTATTATTGACATGAGGAGAATACTTCTTACTGGCCTCAGTCGTTGATGAGGCCAAGGCATTATGACTAGCTGTAAACGCGCAAGCAAAACCTACGCTTTTACAATACTATTATCTAACATGGATATCCATAGTAAACACTTTGTTAATAATGACTTACGGTGCCTTTCAACAAGTAAGTCCAGCCTGAAATCGTAATTATATAAAGCAATGTTTAACGAGTCTTTACTGGCTTTTCCACGGTAAAATGCTGCACCATTATTTGTAACTTATTTGATAGTGTCGCTAGCTCAGTACTTGCTTGTGAAATTTGTAGGGTAGCAGACTCTCCTTCATTAGAGATTCGTTGAACATTATCCAAATTTTTACTGACGTCATGGGTTACCGCACTTTGCTGCTCTGTTGCTGTAGCTATTTGGCTATTCATGTCACTGATATGGGTAATGGAGGCTGAGATAGTATCTAATGCACTTTGTGCTTTTGTTACGGTAAGCACACTCTGTTGCGCCTGTTCTTTACCGCGCGTCATACTAACAACGGCATCTTTAGAGCCTAATTGCAGTTTTTCAATTAATGATTTTATTTGCAGTGTAGATTCTTGAGTTTTTTGTGCCAAAGAACGTACTTCATCTGCAACAACGGAGAAACCGCGTCCTTGCTCTCCGGCACGAGCAGCTTCAATAGCGGCATTTAGTGCCAGCAAATTGGTTTGATCGGCTATGCCATTAATCACTTCTAAAATAGCACCAATACTCATAGAGTCATCCGCTAATTCAAGCAGTTTATCTGAAGTCTCTTCAACAATTTCTGACAGCTGATTAATTGATACAACTGTTTTTTGTACAATATCTTGACCAGAGTTAGCCTCGATATTTGCATCGGTAGCTGCATCAGCGGCTTGAATGGCATTATTGGCAACGTCAGCGACTGTTGCTGTCATTTCAACCATAGCTGTAGCTACTTGCTCGGTTTCTGACTTTTGTTCTTGTGCTCCTAGACTACTTTGCTCTGTTACCACAGATAATTGTTGCGCTGAAGATGCCACCTCTTGGCTAGCACCTGAAATCTGACTAACTACGCTTCGTAAGTTAGTCACTGTATCACCCAGCGCATTAAACAGCTGACCAACTTCGTCTTTAGCACCTTGTTCAACTGTGATTGTTAAATCGCCTTTAGCCAATTGTTTGGCTATAGCAACAACACGATTTATCGGGCGAGTTATACTAAGTGAGATAAAGTATGAGAAGATAATACCCAATAACAATGCTGCTAAGCTGATAGTGAGGACTAAAGTTGATGTGGTGTTATTGCTTTCTTGAAGTTTTGGGCCTAATTTGTCTTGATCTGACATAACCGACAATTTTATCTCGGTCGCCTGTTTGGCTACAATTGGACCTACCTTATCTAATTTATTATCAATCAAATCATTACGCTGACTAATAAGCTGGTCTAATTGTTCCATGGCTGCTAAGTAAGCAATATGTGCATTCTTAAACTCATTAAATAATGCTCGCCTCTTAGTATTTTGCAAGCTGATATCAAGTTCTGACGAAAGTATATTGAGTTCACTTTTCATGTTTTTTAGTGCAAAAGTAAAGTCTTCCTTTGCGTTAGATTTAAGAAATTTGGCAACATACAGACGGCCCAATAATAGTTTTTCTTGTACTTGTGAGGCTTTATAAGAAGCGGAAACATCGTCATCTTGGTAAGCACTTAAAATGATTGCCGTCATGGCTTTTCTCATTTTTAAGCCATTAGGATCTAATTGCTCTGTGACAACACTATTACGTAAGTTCACAAGCTTAACAACTTTATCAAAGGACGCTTTATAACCAGTTATTTCATCAGAAATACGCTCTACCAGTTTAGCTCGTTCGGCTTTGTTTATTTCTCTTTTTGCTTCATTTAGCAAGGACTGCATTGCTACAAGGTAGTGATTATATTGTTCAATATCTTTATTGCTATGGGTTATCAAGTAATCTTTAACATTCATTCGTACCATTAACATATTCGACAATAATTCACTTGATAAATTACTATCACGAGCAAGCTCTCTGTACTCAGTAAAACCATTGCTAGCGGCTTTGATACCCGTATGGGAAACACTGGCAACCGCTAATAACAATAACAAGATGAACGTGGAACTTAGGGTGATTTTCCATGATAATTTTAAATCGCGATACATTTTTAATCCTTTCAAGAATTGCACTTTAGTGCAAATGATAACCATTCCTATTTGCGACATGTTAGCAGGGTTATAGAATAAAAAGCTATTATTACTGTTAATAATGACTGAGTGTCTAAATAACCAGCCTTAGAAAGGGCAGCTATTGAAGCTAATATTTGTGAGAAACACTTACTGTTTTAATCAAGACTAATCGGATAAATCATGATCTATGTCCAAACCTCTCGGGACTGAATTTGACAATATATCGCTTTATTTTCCGTTAGAGCGAGTTTATACCCGTTACCATTCAAAGTGCTCGATTTCAGTGGGAATTAAAATGCCTTTAGGCAAGGAAAATAATCCCCACATAGTCACTCTATGTGTTGATTATTAACCGCAGCATAAAGTCATTTTAAACCCATCAGAGAAGCGTTTGAGCAATACCACTTCTTCGTTGCAGTGACTTAGAAGGGAATAACCATTCCTTCATCACTGCGCCTTGAATTGAAATCGCTCAACCGCTCTGAAACATGCATCTTGAATGGTGACGGGTATATGAATTCTTGGCCGCAATATGTAACCGAACTTCCCGAAGGGCATCCGGTAAAAGTCTACTTTGAAGAAAATCACTTAATCCAGTCATTATTATCACAACTTTCATCTTCAGATGCAGAGCAAGATTTTGAACTGTTCTTTAACTTATTTAATCAACTAGCTGAAGTTGAAAAGCGCTTCGCACGTAAAGAAAATCAGCTTTTCCCTTATCTTGAAAAGCATGGTTGGACTGGACCTAGTCAAGGTATGTGGGCTTTTCATGATGAGATACGTGATTTATTTCGCGAAGTTCGTGCCTGTATTGAGGCTAAAACACTTAACAAAATCTCGCGCATTATTAAACGGATTGCTGGTGAGTTATTTCATTTAATGGAAGTTGAAGAACATAGATTGTTTCCTAATGCCTTAGATTTACTCAGTGAAGATGACTGGAAAGAAATGCGTGAGGGTGATGTGGAAATTGGTTGGATGTTAACGCAAGAGCCTGCGCCCTATCCTGTAAGTGAGGCTGAAAGAAAGGTTGAAAAAGGGGAAGAAGCAGGGGGTGAAGAATATGTGCACCCCGGTGAAGATAGACGTAAACGTCGTTTACCCTTTTCAACTGATGACAGGATCCGAATGAACGAAGGCTATTTGGCTACTGAGCAACTTAACTTGATGTTGCAATTTATGCCTGTAGATTTAACTTATGTTGATGAAAATGACTTAGTTGTGTTTTATAACAGAGGTGATAACCGTGTTTTCCCTCGATCTTCGGGAATAATTGGCCGCGAAGTTAAATTCTGTCATCCACCTAAATCACTTGATCCTGTGTTACAGATCCTTGAAGAGTTTAAAAAAGGCACTCAGGATACGGCCGAATTTTGGATTAACTTTAAGGGAGATAAAAAAATTAATATTCGCTATTTTGCTGTTAGAGATAAAGACGATAACTATAAAGGTGTGATTGAGATGTCACAAGATATCACTGAGATTTTAAAGATTGAAGGGCAAAAATGTTTGCTTGATTTGAGCTAGTTACTTTTAAATGGTATAGTACATTTATATGGTATACAATATATCATATAGTGTGTTTGATATAATTTTTAAACAAAAGGTAATATGATGGAAACAAATAGTACAGATTGGCGATATACGGTTATGCCGGCCGTATTTACCTGGCTAAAAGAGTCAGAATCTGGTGCCCTTGAAATTGACTTCGATACAACACAAAAACAGGCAGCAGCTGTTTTAAAAGCTCAGGGAAAAGGCGGAAGCAGAATGGGCGGACTTGTCGCTTCTGGTACTCTGGGTGAGAATAGCTACCTGAGCACCGAACAGCGTCT